>CALJJQ010000022.1 GCA_937973965.1 uncultured Calothrix sp. | reverse complement strand
TTCGTTGTTTAAGTTCAATTACAAAAAGCAAAGAAGGTTATAGGAATCTGGTTTGGCAATTGAATCTATCTGTTGAATTCAGGAATATCGAGACGACCCATCGGGTCGTCTCAAGCCGATGGGTTGTCTCAAGGGGTTGGTCGGCAGATGATTTTGATTGCTACTTTAGTAAAGATGGCACAATTCAGTTATTTTTCACTTAATGAAATTAACAACCAAGGGACATTACAGTGTCAAAGCCCTATTAGATTTGAGTTTACAGGTTCCCGGTGTACCAGTGGCGACAAAAGCGATCGCAACTCGTCAGGATATTCCTGCTCCCTATCTGGAAAAGCTATTAATCGAAATGCGACGTGCGGGATTGGTAAAATCTATCCGTGGTAGTGTTGGCGGTTATCTGTTAGCTAAACCTCCATCCCAAATCACAATTGGGGAAATATTGGAAGCGGTGGGTGAAAATATTAGTCACATTCCCCAAATGTCCCACCTTCCTCACCATGCTGAGGATTGGGTGACGCTATCCCTGTGGCGACGTTTAAATCAAAAATTAAAGGAAGCACTATATAATATTACCCTGGCTGACCTTTACTATGATGCCCGCAGTTGGCAAGCATCCCTGGGGGAAGAGGCAAGTTTTATTATTTAAATTCAGCAAGATTATCCCAATTTAAAAAAGAATGGAAAAGATGGAAAGATGAAACCCTGACAAAACAAGGGGTTCCCAATTCAAAATCCACAATCCATAGACGCACATAGAGCAGTGTTTTCTGCAACAACGCCTTGCGGTGTACACTCCTTACAAAGAGTAATCCAAAATCCATAGACGCACGTAGTGCGGCTTCTCGGAGACTAATCTAAAATCCAAAATCTAGGTAGTGCTGTTAATGAGTTATGGGGTTTTAGTTGTTGTTATTGCTGCAATTCTAGACTATTTAATTGCTGACCCCATTGGTTGGTTACATCCGGTACAGGTGATGGGATGGTTTATTTCTCGGTTGAGTCAGTTGGCTTTTAAATATTGTCAAACTCCATTAACTCAACGAATTGCTGGGGTTTTACTCGGCTTAATTGTGATTATTGGTAGTTTGCTAATTAGTCTAGGTATAACCAGAATTGCCCATCAACTCCATCCCTGTTTCGGCATAATTCTTGAAAGTGTAATGTTGGCAAGTTGTTTTGCTGGTAAAGGTTTACGAAATGCCGCAAACCTGGTAATCTCTCCTTTAATTGCTGGCGATATTGACCAAGCACGAACTATTTTGCGTCAATATGTGGGACGGGACACGGAAAATCTCCCATCTGCTGAGATTTATCGCGCAGTTTTAGAAACAGTGACGGAAAATGCCACCGATGGGGTTACGGCTCCCCTATTCTATGCCATCGTTGGTTTATTTATTCCTGTTATTGGTGCTGTACCGATGGCATTTGCCTATAAGGCTAGTAGTACCCTAGATTCAATGATTGGCTATCGCCAACCACCCTACACCTATCTCGGAACCTTTAGCGCTAAACTGGAAGATTTTTTTACTTGGCTTCCCTGTCGCTTCACAGTCCTAACTTTAGGTTTAATCTCGTTACGACCCATACAGGTATGGCGAATCTGTCAACGCGATGCACCCAATGACCCTAGTCCCAATTCGGGATGGAGTGAATGTGTCTATGCAGCCATTTTAGGGGTACAAGTTGGTGGTAAAAATACCTATCGCGGTGTAGTCAAGGAAAAACCACTATTAGGTGATAATCTCCGACCAATTACCAGTGATGTCGTCAATCAAGCTTTAGATTTGACTCGCACATGTGTTTTGGTTTGGCTGGGATTACTAGTAATTTGGGGAGTGGGGAGTAGGAAGTAGGAAATCCCAGCAAAATCATCTCAATTGAAATCCTCGTTTGGAAACCCACTCCTTTTCTTCCCCTGCATCCGAGAGTTCCCCGTCAGGTATCAACTTCAAGGTGCAAAACGGTATAAGTCTCTAAACCCTCCTTCCCATAACCGGAACCTCCCACAAAAGGAAAACGTCACCAACGAACAAGGGAATGTTCCCGGATATTCTTGACAGCAGGAAACAATTTCCGATCATGTCATAAACTTGATCTACGTGTTTTCTTATGATTTTTAACTGACAGTGCCCTCAAATTATGCCTTAGTACATGAATGGCTTACTCCTAAAGCCACTGGTGGTTCAGAACTCGTCGTTCGTGAGATTCTGAATCATATCGATGCGGATTTGTACGCGCTGATCGACTTTGAATCAACTAATCCGGATAGTTATCTCTATCAAAAGACAATTGGTACTACTTTTCTTCAACATTTTCCCGGCGCTCGTCAAGGCGTACAAAAATACCTGCCTTTATTACCTTTGGCCATAGAACAATTGGATTTACGGCAGTATGAGGTGATTTTATCCTCCTCCCATGCCGTAGCCAAAGGGTTGTTAACAACGCCAGACCAACTACATATTTGTTATTGCCATAGTCCCATGCGTTATGCCTGGGATTTAACGTTTGATTACCTCAAGGCTAGTCGAATCGGTAGGGGTATACCAGGATGGTTTGTGCGTATGTTACTGCATCAATTACGCCAATGGGATGTTGTGTCGGCGAATCGTGTCGATTATTTTATAGCCAATTCCCAGCATACCCGCAGGCGAATTTGGCGTTGTTATCATCGTCACGCTGAGGTAATTTATCCACCCGTACAAGTGGATAAATTTCCATTGGTAGAGGAAAAAGAAGAGTTTTATCTCACCGTCTCCCGGTTAGTGAGTTATAAGCAAGTATCTTTAATAGTCAATGCCTTTAATCAAAATCAAAAACCATTGGTAATAATTGGTACTGGTCCTGAGATGGGAAAAATCCGTAGCATCGCCAAATCTAATATCCAAATCATGGGGTGGCAACCAGATGAGGTGGTCAAGCAGTACATGGGTCAAGCCAAAGCCTTTGTTTATGCAGCTTGTGAAGATTTTGGTATTGCCTTGGTGGAAGCCCAAGCATCAGGAACACCGGTGATTGCCTACGGAGTTGGTGGTGCAGCCGAGACAGTTCGTGATTTGCGCTACTCCCCCCCCCATACCGGGACAGGTATATTATTCAGTGAACAGACAGAAGCCGCTTTAATCGAAGCGGTAGAACTGTTTGAAGCCCATCGCCATCAATTCGATCCAGAATATGCGCGATCGCACGCAGTCCAATTTGATGCTTCATGTTTTGCGCGCAATTATCTTGAATATGTAGATAAATGCCAACAAAAACAAAAAAAATCCCTTTCCCCGGCTATTTTGTAATGCTTTCCCAGAATAATGGACGCAACAGCATCCGCAAAAAAGCTTAAGATTGGGACTATGTGTGGTGTGGATAAATAAGGAGTATGATGACTGCTCAGAGTTCGCTCCTCTCCGGTAAACGATTCCCGAAGCAGCCTAACAGTAGGGCTGACCGCAGTACTGTTACGGACAAAGGTGGATTGAACCAAGGTAGCGCCAGTCAGTCGTTAACACAAGCAAAATCGGGCAATAGGCGTTTGCCCTCAATCCGACGCGTGTTAACGTACCGCAGAATGGCGCGGTGGCGACAACCATTCTGGATGGGAATATCCCCTGCGAATTGGAAACAAGGACAAGCCAAATCAAATCTCAAGCTTGTACAGAAACATCCGGCGTTTCCAGATATTAACGGAGAGTTTGCTAAAAGATTATTCGACATTGTTTTTTCGTTGTTCGTACTGGTGGCTTTTTCCCCCGTTTACCTCATCATTGCCCTGATTATTGCCCTCAGTTCCCCTGGACCAATTTTTTATGTCCAAGAGCGAGTCGGCAAAAATCATCGGCGCTTTAATTGCATCAAATTTCGGACAATGGTTTGTAACGCAGATGCAGTCCTATCGGAAATGATGGAAAATTGCCCCCATTTACGGGCTGAGTTTGAAGATCGTTTTAAGCTCAAGCAAGACCCTCGCATCACGCCGATCGGTCGATTTTTGCGAATTACTAGCCTCGATGAATTTCCCCAATTCTGGAATGTTCTCAAGGGGGATATGAGCGTAGTCGGAGCTCGTCCCCTTGTCCCGGAGGAGTTACCGAAATATGGTCATCACATCGATGAAATTTTGACCTATCGACCGGGTATTACTGGTCTGTGGCAAGTTTCTGGACGAAATGATATTCCCTACCCCCGTCGAGTCCAAATTGATTTGCATTACACCCGCTTTCGCACTTTTCTTCTCGACCTCCAGATTGTGATTAAAACCATTGGTGTGGTGTTAATTCCCAAAAATAACGGAGCTTATTAGATTCGTATTATGTCATGTCCGGTAGTATGACCATCATCAAAACATACTTGAAACCCTTGTGTCTTCACGGCAATAGGGTGACTTGAACTGTGGTCAACGGACATGATACCATTCCCCCCCCAACCATCGATAAAGTATTAATAGTTACTTTCGTCTACAGAGAAAAAGTAGGGAGGGAGTACAGACGACCCGTCGGGTCGTCCGTACAGGAATAAAAACCCTACGGATTCCACTTTTCACAAGCTGCAAAAATTATAAATGCCAGGTTTTTAAGCCTAAAATTCCCTCGAATCCTTGCAAAATATTGAGACGGGATATATCCCGTCTTTACTTTAGCAAGCCCCAGGTTAGAGTAATCCAAAATCCCATAACCTAACGACCGAGGAGGGAACCATACAAATCCGGACGGCGATCGCGGAAAAAACCCATCTCCGCCTGAAATTCTCGCTGGGCATGAAAATCCAATTCCGCCGTAATTATACAGTTATCCTCTCCACCCCCATCGGCAATAATCTCACCTCGGTAATCAGCGATAAAGGAAGTACCATAAAAGTCCATTTCCCCCTCCTGACCGACTCGATTTGCGGCTCCAATATATACCGAATTAGTCACCGCGTGTCCCACCATTGCCCGTCGCCACAAGGCACTGGTATTAATTGCACCCGCTTCCTCTGGCTCCGAACCAATCGCCGAAGGATACAACAGCAAACCAGCCCCCATTAACGCCATTGCCCTAGCACATTCCGGAAACCATTGATCCCAGCAGATGGCCACCCCAATCTTGCCGTAGCGGGTATCATAACAGCGAAATCCCGTATCTCCCGGTGCGAAATAGTACTTTTCCTCATACCAGGGGCCATCGGGAATATGAGCCTTACGGTAAACACCTAAATCCTTCCCATCCGCATCAAACACCACCAAACTGTTAAAATAAGCAGTGCGATCGCGTTCAAAAAAACTCACAGGTAAGACAACTTGCAATTCGGCTGCTAATTCCTGGAATACTCCCAGAAAGGGATGGTCATTCCGGGGTTGAGCCAAGGCAAAGTATTCCCCTCGCTCCCTTTGGGGAAAATAATGATTGGCAAACAGTTCCGGCATCAAAATCACCTGCGCTCCTTCCTGGGCTGCTTTTCTAATCGCAATGGTCATTTTGGCGACATTATCCTCGGTTTTTGGGGCAAAGGAGCTTTGTATGATTCCTAACTTCATTTGTCGTTATACCCTGAATTGGATTTTGGATTTTAGATGTTGGATTGGGAACCCTTTGTGATTTTTATGTAGTAGAGATGTAGCAGCGCTACGTCTCTACAATGATTGTGGTTTTAATACAATAAAGACTACTATCCCTGCGGTACTTGCTGCGCCAAACAGTTGAAAATACCCCCCCCATACTGCAAAATCGATCTCGCTGGCAAACTTACCACCTGATGTTTCGGGAAGCAACCACTAATAATTTGGTGTGCCACCTCATCCGCCGGGTCAGCAAAAGCAGGTACAATGACGCTGTGGCTTGTAGTATAAAAGTTGGCATAATTGGCACAACTTAATTCAGTGAAATCTCCATCCACAGCAAATTCAATGGTTTGCTCCGGCAAGGGAAGACAAAGCAAACAACTCCCATCGAACTCCTGGCTTAACTGCTGATAATTTTCCTGTAACACTTGATAATGGGGATTGTGCGGGTCCTCTGTGTGATTAATCAAAATATGACCACTAGGGGTAAAACGGGCAACCATATCAATATGACCATCAGTGTGATCACCAACCAACCCCTGATCCAACCACACTAGTTTTTCCAACCCAAAATAATCTTTGATAATTTGGCTGAATTCCCCTTCATCCAATCCCGAACGATTAGGATTTAACAAACAGGAGCGGGTTGTCATTCCATTACCCCTACCGTCTACCTCCACCGCTCCCCCCTCTAAAATAATCGGTACATCAAAAAAATTACTGACCCCCGTCAGTTCCATTAGTTGATAACCAACTTCGCTGTCATGATAATGGGAAAACTTACCACCCCAACCATTAAACTGCCACTTGACAGCGATTAATTGCTGAGTATTTTTACTGATGAGGTGAATCGGAGCAATGTCGCGCATCCACACATCATTCAGGGGTAAAGTGACTACACGTAGATTCCCTGTATTGGCCAGGTCCGACTGCAAAGCCCCTTGAAGCTCGGCAAAACTAGCCTCTTCTCCCGGAGCGACAATCAACAGTACAGGTTCATCTGCCGCAATTTGCTGCAAAAAACCCATAAATTCGCGTCGCACCGGGAGCAATCCACCTTGCCACTCCTCTTCCTGGAAGGGGAAAGCTAGTATTGTTAATTGGTGGGGCATCCATTGAGCCGGCATATAAAAGCCTTGCTTCTTCGCATTACCATTCAGCCTTGGCATCGGCAAACATTATCCCAGATTCAGATTAAACCGTGACATATTACCACACAGACTAAAACGAGCAACTTAATTTTTCTTTGCAAAAAAACGCATAAATTTATGCAATCTTCACAATTTACAGTAATAATTTAATTTTTAATCAAAATCAGCGACTTTGCCCAGGGTGGGAACATTCCTGACAGTTAGGCTAGTATGGGTTGAGCAAATATAGACATTTCCCGTAAGTGGATTTACCAACCCAATCAAGGCGGGCTACCAATACTAGTAGTTTTTCGATTGGGAAATCAAGCCTTTGCTTGCTAACTTATACCAGGTTGCATGTGTCTATAATTCTTCATTAACACTACAAGGAATATTTAGCATGACGCAAAAAAAGCGAGCGCTGATTACTGGTATCACTGGTCAAGATGGTTCCTATTTAAGTGAATTTTTATTAGAGCGGGGCTACGAAGTCCACGGTATAATTCGCCGTACCTCCACATTTAACACCGATCGGATTGATCACGTTTATGAAGACCCCCATAAAGAGGGTGCCCGTTTATTTTTACATTATGGTGACTTGACCGATGGTACTACCCTGCGTCGAATTTTAGAGGAAGTTCAGCCCGTAGAAATTTATAATCTTGGTGCCCAGTCCCATGTGCGTGTTAGCTTTGATTCCCCTGAATATACAGTAGATTCCGTCGGTATGGGAGTATTAAGGCTCCTAGAAGCTATCCGTGATTACCAGCAGCGTACAGGGATTCAAGTCCGCTTTTATCAAGCGGGTTCTTCGGAGATGTTTGGTTTGGTACAGGCAGTACCCCAAAAAGAAGATACTCCTTTTTATCCCCGTAGTCCCTACGCTTGTGCAAAAGTTTACGGTCACTGGCAAACCGTTAATTACCGCGAATCCTATAATTTGTTTGCTTGTAATGGAATTTTATTTAACCACGAATCACCCCGTCGTGGTGAAACCTTCGTTACCCGCAAAATTACAATGGCCGTAGCTCGAATTGTCGCTGGTAGACAGAATAAACTTTACATGGGTAATCTGGATGCCAAGCGTGATTGGGGTTATGCCAAGGATTACGTCAGGGCAATGTGGTTAATGTTGCAGCAGGATGAGCCAGATGATTACGTGATTGCGACTGGCGAAACCCACACTGTGCGGGAATTTTTGGATTTAGCCTTTAATTATGTGAACTTGAATTGGCAAGATTATGTCGAATTCGATGAGCGTTATTTACGTCCTGCGGAGGTTGACTTATTGATTGGTGATGCGACTAAAGCCAGACAAAAACTGGGTTGGACTCCATCGGTAACATTTGAACAACTTGTCGCTCTGATGGTAGAAGCGGATTTACGGGCGTTAGGTTTATCATCGCCGAATAATAAATTAGCTGATGTCGTGAAAGATAATGCGATGGTGCGTCAAGAGTTGGGTGTATTGCATTTTTAAACTAATTCGTAATTCGTAATTCGTAATAACCTAAGTCATTACATGATTCGTAATAGCCGTTGGGCAAGGCTTGCGCCTACGTAATTACGAATTATTAATTACGAATTACTAATTATTTTAAGTTACCGATAATAAGGAATATATGAGACCATGAGCGCCTTAAAACTACAAGACAAACGAATTCTCGTCACTGGTGGGGCTGGATTTTTAGGTCGCCAAGTGATTGAGCAATTATGTCAGGCGGGTGCAACCAGAGATAAAATTACAATTGTGCGATCGCGTGATTGCGATTTGCGGAAAATGGAGAACTGTCAACGGGCTGCTGACCAGCAGGATGTTATCATTCACTTGGCAGCCCATGTAGGTGGTATCGGTTTAAATCGCGAAAAACCCGCAGAGTTGTTCTACGACAACTTGATGATGGGAGCTCAATTGATCCATGCTGCTTACGAAACGGGTGTGGAAAAGTTTGTTTGCGTTGGCACTATCTGCGCCTACCCCAAGTTTACTCCGGTTCCGTTTAAGGAAGATGACATCTGGAATGGTTATCCAGAGGAAACTAATGCACCCTACGGTATTGCTAAAAAGGCGTTGCTGGTTCAACTCCAATCCTACCGTCAACAGTACGGGTTTAACGGTATCTATTTGCTACCGGTGAATCTGTATGGTCCAGAAGATAATTTCGATCCTCGCAGTTCCCACGTAATTCCAGCTTTAATTCGTAAAGTCCATGAAGCTCAGGTGCGGGGTGATAAACAACTCCCGGTTTGGGGAGATGGTAGTCCTACCCGCGAGTTCCTCTATTCTGAGGATGCTGCACGGGGGATTGTTATGGGTACGCAGTTCTACAATAGTTCTGAACCCGTGAATTTGGGTACGGGTTACGAAATTTCTATCAAGGATCTAATTAATTTAATTTGTAAGTTAATGGATTTTGACGGGGAAATTGTTTGGGAAACTGATAAACCCAATGGACAACCCCGACGCTGTTTGGATATTCAACGAGCTAAAAAAGAATTTGGTTTTACTGCTCAAGTTGGGTTTGAGGAAGGATTGAAAAATACGATTGATTGGTGGCGTAAAAATGCTCAGTAAAATCTGGTAGTTGACTAACTTCTAATTGGTTAGGGAGTAGGGAATGGGGAGCAGGGAGTAGTCAACATTTACCCAGCTTTTGCTGACTTACCAGAGTACTATTTAATTTATCATTCTCAATAGGACGAGTCTTGCTTGTCCTATTTTTGATTTATGGCTGGAAAAACCAATTAAAAAATGTTTTGAATACATCCATGTAGAGACGCGATATATCGCGTCTCTACCAAATTAATATTTTCCACCGAGACGAGGTTTATTGAATTATATTAAGATAAGCAAACCTGCAATTGGCAGTTGGGAATATCGTATTCATGTCAATACCACAAAATATCAATGCAACAAAGCCTGGATGGTCGTTAGAGAAACGCGATCCCGAATTTATTAAGTCGATGCTGCCATTTATGGGTTGGCTGTACGAAAATTATTTTCGTGTCCAAGCGAGTGGCTGGGAAAATATACCTCGAAATGAAAAGATTTTGCTGGTTGGTTCCCATAGTGGGGGTTTGGCTGCACCGGACATGCTGATGATGATGTATGACTGGTTTCGGATTTTTGGTGTGGAGTCTCCTGTCTACGGGTTGATGCATCCTAAAGCTTGGATTGTTGATAATCCCATAAGTCAAATGGCTGCTAAATCTGGAGCGATTATTGCCCATCCAAAAATGGCTAGAGCAGCTTTTGCAAGTGGGGCTAGTGTCTTAGTTTACCCTGGTGGTGCTCAGGATGTGTTTCGTCCCCATGCTATGCGTCATCAAATTTATTTTGCGGGAAGAAAAGGTTTTATTAAGTTAGCCTTGCAGGAGAATGTACCGATTATTCCCATCATTTCCGTCGGCGCTCATGATACCTTGTTTGTGTTGGCAGATATTTACCCCTTTTTAGCCCAACTCAACTCTTGGGGAATACCTTGGTTAGGTGGGTTTGACCCGGAGGTTTTTCCGATTTATTTGGGTTTACCTTGGGGGTTGGGGATTGGTCCATTACCCAATATACCCTTGCCAAGTCAGATTTACACCCATGTTTGCCCAGGGATTAAATTTCCCCACTATGGTCAACAAGCAGCTTGCGATCGCGCTTATGTTGATGAGTGCTACAACCTAGTAGTTGAGACCATGCAAGCAGAACTAGATAAGTTAGTTGCCATTAGCAAGCTTTGAATAAATCGGGTTTACCTAAACTCCTAAAATTAAAGACGCAGTTATACCGCGTCTACATCAATCAAAAGTACAACAATAGCTGCTCTTGAGGAAAAATAGGGTGTAAACTCAATAATTCAAATTCAATTAGCCAAAATACTCAAAACCTAGCCTAACGGTAATGATATTTGCCTACACTTACCCGCACGATAATCCAAAATCTCAAATGCTATCTAGTGGTCTATCGCATAGGTTCTTATGGTTTCGTAGTTGCGGCTCTAGCCTCAAACAAGCTTTAAGACAAAGATGCTCGCAGGGTTGTCGTAGACTAGCGTTACTAGGTGCCTTTTTTAGGCTATCAAAATTGGAGTACTAGTAATTTTTCTTTTCAGCTGGTTCACCTTCAAAGGGTTGGGTTCCGACTTCTGGATAGTTGTCATCTGCGGGTGTAAAAATTCTCTTCACACCTCCAGAAATAAAATTAATCACTTTTTGAGGAATTTCTATGATTGCTTGCCAAAAAGCCTTCCGGGTCGTGTTGTCAGTCATACCTTTGTCCTCTTGATTTTTCTGGGTTTAGCCACTGGAAACTATTTTGCAACCGGATCAATACCCACTTCCTTTGCTGCGCGAGTATGCATTGTTTCTTCTAAATGTTCTTGATGCAGACGCTTTTCCACCATTGCTGCTCTTGCAGCTTCGTCAATATGTTCGGTATTGTTTCTTGCTAATTCTTCTGTAGCTCGTTCTTGCATATTGGCTTGTAAGCGTTCTTCTGCCATTGCTTCTCTGGCTTTTTCTTGAACACTTAAATCCACTTTCACCACATTACGTGGAGATATTTCTGCTTTGGGTATAGTCAATGTGACTATTCCATCTTTAATATTGGCTGCAACCTGTTCTTGTTTAACGTTTACTGGTAACGGAACAATCCGTTGAAATTTGCCGTAACTAAATTCAGACCGATAATAACCTTTTGTATCGCTGGTTTTCTCCTCCTCATACTCCCCGGCGATCGCAACTGCATTTTCGCTGACTTGTATATCCAAATCCTTCGCGTCTATCCCTGGTACTTGGATTTTCAAAATAATATCTCGATCTGTTTCTTTCAATTCAATGGCTGGATTCCAAGCCAAATTATCCATTTTTGGGAATATCCCCTGTGTTGACTCCGGATGCATGATTTCATCAAACAACCGATTCATTTGTTGACGGAGGGTATTTAGTTCTTTGAGCGGTTCCCAGTGTATTAAAGACATATCTATTCCTCAAAATATGCTTTGAGTTTTTTGGATGTCGAGCCTAACCCTGGCTCTACTATCAAAGTAGAAAAAGATTTTGAGGAAATTGTGAGGATGTCTCTCTGTTATATGAATAAGTATTAATTTATATTGCCAAAAATTACGGAAGGCGGCAGTTTGGGAGAATTTTGGCAAGTAGGTAATCGGAAATAATCCAATTACCAATTCCTCATTCCCAATAATCGTAAAATCCCCCTAACTTGAGTTGGAGGATAAACTGAGGTATGTAATTACAGTTACACTAAAAACGGTTAAAAACAAAAACAAAACTGGACAAACTACCAAAGTACCCTTGGGTGATGGTACATGGCTATAGGCAAAGAAAGGTTTTTCCCCTTAAGGTACAGCGCTCTAGCAAACTGTTCGCAAGATAAGTCGTGAAAAATTCAGGGGAATTAAACCACAGTGTCTGTTATTTATGGTCAAACTGCTTCTGTGTTCTTTTCTCCGGTACGAATGCGCACAACTTGCTCTACAGGTGAAATGAAGATTTTCCCATCACCAATTTCTCCCGTCCGTGCTGCCGAGATAATTTTATCTACAACCATATCAACTTGGTTATCTTCGACAACGATTTCCACTTTGAGTTTTTGCAAGAATTCTACCGTGTATTCAGAACCCCGGTAGCGTTCGGTTTGTCCTTTTTGTCGTCCAAAACCACGGACTTCAGATACGGTCATCCCTACAATTCCAGCGTTAACCAGGGCTATTTTCACTTCATCAAGCTTAAATGGACGAATAATTGCTTCTACTTTTCTCATTATTTAAGTCTCCAGTTTGAAGTTTGATTTGACTCCAGTTTATTGGTGTTGGTGTGTCATTTGCTTTGTTTTACTATCTAACCAGATTATTTGTGCAAGAAACCAACCTGTAAGGTTGTTTTTTGACAACCAACTCACAGGTGAATATCAGTCCCCACGAAAATAGACGATAAAACCACGATTTTCAGTCAGTTCCACTCTGCTTCAATTTATCAACCTATATCTGTGCATTGTAAACATTGCTTAAGTTGAACTCCTATATCCATCTCAGTATCCCGTAATTATTCGTTAATCTACCACTTTTGAGTAGTTTTTTTAATATTTTCAATATCCCCAAAATTACTGATATTTACGAGTTTAGAATGAAAAACCAAACATACTCATATATGAATTTGAGGTATTAGCGTGTTTGACTATCAATCAAGGGTTTGACCACCAAGTAGCCAGCACCAAAGGCAGAGACTAAAATAAATGCGATCGCTAGCAATATCCACCAGCTATGGATGGCTGATTTTTCTGGTTCGGAATCACTGTAGTAGCTAATCTCCTGTTCTTCCACATAAACTGGTTGTGGTTGGGGAATGTAGACTGAAGGGTTTTTACGAGATTTCCGTTTTGCTTGGACTGAACGAGGTACTTTAGTCACTTGAGGTTTTGTTTTTGTTGGTTGCTGACCACCAGCATGACCAAATGTAGGAAATTCTTCTTTCCCCCCATAATGAGGTTGGGGATTGCCTGGGGTTGCGATACCACTATTTGCGATATTTTGCAAGTGCATCAAAGCCTGGACTACATTGTGAATTTCCTGACGTAGTTGCTGATTTTCCTGGAAAAGTTGCAGATTTTGCTTTTCTATCTGTCGTAATCTTGCTTGTGCAGCTTGTAATTCCACTGCTAAATCACGATACACCGACAGTGGAACCGTTGCTGGATAGTCAGATTGGGGGATGTGGTTAGTTACTGTTTGCATTCTGGGGTTAGATAGGGATTAGTTCAGCTTAGTTGGGTGATAATCACAGGACTTCGTTTGTATCATGGCGTAGACACGCAGAGCTTACTGTGAGGTCGAAAGGCAATTTTATACCTTTGTAGAGGGTTTTCAGGGTTTTCAATTTGAGATTTTGGATGATAAACCCTTGTAAGTCAAGGACTACATAGCTCAATTTGTCCTATTTTTATCCAGCTTTGAGATTCTGATTTTCCATTTTGAGAGCAAAATCAGATTCTAAAAGTGTATAAAGTCCTAAATTACCTACTAGGTATATATAGGGCATATCACCGTAATTGGGAATACTTGACTGGAAAAAACTCAAAACTTCTATTATATGAATATATTTTTCTTAGATGCCAAGCCACCCTTAATACCAAGTTGTCCGGAGTGAGGAGGAACGACGAAGCAATTTCATAATCTTCAACGTTAACGAGTTGCGAAAATTATCGTGTTCCACTTCATTCCGGAATGCGGGAGCAAAAAGCAAGCTACGCAGTGACATGCAAAGAAATTATATGCAGCTTCATCTAAAATTGGTATTAAGTTGTATATTCACTACTTTTGATTGATGACTTTTACCTGTTAATCGCTAGCCGTCAACAGCAGATCAAATAGTTATGCGATTATGGGAGTTTCAACTTACTCAGCGTGCTAGATATAGCAACTTTATGGGGTTTGTGTTCACAATGAGAACGATTGAACTATTTAGAACAGTCTGAATTTAGGATAAAGTAGAAACTTCTTCTGGCAAATCAAATAATACCGTTGTCATATAATGTTCTGCCCATTTTGAGCCAAAGGCTTTTTCTAATACCCGTCTGGTTTTATCATTTTTTTGTTGTTTGGTGCAATAATTACGCTGTCCAGCCAAAATTTCCGTCGCTTGTTGGGGAGGAACAGGTTGGGATGACCGCGCATTTTGACAATGAATGGTTAAATAATCGACGACCCGTTGTAAAAATAATTGTTCTTCCTCTGGATTTTCTGGTTTAATAAACAGGCAGAATTCCGAGAAAATATCCCCCCAAGCAGGTAGTTCCCGTGGTTGAGTGAAATTCACCGTGGGTAATGTTGCTAAAGCACTAGTATAAACACCTGGTAAAACATGGTGGGAACCCACGGGAGATAAATCCACAATCGCTGCACTGATTTGTCCCCGTCCTCCCACCAGGTCACAACCAAACATGGGTAAATCGTATTCCGGACGGGGGAACATCACACAATGGAGGATATCTAACATATTTCCCACCCGTGCTAGTTCCATATGCATCTTGCGAAACTGGGGGGTTTGGTAGCAGCGATTTTCGATGATTAATTTTTCTCCCTCTAATTTACCTTCCACATAGCCTAATTCTGCGGGTAAATCATAGGGTGATAATTCCAGGTTTTGTTGCCATGTGGCTTCAATGGAGTTCGCTAATTGACGAATTAGAGGGTGTTGCTGCTGACGTAAAGATGGAATCGAAGAACTTGCTGACATAATTTTCATGGGCAAAATTTCTGCTATTGTTCAGTCTACCTCCCCATCTGCCTGATTCATCCCCTTTTGCAACAGAACTTTTGACAGCGGTAAATGTGAGGATTCTTGCTGTTTAAGCTAAACCTGCATTTCTCACGAGTTAACGGTAAGCGTTGAGTAGTGACTTAGTTTTCTTTCTCCTCCCTGTTTCCTACTCCCTACTCCCTAAAAGTAAACGGGTGTTACTGAATTTCGGCATGAATGATAATTTTTGACATTTTTTATGAATTTGTATGAAAAACAGAATTATTGTAGAGACTTAGCGTTGCTACGTCTCTACGATGTCATTTTTTCCCATTACCTGTTTCCCATTCCTTTGCTGGTAATTTTCCAAATAAACTACAAATATGGGAAAACTCTTGTTAAAATCTCAGTTAATTTTTAGTAAAGTTTCATACCCGACTTCCATGCAAGACACGATTCTCGATGTACGGAATTTACAAGTTGAGTTTTCAGGTGATGGTAAAAGCGTTAAGGCTGTTGACGGTATTTCCTTTCAAGTCCGTCGCGGTCAGACTTTGGGGATTGTGGGGGAGTCGGGGAGTGGAAAGTCGGTGACTTCTTTGGCTGTGATGGGTTTGGTGCAAAGTCCGGGACGGGTGAGTGGTGGGGATATTTTGTTTTCTAGCCAACCGGATAGTAAACCGATTAATTTGCGATCGCTCCCACCGGAGGAAATGCAGTTGTATCGAGGTGGGGATATTGCGATGATATTTCAAGAACCCATGAGTTCCCTCAATCCCGTCTATACGATTGGTTTTCAGATGACGGAGGCTATTTTACGTCATCAAAATGTGACTGCGGGGGAGGCTAAACAAAAGGCTTTATCTGGGTTACAGGAGGTCAAGTTATTACCAACTGATGAGCAGTTGCGTCAAGAATATATTCAAACAGGTATAAATCCCCAGGATGAGGCTAAGTTACGGGAGGTAATTTATCAGCACAAGGAATCAATTCTAAATCGTTTTCCCCACCAACTTTCCGGGGGACAATTACAACGGGTGATGATTGCAATGGCGATTTCCTGTAATCCGTTGTTGCTGATTGCCGATGAACCTACAACCGCTCTGGATGTGACTGTACAGGCGACAATTATTGAATTGATGCGGGAGTTACAAATCCGTCGGCAGATGGGAATGATTTTTATTACCCATGATTTAGGTTTAATTGCCGAAATTGCCGATCAAGTTGCGGTGATGTATCGAGGGAAAATAGTTGAATATGGGGATGCGGTGGATATTTTTCAAAATCCCCAACACCCCTATACGAAGGGATTGGTTGCTTGTCGTCCCACCTTGGAAAAGCACCCAGAAAAACTGTTAACGGTGTCGGATTATATGCAGGTGGAGGAATCGGAGGATGGGGAGATTGTGATTCGTCCTCAGCAACCCCACCAACCGATTGAAGTCTCCAGTGCGGAAATTGAACAGCGTTTGCGGTATTTAGATTCCCAACCAGCTTTGGTGGAGGTGCGGAATTTACAGGTAGCCTATCCGGTTAAGGGGGTATTTGGGGGAACAAAGCGTTATTTTATGGCGGTTAATAATGTTTCCTTTGAGATTAAGCAGGGGGAAACCCTGGGGTTGGTGGGTGAGTCGGGTTGTGGAAAAACAACTTTGGTGAGGACGTTATTACGGTTGATTGAACCGACTGCTGGTCAAATTATTTTTGATCAGTGTGATATTACCCATTTGAAGGGACAGGAATTACAAAAATTGCGTCGAGAAATGCAAATTGTGTTTCAAAACCCCTTTGCAGCTTTAGACCCCCGGATGAAGGTGGGGGATGCGGTCATGGAACCGATGGTAATTCACAAGCAGGGTAATTCCCGTCAACAGCGTTTAGAACGGGTTGCCTATTTACTAGAACGGGTGGGTTTAAGTGCGGATGCTATTAATCGCTATCCCCATCAATTTTCCGGAGGACAACGACAGAGAATTTGTATTGCTAGGGCTTTGGCATTAAATCCCAAGTTTATTATATGTGATGAGTCCGTGTCTGCCCTAGACGTATCCGTTCAAGCCCAGGTTTTGAACTTGTTAAAAGAATTACAACGGGAATTTGGCTTGACCTATATTTTTATTTCCCACGATTTAAGTGTGGTCAAATTTATGAGCGATCGCATTTTGGTGATGAATCGGGGAGAAATTGTCGAACAAGGCAAAGCTGAAAGTATTTATCGCACACCCCAACAGGAATACACACGCAAGTTAATCGCTTCCATTCCCACTGGAAGTCCGGAACGGATGAAGAGTAAACGGCTCAAAAAATTGCCGGAATTAGAACGAGAGTTACTCGAATTATTACAAGGTGATGAGGAAACCGCGTTAAGATTGTTACGCACACAACGGGACAAAACCCCCGACCAGTCCCCTGAATGGATCACAGCTAAGGTGATTGAGGATTTATTACGCGATCGCAATTAAATAAATTAAATAAAATTGATACCAATTTGAGAGAAAAAAGAAGGCGAAAGATGAATTTTGTAGAGACGTAGCAATGCTACGTCTAATATTGAGTATGTGTTGCAAACTAATTGTATCTAAACAGCCAAAAACCCAGTCAAAATGACCGGGTTTTTTGGGATATAAACTCCCACTGGCTCTGTATATTGTATTGAGTTATATTTTGAAATCCCTTCCTATCTATAAATTCAGTTGCGTAACCCAATTTCCGGAAAAAAATTCGTAATTTGTAATACCCCCTACGCGGGAAGCAAGCCACGCAATAGCCTACGGCAACGCTTCGCGTACGTAATAGCCTACGGCAAGCCGCTTTGCGTCTATGTAATACCTGTTACGCGGGAATAAGCTACGTAATAGCCTGCGGGAAGAGGGAGAAGTTATGGAAATCGTCACCAGTTGGCAACGTTAAGGGTTTAATCTTTTTTTCAATTCCATTTCTAGTTGCTGTGGTGTACTAACTACAACTCGGTTTGGTTTTGCCCTGACTACTGTGAGATAATACTGGAAAGTTTCCTCATCTTCCGGATGGTGCTTGATGTAATTTCGCAACTCAACCTCGGTTAATTGCTGATAATTTGCGCTGCTCATTGTATTATTAGCTCCCCATTACTTAAGATTTCTACCTGAATTGTTTCACCAATCAACACTACTATTCTTTGCGATCGCCCATCGTATCTGGTTAATTCAATAGTTTGCAAAAGATTACTGACTTGTACACATGAGCACAGTGCAAAAACCCTGATTGATCGTCATTGGTTTAATTTTTTCTCAGTTCCATTTCCAGTTGTTCTGTTGTAGTCACTACGACTCTGTTCGGTTTTGCTCTGACTAGTTTGAGATAATGCTGAAAAGCCTCTTCATCTTGAGGATGGTGTTTGACATAGTCCCGTAATTCAGCCTCGGTAAGTTGCTGGTAATCTAAGCTGCTCATTGTATAATTTGCTCTCCATTGCTGAATATCTCTACCTGGATTGTTTCACCAATCAACACTACTATTCTTTGCGATCGCCCATCGTATCTAGTTAATTCAATAGTTTGTAAAAGATTGCTGACTTGTACGCATAGGTTATAAAAACTTTTTAAATGCTCGACTGTCGGTTCCATTAATTTAATGTGAGTTAGACAAATTCAAAGAACCCATCTCCAAACCTCTCCCCAAAGGAACAGAGGCTTTGAAAGCATTGATTTTTTTTCAAACTAGAGATTTTTCTGCCCCTCTCTATTCTCTACGGTGTACACACAATTACTCGAACCACATTAAAATCAAGAACCCCACCCTAACCCTCCCCGCAAGCGGGGTAGGGGGTTAGGGGGTGAGGTTCCGACTTGTTACACCACCCCAAAAAAATCAAAAACATTACCACAATCATGGTAATGTCCGACAAAAATACTTAGCCACCCACCAAGAAATTGAAATTCCCAAAGAAAATCAGTCCAAAATCTAAAATCCAAAATCAGTTCATTTTCTCGGTACGCGTAAGCCACGACGTTCGAGCATTTGTCGCACCTCTGGACTGGGGTTGTAGTTGTAGCCATAGGAGCTACGTTCAGAATCGTCAATAATCTGCGGTGTGAGTAAGACGATTACTTCGTTGCGTTGGTTTTCACGGTTGGTTCTTCTAAACAGCGAACCAAGTAAAGGAATATCACCCAAAATCGGGATTTTCGATACGCTTGTCCTGTCTTGGTCTTGAATGATACCACTTAAAATTAAAGTTTGACCATCACGTAAACGAACTAAACCTGATTCTAAATCACGTTTAGATACCAGTATAATTCGACCATTACCAGTATTTTCTGAGCCGACAGGCGCACTAACTGTCGGTGCTACAGACAAGGAAACAAAACCATTATCGTCAATACGGTCTATTTTGACTTTTAATATTAAGCCTACATTTTCCTTTTCAACCTTTCTTTCTGTTCTCGAACCTCCTGGAGTATCAACTATTGTTTCGGTAATATTTCCAACAACTTCTTGGACAAGACTGACCTTTGCTTGCTGTCCTTCCTGAACAATTAAAGTTGGATCAGTCAAAATCTTGGCATTGCGGTTTAGAACTTGGGCTTGAATTGAGGCTAGCAGACGCTTGGGAAATTGATAAAGCGACGGTAGAGATGCTGTTGCACTTCCCAAAGTCCCCTGATCTACTTGTGGATTTCCATTTTCATCGAAAGTCACAATGTTATCTGTTGCCGGTGTAATATCAGAAAATCCTGGTTGCAAGGGATTGTTATTTGTTGGTGGAGTTGGCCTAAAGAATAGTCCTGTTCCACTATTTTGCGTTCTGCGTGTATTTCCGTTTCGATCAATTACAACAGTTCCGGGAATTGTTGCGGGAATTCCAATAGTGCTATTCGGATCGAAGAAAGGTGCTCCTTGAATTGGATTAGGAATTACAGGTGTACTAGTAACGCTATTTCTCGATTCAGTTGCATTCGCAGGTCTAGAACCTCCGAAGTTGAGTGACGCATTACCTCCATCGTTGGAAAAGAAATTATTGGCAATTCCAAAGGAGAAGCTAGAATTATAGTCTTTAATCCCGCTTAAATTCACATCCACTATTTTGACATTTACCGCAACTTGACGACGGCGCACATCTAATTGACTCAATTGTGCCATTGCCATTTCCACTAGACGAGGTGGACCGACTAAAGTGATTGAGTTAGTCTGCTCATCTCCTAATGCTTGTAAACCACGTAAAACAGGATTTGTATACTTAGAATCTTCCAATGTCAACCGCTCAATCTTGGTTTCAGTAGTGGTTTGAGTTTGGGTCACGGCTGTACTCGCTGCTCCTGCAACGGGAACAGCATTAACACTTGTCACCTGACGCTCACGACTGACAGCACTATCTGCACCCATCCCCACTAAGAAGTTCAAGGCGACATTCACTTGAACTTGGTTCAAACGCATACTGCGCATCACCATGTCACGGGTGGTATTGGGAAGACGAGGTGCAACAAATATTGTCCGTCCACTACGATTTGCTTCCAATCCACTCAAGCGAATCACATAGTTAAATACATCTTGAACCGGTTCATTTTGGATATCCAAGGATATGCGGGGTCCTTCCGCATCCGTTGCTGGCTGTTGTCCATCACCTGTTACACCCGCAGAATAAGCCAAATTCATATTTGCAGCTCGCGCCAACAACGAGAGGACTTCCCGAACCGGTGCATCCCGCAACACCAACCGAGGTACTCGTTCTTGAGTCCCCAGGTCGATCGTGCTAGGTGATGCATCGATGTTGGAAATCGCAATGTCGCCAACTGGTGGCGCGACGGCGCGGGGCAGAAAAGGGGGTGCGGGATAGGATGGTTGGGTTGTCCCAGCTGCTGGGGCTGGTTGGGTGTTCATTCCCGGTGAGGGAACGGGTATTTGGGCTACGGAGGTATTGGGTGTGTTATTTGCTGTACTGGGTGCGGAGGAGGGTGTCACACTTAAGGTGAGTCTGGATGGATCACGCATGATGGGTAATGCTTCGGGGGCGTTACTTTCCCCAGTAACTGTCACCCGGACGCTGTTGGCATCGAGTTGGCTAACTTCCACTGCGGCAATCCCAGGGGCGGGATTTGCTTGACGAAAGTTATTCCCTTGTGGTAAACGTAATTGCGTATTGATGATGTCCGCGACTAGGGCGTTACCTCGCCGAGTCGTAAACACTTGCGCGCGATCGCCTGCTGCGGTGTTTAAGACTAAATTCACTCTACCGTCAGCTTGGCTAACCTGCACGCCTGTAATTTGAGATATCTGTGCCGCTACTGGTTGTGCTGCCAACACAACCATCGCAACGGCACCTGTTATAAAACCATTACCGTGAATCTGTTTCACAGTTCATTCCTCACCTGAAATCGATTTAGTGATTGTGCATAAGTATCTAGCAGCATAGGTAATCTGCTATCAGTGCTGGGAGCTTTTAGTAGTTTTTACTACCTCTTTGTTAACGCTTTACTGTTAACGATGGTTGTTTACTGTATTATTCCCATCACTACCGCGAAAGTAACTACGTAATTTCCGCAATTTGGAAAATTAGGGAGTGGGGAGTAGGGAGTAGAGGTATTTATCGCTCTCATTAAGCTTGAATAAAGGTGAGTTCGACGAATTCAAATAACCTCTCTGAAAAAGGGAGAGAAGCTTTGGAAGCATTGATTTTTGGTTAAAACTACAGATTTTTCTGCCCTTCTGGGAAGTCGGAGAGGGGTTGGGGTCAGGTTCATCGAACTGATGTTGAATAAGGGGCTAAAGCGACTACAAGTTTTAAAATTAATGCCTTAGACTACTTCCCTTCGTCTAGTTCCCCTACTGTTGAGGTTGAGCTTCACCCTCTGCATTTACCGCATTAGCTTTATTCGCGGCTGCAACTTCTTCTGGGTTGAGAGGCATGAGGGCTTGGAGTTGAAAGCTGCTATTTATGGCAACTGGTCCAATGCGACGGATTGGTTTGTCGCCAATCATTTCGACTTCTTGGTTCAATTCCGATTTGTACTCTTTCACCAATAGTAGGGGTTGGAGACGCTCGATATTGCGTAAAATTGACTGGGTTTGTTCGTAGGTTCCTGTGACTTGAATGTTGATGGAACTACGCTTTAATTTACCGTTGATGGCAGTACCGAGGGAACTATCGGTAATTACCTCAGCTTTTTGTCCTGTGGGTTCAAATTTACGCAATTTGGAACGAACGGCGTTAGCTGGTAGTAGGTTGTTTCCAGCTTCAACGACGCGGTTGAGGTCTAGTAGGAGTGTATCGAGGGTTTTCTCGTTGGCAAATAATCCTAAAACCTGGAGGTTTTGACGCTTTGCTTGGGCTAATTCGGCTTTGACATCATCGATTTGGGCAATACTAGCTTTTTTCTGTTGGATTTGCCCTTGTAAATCGGTTTGTTTGGCTTGTTTGCTTTGAAATTCTTCCCAAGCTGGCATAGCTAAATTGAGAGCCACGTAGGCTGCTCCTGCTACCCCTAAAAATCCTACCAAAATACCAATCACTTTGGGGGTAAAGGTAATACCAAACACCACAGGATAACCAGGATTGTCATCTAGTGCGCCTTCCTCGATAAAATTCATCTCATCTGTGAAAGTCATCTTTTTAACGCTCCTGTTTGCTGTAAATTCCGAATCCGAGACACTAAACCGACGGTTCCTTTTTGTTCTAATTCCCGCATTAATTCGGAGGCGGGAACTTCACTTAAACTCGATTCAATTGTATATTTAACTACTTTTGGTAGTCTGATTTGAGCATTATTACTGATGTCGAGATTGGGAGGCATGGGTGCATCTCCCAATTCTGCTGAGGTGATACGGGTGTCACCGGCTTTGAGGAATCGGGATTGTTGTAGGGTCAAAAGAAAATCATTGACATCGTTGAATGTCCGGGCATAACCGCTAATTTTCACCCCTCCTGCGGGATTGGGACTGGGTTTACCTTCTTCTGCTGCTGCGGGGGGAGTTTGTTCGATATTACTCAGTTGCACCGAGGTGGGAATGCGATCGCGTACATCCTGCAACATGGCTGACCAGGGACGAATTTGGTCAAAAACTGTCACTAGGGCTTGGGTTTCACCTTTGACTCGGCTAATTTCCTGACGAATTTTATTGATATTGCCAATTTCGGCTTCTAGTTTTTGATTTTCCTGCTCTAACAGGGCGATAGATTCATCTAGCTGGCTATTTTGGGCTTGGAGTATCCACCAACCAGTTCCCACCAGTGCGAGGGAAAATAATCCCACTCCCACACCAATAAATAGAGGTGTCATACTACCAGGTTCTGCGGGTGGTCGCGAAGCACGATTACCTCTGCCACCTCCACTCGGATTATAGGCAGCTCGGTCTTTGAGAAAATTAATATCTAATCCATACATGGGTTTAAACCTCCCGCATTCCTAAACCTAGAACAATTCCTAAACCCGGTCTTTGGACTGGGGAAAATTTTTCCTCGTCTATTTGCAAGGACAAGGCACTCACTGGGTCAATTTGGGTGGTAGGTAAACTCAAACGTTGGGTAAAAAACTCATCTAGTTGGGCTATTCCCCCACCAGAACCAGCGAGGAAAATTTGGGCTACTTCCAAATTTTCACTTTGATTCAAGTAAAAATCGATGGAACGCCGCAATTCATCGGTCAGTTCACCTAAAACTCGCATCATTGCTGCCATCCCAGGGTTGACAGCAGTCTGTCCGGTTTTCCCCCCATCCATCGATGTCGCTGGAATAGTCATCCCCAGAAGTAAATCGATATCCCGCGACGGAGGTAAACTCATGGCCCGTGATAGAGCTGTTTGCATTTGGTATGTACCAATTGGCACTGTCCGGGAAAACTGGGGTACACCGTTGACAATAATGGCAATTTCTGTGCTATCAAATTCAATATCCACTAGTACGACAGCTTCCTGGGGTCCGAATTGACGCAGTTGTTCACGGATTGTCCGAATCAGGGCAAAACTGTTGATTTCCAGTGCTTTGACCTGTAAACCAACCTGTTCAAAGGTACGAATATAGGTGTCAACAATGTCCTTGCGGGTTCCCACCAACAGAACTTGTACCTTTTCAATCCCATCCTCATCGACAAAGTATCCCAACTTCTGGTAATCTACATCAGCCTCTTCGCGGGGATAGGGTAAATACAAACCAGCTTCATGGTTGAGTACCATTTCCCGCAATTCCTGGTCATCAAGTTCAGCCGGAACCGGAATCAAACGCACAATCGATTCCCGTCCCGGAACACCACTAATGACATGGGAGGCTTTGATCTTGTTTTCTGTTAGCAATTGCTGGATAATTTCTGCCATTGCTGGTGGGTCGGCAATTTGTCCGTTCTCAAATACGCCTTCGGGAACTGGGGCAGAGGAAATTGCTTCTAATTTTAGACCTTGGCGCTGTTTGCGCAGACAAGCCAAATTAACTCTTTCTGGTGAAAGTTCGATGCCAACCGTTTGACTTGATTTTGCAAATAATTTATTTAAGCTTTTAATCACTGTTTTGCCCGTAGGACTGCTACTCTGTAATACTTTGTAAATTTGCTCAATTAATCTTTAGTTCATCTAAATCGATCATAAAAAACTTCACTTGCCACGAAGTAACTCGTTGAGCTTATAATCACGAGACTTCCACATCAGTACTTCACCCCGTTTTTGTTAAATAAATTACAAACGCCATGATGCAAATCCGACAATTTCGACGCATGACAATTTGGGCATTGTTAGGCATTTTCACAACTTGGATTGTTAGTTGTAGTAATGCTCAAACCAATACCAATCAGGCTTCCAACAGTTCTAACTCCGGTCAAATCGAGTTTTGGACAATGGCCCTCAAACCCCAATTTACGGACTATTTTCAAACTGCGATCGCTGCCTTTGAAAAGGAAAATCAAGGTATAAAGGTAAACTGGGTTGATGTTCCCTGGGATGGCATGGAAAACAAAATTTTAACAGCTGTTTCCGCCAAAACGCCACCGGATGTGGTTAACCTGAATCCCGATTTTGCTTCCCAATTAGCTGGTCGCAATGCTTGGCTAGACCTAGATACAAAGATTAGCGATGAAGTCCGTTCCTCCTATTTACCTAACATTTGGAAAGCCAGCACCCTCAATGGTCGGAGTTACGGTATTCCCTGGTATCTCACTACTCGGCTAACCATTTATAACACCGATTTACTGAAACAGGCTGGTATAGATAAAGTACCCAAAACTTACGCAGAACTTGCACTGGTTGCCAAAGAAATTCGCGAAAAAACCGGAAAATATGCTTTTTTCGCCACTTTTGTACCGCAGGATTCCGGAGAAGTGTTAGAATCCTTCGTGCAGATGGGTGTGGATCTAGTTGATAACCAGGGTAAGGCTGCCTTTAATTCCCCTGCTGGTAAGGCTGCTTTTACATATTGGGTAAATTTATACAAACAAGGATTATTCCCTAGGGAAGCTTTAACAAAAGGCCATCGACAAGGAATTCAGTTATATCAGGCTGGACAAACGGCGTTTTTAACATCGGGACCCGAATTTCTCCGTCAAATCGAGAAAAACGCTCCGAATGTAGCTAAGGCATCCCAAACCGCACCCCAAATTAGTGGAGATACGGGGAAGAAGAATGTCGCAGTGATGAATATAGTTGTGCCCCGTGACAGTAAAAACCCGGATGCGGCGTTAAAATTTGCCTTATTTATTACCAATGCTCAAAACCAATTAGAATTTGCCAAGGCTGCGAATGTGTTACCTTCCACCATTGCATCCCTAGAAGACCCCTATTTCAAACAATTACCACCGAACCCCACCACCCTTGATCAAGCTAGAATCAACAGTGCAGAACAACTCAAGCAAGCAGAAGTTCTCAAACCCACCCTCAAGGACATTAAACTGTTGCAAAAAGCTATCTACGAAAATTTGCAAGCGGCCATGTTAGACAAAAAAACCATTGAACAAGCGATCGCAGATGCAGAATCAGAATGGAATAATCGTAGTTAGGATTTTGGATTTGAGATTTTGGATGAGAAAAAATCGTTGAACGAGCGATCGCCGATGCAGAATTGTTGACATTTTGTATTCAAACCAAAATCATCGTAGAGACGCGATATATCGCGTCTCTACAGAACGCAATGTCAAATTCTCAATTCACATTCGTATTCAGCAATGCATCAAATCTATTCCCTGCGATAATTCCGTAACAAATTCCCAATCAAATACAGGGAACCGCATAGCACGACCAAATTCCCTGTATCCTCACCGGAATCACTACAAGCATGATTTAAAGCTTCCTTACAATCATCAAATACCTGACAATCCCGTAAATCTGGACACACCTGTAAAGCCAACTGCTGTAAATCGATCGGTTGGGCAGAACTATGGTCAGGGACTGGTACTATATATAACTGGTCATGCGATCGCAATAGGTTTTTAAAAACCTGCCGATGCTCTTTTGTACTTAACATCCCCATAACCCAAGTCACACGGGGAACCTGTAAAGAATCAATATAATCCCGTAAAACCCTAGCTGCGTCTGGATTATGAGCTCCATCCACTAAAATTTTTCTCAAGCTAGAGTTATTCTGACTTGGCCAATCTAACCACTGCATCCGTCCTGGCCATTTTGCTTGACCCATCCCCTGGGCAATGTTTGCTCTATTAATTTTATCCCAACCTTGCTGCTGTAGTATTTCCAAAGTTGCCACCGCTAGGGCAGAATTACTTAGTTGAATCTGCCCATTTAAAACCAAAGGATAGGTTATCTGCTCTGAACTAAACAAAGATTTGACCCGAACCAGATACTCCCCTCCATTCTCATTGACCAATTCCCCCGGTAAAGGTGCATAAATCGGACAATTTAACTCCTTCCCTCGATTTTCTATCACCCCTTTAGCATCATCCGGTAATTGTCCCACCACCACCGGACGACCAGGTTTAATTATACCAGCCTTTTCCCTAGCAATATCTGCCACCGTTGGTCCCAATTGCTGCCAATGTTCCCGGCTAATAGAAGTAATTACTGACACCAAAGGATTATCAACCACATTCGTTGCATCTAACCTTCCCCCCAAACCCACCTCAATCACCGCAATATCAATCTGCTGCTGGGCAAAATATAGCCAAGCAGCAGCCGTAATCACTTCAAATTGGGTTGGTGATTCCCCGTCTTCTGGTGTTGCTTTTCTCACCTGCTCCAAAACTCGCGACAAATCCACTGGAGAAATCGGTTGCTCATTGATACAAATCCGTTCATTCCAATCGATTAGATGGGGGGAGGTGTAGCGTCCGGTTTTATACCCTGCCGCCGTCAGGGTAGCAGAAAGATAGGCACATACGGAACCTTTGCCATTACTTCCAGCTACGTGAATAATGGGAATTCGATGGTGGGGATTAGCTAACGCTGATAGTAGGCTATGAATACGTTGGAGTCCCAAATGAACGCCGAATCGTTGAAACGGCTTGAGGATAGCATCAATTTGCATGTATATTTTGCACGCTGATATATTTCCCTTTTTGTTTGTTGACGATTGACAGGTGACAGTAAAGAAGTAGCATTGCTATGTTGCTTTAAGCATTAACCATCTCAACAAAAACCTCAATAATTAACCATGTAATACCATTTCACTCAAATTTTGATACATTTTCTCCCCCTGCTCCCCGTCAGGTATCAACTCCAAAGTAAAACGGTATGAGGGGTTGTTTGAGAAGATTAAGCGATCAAAACTCGACCGTCAACACAAGCAATCCATGTACCATCATGAAGTTGGTGAGGGTCGATATGGTGCATACCCGAACCATTCCATCCTTGACCACTAGGTACTAACACGGGATTTGGGGAAACTTCTTGTTCGTGATAACTGGTGGTAGATAATTCATCAATGGCAAAAGCTCGAACTTGAGTACCATAATCTGGATCGCAATCTTGAGTATAACGAATGATTTGATGATTATGCATAATCACTCGACCACCGGGTCTAGCAATGTGACCATTACCTTGAATTATGGGACTTAAAGGATGTTCCTGCCAATTTCCCAGTAATTCGTCAGCATAAAACAGTCGGAGGGTGTCGTATTTATGTTCTGGATTAGTTTCCGTAAATAGCCACCACTTGTCAGCATACCGAATTAGGGAAGCATCTAAAAAAATGCCTCCACTCATTAGATTACCGACAAATTGCCAATCAGTGGGAAATTTTGAGGCTTTGTATAAACGAATTGATTTGGCTTCAAAACTTTCAGGAATCAGATAATATTCTCCCATCCACTCAAATACGTGGGGATAGGAAAGGTGAAATGGTTCTGCAATGACGATTTTTTCGTAGTTCCATTTTTTTCCGTCGGGACTGGTAGCTAATCCAATTTCACCACGGGAGGTTTCATTATTAAAAACTTCAAAAAACATGTACCAGGTTTGTTTTACCTGAATCATAAACGGATCGGCAATAAAGCCAGCACGCACATCCGTCACGTCCCGACGACTTAAGACGGGATTTTTAATATCTGGTGGTGATTTTAAATCAAAAGGTGATGAACCTGTGTATATACCAATTGACCATTGACAGGATTTATCTGGTAATCCAATGGGGGATTGATTTAACAGCTTGGGAGGTAAGCTATAGACTAGGGGTTTAATGGATTTTTTGATCACTGATTTGACGATACTCATTTTGGTTACGGAAAGTTATTTTTGATTTTTTAATGAATTGCTTGAGACTGGGGAGTAGGATTCTAGGAGGTTGTTTAAAAAGTCATTTTTAATACTGGAATTATTGTTTTTGGGAGTAGGAAGAGACGCGACATGTCGCGTCTGTACTATCGAAGGAAAAATCGGCTTTATAAAGTCAAAATAGTGTAATTAATACTTTCCAATCATCCTCCAAGGTGTGTTTACTCACTTGAAATATAGAGAGTTGGAGGTGGGGACTTAGGAATAGCCATCACGTAAGGATTACACCAAAACCCGTGAAAGTGGTCTACTCCGACTCCCTGTTTCCCTCTCCCTACTCCCTAGCTAATTTTCCCAGGACTCAATTAGTAACTTCAAACCCTGACTGAGGGAATACTGGGGGAAGAAACCCAAGTAGGAATTGGCTTTAGAAATATCCGCAAGGGAGTGGGGGATATCTCCGATTCTCGGTTCGGCAAAACTTGTACCTGCTGACCATTGGGGAAATAGTTCATTGAGGGTAATGACCAATTCCCTTAAAGAAGTGGATTTCCCGGTTCCGATATTGCAACTAATACAAGCACCTGGGGATAATTCCGTCGTTAAAGCTTGGGAACATGCGATCGCCACATCCTTAACAAACACAAAATCCCTTGTCTGACTACCATCTCCGTAAATTGTAATGGGCAATCCCCGTTTCATGGCTGTACTAAAAATAGAAATTACCCCGGAATACTGGGAATTGGGTAACTGTCTGGGACCATAAACGTTGAAAAACCGTAAACCTACGAAGGAAAACCCCAAATTATGGCTAAATAAATCCGCGTACTGTTCGCTAACTAACTTTTGCAAACCGTAGGGGGAAAGGGGTTTGAGAGGTAAATCCTCGTATATCGGTAAGGTGGTTTGATTTCCGTATACCGCAGCAGAACTAGCAAGCACCAGTCTGGGTATGTGCAAATCCCGACACAGCTCAATTACAGCCATTGTCGCTGATAAATTATGGTTGTGAGCTGAACGGGGTTTTAACCAAGATTCGGTGACGGAGGGACAAGCTGCTAAATGGGCTATCCCGTCAATTCTCTCATCAATATCTGTTGTTTGACAATCGAGAATATCTTTGTGGATAAACTGTAAATTGGGGTGTTGGGGTAGATTATTGATTGACCCAGTGGATAGGTTATCAATAACTGTGACTCGATGACCTTGCTCCAGTAAAACCTCAGTCAAATGGGAACCAATAAAACCTGCACCACCTGTAACGAGAAAATGCATGGTATATTTACCTATATTTATGTAACTTTAAAGTCTATTAACTTAGATCTTAGGTACCTACGTATATACCCAGATAAAGTTAATAGATGCATGATATAGCTACATTTATTTTATGAGTTTTTATCCTTCAAATCAAAGGTTCAAGGATTTATATTGAGTGTTTAAAATTCATCAATTTTTCCTTGTGCAAGATTCAAGTTAACTCCAACTAGGGATTTCTGCTTATTATTTAATGGTTGTCGAGAATTATGATTTTGCAGAATTGTTTCAATCGTTTTCTTGTATGTATGGGCAAATTTTTCTTGAGTATGATTTGCTCTTGCGTATTCCCAAGCTTGGCGCGACATCCATTTTAAATCAGCAGTTGCCAACTGAGAAACACGGTTTATGGCTTGTTTAATTGCAGGAATCGAACAGCGAGGAAGAATCAAACCAAAATGATCAACGGTAACTCCCGACTGATAGCTGAGAATTGGTATTAATCCCTGATGTAAACAACTAATTACTGCCCCTGATTGTCCTTCAGAACAGGATGGATAAATTAAACCCACGCAATTATCAGCTATCTCCTGAAATTTACTGCTACTAACATCGACCCATCCCACCAGGTGAATATTTGCCATTTCATATAATTCTCGATGATATGCTTTGACAAAATCATCTTCACGGTCAACTGGTCCACAAATTGTCAGATGAAAATCTGGCATTTGTGCAAAGGCTTCTAAAGCCAAATCTAATCCCTTGTGAACCATCCCTCCACTACTAAAAAATAGAAAGTTTTTTCGACATGCATCAAAATTTTTGCTTTCATTCCAAGGATAAGTTACTGGAGTGGAGACAGATATGGGATAAATTGGTTTCTGGGCATACTTATAAGTACCGATAGTAAATTCATTCCCCAAAACCACGGCATAATCTGCATTTTCTAAAGCATGGTTTGGCTGTTCAAAGCGACGGGGTGTAAGGGTGACTCCTCGTCTTTGTTGCAGTTCTAATAGCCTTTTTGCTTCGGCTGCATTGTGAAAGAGAATATGGGCTGTATCCGCGTGAAATATCTTGATACAATCTGGATTTAAATAGGGTGCGCAACGTTGTAAATTCCAGCGCGTTTCAATAAAGAAATCGTACTTTTTTTTAGGGAGAAATACATCATTATGAAAATTAATTACATCCACGCAGTAACCCATATCTAAAAATGTTTGTGCGATTTGCTGACATTCCCACATTTGGGTATGGGAACGAATTTCTTCCGGAGTAATATTTGGTAAAAATGGTTTGGTAATATAGGATATTAAAACATTGCCAATGGGTGCTTTTTCCGGCTTCAGACTAATAATTCGTCGTCGTTCAATTCTCCCTTGATATCGCTCTAATATTTTTTGAAAAATTTTATAAACTTCGTTAATAAGTTTCTGCAATTTTAATTTGCTCACTTTGCACCTCAATTCAAATTATGTTGTAGCCTAAACACCATAGTTACATTTTGCTGCTATAGATTCTCTAGAAATGCGAAAACCACAGTCATTTTTTCATTTAATTCATCTAATGAGAGAACAAGATATTTATAAGATATTTATAATATATATTTTGAAACTAGCCGCGAATAATAGGTGACAAACAATTCTGAATGAAGACCGACGCACTTGCAATGAATAAATCAGGTGGGAAAATTGCTGGTGTGCAATCAGCGAACACTCATCTACTTCATGACACGAATAGATAGTTTGCGTCTAATCCTAGTAGAATGGAATGATTTCCAGTATTTGAAAAAATATACCATTTTGAATTGGAGATTCCGAACCCTTTTCATATTAGGTTTCCATCTTTTTATCTGTCGCATATTTTCCCAATTGGTATTAAACCATGTCCCTGAATTGAGAACCATAGTTTTCACTCCTGATTATTGAGATTGCTTCCTCAAGTAGCAATGACGAAAACTCTAGTTTTGATTATGGACGAGGTTTATCAATATCAATTGTCTTAGCTAGCTGCAACTGGCTTAGACTAACAGGAACTGATTGGCTGTACTTTCTCTCCAGGAAAATTGATTTTTTAACTTTGCTATCTAAAATACAATTTTAGTAGTCAACTGACTGTATGTTACTACCTAATTAGAGATTGGTACCTAGTATTATGGGAAACTTTATATGAAAATTTGATGAAGTTATCGGTAAATGATGAAGTTATCGGTAAATATGGATAAATTCCCGGTGATAGATAGGCTAAACCCTATCCAGTTTGAGAACCGTAGTTCTTAGTTGCGATGATGAGATTGCTTCCTGCGTTGCAATGACAAAAACTCCAGTTTTAATAATGGAGTAAGTTTAATAGAGATAAGGACGTGATCGGAACTATTCAATCAAAACCAACTTACGGATAGAATTATGACGAAGACGACAGCGACGAGCGATCGCAGCCGTAATCAATAAACGCCACGCAGTCAAAGACAGTACTGATAGATCGACTATTTCCAGCACATAGCTGAGATTACGATTTTTGATAGCTACCATCAGCCAATGCAATCGTAAATACAGACGAACGGCATCAAAGCTAGGTATGCGCGGACGATGGATACCATCTACCAACTGGTAGATTTTCTTCTTCATCAAAATATTCGTATCCAAACGAGCTTGCAGGGAAAATCTCGCATTCAATGCACCAGTCCAAATTGTCCGAAAAGCTAAACACTCATTCACAAAAATCGCATCTCCAAACTGGGCAATCCGAATCCAAGAATCGATATCATCACAATTGGTATCCAAACTCGAATCCCAACCCCCCGTATGCAAAAAAGCATCACGACGACATGCAACCTGTACCGGCGTCCCAAACGGTAATAATTCCAAGAGCATGGCATAATGGATATCAACCTGGGGAACATAGAACGCCTTACCTGGCCCAAACACCGGAGTGCGACTGATTTCCGTTTCCATTGGGTCAACCTGAGCTGCAACACAGGAACAAATCACCGCATCCGGATGTCTGGCGATCGCGTCACTCATTTTTTCTAAACAATCCGGTGCTAAATAATCATCATCATCTAAAAACTTAATCCAATCCCCACTACTGACTTCCACTCCCACATTCACACTGGCTGCATGTCCCCTATTTAGGGAATTACGATAGTATACTAACCGAGACCCCCCACGCTGTTGCATCTGTGTACATAAATTGCGCATGTATTCATCCGTACCATCTCGAGAACAGTCATCCACCACCACAACCTGGCAATCAATCGTTTGATTTAAGGCCGAATCAATCGCCCTCCGCAACCACTCCAAACGCTGATAGGTTGTAATTACCACACTAAATCGCATACCCCACAATCCCCATATAAAGTTTTATTTTATACTTTCATGGATAAAGCAATGCACTCCGAAAAACCCTCCCATCCAAGATAACTAGACTAAAAAGCATTTGTCGATTTATGATTATTGATCGTGAGTTTTGGAAAAATGAGCATGAACGCGCAAGAAATCATCCGCTCGATTGAAGCGGAACAACTAAAGTCAGACATCCCCGATATATATATTGGAGATACAGTTCGTGTCGGTGTCAAAATTAAAGAAGGCGACAAATTCCGGGTTCAGCCCTACGAAGGCGTGGTGATTGCCCGTCGTCACTCCGGTATCAACGAAACCATTACCGTGCGTCGTGTCTTCCAAGGTGTGGGAGTAGAGCGGGTGTTTTTGCTCCATTCCCCCCGGATTGATGGCATTAAAGTCATCCGTCGCGGTAAAGTCAGACGTGCCAAACTGTACTATCTGCGTGAACGAGTCGGGAAGGCCACCCGGATTAAACAACGCTTTGATCGTCCTTTATAATTGGAGAAATCGCTTGGTTTGGTAATAAAGCAGGCTTAATCGAGCGCCCCTTTGTGAAAATAAATTGTACCCACCATCAAAAAACCGACAAAAATAATTTAAAATAATGCCAAGTTGCGTTATAATAGGAAAAGTCAAGCGCAATAAGCTGAATTCAAGATACATTTAAGCGCTCTTAGTTCAGTTGGTAGAACGCAGGTCTCCAAAACCTGATGTCGGGGGTTCAAGTCCTCCAGGGCGCGCTCGTATTTTCAAAAGACTGCTACCCGGAATTGACGCATTCGCTGTAAAATAGTACAGCAAGAGCAATCCTATTTCGGGTAATATTTTTGTTTATACCCTTAGAACCTTGATGTCAGGGTGGCAATCAAGTTGAGTATTTTCTACTCACTTCTAACATTTAGGTCAAAAAATTATTTTTTTGTAGATCGGGGAGATACGCGGTTATGGCGAAGAAAAGCGAAGCGGAAATGCCAGAAACCCCGAGTGGTTTCAGCATCGGTAACTTTTTGCAAGGTACCAAAGAAGAATTTGAAAAAGTAGTTTGGCCAAGTCGCAAACAGCTATTTAGTGAATCGGCTGGGGTGTTATTGATGGTGACACTCTCCGCATCGTTGATATATCTAGTAGATAACTTTTTTATATGGGCAGCTAAACAGGTATTCTGATGAATTCTGCTACAGACGAAGGACATAACTCAGCATTGCATTCCGACGATACAAGCGATCGCGAATTGAACAATGCAGTCCGCGAAGCCAGATGGTATGCAGTCCAAGTTGCTTCGGGTTGTGAGAAACGCGTAAAAACCAACATCGAACAGCGGATTCAAACATTCGATGTTGCCGATAAAATTATTCAAGTGGAAATTCCCCACACACCGGCGGTAAAAATCCGTAAGGATGGAAGTCGTCATCACAGTGAGGAAAAAGTCTTTCCCGGCTATGTGTTGGTGAAGATGATCATGGATGACGATAGCTGGTCAGTAGTCCGCAATACTTCCCATGTGATCAACTTTGTGGGTGCAGAACAACGACGGGGAAGTGCTAAAAGTCGCGGTCACGTCAAACCAGTTCCCCTGAGTCACTCAGAAGTGGAGCGGATATTTAAACAAACCAGCGAACAAGAACCTGTTGTCAAAATTGATATGGTTACAGGTGATAAAATAGTCGTGCTTTCTGGTCCATTCAAGGACTTTGAAGGTGAGGTAATCGAAGTGAGTCCGGAACGGAGTAAACTAAAAGCCTTACTTTCAATTTTCGGACGAGAAACACCCGTCGAATTGGAATTTAATCAGGTTCAAAAGCAGAGCTAACTAGAAATGGCGAAAAAGGTTGTAGCCCTTATTAAACTGGCATTACAAGCGGGTAAAGCCAACCCCGCACCACCAGTTGGCCCAGCTTTGGGTCAACATGGTGTCAACATCATGGCGTTTTGTAAAGAATACAACGCCAAAACCGCAGACCAAGCGGGTATGGTGATCCCGGTAGAAATTTCGGTATTTGAAGACCGGAGTTTTACCTTTGTTCTTAAAACTCCCCCCGCATCGGTATTGATTAAAAAAGCGGCGAAAATCGAAACCGGTTCCAACGAACCCAACAAGAAAAAAGTCGGTTCCATTACCCGTGAGCAATTAAGGCAAATTGCCCAAACCAAAATGCCAGACTTGAATGCGAACGACATCGACGCAGCGATGAACATTATTGCCGGAACGGCGAAAAATATGGGTGTGGCAGTTGTGGACTAATCACAGCCTGTTAATCCAATCCAGAATTACAAGTACAACATTACAGAATTGGGGGAGAGAATATTCTCGCAGCACCCCAGGAGTAAAAAATGGCCAAAAAAGTATCCCGTCGCTTGCGTGAATTACGAGCGAAAGTAGAACAGCGAGATTACGCACCATTAGATGCACTCGCATTGTTGAAAGAAACAGCAACCGCGAAATTTCCCGAAGCAGCCGAAGCCCATATTCGCTTAGGTATTGACCCTAAATATACCGACCAGCAACTGCGGACAACTGTAGCTTTACCCAAAGGAACTGGTAACGTGGTGAGAGTAGCAGTTATTACCCGTGGGGAAAAAGTGACCGAAGCCAGTAATGCTGGTGCGGACATCGTGGGTTCGGAAGAACTGATTGACGAAATTTTCAAAGGGCGGATGGATTTCGATAAATTGATAGCCACCCCTGATGTAATGCCCCAGGTCGCTAAATTAGGTAAATTACTCGGTCCACGGGGTTTGATGCCATCACCCAAAGGTGGTACAGTGACACCAGATGTCGCGGCTGCGATCGCAGAATTTAAAGCTGGGAAACTAGAATATCGAGCCGACCGGACAGGTATCGTCCATGTCATGTTTGGTAAAGCTTCCTTTTCCCCAGAAGATTTATTAGTCAACCTCAAAGCTCTGCAAGAAAGCATCGACCGTAACCGTCCTTCTGGAGCCAAAGGTCGTTATTGGCGTAGTCTCTACGTTGCTTCCACAATGGGACCCTCCATTAGCGTTGATATCAACGCCCTTAGAGACATGAAAGCAGAAGCCTAATTGTAAAATTGGGAGATGGGGTTGCATCGGCGTCAATTATCTGTTAAAAGTTAATTTGATGAACCTATGGAAAATTTCCCATCTCCAATTAAAAATATTTGAGATTGCGCTCAACGCCGGAGACAGCAGGTGCTTAATTGCTTAATTTCCTGCCGAGGTAAAAGCAAAAATTATAACTAGATTTTTGTTGTGGAAATGTATAACTTTTTCCACGCAAGTTTAAATTTAATCTAGCTGACCTCGAAAACTCGATCTGACCCCGGCTTTTCCGTAAAAATTAGCCGGGGTTAACTTTTTGCGACTTGGAGATGTGCATGATGCACCATCACAAAAAACTAACCCATGACCCATCAATTACCCATACACAGGAGGTGAGAACGGATGGGTAGAACAATAGAAAACAAAAGGGAAATTGTTGAAGAACTCAAACAAACCCTCAGCGAGTCAACCTTGGCGTTCGTCATTGATTACCAAGGGTTGACAGTCGCAGAAATCACCAACCTTCGGCGGAAACTACGTCCGAGCGGGGCAGTTTGTAAGGTGACAAAAAATACCTTCATGGGTATTGCTATCAAAGAGGAAGAAAAATGGCAACCTCTCAATGATTTGTTGAAGGGCTCTAATGCCTTTGTTCTCGTCAAAGAGGATTTTTCTTCCGCCATTAAAGCTTACCAAGAGTTCCAAAAAGCCACCAAAAAAACTGAACTTCGCGGTGGTGTCATGGACGGACAACTGCTAAAAGAAGCAGATATTAAAGCCCTTGGTGACTTACCCTCGAAAGAGCAACTCATGGCTCAAATTGCTGGAGCAATCAACGCAGTTACAGCCAAAATTGCTATCGGTATCAACGAAGTTCCAACTGGTTTAGGACGCGCAATTCAAGCTATTGCCGACAAAGAAAAAGGTGACGGTGAAGCTGCGTAATTTCCCTTGCTATTGATTTTGGCAATTACATTTGCTGCAATCAACAATTCAATTATCGACAATTAGGAGTTTGAAAAATGTCTGCTGCGACCGATGAAATCTTGGAAAAATTGAAAGGTTTAACCCTTCTCGAAGCTTCTGAACTTGTGAAACAAATTGAAGAAGCTTTTGGAGTTAGTGCAGCTGCACCTGCTGGTGGAATGATGATGATGGCTGCACCTGGTGCTGCACCTGCTGCTGTGGAAGAAGAGAAAACCGAATTTGATGCGATTCTTGAGTCTGTACCCGCAGATAAGAAAATTGCTGTTCTCAAGATTGTCCGTGAATTAACCGGTTTAGGTTTGAAAGAAGCGAAAGACCTGGTAGAAGCTGCACCGAAAGCATTATTTGAAGGTGTCGCAAAAGAGAAAGCTGAGGAAGCGAAGAAGAAAGTCGAAGAAGCTGGTGGTAAAGTTGTAATCAAGTAATTTGATTATTTTTATGCCAAAGTAGCGGTAGTTTATAGATTACTGCTACATCAGGATGAATTTTTCAGCTTTATTTGAGAATCATTAAAACCTGTGTATTTGCACAGGTTTTTTGTAGATTAACGTGAGTTCGATGAATCTCACCCCCTCTCCGACTTCACAGAGGGACAGAAAATCCGTAGTTTTCAATCAAGAATTAATTCTTTCAAAACCTCTGTTACCAAGAAAGAGAGCTTTGGAGAGGAGTTCTTTATATCTTTATATCTGTCGAATTCATTACGCTAATGCTTGCTACATATCAGGGGCTATAACCTTTGATTATTCTAGTTTCATTTATTTTAAAGTCAAAGAGAATCGATATAACTCAAATCTTACAGTTTAAGAATTAATACTAAGGGTCTGCGGAAAAAGTTTTTTCGTGAGGGTAGGGAATAGGGAGCGACATGTCGCGTCTGTAGAGGGAATATTTTTAACCCTACGAATTTCACTTTTCACAAGACAAAATAACAAATGCCAGGTTTTTCAGCCTGTCCTTACAAAATATAGAGACGCGATATATCCCATCTTTACTATTACTATTTTTCAGTAAGCCCTACTTAAGCGCTAATTACTATAAGCTCTAAAATCCAAAATCTAAAATCCAAAATCCAAAAGTCCGAGTAGGGTTTCAATTTCTGTTAACATTGTGTCTACATCTTTTGCCATTTCTGCAAAACATTGGGGTGGGGGTGTATCTGGTTGAAAATAAATCAATTTGATTTGTTCGTTCCCAATGGCAATCATGAGAACTTCGATTTCTGGGTTATAGTGTTCAATTAAACCGAGGATTTCCTGCAACCTATTTTCAACGTTATCATTGAGTTTCTGAATCGCCTCATCCGGACAATAAACAAACCGAGGAGGTTTGGGTTTTAAATCAATCCCAATAGTTCCTTGACTAAGTTGATTTTCTAACCACAATCCCCAAGCTAAAGCAGCTAAATCCCTTTGATGGTCTTTCACAAATCTATCCAGTTGATGCTGCCATTTACTATCAGATGTAGGGGATGGGTTAGATGCAAACATAATTGCCAGTGGAGAAAAGTTAATAACGTTAAAAGCGATTATACCAATTTTTGGTAACTTTCATACATCGAGGTAAAATAACTAATTCCTAAATTAATAATTTCGGAGTTTGCTGTTACTAAGGCATATTCTTCATCACAATATTTGATGCAGACAGTAAAGGATTTCACCAAAGGGCTACGGTTAATTTCCAGATATTCGCCAATATTGAGATTTTTGTCACAATCACATAATCTTAACCAAACTAGAAATGGGTAATTAGAGTTTTGTGATGGCAGTGGTAGGGGTAAATAAACTGTAACCATGACTCAAGAAAGATAAATATAGGGAATTGAAGCAGTCGAGAAATGTTGGCAATTTTTCTCGCCTCAATATAGCTAGGTTCCGATTTGGATTTAATTCATGATTTCCTAATTTTATTAGTTTTTTAAAATCAGAAATAAACCGTTACTAAAATTAATTTAAATTACGTACTATTACTGAGGTGATGCTTTTAATAATTTACATTCTGAGACAGATTATTCATGAGTATATTAATTCGAAAAATATGAAAAACACAAGATAGTCAAAATCTCGGCAAAACAATCGTTTGGGCGCAAAAATCCGTATTTTCCGCGATAATTGGTGACACATTAATTGGGAACCATAGAACGGTAGTTATGGTTTTCGGTGTGTAGACAGCGTGAATATTATTAATTATCACCCTAGTCGTTCTCAGCGATGCTGGTATTTCATTTTGATGATTGCGCTTACAAGTATGGGAATAGGAGTAGGTGCATTGATTTACTTGCTTAAGCTACCTGATATCACAAGTTGTGATTCAGCAGTTCAAAATGATGCTGGAGAGTTGATATATTGTGCAACGACAATGGTGGATGTGCAAGATGCACAGAAACTAGTCACAGCGATTAATTTAGCTAATCGGATATCGAGGGATAACCCTTTACGGGAAAATAGCGATCGCTTAATTCATCAATGGTTAAATGCATTGTTGGAAGTGAGTGAAAAATCCTTCCATCGGGGAGATTTTCCCGCAGTGATCGATACCCTAGAGGAGGTGTCAGAAAATATTCCTAAATATTATATTGTCAGAGAAAAAATTCAACTTTGGCAGAGTATATGGGAACAGGGAGAGAGTATTTATGAACAAGCCAAAAATGCGGTGAATCAGCAAGAACGAAATACATGGAATAAAGGACTGGAAATAGCGAAAGGCTTAAAAAAAGTCAAAAATGAATATTGGTCTGGTAGTCAGTATTACCAATTAGTTCAGCACATTCAGGGAATACGGGAACAAGCAGAGAAAATAGAACAAGAAGAAAAAATTGTCCAGCAGCAAGAGAAGGAAGCAGAAATTGCTCGTAAAAAGTCTAGAAATCAGGATTTATTATCATCAGATGTAAACATCCTACGCGGGGATTCTGACAGAGATTCGGTACAATTAGAAAAAGCCCGTAATCTGGTCAAAAGTGGTAAAGTTCACGATATGCGTCTAGCGATTAGTGAAGCAAGTTTAGTGATTAGTGATGCACATTATCAAGATGCACAACGACTAATTAATAGCTTAGAAAAAAGGCTAGAATCAGCAGAAGATAAATCCTATCTGGAAAATGCTCGCAAAACTGCTAGAAATGGTGATATTGTGTCATTACAATCTGCAATTAATGAAGCTAGCTTAGTGAGAAAAAACAGTCCTTTTTATCAACAAGCTCGTCAACAGATACAGCAATGGCAACAGCAAGTAGTCAAGTTAAATCAAAACCGCTCCCCAGTTGCTGTATCGGCAAATTCCAGTTTTCGTCAGCGATATACTTCAAATTCAACTACAACTAATTCGAGTAATTTACAGCAAGGATTTCACCGAAGTGTTACAAAACCAGAATCAACATCTATTCCCGTTTTTTCGTCTAGTCGTGATATCCCTCAAGCGACATTTCAGCCGTATTTTCAAACTAGCGATATTGAGAAACTGGACCGAGATTTAATTAATCAGGAGTTAGCTTCTCCAGGGAGAAATTAGTGGTCACGATTTGATGCGGTATCTTTAATATTTATGATTTAGCCAAAATAGGGTGTATTTACTATTAAAAATCATCTGATATCAGAATCCGATTTAAATATTGAAATGATTTAGTTCGTGAGGAAATCGGTAATCATCCGAAAAGGGGTACTTGTTTTTTAGCGCAAGCGCAGGATATGCAACAAAAATCAAATATGACTCCTATCGAATTAACAATATTGACAGAGAATACTTAAAAATCATCCCATAAATCAATATTATCGAGATTACACATGTCCCTTCTCCTCAATGATGAATGTTGTATCTCTGGTGTGGTGTAAGAGGATGTTTTAAAAGTCGATTGCAATACTTGAATTATCGTTTTTGGGAATAGGAAGAGACGCGACATATCGCGTCTGTACTCTCGAAGGAAAAATCAGCTTTATAACCCCATGTCCAGAGTCAGGACGATAGTCAAAATAGTGATGATTAATACTTTCTAAGCAACCTCTAAGCTCGACTTTATCCATTTTTAAAAAACCTAAAACTCGACGCTGAAACCATTGCAAGATAGTTGTTTTAGTTTTTGGACTTGAGTGCAAATCTGTGACTTAGAAAAAGTCTTTGCCAAAAAAACCAGGATTTTTGCCGCATCAGGAAAGCCAAGTTCTTAATTTTGGATAAAGTCGAGCTAAGATAGGTCTTAGTATAGGTGGTTGTGCAAAATAAATTATACCCTTAGACAAGGAAACAGGTAAAAGTGCAGTAATTAAACAACTTTATCTGTATTGAAAAATATCTAAATATTTAATTTATGTACATGTATTTAGTGTCAAAGAATACATTTTTCTCGTAAAGCTTTCTAGTTCTTGTTATCACACCCGGATAAGTAGAGATAGAATTGTACCAGTTAACCTAGACATGGCTAAGTTGGCTCTGTAAGATATTTCTAGCTATTGGTATAGATGTTATCACCTCGCGATATTCTATAGAAATCGCTGAATCCTGAACGTACAAACTAAGCGTTTGCGCATTATAGTGAAGTTAGGGCGATCGCAAATAGGGTCTGGTGGCTTTTAACCCAGGGTCATAATCACTAGTCATAATCAAATTTTCAACCATGTCTCAAAATTTATGGGAGAATAATTTTCTGCAAATTGGAGTTTTATCATTTATTTGCAGTTTTATCAGTTTAATGATTTTCCAAAAAAGCCAACTGATATTAAATTTATTTACTTCCCTAATTAATCGGTTATTTTCTCCGGATTTTGCCTCTAAACTACAAATTTTGACCATTGAAAGTCAACAATTAATTGGTATCGTTATTGTTTTACTGATAACTGATATTATTCTGTGGATATCAACTTTAGCTAGTAAGTTTTCTAGCCTTGAATTAATGGTAAGTTTGTCGTTAGTAATTACGACTTCTTGGTTAGTTTTTCAAATTATTAAACAGACATTCGATATCTATTTGCTGGAAACGGCTGTTGAAAAAGGGAAAAAAGTTAATAGTGAATTATTGATTATTGGTAAATATGTTGCTAATCTGCTAGCAATTATTCTCATAATTATTGTTTTTGCTGAAACCCATGAAATCAATGTTTTTGGTTTAATTGCTAGTTTAGGAGTTGGAGGGATTGCGGTTGCTTTTGCAGCACAGAAAATTTTAGAACAGATACTGGGTGGTGTGGTAATTTATTTGGATCAACCTTTTGTTGTAGATGATTATATCGGTTTACCAGATGGAACCTTTGGTCGGGTAGAATCGATTGGTTTGCGTTCGACAAAAATCCGTACTTCTGGGAAAGGAACTATTATGATTGTTCCGAATAATTCCTTGATTCAAACCAATATTGAAAACTTTACGGGTGCAAAAAAAGTCATGGCAATTATCAATTTGACTTTTCATCAGGTTATTAATCAGGAGGAGCAGGCTTTAATTAGGCAAATCATTATTGATAGTACAAATAATATTTTTGGACTAGACTCACGTAATACGGATGTCAATTTCCGGGAAATTAGTAATGGTACAGAGAATTTGCAAACTCAAGCTCAAATTACTTTTTTTATTCTTGGTTCTGGAGAGGTTTCTTTTGAATTACGCCGTCAATTATTGGATGTGGCAGCTCAAACAATGGCAACAAAACTTCATGAGTATGAACTGGGATTTAAAATTGAAGAACCCACCATATATATCGATGCACCAATTACTATTTAAAATCCGTCTAGATAATAATTTTAGAGTATGTTTTCCCAGTCGATTTCAATGCTTAATAAGCTAGTTTTTTGAGAGTAGGGAATCGGGAGAAATTTATAAATAAAAATATCAATTTTGAGCCTATTTATATTTTTTGTCTGAAATAAGTGATTGATAAAGCATTGATTAACGCTTGACAAATATCCTCTGAGATATTGGAAATAAAAGAATTGACAAGGTTATATGATGATGAAAATTATTATTTAGCATTGAGTAAATTTATAATAGATATACATGATGATGTTTTCATGGATAGAAATGGGAGTATTCCTCAAAAATGAAACAGGAGAATCGATTTTAACTCGACTGGGTTTATTTGTTGGATTTATTTTACTTTCCTTTTTGATTGGTCGATATACTCCTTGGTTTCTGAGAATCACTTTGCGGAGATTTTTACCTCACCAAGCTGGTATTGTCTATGATAATTTATTAGAGCCGATTCGCGGCATCCTGAAGGTTTTTGTCACTATTATCCTGATTTCCCTGTCTCTAAAATGGCTGGAACAATACCAACAAGTATATGATTTTCTGCAATTCATTGCCGATTTTGCCGTTATTGCTAGTGCTGCTTGGTTTGCTTCCCGACTCATGCGTCAAATCTTGCGTGTGTACGCGATCGCAATTGTCCAAAGTTTCGGTCAGGGAATCGATGAATCCCTCAACATCATTGAAACTGTCATCAACGTCCTCATCGGGATGATTGCTGTTCTCACTTTTGCAAATCAACGCTTTGACCTATTTGCTATCTTCGCTAGTTTGGGTATTAGTGGAATCGCGATCGCCTTTGCTGCTCAAAAAACTTTAGAACAAATTATTGGTACTATTGTATTGTATTTAGATCGACCTTTCCTACCGGGTGAATATATTCGCATACCTTCCTCATCTCGATTATTGGAGGAAGTATTTGGTCGGGTTGAGTCCATTGGTTTGCGTTCGACCAAAATTCGGATTGCAGCCAAAAGTACTTTATTAATAGTGCCAAATTCGATTTTAGCGACTTTAGAAATAGAGAATATTACCCGTGGTAAAAAAATTATGGTACTGTTGAATTTTAACTTTACCAAACTATTAGATGAACGGGAAGAAGCAATTGTCCGACAGATTATTCAAAGCAGCACAGATTTATTATTTGGAATTGACCCAGGAAGTACGAATATTGCCATTGTCCACGAACAGGAAAAAAGTCGAGCGCGGGTGACATTTTTTATCCTGGGTTCGACAGAAAGTTCGATACAGTTAAGAAAAAGATTATTAGAACTTGCTAACGACGAGATTTTTCACCAATTTAAAGATTATGGGATTGCCTTTAGTATGCAGGAACCTAATCTCTACGTCGAAGCACCCGTGACCATTTAAAACAGGACTTATACTGTTTTATTTTGAAGTTGATACAGCAGTCCGAAATAGTGCGTAAATAGAATTATCCACACATAAATGCTTTCTCAAATAATGACACTTGATGGTTGACGGCAAGATAACACTCTTTAAACTCACAATACCGTACTTGCTGCTTGTTCACAATTTATTATTGCTGTACGTTAATACCCTCATTGCGACGCAAAGTAGTAATCCCAAACACCTAATTTCTGGTAACTGGTGCGTAAGTCCTATTACACTATGAAGATATAAAGAAACGTTAACGAGTGCAATGGTGGTATGGATTGGAAAGAGATTGCAGGTAATTGGGTTTTAGCACCTGTGAGAGCAAGAGGTATTGTACATTTTTTAGGTGGTGCATTTGTTGCTACCGCACCCCATATTACCTACCGTTTATTACTGGAAGCTCTTGCGGAGGAGGGATATATGGTGATTGCAACCCCATTTATCAATACCTTCGATCATAGCGCGATCGCACAGCAGGTTTTGCGTAACTTTGAACGAGGGTTAATCCGTCTAGAAGACCGGGGAGTTATTGGTAGTGGTTATTTACCAATTTACGGAATGGGACACAGTATGGGTTGCAAACTCCATTTACTGATTGGTAGTATGTTTCCTGTGGAACGGGCTGGCAATATTTTTATTTCCTTTAATAATTTTGCCGCCCGTGATGCTGTACCCTTAATACAGCAGTTAAATACCACCTTTGCCAATACCACACTGGTGACAGAATTCACACCAACCCCAGCCCAAACTAATGACATGATTCGCGCTAGTTACAATGTGCGTCGCAATCTAGTCATTAAGTTTACCAATGATACCCTGGATCAATCCCTGGGGTTAAATGAAGTTCTGGAACAGCGATTTCCTGGAATGGTGGCGACTCAAATCCTTCCTGGAACCCATCTTACTCCCTTGGGACAAGATATAAAATGGCAAGTTGGTACGGATTTTAATCCTTTTGATGCGGTGGGACAATGGTTTCGTCAAGAAATTCTGCGGGATTTGAATCAGTTAAAAAAAACCATATTATTTTGGCTAAATCCACTCCGATAGTAGATAATTTTGTAATCAGTTATGCCGATTCCAAATGTGTTTGCAACCCATCAAGAGACGCGATATATCGCATCCCTACCTGAAACCCCATGACAAAAGAAATTATTTTGATGTAACATCCTCTCAGCAACAGTTAGTTGTAGTTATTTAGGGATGTTAATTGTGCGACTAAATACAAAAAATCGGTTAAAAATATTGGGCATTCTCTGTGCTATTTTGTTAATTATCTGCACAGGATGTAATCAACCAACGAATACGACTCAAACAGGTAATAACCCTACAGGTAACGTCATATTTATTCACCCTGATGGTACAAGTGCAGCCCATTGGGGTGCAGCACGAATGTTATACTTAGGGCCAGATGCTCGGTTGAATTGGGATCAAATGTCCCATTTAGGGGTTTATTTGGGACATATGAAAAATCAACTGACAGCGACTTCTAATGCTGGTGCTGTCACCCATGCAACGGGTGTGAAGGTCAACGCGGATTCCTTTGGTTTGGATGAAAACCAGCAACCAGTAGTTGCAGCATCAGGACAAGCAAAGACGATCATGGAAGAAGCGATCGCAACCGGTAAGGGAACTGCTTTAATTAATTCGGGGATGATTCATGAACCAGGTACAGCTGCATTTGTGGCAAAAGCGTCTGGACGGAGATTGTTTCCAGAAATTACGAAGCAGGTAGTGGAGTCAGGGGTAGATATTATTTTGGGAGGGGGAGAAAAGTGGTATCTTCCCAAGGGTGTGAAGGGTTTTCATACTAGTCCGGAGGATGCTCAAAGGACGGATGGGGTGAATGTGATTGAATTGGCTAAGAGTAAAGGTTATAAGGTAGTTTATACCCGCGATGAGTTGTTAAAGTTATCCCCTAATACCAAGAAGGTGTTAGGGGTTTTTGCTGCGGATGATACCTATAACGATGATACGGAGGAGGAATTACAAAAGAATAATTTACCCTTGTATGTACCGACCGCTCCGACGGTTGCGGAGATGTTGGATGTGACTTTAAAGATTTTGTCCCCTCAAAATAGACCGTTTTTAATTGTGTTGGAAGAGGAGGGTACGGATAATTTTGGTAATTATAATAATGCCAAGGGGACTTTAGAGGCAATGAAACGGGCTGATGATGCGGTTGGTGTAGCAATGAAGTATATTGAAAGCAATCCCAATACCTTATTGCTGACAGCTGCTGATAGTGATGCAGGGGGAATGGAAGTGATTGGAGTGACGGAAAAAGATTTTCCCCTGGATAAACCCGTACCAGAAAAAAGTAATAATGGCGCTCCTTGGGACGGTAGGGATGGAACGGGAACTCCTCCCTTTGTATCTGCACCGGATCGGGAAGGGAAACGCTTTCCCTTTGCTGTAGGTTGGTCAAGTTCGGGGGATAATACGGGAGCAATTGTGGCGAAAGCGCATGGTTTAAATGCAGATAAATTACCGACGACTTTGGATAATACGGAGATTTATCGAATGATGTATTTGACTTTATTTGGTAAGAAAATTGAGTCAAAGTGATTTTTTGGTTTTTAAAAACCATAGTAAATTTTGAGTTTGATTTTGTCAGGACGCGGTAGGTCGCGTCTTTTTATTTATTTTGTGAGGGGATTTCGATTTTGTTCGGCATAAATTACGATTTTTTCAATCCGATTTAACCTGGTTTCTAAGCGTTTAGCACTAGTCAGCCATTGCAGAATATTTTTTTTCGTAGACCGATTAAAAGCCAGAAAATTTTGTTGAGCGATGGGATTTGCGGTGAGCGCTTGGTTGAAATCTGGTGGTATGATTAATTCCTCAACAGCATCTAAACTATTCCAGGAACCATCTTGTTTGGCTGCGGCAATTTTTGCTAACCCAGCTTCGGTCATTAAATCTTGGCTAATTAATTCTTCGATATATTTTTTATTTAATTTTGACCAAACACTTTTTGGTTTCCGAGGGGTAAATATTTGTGTATATCTTTCCTCATCGATGGATTTAACCTTGCTATCAATCCAGCCAAAACATAGTGCTTCTTGGACAGCTTCACTGTATTTAACACTGGGTTTACCACTTTTGACCTTATAGTAAACAAGCCAGATTCCCACAGATGTTTGATGATTCTGGATTAGCCAATCTCGCCATTCCTGACGACTCTGGGGAGAAAAAGTTGCTAATTGCTCTTCAAACTTGACCATAATTCATAGGGACTTGAAAGTGTAGATGCGTAGTAGTAAGGTCAGAGGCTGTAGGGAGCAGGGAGTAGGGAATGGGAAAAAATCACTTTCATTGTTTCTAGTGTCAACTGTACATGTACACTATTCGGGAATTTTTTCCTCTTCCTGATATTCCTGTTCCCTCAACGGTTGAACTACCCGTGCGATCGCATCTTGAATAAATGCTTTAATAAACTCATCCCGTTTATTGAGTTGGAATTGGCGTTGGACAACTTCGGTCATCCCTCCGTCTCCCCAATCCTGGTCATTACGAAAGTACTCAATAAAGCTTTTTCCCGCAATCCGGGTTAAATATGCGGCTGTAATCCCTTGGATGGCACGACCAATGATAAATGTACTCACATTCAATTGTAAAGCCGTGGTGACTAACTGAATGGCTCCTTTGACTATTCCTAACCCAGCAATGGTTTTCGCCAAGGATAAAGCCAATTCCCTTCCCCGTTCCAAATTCAAATCACAACCGTATACCCGACCAATTTCCACCACCATTTGAGCATTTACGGCTGCGGTGGCCAATAAATCAACTACGGGTAGGGGTGTCACCGAAACCACACCAGCCCCAATCCACTGATACCGCTCAACAATTTTATCAGCTTGTCGTCGGCGTTGTCCATCGATGAGTTTGCGAGCTTCTTCCCCTAAGCGCAAGGATTGCAGTAATATATTATCTGCCACTAAATCTTCCCCTTCCGCTCGTAAAATGGCCGCCATCCGTCGCAGCAAGGGTAAAATTTCTGGCTCCGGTTGACAAATTTCTCCTCCCTCCAGTTCAATTGGTTGGGGATTAGCAGTGACAGCAATCACATCATTCACACTCACAAAACCCTTGAGACGCTGACGCAACCTCGCTAAAATTGCCTCCCTATCCTCATCCGTATATAAATCTATCTTATTCAACACAACTAGCGATCGCTTACCAATTTCTGCTAAACTACGCAACGGTTCGTATTCGGAACGGCGTAAATCGTTATCCACCACAAATAATAATAAATCTGCCTCCGTAGCCAACTCCCGTGCTAACTGTTCTCGTTCCGTTCCCGCCACACCTGCCTCTAATATCCCCGGTGTATCCGTAATTAATATTTTCCGTTCTAAACCCTTAAGACGCAAACAATAGGTTTCCCCAGCTGTAGTGGTTCCCATTGGAGCATCCACCCGTCCCACCATCCGTCCCATAATCGCATTTACTAGGGAAGTTTTCCCTGCACTACCTGTCCCAAAAACGACAACTTGGATTTCTCCCTGTCGCAGATTGGCTTCAATTTCCCTGGTTTTACTGAGTAAGGCTTGACGGGTAACTTCATCTTGTATTTGGGAAACCTGTTGTTGGACAGCTTTGAGGGTAGAAGAAGCAGCTTCCGAACGAACTGCGGGAATTTGTCCTGGGGTGACACGTTTTCTAGTAGTGCGTTTTTTTGTTTCCCCCTTTTGCATTTCCAGCACATAATACACAAAGGCTGCAATTAGCAACCCGATCAGAACCACCAGGAGAAATACCAGTAAATTTCCTAAAAATGGGGAATAGGAAAGTTGCCATGATAAACGCGACAGCGAATCAATCAGCCAGAGACTAAGGGCTAAAATGACGATTAATCCAATAATCAGTGTAACTAGACGCGGAACTGGCATGGAAATTTAATTTGTAATTCGTAATTTGTAATACCCCCTACGCGGGAAGCAAGCTACGTAATAGCCTACGGCAACGCTTCGCGTACGTAATTCGTAATTGAATGGATTATCCTTGGATTTGGAGTAAATTCCGAAAACTTACAGGGGGTGGAGGGAGAGGGGAATATTTTGGATGATCAATCCTTTATACTTTTTCACAAAGATGTTGATACATTTTTTCTGCTTTGGCAAGCTTCCCGTCGGGTATCAATTCCAAGATCAAACAGTATTACTTAATTACTCAATGCTGATCCCTCCCTTATAAATAATGTAGATAGATAGGTTAGGTGCAATGAAACATAAAACCGCAACGCAACCGTTCATTCCTCCCAAAGCCTTACTCCCGTATAGACGCGATATATCATCGCGTCTCTCTCCCTGATTTTAACGACAATTTTGACCACCCACCTACTTATCGATTGGGCATAACGCGGTAAAACCCAACTTACAGTTACGGTGTTGATTTTATTATAAACGCCTACAGGGTTTGAAGTACGCTCTTGCCATATGTCACCATGTTGGGTCACTAAACACGTTTACAGTCAATTGTTGACGACCTGGAGGAACGGAATAAATACAAGCACGAACGATTTCTTCTCCATCCAGTTCCACTGTACAAGCGTGACAAGAACCCATTAAGCAACCTGTGGGGATGGATACACCAGCACGGTCTGCCACATCTAGTAAGGGTTCGCCAACGGTGGCTGCAACGGTGATATCTTCGGGGAGGAAACGAATACTAACAGACATACTATTTTCAGGATGTAACTTCTGGTTGAGGAATAGTTAATTGATAAATCTTTATAACTTGTTACATTAACGCAGATTTTGATTTTCGACATTTTTTTCGCTGTCAGCATCCAAGGGTGACAGTTATCCTACTCCCTACTCCCTAAAATTTGAGAGATTTGCTCCAAATCTGGGTTTTGCGATCGCATAGCATAATTGTTGTGTTTCACGAGAATAAACTGCTGAAATCCTATTTTCCTACTTCTACTCCATCGATCATTAGGGGAATTTGCATTGATCCACAAAAGTCTTCTCGATATTAATAACCAACATCTGCTCCGGAATTATTGGATTTTGCAATCGAATTCCGAAATCAGCCATTTCTATGATAACCATTTATTAACATCCTCTTAAACTCTTTTTGTATAGTTATGTTATGATGAATCCTCAACAATCAACGATTTATTCACATTAAAAATTTGTATTAAGGAACAAAATTTGCTTGAGTATTACTAACTATTACTGGGCAATTTCCAGAAAATCTACCTATAATAGTCCCAATCATTGATAAATTAACCCTGAAACTTATATGACTAAAATAGGATTAGAGAAGAAATTGGCTCAATCCTCGGAGTTAGAAACCTTATCTTTCCTTAAAGACCAATCGACAGCAAGTTTAATTATCCTAGATTTTGACGAAACTCTATTACTAAGGAATTCCACAGAAGAGTATCTCGATACAATTCAACCACGAGCGATCGCAGCCATCATTCTCTACATTTTAGATGCCATTAAACCGTGGAAATTTCTACCAGGAAAAATTGGTGGAGATACCTGTCGGGATTGGATTCGTGTCTTAGTTTTAACAATTCTCTTTCCCTGGAATATATTTCTGTGGCGAAATCATGCTCGTCAATTGGCAGCAAACTTTATCAATACGGAATTAGTTGCAGCTATTACCACCCATGAATCCCATAAAATAGTTGTAGCTACCAAAGGATTTGAATTTATCGTTCAACCGATTATTAAGCATCTAAATTTCGCTATTCACGAACTGATTGGTTGTCGATTTTGGTTGGGATGTATAGATAGACACAAAAATAAAGAAGATTTAATTGCCAGGAAAATCAGTTTACCTGAAATCCAAAAAAGTGTTGTAGTCACCGATTCTCACGATGATGCATCCCTATTAGCAATCGTTAAACATCCTTTTTTAGTCATTTGGGAAAAGGCTAAATATATTCCCGCAATGCAAGATGCCTATATTCCCCTCTTTTATCTAGAAAAAGTCAAACGTCCAGGTCAACAAACCATCAAGCAAGTAATTCTCAAAAATCACCTTGTTTCCCTGATATTAGCCCTCAGTTTGACTAGTCCTCATCCAATTTTCCATATATCTGGACTTACCTTACTTGTCATAGCTTTCTGGTGCGTCTACGAATTGGGATACTACGAAAATGACCAAATTGCCGAAAAATTTGAGGAGAAACCTGTCCTCTCGGCAACCTACCATCAGTATAAATCGAAAATGGATCAATGGCAGCCGTGGTATTGGGCTGTTATTCTTTCATTTTTCGGAGTTGGATGCATCGAAGCTAGTCAAATTGATATTTGGCAAGGTAATCATCTGGTAATTTCTGAATTATTCGTCAAAGAGCATGTTCAAGATTTATTCATCAAACTATCTTGCTGGTTATGTATACTTTTATCTACTCGCTTAACCTACGTTGCTTACAACTATCTCGATGAACAAACCAGAATTTGGATATATCCGATTTTACAAGTTTGGAAATTCTTTGGTTTCCTCGCAGTGAGTGTGGCTAATATTATTGGTGTGATATTATTATTTAGCCAATTATTAGTAGAATGGATTCCCTACAGCATATATCGATGTGGAGGGAATCGCCGTAACTTCAAAGAGCAAACTTTCCGTTTATTGATTTACACCTTCCTGTGTCTAGCGATCGCCATCGGAATGCATGATGGATCGCTGTTAACCAATCCCCAATTTGCGATTATCCTCATTTGGACTGTTTTGCGCAGTAAGTCAGAATTGATGGGGTTGTGGAATAATGCTTACCTACTTTCCTCAACATCCCCAAGTCACACACTGAAGTCTGATTAAAGTCTGATTGAATAGTGACATAACATCTATCACTGCGTACTGGAAGGTGAATTGTTGTATGGGGATATCGGGGTCAGATTCAGGGTTTAATTGTTCTTGCTGTTGTCTTTCAAGCATATTTTGATTGTTGCAGTTTTTCGGCTGCTTACTGCTGTTGTTGTGGAGCTTGATTGATTCTGCTTATTTGAATTTAAATGATGTTGTGATGTCGATTTGTAGTTCTTCCTCATCCATTTTATCTGTATAGTAGGTAAATGACCATAAAATTTGGAATATAAAAATACAGGAATAAATACAGAATATACGATTGGTGATGGATGGCAAAGATGATATTAAAAGAACAAGTGGGAATTGATTTTTTACAAAGTTCCCGACTTCAACGTCAACAAATCCTGTGGCAATTAGGGATTAGTCGCTACGATTTTTTACTCGCAATACCCAATCATCCTGATAATATTGCCTGTGTAAGCTATTTTCTTAATCATCCTCACCAAGTTAAATTTCCCCGTCTGGTGGGTGCAAATTTAGCAAATTTGAATTTACAGGGGGTAAATTTGATTCGTGGTGATTTATCTGGAGCCAATTTACAAAATACCTGTTTCATCAATGCAGATTTATTATTTGCCAACTTCAGTCATGCGGATTTACGGGGGGCAAATTTGACGGGAGCTACCCTGAATGAAACAATATGGAATAATGCCCTAGTTGATGGTTGTCAATTCGGTACTGGAAGTGGTTTGACTGCTGACCAATTTCACGAATTATCCCAACGGGGGGCTATTTTGCGGTTGAAAGATGGAATAGATATATGAATGGTTCGGTGCAGCTACCTCGGAAATTAATGTTGTTGGGTGCGGGGGAATTGGGAAAGGAGTTTGTCATTGCCGCCCAACGTTTAGGTAATTATATCATCGCTGTGGATCGATATGCCCATGCACCGGCGATGCAGGTTGCTGATGCCTTTGAGGTGATTTCCATGCTCAACGCTGAGGAATTGGAAGCAGTGGTGAGTAAACACCAACCGGATTTGATTATTCCCGAAATTGAAGCGATTCGTACCGAGAAACTACAGGAATTTGAACAACGGGGAATAACGGTGATTCCGACGGCGGCTGCCACTAACTATACCATGAACCGCGATCGCATTCGTGAATTGGCCCATACCCAGTTAGGAATTCGTACTGCTGAATATGCCTATGCATCTTCTTTGGATGAGTTAATCACAGCTTCCCAGCAGGTGGGTTTTCCCAATGTGGTCAAACCAGTGATGTCTTCCTCCGGAAAGGGACAATCGGTAGTTAAGGATGCAGCATCCGTAGAAAATGCGTGGAATTACGCAGTGGCAAATTCGCGGGGGGACACCCGCAAGGTGATTGTGGAGGAGTTTATTGATTTTGAAATTGAAATTACCCTGTTGACGATTCGTCAGTGGAATGCACCGACTATCTTTTGTCCACCAATTGGTCATCGTCAGGAACGGGGGGATTATCAAGAATCTTGGCAACCTGCGGGGATGGATCGGGATAAAATTATTATTGCCCAGGAGATTGCCAAAAAAGTTACCGATGCCTTAGGTGGTGCAGGTATCTTTGGGGTGGAGTTTTTTATTACCAAGGATGAAGTGATTTTTTCGGAGTTATCACCCCGTCCCCACGATACGGGGATGGTGACGTTAATTTCCCAGAATTTAAATGAGTTTGAATTGCATTTGCGAGCTGTTTTAGGTTTACCAATACCGAAAATAGAAGTGTTTGCACCTGCTGCAAGTGCGGTGATTTTATCGGAATCCACATCGACACAGGTTTCCTTTACAGGAGTTGCAGAAGCCTTGAGTCAACCAGATGTGGATATTCGTTTATTTGGTAAACCCACAGCCCATCCCTATCGTCGCATGGGTGTGGCTTTAGCAAAAGGTGCAACGGTGGAAGAAGCACGGAAGAAGGCAATTTTTGCCGCATCCCAGGTGAAAGTTATCGGGGAATAGGGAGTAGAGACGCGATATATCGCGTCTCTAATATTTGTCAATTTAATTTTGGTGAATAATTAGTGTGGGTAAAAAAGCCCTAGCTAGATATATCGCGTCTCTAATATTTGTCAATTTAATTTTGCTGGATAATTAGTTGAAATTGGCATTGCTGAATACAAAGATGAATTGAAAATTTGACGCTGTGTAGAGACGTAGTTCGGTTAATGATTTTTCGTTGTGGTTTCGGGAGACGCAATATATCTCGTCTCTACAATTATTGGGGGTTTATGAATTTTCTGATCCGAACCGTATTGCGTCTGCAACACCAAAAATAAATTTATCCATCATTTCTATTTTGACAGACCACTATTTACTCTCAACTAAAAGACTAGACAAAGCAGTAATCAACAAGTCATTTTGTTCATCAGTACCAACGGTGATGCGTAACTTGTCAGCTAATCCCGGTTGTTTAAAATATCGCACTAAAATACCCTGGGCTTTCAAGCCTAAATATAAACTTTCCGCATCCCCTTGGGAGGGTTGGACAAGGAGAAAATTCGCTTGGGAAGGCCAAACCTTAAATCCTAACTTTGTCAATCCTGCTGCTAACTTACTGCGGGAAGCCTTCACCTTGTTGACACACTGATTTTTGTAATCTTGATCCAACATCGCTGCCGTTCCCACCGCATTAGCGATCGCATCGATATTATAACTATCCTTGACCTTAAATAAACCAGATAATAATGCCGGATTAGCGATCGCAAAACCTAATCGTAAACCAGCCAAACCATAACCTTTGGAAAGGGTACGCAAAATCATCACATTGTCAAATTCCCTCACCAAAGGTAATGCACTCTCTTCCGCAAAATCCCCGTAGGCTTCATCAATCAACAAAACTCCAGCTAACTCAGATGCTAGTTTGCGTAAATCATCAATTGCCACCAAATGTCCCGAAGGACTATTGGGTGAAGCAATAAATGTCACCGCACCCTGAGCTCTGACTAACTCTACGATGGGTAAATCAAAGTTCTCGTTATAGGGGATTTCCACCACCTCCGTGGGTTGAATTTCCGCCAGGGTTTTATATAAAACATAAGTAGGAGCAGGGTAAACTATTTTGCGTTCACCTTCCGTACAAGCCCGGACAACCACATTTAAAATTTCATCACTACCATTACCAACCATCACCCAATCATAGGGGACATCAAAAACCTTGCTAACACTGTGACGAAAATCATCAGCAAAGGGATGGGGATAACGTCTTAACCATTCGCTATCAATAGTCCGTAGTACCTCCATCGCTTGAGGTGAAGGAGGATAGGGATTTTCATTCGTATTTAATTTGATGATTTTTGTCCCCGGTTTCGGTTGTTCCCCTGGAGTATATCCAGTCATTGCATCAACACTGGGACGAAAGTAGGAAGCGGTCATGGTCAGTCGTAAATATATTTAGCCTAGCTTTTAGATTTTAAACCGATTTACTGTTCTTGTATCAATCAGTGTCATATCAATTCTTTGTGTTAGGATGGGAAATTAGGTTTAACAAGTCACCGGAGGAATCATCATCGCAGTTTTTCCAGTAATTGGGTCATTTTTTGGTAATTTTCTGTATCACCTTGCTGTTGAAATAAATCTGCGGCTTTTTGAATATCTGCGATCGCGCTTTTTCTATTGCCTAACATCTCATAGACTAAACCTCTATTGATGTAAGCTTCGGCAAAATCTGGCTTGAATCGAATTGCTTGGTCATAGTCCGCGAGCGCAGCTTTGGCATCACGTAACTGAAGAAAGCGAAAATTTCCGCGATTGTAGTACGCCTTAGCATAATTTGGCTTGAGTCGAATTGCCTGGTCAAAATCCTCAATAGCACCTTTTCGATCGCCTAAGTCCAAACGGGTAACTCCCCGATTATTGTAAGCTACAGCATCATTTGGCTGGAGTTGAATGGCTCGGTTATGATCCTCAATTGCCCCTTTTTTATCGCCTAATTCATTCCGAACAACACCTCGATTCATGTAGGCTTTGGCATAACCTGGTTGGAGTTGAATGGCTCGGTTAAAATCCTGGATTGCACCTTTTCGATCGCCTAAGTCCAAACGGGTAACTCCCCGATTATTGTAAGCTATGGCAAGATTTGGCTGGAGTCGAATGGCTCGGTTATAGTCGGCGATCGCACCTTGTTTGTCGCCTAATTCAGAGCGTGCCAAACCTCGATTGGTGTATGCTTCGGCATTATTTGGCTGGAGTCGAATCACTTGGTTAAAGTCGGCGATCGCACCTTGCTAATCTTGCTTCTCATGCCTCTCCAATCCTCGGTCGAAAAACTCCTTGGCACTCATTCGTTGGGAAAGTATTACACCAGGTTGTATCGTTACTAGATGGGATGATTGAGCTTGTACTTGGGAAGATATACATACTGTGATCGCGATCGCTAAACTCATGCGACCTATCAATACGAATTGGTAGCGAACTAACAAAGGCCGTCGTCTCATTTTTCTCCACAAATGTCTATTTTTAAACTTTACGTAAATGTATCATCCTACCTTCACCAAATTGAAGTTTTTCATTCAAAATAGGCTTTTAATGGCAGGAAAGTATTTATCAAATTCCGTGGCAATGAAAAAGTAGTTGATATTTGGTTTCCAGCTAGTTCCCAAAATACAGCAATCAGCAAGCAGATGAAGTGTGATATACATTACGATGATATTCCTAAAATCTACCCAAAGGTTGATCTGTAGTTATACTACCTATGCTTCTGGTTGATGTGTGGGGAGTTTATAGCCAATATGTATCGCTATAAGCGTGAAACCCAATTACTTTTCATGTAAATAATATGGAGACTAATCTACCAAATACTTAAGTATATGCACTGAAGTCAAAGTGCATGTATAAACACGCATACGTTAATTAACTAAAACATCAATATTTTCAGAGGATTTTCCAGTGAGTAATAATCCGATTAATTTCAATAGTGCTGGACTAACTACAGAAATTCGTCCCCAGTTTGCTTCACCATTAGATAATTCCCCAATCCGTCAATCTAGCTCTTCTGGACCGATTTCATACAATGGGAATTTCTATGAATTAGTCACAGTCGGAAGTAATATTTCCTGGGAAAATGCAAGAACTCAAGCAGCAGGACGTACCCACGAAGGTAGACAAGGTTATCTTGCCACTATTACCTCTCAAGGAGAGCAAGAGTTGATCCAAGGTCTTGTCAATAATGCTGGTATTAACGTTTGGTTAGGTGGAAGCGATGCTGCAGTTGAGGGAGATTGGCGTTGGGTGACAGGACCTGAAGGTTTAGCGAATAATGGTGCTGGTACTCCTTTCTGGAGTGGTGGTGTCAATGGTCAACCCGTTTCCGGTAGCTATGTCAACTGGAGTAGTGGGGAACCCAATGACGCAAATAATAACAATCCAGCAGAATCAGAAGATTATCTGATGATGATTGGTAGTCCGACACTCGTGAATCAAAACCGAGTGCTGGGAAGTTGGAATGATTTCCCCAACGCTGATGGTGTAAATAGTTTCCGTCCCCAAGGCTTTATCGTTGAGTATGGTGGTTTACCAGAGGATAATATACCTGGAAATGGTGGCTCTGGAAATAATGGTTCCGGAAATAATGGTTCTGGAAATAACGATTCTGGGAATGGCAATTTACCAATTTCCAGCTTGAAAAATGACCTGTATTGGCGTAATTACAATAACGGAGAAAACGCCTATTGGGAGATTGTTAGTTCCACCACCGAAGGACAGTTGTCAGTTGATATTGGTGCAGCTAATTTCCTAAACCAACTTTCAGGTAAGGAATGGGCTATGGATTTAGTTGCCGATTTTAATAAAGACGGTCAAAGTGATATTTTCTTCCACAATTATTCGACCGGTGAAACCCAAGTTTGGCTACTACAAAAAAATTCCACCAGTGGAGAAGTTTCACGCATCGGTTCTGCTATTAATATCTGCACAATTCCCGAACCTGGTTGGAGGGTTGTGGGTGCTGCCGACTTTAATAAAGATGGTGTGACAGATATTGTATGGCGTCATCAAAATACCAGCAAAAATGCTGTTTGGATTATGGAATCTAATGGCAATAATTCTCGTCTTGCTGCTGGATTTTTCATCGATTCCGATGCACCTTCCGAGTGGTTTATAGAGTCTGTTGCTGATATTGATAATAACGGCAAATATGATTTCGTGTGGCGGAATAATAATGGAGACCTAGCGATTTGGGAAATGACCTACAATTCCCAAATGAATTTACCAACCGCTACTAGCAATGGAACACCACCGGCTATTGCTGCGAATGCAACGAATAATCCCTTCTCTCGAACTGCGGCTTATTTCCTAGGAATTCGGGAGAGTGTTGATTCCATGTTAGGTGCTGTTGCCGATTTTACCGGAGATGGTATTCTCGATTTTGCTTGGCATAATGATAAAACTGGTGTGGCGAAAATTTGGACATTAGCTACTGCAAATAACGGACAAATTTCTCGCGGTCTGGAAACAGTTTTATCTCCGAATACTGGTGCAAATTCTGGTTGGGAAATTGTTGGAGTAGGTAAATTAAATCAAGATACAACTCCTGATTTAGTTTGGCGTAATTATTTAACTGGTGAAAATGCCGCTTGGACAATTAATCATAGTGCGCAAAATGGAGTCACTTTTGGTACTGGTGTCTTCTTTTCAGGTATTGGGCGTGTTATTGATACTAATTGGGTAATTGAAGCTGTAGAAGCCAGTGAAACTACTGCTACTGTTGCATAGTTTGGTTTGAATATTTTTGAGTTGAATACCTTTGTCGGTTGTAATAGAGTGTTCCTAATTAATTATTTATTCGGCTAGTTTATTAGAAGTATAGAGTTAAATTCACTCCAGAAATTTTGTATATTTTTGGGGTTTACCAAGTTTTGTCCTTGATTAAATTATATCAATCAGGACTTACCTAACTGGCATATTATTTTAAGTTCGTAGTGAGGACTTTAGTTCTCAAAGTAAGTGCTACAGGCGCTGACTACAAACACAACAAATTATACAGAGGGGTTAATTATATTTAGTCTCTCTGTTTTTTCTTAATCTTCACCAGACTTGCGTGACCGAAAATTAAATCAGATTCCTATAGCAATCCTAGGTCAGTTATACATACTATCCTTTTCCAGGACTTGATTTAAGGCGCTCCTACGTTCATGAATCGTTTAGGATGACTGCATATAACAATAACTTAATAACGTTACCAATCCAAAATCCAAAATCTAAAATCTAAAATCCTCACATACCTATTTTGTCAACTTTGTTAATAGCTTTACAAAAGTTAGTAAAGATATGTTAAAAAGAAAAAAATAATCTTGACGAATTTAGAGATTTTTTCGACATAAATGGCAATTACTGCGGTAGTCTAGATCCAGTAAATATATCTCCTGATTTGAAAAACTGGATATTATGACATCAGTTGTTTCCACTTCGTTACGTACAATTCGGATTGGTTCGCGCAAAAGCCAATTAGCCCTAGTTCAAACCTATTGGGTACGCGATCAACTTCAAAAATGTTTCCCGGATATGAAGTTTGAAGTGCATACCATGTCTACCCAAGGGGATAAGATTCTGGATGTGGCGTTGGCAAAAATTGGGGATAAGGGTTTATTTACTAAGGAACTCGAAGTTGGGATGTTGAATGGGGAGATTGATTTTGCGGTTCATTCTTTGAAGGATTTACCGACGAAGCTACCCGATGGTTTAACTTTGGCTGCGATTACGGAACGGGAAAACCCCGCTGATGCGCTGGTTGTCCATGAAAAGTTTAAAGATTACCAATTAGAAACCTTACCACCGGGAACTGTGGTGGGAACATCTTCTCTACGGAGGTTGGCTCAATTGCGACATCATTTTCCCCACTTAGAATTTAAAGATGTACGTGGTAATTTAAATACCCGTTTAGCCAAACTGGATGCGGGTGAATACGATGTGTTGATTTTAGCTGTTGCAGGTTTAGAACGCTTAGGGATGGGCGATCGCATTCATCAAGCTATCCCCAGCGAGTTTTCTTTACATGCTGTCGGTCAAGGTGCATTGGGAATTGAATGTCGCGCAGACGATGATGATTTGATTGCCATGTTAAAAGAGGCTATTGAACACAGCGAAACCCGCGATCGCTGTTTGGCAGAAAGGGCTTTTTTACGAGATTTAGAAGGTGGTTGTCAAGTACCTATCGGCGTAACTTCCGCAATTGATGGCGAAACTTTAACATTGAGTGGTATCGTAGCCAGTGTGGATGGACAAAAATTAGTCAAAGATACCGTATCTGGACCTGCGATCGCAGCTGAAAGTTTAGGAACCCAATTAGCCCACAGTTTACGGGAACAAGGAGCGCAGGCTATTCTAAACGAAATTTTCGCTGAAATCCAACGTTAATAGCTTTCTGTTAGTTTTCAGCTTTCGCGGTAACTGTCGAAAAATAGAGCATTTTCATCATCATTTGTGAATAAACATGAAGGTGCTAACTTTTTTGATTCAGCTTGAGAAGGTCAGGGTGAATTAAGAGAGTTAGCACTAGGTTTTTTATATTTAAGAATACAGGAGATACTCACAACTCCCTATTCCCCGTGAGTTTTGGGGTTTTGGGAGAATGGGGGGTGAGGGTAATCCAAAATCCAAAATCCAAAATCCAAAATCGATTAGTCCAAACCATCTCCCCTATCCTGTATTCTGGAACATGCAGAGTCGGGAAAAAGCAAAGATGCGAATTTTATTTGTAGCAGCAGAAGCAGCACCAATTGCCAAAGTTGGAGGAATGGGTGATGTGGTGGGTGCATTACCAAAGGTGTTGCGGCAAATGGGTCATGATGTACGAATTTTTATACCCTACTACGGGTTTTTACCCGACAAAATGGAAATCCCCCAGGAACCCATTTGGAAGGGTTTTGCCATGTTTCAGGACTTCCATGTTTACGAAACAGTTTTACCGGGTACTGACGTACCTTTATATTTATTTGGTCATTTAGCCTTTTCCGGTCGGCGTATTTATGGTGGTGAGGATGAGGGTTGGCGCTTTACCTTGTTTGCCAATGGAGCGGCTGAATTTTGCTGGAATTACTGGAAACCGGAAATTATTCACTGTCATGATTGGCACACCGGGATGATACCTGTGTGGATGCACCAATCCCCGGATATTACCACGGTATTTACGATTCATAATCTCGCTTATCAAGGACCGTGGCGCTGGTATTTAGAACAGATTACTTGGTGTCCTTGGTATATGCAAGGTCATAATACAATGGCTGCAGCTGTCCAATATGCTGACCGGGTAAATACGGTTTCACCAACCTATGCGGAACAAATTAAAACACCGCTATATGGCGAAGAATTGGAAGGGTTAATGTCGTTTATTAGCGGTAAATTATCCGGAATTCTTAATGGTATTGATACAGAGGTTTATAATCCGGCAACGGATAAATATATTACTCAGCAATTTGATTTTGATACTATAGATAAACGCAAAGCGAATAAAATCGCCTTACAAGAGGAAGTTGGTTTAGAAGTCAATTCTCAAGTTTTTTTGATTGGGATGGTGACACGGTTAGTGGATCAAAAAGGGATTGATTTAGTGATTCAAATCCTGGATCGATTTATGGCCTATACGGATGCACAATTTGTGTTATTAGGTACTGGAGATAGGTATTATGAAAGTCAAATGTGGCAAATGGCTTCCCGCTATCGTGGACGGATGGCTATTCAATTGCTGTATAACGATGCTTTAGCACGACGAATTTATGCTGGGACAGATGGATTTTTAATGCCAAGTCGGTTTGAACCCTGTGGAATCAGTCAAATGCTGGCTTTACGTTACGGTTCTGTCCCTATTGTCCGTCGAACAGGGGGATTGGTGGATACGGTATCCCATTATGAACCGATGCTGGAGTCTGGTACTGGTTATTGTTTTGACCGCTATGAACCGTTAGATTTATTCACCTGTTTGGTTCGAGCTTGGGAAGGTTTCCGCTTTAAACCACAATGGCAAGCTTTACAAAAACGCGGAATGAAGCAGGATTTTAGCTGGATACAGTCAGCGAAACAGTATGATACTTTGTACCATTCAATGTATAGTTGAAATTCCTAATTTGATTGGGTATTTTGCGGAAAGTTGGGAAATAGAAGTTACCAGGAAGATTTTCTTCTGACAAAATTATACGGGGGAGTATCCCCCTGTAGACTTTGCGCTTTCTGGTAAACTTCGGGGGAGATTTATTCTTCCACCAGACTTTCCCTCACGGATTTGGGATGAGGTTTTGAAGTCATTGGGTCGCAATTTGCTTGTTTTTGCAGAAAGTTGAAGGGGTCGTTTTCCCGCAAACTTCCTCAGATTTTTTGGTTCTAGAAGTCAGGGTTTCCGCAAAATCATCTTGTTCCATCGAGATTTATCTAAAAAACCTAACTTTTTACCATTTTTTACCAATGATTTTAAATGCAGAATTTGTACTAAACAAGAAGAATTATGTCCAAAATCCTGGCGATGTTATCTGAAAATAACGGTTTTGTCAATCTTCACCATTACTTAATTTTGACCGACCCTGGGGAAATATTAAAAAATTATCAAAAAAAATAAATAGATAAGTAATTACAATATTAAAAAGGGTAAATAGTTGGACTAATAGCGTTAAGCTAATTTTGTGTTCGCAAGAAATATATGCGAAACTTAACGCAGTATTTTCTGGTGAGCGCAATGCGATAAAATCTCAACCATCAGCATTTTCGGATGTTGCGAGGTTAGATGTAGTGCTAATTTTCCATGACTGAAATAGCATTACCAAGAAAATTTAAATTTTTCAATTATCTGAGTTTTATCAGTGACTCAGTAATTTCAGTATTTTGACAGCGTTTAGTTGACTTTGTTCCTGGCCAAATTAAGGTTAGTTTAAGGCATTCATATGACTATCGGACTCAATCTCAATCAGGGTTGTAATCTCAAGTGGAAGCTGGGAGACAAAGATAGATTTCTTTCCACATCTAAAATTCCCCTGAATCACATTTTGCGATCGCTTTGGTTGATATAGTTCATCTCAAAGGAATTCGCAATTTGAGATTTTGGTATTAATTTGGTCAATGTAATTTAAATTGACTCTATTACCATATCAGCAGTTAAATCAATTAGTAATTCGTAAGTCACAATAGCCTGCGGTAAAGCTTCGCGCACGTAATCATGTCTGAGATGGGGATTTAAAACACTCGTCTGAAACCACAGCAAAGTCCCACCGAGACTGGAACTTGCTACATAAGTGGGGTAATGAAACCCTTTTTAATTACGGATTACGTAGCTTGCTTCCTGCGTAGCGGGTATTAACAATTGCGAATTAACCTCAAATTTTGATTGGGATGAAATTGAAAGCAGATGGGATATTAGGGCTGATTTTTTCAAATTGAGCTTCCTTCCCTATTTTATTTACGTAAGTCTGTCGGCACAAATCAGCGTCAATCCAATTGGATACAGGTCGCTGTGAATCTTGGGATTCAACGTTTCACCGACGTTATGTAATTTATGGGAATGGATGCAAATCTCTTTGATTAATTGGCTTGATTGAGGACGATTCACCAATTGCTCTAATTTGGACTGAACCTTCGGATATTCGGAAAAAGCCAATTTCCCAGATACAGTTGATGGTAGTTGCTTCCCTTAGAGGTCATAAATACCATTCCTGTTGACACTGGTTCAATCTGGTAGAGCAGCACTAATATCAAAAAGTCATAGCAAAGTTTAGTTGTCAGTTCAAAAGGCTTTATTTTGGATCAGCTTTTGACTCAGTTACATGTCGTCCTCCTAAAGATAATGGATTTCATTTGCAATCACAATTCGACCAAATCCCTGACAAATTCGCGAGAAATAATATCCTGACAACATCTGGTTTCAAAGGGTAGAACCTTGTCTGAATCTGCATTTCGAGTAATATGTCCCCGATAATTTGCTAGTCAATGGGTTTTGTACTACGTACATAAATCATCAGCTTTATTAGTAATTTACACTTATTCCTGAAGGAGGATTAAAAAAATGGGTATTCCCCACGCAACTTTCACTGCAACAGATTCAGCATTTCATGTCACCGGGTATGAAAAGATTGAATTTGACTTGTTATATGTAAACGGTGCATTCAGTATTAAGAATCCGGAAATAGCTGATACTTATCAGAACTTTGGACGAGTATTAGCAGTTGTAGACGCGAATGTCAACCGTCTCTATGGTGAACAAATTCGTGAATATTTCCGTTACTACGAGATTGATTTAACTCTGTTTCCCGTCACAATTACTGAACCAGACAAGAATTTAAAAACCTTTGAGAAGATAGTGGATGCATTTGCAGATTTCGGTTTAATTCGTAAAGAACCCGTGTTAGTCGTCGGGGGTGGATTAGTAACGGATGTGGTCGGATTTGCTTGTGCTGCGTACCGTCGTAGTACCAATTACATTCGTGTACCAACAACTTTGATTGGTCTAATTGATGCAGGAATTGCCATTAAAGTCGCAGTGAATCACAAAAAGCTCAAGAATCGTCTGGGAGCATACCACGCACCGAAACAGGTGATTCTCGACTTTTCCTTCCTGAAGACCTTACCTATCGCTCAGATTCGCAACGGAATGGCAGAATTGGTGAAAATTGCCGTAGTTGCAAATGGGGAAGTATTTGAGTTGCTCTATGAGTATGGAGATAAACTTTTAGAAACCCACTTTGGTTATGTGAATGGAACTCCAGAATTACAAGCGATCGCTCATCAGATCAACTACGAAGCGATCAAAACCATGTTGGAATTAGAAACTCCCAACCTACATGAATTAGACTTAGATCGGGTGATTGCCTATGGACATACCTGGAGTCCGACGCTGGAATTAGCTCCCCGTGTGCCTTTATACCACGGTCATGCAGTGAATATTGACATGGCTTTATCGGCGACAATTGCTGCAAGACGGCGATATATTAGCAATCAAGAGCGCGATCGCATTTTAGATTTGATGAGTCGAATAGGTTTATCTTTAGACCATCCTCTGTTTGATATTGATTTAGCTTGGCGAGCAACAGAATCAATTACTCAGACCAGAGATGGTAAACTCAGAGCAGCAATGCCACGTCCAATAGGTACTTGCTTCTTCGTCAACGATTTAACAAAAGATGAATTAGCAGCAAGTTTACTAGCTCACAAGGAATTATGTGCTACCTATCCCCGTGGAGGTGAAGGAGTAGATGCATACATCGTTACAGAAGAAATAGAAATGGTGGGAGTATAGGGGATTCCTGGTTATACCAATTTCCCAAAAAAGTAGAGACGTGATATATCCCGTCTAGTATGACGATATATCCCGTCTAGTTTGGAATCGTTACAAACACCCCATTTTTGAATGGTTGTCAGTTCAAAACCTATGTAGTCGAGTAGTAGTGCTTTGTCCCATTAATTTTGATGGGTTGCAGGAGTAGCTATAATTCTTGATTTAAGGGATAAATCCCTCATATGGGACAGACCAGTAGTAGCACTCCACCACATTAATTTTGCCGGGTTCATGGTGAAAGCATTCATATTTTTCTTCTCCTACCCGTTAATTTCGTATCAAATAATCCAAAATCTCCAATCCAATGGTTCAAATCGTCAAAAATAATACTCCACGTCCGGTGACTCCCCACGGGATTTTAGTGGAAAAACTAGGACAAATTACCGAAAAAATTGTCAAGGGAGAAAGTATTCAGGAGATTCAAACCATAGTTGAAGTTGCGTATAATTTAGCTGCTGGTTTAGAACCCTATATCAGTGCTTATACGACTAGTGAATCTCCCGAATTGGCAGAATTGACTCGGAAAACCGCATCAGAAGACTGGTCAAAACGTTTTGAAGATAGGGAAACGGTGCGACAGTTAGAACAGGAAATGTTGTCGGGACATGTGGAAGGACAGACATTAAAGATGTTTGTGCGGATGATTAAAGCCAAACGGGTGTTGGAAGTAGGGATGTTTACCGGATATTCCGCTTTAGCAATGGCGGAGGCTTTACCCGATGACGGTTATTTGCTAGCCTGTGAAGTGGATGAGTATGTAGCTAGATTTGCTCAAGATTGCTTTACTCAATCTCCCCACGGTTGCAAAATCCAAGTGAAAGTTGCACCCGCTTTGGAAACTTTGCAAAACTTAGTGGATGTAGGGGAAAGTTTTGATTTAATATTCATAGATGCAGATAAAAGGGAATATATTGCCTATTATCAGATGATTCTGGATGGGAATTTACTTGCACCGGGAGGAATTATCTGTGTGGATAACACCCTAATGCAGGGACAAGCATATCTAGAACCCGAAAAACGAAGTGCAAATGGAAATGCGATCGCGGAATTTAATCGATTGGTAGCAAATGATGCACGGGTTGAGCAAGTGATTTTGCCTTTGCGCGATGGTGTGACACTGATTAGTCGGGTGATATAGGTATTGCTAATGATAGATACGGTTTCTTTGAATAAGTCCTTTTCTAAGAAAGGTTTTGGTAGACAAGAGATAGGTGTCATTGGACGTAATTTAGCAACTTTAGGTTTACTATTATTCGTCTTACCTATTAATTTGTTGTTAACGGGAATAGGACTTATAAGTCGGGTTTCTTTGAGAAATACGATTTCTAAAAACCCGATTTCTCTGAAAACAATCCTGATTAGCGGGGGAAAAATGACCAAAGCGTTACTTTTAGCGCGGAGGTTTCACGCTGCTGGACATCGGGTAATATTGATTGAATCCCATAAATACTGGTTGACAGGACATCGTTTTTCCAATGCGGTTAATAAGTTTTATACTGTTCCTGCACCGGAAAAAAATCCATCTGCATACATCCAAGCATTACTGGATATTATTAAGCGGGAAAAAGTAGATTTATATGTTCCCGTTTGTTCTCCCGTTGCTAGTTATTATGATGCGTTGGTTAAGTCGGAAATTGGGTTTATTACACAAGTCTTCCATTGCGACCCGGAAATGGTGAAAATGCTCGACGACAAATTCACCTTTGCGGAAACAGCAAGGAAACTGGGATTGTCAGTTCCTCAGTCATTCTTGATTACCCATCCCCATCAAGTCATTAACTTTGACTTTCAGAAGGAAACCCGTCCCTACATTCTCAAGAGTATTCGTTACGACTCGGTGCGACGCTTAGATTTAACCAAACTACCCTGTGAAAATCCAGAAGCAACAGAAAGATTTGTCAGGAGTTTACCCATTAGCCCAGAAAATCCCTGGATTATGCAGGAATTTATTCCTGGTCAAGAATACTGCACCCATAGCACAGTCAAAAACGGGGAATTAAGGATGCACTGCACATCCAAGTCTTCAGCTTTTCAAGTTAACTATGAAAATATAGACCATCCCCCGATCCAGTCATGGGTAAGTAAATTTGTCAAAGAGCTAGGAATTACTGGACAGGTATCCTTTGACTTCATTGAAGCAGAAGATGGGGAAGTATATGCAATTGAATGTAATCCCCGTACCCACTCCGCTATTACCATGTTTTACAACCATCCCAGGGTTGCGGATGCTTATTTAGATGAGGGAGTTTGGGAACAACCAATTCAACCCTTACCTAACAGTAAACCTACCTATTGGTTGTACCATGAGATATGGCGGTTGACGGGTATTCGTTCCTGGAAGGATTTGCAGTATCGCTGGAAAGTATTATCTACAGGAGTTGATGCGATTTACTCCTTAGATGACCCCTTACCTTTTTTGATGGTACACCATTGGCAGATACCTTTGTTACTGTGGCAAAATTTGTTGCAATTGCGAGGTTGGGTCAGGATTGATTTTAATATTGGTAAATTGGTAGAATTAGGGGGAGATTAGACGGTTAGGATACAGGAGACAGAATACACGATACAAAATCTGGATTTCTCACGAGTAAGTTGTAAGCTTTGAGTAACGGACTAATTTTCCTTCTACTCCCGTCACGGACTATTCTCTGTGAGTTTTAGGGTTTTGTGAAAAATACGGGAAAAAATGTCTTGTATTTGCGTCTTCGTCAGAATTCGAGTTTTTTAGATTAGTCCTAATTAAACCTGACTAATCCTACGGAGAGAGCTAGCTACGATGGTTTATAAAGTTTGAAACCTCTGTCCAGCAATATTCGTAGTCAATAAAAGTTTTTAAAAACCTCCTAGTGGTCTGTCCCATTAATTTTGATGAGCAAAGAAAGGTACTTAGTAGCCCTTTAGCGTCTTGATCATAAAGCTTTTTCGAGGCTAAAGCCATTACTAAAAACCCTTCAGAAATTATGTGATGAACCACTAGTCTATTGAGAAAAAAATCAGTAAACCAGGAATCAATCAGTTATTGAGTTTGTTCTCAACTAAACTTAAAGGTGACTTTGGACTTTAACTGACAAAATTATTCATTCACAAGGATTATAGGGTTTACAATCCGTCATAGCGAGCTACGACCTAGGAGTATTCACGTTTATTGACATTTTGTATGCAATCAAAATTATAGACGTAGCAATGCTATTACACACGTTAATCCAAAATTACATTATAGACGTAGCAATGCTAGGTCTCTACACACATTAATCCAAAATCAAAATGGTTCAAATTCAACCTTCTTCACCAACCAACTTCACACCTACCCAACAACTACGGGTTCTACACCTAGCAGGTTCTCGCGTTTCCGACTTCTACTATAACCTTTCCATCATATATACCCAAGCAGTCATTCAACCTGCTGGAGTAATTAGCTACTATGCAATTGTTCACCCGGATGGACTTTGGCAAATCGGTTCCTCCCTAGAGTTATTATCGGCAAAAATTTCCCTTTCCGAGATGATATCCCGACTACCACAGATAGATGTGGTGATTCCCCATATGTTTTGTTTTCCAGGGATGACCAGTTATCGAGCATTCTTTGAAGATATTTTGGGTATACCTGTAGTCGGTTCCCCATCCCATTGTACAGCTGTTGCTACCAACAAATCCCAAACCCGCAGTGTCGTTAAAAGTGCTGGTTTACGTGTTGCTCAAGCTCAACAACTCCGTCGCGGTGATATACTGACGATGCAACCTCCTTTTGTTGTCAAACCGAATTCTGAGGACAACTCTTTAGGTGTGACGTTAGTGAGGGAGAAAGCAGAGATAGATACTGCATTGCAAACAGGTTTTCAATTCGATGATACTTTACTAGTGGAAGAGTATATACCGGGAAGGGAAATACGTGCTGCAGTCATTGAACGGAATAATCAATTAGTGGTTCCCTCCATGATTGAATATCTATTCACACCAGAACATCCTATCCGTACTACCCAGGACAAACTGGAATTGCAAACAGACGGTACACCCAAAAAACAACCAGACCAACCGACGGCAAAACCCGTATGTCCGGCAAATGTGACACCAGAGTTATTTACAGAACTTGCACAAGCAGCGAAAATAGCTCATATTGCTTTAGGATGTCGAGATTACTCCTTGTACGATTTTCGCATCCATGCAGATACAAATCAACCCTACTTCTTGGAAGCAGGTTTATTTTGGTCTTTCGGTAAGATTAGTATGATTTCGCGAATGCTAGAAGCTAACGGGGAAAATTTAGAACAGGTCGCTGGGGAATTATGGTACCGCGCTGCACATAGAACTCGTGTCGCTTGTGGTTCCCTATTTAAGGGGATATAAGTAGGGTCTGGGGAAAAAGTCTTTTCGTGAGGGTAGGGAACAGGGAGAGACGCAATATATCGCGTCCTTACTATTTTTCCGCAAACCCTAAGTAAGTCGGCGTTAAAAAATCAAGGTATGTCCGAAGCAACTAGAACGCAGTGAAAGGAAGGCATCTCAAGGCTTTGAATATTGTTTACAATCTGTTACAGAATCGTTACATAATTAGGTTTATTTGTGACGACTTACTTAGGTGGGGTAGTTTCTGTGTTGAACTGAATCGTTTTCATTAAGAGTATATAAAGTTACTCATTGATTACGTAATTGATAGTAATTAACCTGTATCTCCTGAATGAAAGAAAACAGCACGTCAAAAGCAACAGGAGATACAAAATGATGGTAGGGAAAGCATGTAAATTAACATTAGCAGGTTTGGTGTTAATGCTATCAGTTGGTTTTCCGAAAGCGCAAGCAATTAGTGTAAAGAATACAGAACTTAATCAATCTGAATCGAAATCTTTCGCACTAGTTAATAATCATCAAACAACAGTCAAACAACCTATCTCGATTGCACAGAATGATACCTATGTGGGTGCAGATGGAGATTTTGAAATTAGAATTCCCGGTGTAATCCAAGAAAATAAAAATCAGAAATTAGTTTCATATAGCAATAAAACTCAAACAGTTTATATTATTCATTATCGAGACATGCCATCTGAAGTATCTTATCTCCCTGGTAATGCAGTTGCTCAAGTATTACGAGAGACCCTTAAAGAATCATTTGCGAGTGAAGGAAAAATCATTAGCACCACTGATTTGACTATCGCTGATAAGTATCCTGGAATCGAGATATTGGTGCTAAATAATGATGGAACAAAAGGAAAATATAGAAGCTACATAGTTCAAAGAAGGATGTATATTATGGGAGCGGTCACTCCGAAGACACTAACTGGGGAGGTGGATGATTTTTTGGATTCTTTTGGAATTTATACAAATCGTTTACGTTAAAAAGATAACTGATGAATTCCTAAATAATATGTTTGGTATTTCAATATAGTTTATTGGAAGGTAATTAAATTGTAAATATTACTTATATCAAAAAAATCACACTTATATTGATAATTACCATTACCGACAAATGCGATCGCCTGTTATCCCAAGCAAGCGATCGCATTTTATGTGGAGATATCGGTAAAGATATACTTGATACGGGGTCAGTGACCAGTGCGATCGCTACGCTACATGTCTACATACATATCGTTTGAAAACAACCAAATAAGACAATAGCTTATTCCCACTCCCTCTGCATCAAACGAATTACTCACTAGAAATCTAGGATAACAAAATACCGAGAAGATAATCTTCCCGGTATATTTAGCCAACGATCTAGGAGATTTGCAAGTACATCCCTGTTTCTATTCAGACTGATGTTCGTAGGATTCGTAGCTTTCGTGGGTATAGGATTCATGCTGTTTCTTCGGTCCGAAAGGGAAACCTCCTTGGTTAATCAGGTCAAAGTTGATCGGACTATGGGGAGTTGAGGGGGGAGCTGGCAAATAACCGAAATTTCCATACCCTATAGCAAATCCACCTGCAACGCTATCCAGTTCATTGACTGATAGTTCTACTGCTGTAATTCTGATTTTGTGTGACATGACTGTGACTCCTGATTTAAATAAAGATTTGTTTGTAGAAGGGCAAATATTTGCTATTCAGCAATTTGCCCATTTGAGTTAGTTAAACTAGTTAAATTAGTTGAACAAAGAGAGGAATTGACCAGAGTTGCTGTCGATTTCACGAGCTTGAACAACTAATGCGTTACCAGCACCACCGGGACCTGCAAAAGTTTGTTGTGCAACTGCTAAATCTTGTTGGTTGAAGTTAGCATTAGTTCCTAAATTTGCATTTTGACCGGGAGCGATGATGATTCCAAATCCACCTGCGACGGTTTCTAATTCGTCGATGGAAAGTTCAACTGCGGTGTTTTTGATTTCGTGAGACATGGTTTTCGTTCCTTGTTTAATGAGTTAGTTTGTGAGTTTGAATGAGATTTGTTGGGAGAAGGGCAAATATTTGATATTGATTAATTTGCCCAGTTTAGTTAGTTAAACCAGTTAAATTAGTTGAACAAATTCAGAGATTGACCAGAATTGCTCTTAATTTCACGAGCTTGAACAACTAAAGCGTTACCAGCACCACCGGGACCTGCAAAGGTTTGTTGCGCAACTGCTAAATCCTTTTGTTGGAAGTTAGCATCGGTATCTAAATCTAAAGCTTGACCGGGAGCGAGGATAATTCCAAATCCACCTGCGACGGTTTCTAATTCGTCGATGGAAAGTTCAACTGCGGTGTTTTTGATTTCGTGAGACATGGTTTTAAATCCAGGGTTAATTTAATAAGGTTGTTTCTTTCTTAATTTGCGAGGAAGATGCAGCGAGAGAAAACTTTGATTATTTGTTTTTTATTTCTCTTCGCTGCGGTTCGTTTCGCTTGATGTGTTTATAGTATGCAATTCAACCTAGGTTGAACATCGGAAAAACGTTGTATTTACAGCTATACAACTATCGAAGGAAGGGACTCATACTTTAGTTGGAGAAAATTAGGATGGCAATTTCCTCCCCACAGGCGCTGGAAAATGGCACAATGGGATGTGCGTTATTGTGATCGATAAACCAGAGTTAGTTGAAAATATATGAGTAGGCAGCGTATTTTATCCGGAGTCCAACCAACAGGAAATTTGCATTTAGGGAATTATTTTGGTGCAATCCGTAACTGGGTAGAAATACAAAGCCAGTTTGAAAATTATTTTTGTGTAGTTGATTTACACGCGATTACCGTACCCCACAATCCCGCAACCTTAGCCCAAGATAGTTATAGTATTGCAGCGTTGTACCTTGCTTGTGGTATTGATTTGCAATATGCAAATATTTTTATCCAGTCCCATGTTTCCGCCCATGCTGAGTTAACTTGGTTACTCAATTGCATTACGCCACTGAATTGGTTAACGGATATGATCCAGTATAAAGAGAAGGCGCAAAAGCAGGGTGAAAATGTCGGGGTGGGTTTGTTGGATTATCCGGTGTTGATGGCTGCGGATATTTTGTTATATCAAGCGGATAAAGTTCCGGTGGGGGAAGACCAAAAACAACATATCGAGTTGACACGGGATATTGTTGATCGGTTTAATCATTTGTTTGGTAAGGGTGAAAAAGTTCTCAAATCCCCAGAACCTTTGATTCGTAAGGAAGGTGCAAGGGTAATGAGTTTGACAGATGGGACGAAAAAAATGTCTAAATCTGACCCTTCGGAATTGAGTCGGATTAATTTACTGGATTCCCCCGAAGAAATTACGAAAAAAATTAAGAAGTGTAAAACCGACCCACAACGGGGTTTAGTGTTTGATGACCCGGAACGGCCAGAGTGTAATAATTTACTGACTATGTATATGTTGCTTTCGGGGAAATCGAAGCAAGAAGTTGCGGATGAGTGTGCTGATATGGGTTGGGGACAATTTAAACCTTTGTTGACAGAAACGACGATTAATGCATTAAAGCCGATTCAGGAAAAATATCAAGCTGTAATGGATGATAGGGGTTATTTGGAATCGGTGTTACGGGATGGTAGGGAGAAAGCGGAAGCTTTGGCTGTTTCGACTTTGAATGAAGTTAAAAAGGCGATGGGATATTCTTTACCTGTGTAGAAGAATGGGGGATGTTCTGAAAATTAATCTCCTCTGTATTCTGTCTTCGGTGTTGCTGAATTTGGGAGACGTGGCAATGCTACGTCTCTATACAACGTCAAATTTCTCATATTTGTATTCGCTAACGTCCGATCTCCTGCATTCTTAATGCAACCTCTGTCAGGGTGAGGTTTCCTGATGCCAGGATTGTATGCTATAGCTGTACCTAGAGTCCATTCACTCGATGTTATGGCTGATACTTCAAATTTTATTTCATCAATTTCTTTTCGTGACGCAGCTAGGAACGGTGATTTTTTAATTACTGCTGAGGTTGCTCCTCCTAAAGGAGGTAATCCAGAGCATATGTTGAGAATGGCGGCGACCCTTAAGGGGAGGGTTCATGCCGTCAATATTACTGATGGTAGCCGTGCGGTTTTACGCATGACTCCGTTGGCTGCCTCCGCAATTTTGCTGAATCATGGGATTGAGCCAATCTGTCAATTTGCCTGTCGCGATCGCAATCGAATTGCCATGCAAGCTGATTTAATGGGCGCTCATGCCTTGGGTATTCGAAATATACTAGCATTAACCGGAGACCCGGTGAAGGCGGGTGATCATCCAAATTGCAAGGGTGTGTTTGATTTGGAAGCGGTACGATTGCTACAAGTTATCCAGAAGCTAAATTTGGGTGTGGATTTTAATGATAAACCGTTAACGGATGGGGAATTGGATTTATTTGCAGGAGCTGCGGTTGACCCTCAGTGTCCCAGTTGGTCGGGTTTACAAAGTCGATTTGAGAAAAAATTGGCCGCAGGTGCGCAGTTTTTTCAAAGTCAGTTAATTACTGATTTTGACCGTTTACAAAAGTTTATGGATGGAATTGCTGCTGGTTGTAATAAACCGATTTTGGCGGGGATTTTTCTGTTAAAGTCGGCAAAAAATGCAGAGTTTATTAACCGGATGGTTCCAGGTGTGAATATTCCCCAGGATATTATTGACCGTTTAGCAGCAGCACCAGACCCGTTACAGGAGGGAATGAAAATCGCCTCGGAACAGGTGCGATTTGCCAAACAATTGTGTCAGGGTGTGCATTTGATGGCGGTAAAGCGGGAGGATTTGATTGCACCAATTCTCGATATGGCTGGGATTGCACCCATTGGTAAGGTGTATGCACAAGTCGATGGGAATTTTTAGATTTTAGATTTGAGATTTTGGATTTTGGATTTTGGATTAACGTCTGTAGAGACCTAGCATTGCGACGTCTCTACACAGGTTAATTTAACTGGAAAAAACTTTGGTTTTGAGGGGTTTTTCAGCTTCTAGGGTGCGGGGTATGTGGATTGCTAATGCCACTATGGTAATGACCATGTAGCTGACTAATCCCATCCACAGGATATGGTTGTTGTGCTGGTAGGAGGCTATAGTGGCTAAGGGAATAAATCCGCAGATAAAGGCTGTGAGGACAGCATTGCGGAGGGTGACAACCTGCTTAATACCGATAAAATAACCTTCTAGCATAAATGCGATCGCAGTGAATCCCAGTAGGGGTAATAGCCAGAGGGTGTAATTTGTAATGTCGCTGTTAACTTCTGTGTGGTTGGTCAACAAACCAAATATGGTATCTGGAAAAATGACTGATATGAATGCGATCGCACTGGCAATAGTTAAGCTGGTAAATAGGGATATTAGTAGTAAGGGGATGAGTTTGTGTTTGTCTCCTTTGGCTTTGAAGTTACCTGTGAGGGTTTGGGTGGTTAAACCTACTCCTTGGATTGTAAATTGACTAAATAGGGCTATTTGGAGCAATAAACCGTTTTCTGCTAGGGTAGTTGTCCCCATTTTCGCACTTAGGTTAGTAAATAGGGCGTAGGTACTAATTAACACGAGAAATCGAATCAGAATATTACCTTTAAGGCCAATTGTTTTTTTCAAGGCTTGTTTTTCCCAGACCTCCCGACATGCAACAAAAAATACCTGCCAATTGATGGTCAAACCAGCCCAAAGTAAACCCGCAATTAAAGCTAAATATTGACTAATTGCGGTTGCCAATCCCGCACCCATACTCTGCCATCCCCACTGGACAATCATCAAGTAATCCAACAACACATTGATACCGTTACCGACAATTGACATCAACAGGACTGCACCGTTCATTTCCCTCCCCAAAAACCAACCAATTAGGACGAAATTAATTAATACTGCCGGTGCACCCCAAATACGAGCGTAAAAATAATCAATTCCCGATGCTTCAATTTCCGGGGAACCACTTAAAATCCAAAATCCCAATTTTTGTAAGGGGTATTGCAAACTTAAAATCAACAAGCTAATACCCAAGGCGATTAAACCACTGCGCAAACCCGCAAGAATGACCGCTTTGCTATCATCTAAACCAGTAGCTTGGGCTGTAATTGCATTGGTGCTGGAACGGAGAAATTTCAGAACCCGGTATAAATAATCAAATAGAATAGTTGCTAAAATCACACCAGCTAAATGTCGAATATCTGCCAAGTGTCCTAAAAAAGCTACATCAACTATCCCTGCAAGGGGAACCATCATGTTTGACAGGACACTGACGCTGGAAAGACGATAAAAACGTGGTAAAAAGTCGTATGGGGTGGGAATGGCAGAGGTCATAAATTGCGATCGCTGGGTTTTTGGGTAAATTTTAAGAAGTATAGACGTAATATATTACGTCTATACATATATTCTGGATATATTACGTCTATACATGTATTCTGGATATATTACGTCTATACATATATTCTGAATGTGTTGCAAACGTTTGAAAATTTATCCTAGAGACGTAGCATTGCTGCGTCTCTACTATTTTCGACAAATTCGTCTTTGCCAACTTGCAGGTAATTGACTGCAAGCTTGTTGAAAGGATTGGGGTGCATATTTCCACCAAGCAAATAAACCAACACTGGAAAGGGTAACTAAAATTAACAACACTGCGATCGCACTGACTACTGGATTCCATCGGGATTTTTTGGTTTTACTGTTGACTGGGGAAGGACTTTCCGAGTTTAATTCCCCTTGCTCGTCGCTGATAAAGTAATTTGGTTGCTCTGTACTTACTAGGGGTTCTAAATCTATATCTGTTGCATTTATTGTTAAATTTTCTTTGATTAATTCCGGTTCTGACTCCGGTGGCTGTTCAGCCTCAATACTCGCTGGTTCGTCAGTACTAACACGATAATAGGTCAACACTAGAGAGATATTATCATGACCATTAACAGCGATCGCGCGTTTTAACCAAGCATACAAATTTTCTTCTAAACTGCTTTGGTGATTCAGAATTGGTAAGGCAAACTCTTCCCAGGTGCGTTCCACTAGGAAATTATCACTTAAGCCATCGGAACACAATAATAAAATTGCGTCTTCATCGATAATTATTCTCTGGGTGTGGGGATGTAAATATTCGCCATCCTTCGCACCCAAAGCTTGGGTTAGACCCGTAGCATCAGTCCGCTCCAGTGCCTTTCGATACAAACTGCGTCCAGCACACACCTCACGGGTGCTAACATCATCATCAATTGTCAGTAACTGACAGCCATCACGGGTAATTAAATAGGCACGGGAATCACCCACCGTACCAATATAAACCTCATGGGAATTTTCCCCATCCCAACCCGTAATCGTTGTCACTCGCTGGGGAACTTGAATGGCGATCGCAATTGTTGTCCCCATCCGTTGTTTCCCTTGGCGTTGTTGAGTATTATTCGCAGTACAAATTAAGTTATTTACAACCCGTAAACTGGCTGCTAATTGCTTTGATAAAACTTCCGGGGGGATAATTTCGCCAGTATTCTCAACTTCATGCAAATAGGCCCGTGCCTGCAACTTTAATGATTGTACCGCCATTTGACTGGCGACTTCCCCCCCTTCATGACCACCAATCCCATCAGCCACAATTGCTACACGGGGTAATAATGGGTCATCAATTACATCTTTATTAGTAGGGAAACAAGCATCTTCGTTTTGCACAGATTCTTCCCCAGCATCCGTCGCTCCCATCACCTGCAACCGTAACGGTAATTCTGTGGCAGCAGCAAGTAGTAATTGATTCAAGTGAATGAGGATTTCTGATAAATCCGGATTGGTAGACTGTAACATTCCCAGGATATGCTGCAAACCTTCCGCTACGCTAGAATGGGCACTGGCTACCAAACTTTCCCACCTATCCCCCATCTCTTTCAGTTGGGGTACATATTCACCATTAAGTTGAATTAAACGTACACACCAACCCTGTACCCGCAGATTTTCGGGATTAAGTAAACTTGCAGCCACCCCCATATCCAGTAAAGGTTGCCATAACTGTAAAATTTGCCACAACCAGTAAACTTGACGCACCCCCCCAGCAGTACTCCAAACTTCGGCTAATCCTGGATATAACCGACCTTCCCCATCTAACGGTACGTTTTCCAACAATAAAATTTCCTGTTCCTCTTCCCTGACGACTCCATACACCTGGGGTAGGTGTAAGCGATGGGGATACAAGCGTAGATAAGGCAAAATTGCCGCATCAATTTCCCCTGGTATCTGGGGAGTTAAACCAGGTTGGGTATCCAACCAGATATGGGGAGCAATCACTTCATACCTTTGACCAACTAATTCCCCGACCGGATACCTAGCTGCGGCTTCATTAACCGCAATCACATAACGACGAATTAAAGGAGTTTGACAAGCTGCACAAACTAAATTAGTCGCTGGATTTTCTGGATGGGGACAATGGGGATTGACGCACCGTATAATTCGCTCAGTCACAAGCATAGGGTTTGTTTTCGGGAATTTTTGCTGCTTTCGGGAATCGGATAATATATTTTTAGGGGGAGACTACACCTGATTAAAGTTGTCCATTTGATAGTGTTGACTGTTAATTGTTGTAATTGTTGACAGTCAACGGTCAAAAGTCAACAAACCCATCAAAATTGATGATGCAATGGATATGATACCAATTAGAAAAAAAGAATGCGACAAATGAATTTCGTTAGTTAGTAGAGACGTAATATATTACGTCTCCACATGTATCTATTACGTCTCCACATAATATATTGCGTCTCATCTTGAGTATATGTTGCAAACATTTTTGAATCGGTATGAGTTTTAGGTTATTAGCCTAGCAAGTCAAGCTGACTGGGTATTACATTAACCTCGATGTCTCACGAGTAAGTGCGCTTTTCATTTAGATGGTTAATCTTTAAGAATCAACTGTCACCTGTCAACAAACCAAAAGACTAACTACTCCCTACTCCCGCACTGTTAGCGCAACAACTCAGACACCTGTATCGGTCGATTGGTCAAGGCTGATTGCACAGGTGCGACGGGAGCGCCACCACTAGCAGGTAGACTAGTTACTTGAGAGCGATCGCCCCAACCTCCATTTTGGTCTTCTGGTTTGATTCCGGGGGGGACTGTTTTTCCTGTGGGGATGCTAACAGCAGCAGTTTGAGTCGCTTGGATATAACGTTCACCATCACCGGTAAACCGTAATCTTGGTCCTTCAATCTGGGGAATATTGGTATTTGCTTGAATTGATTCGTTGGATTCCGGATTCACTCCCACGCTATTTGTCGGTTGGTCTTTCACCTCCTGACTCATTTGGTCGAAAGTTGCGATGAAAGTAACTTCATTTTCGGGGATTAATTGGGTCTGGGACTGACTTTGCTGCCAAAATTCTTGATAACTACCATCGGGTGCAACTTGCCATAGGTTCAAATCCGCTTCCCATTTACCATCCTTAACTTCAACAATTTGTCGAGCCAAAATTGAACGATTGCTACGCAGTTCCATTCCACTAATAATGTTGGCTTGATTATTCTCTGGTTTTGCCAGATAACGTACCGCCGAAACCGCCACCCGACTGGTGTTGGGTAAATTTGTCGTCCCCTCCACCCGGTATAAACCATTGCTTTGCACCGGCTGTACTGATTTTATCTCTAGCTCGATTTCCTTTTGTGTATTTTTATTACATCCATAGGATGTCGTAATTAAAACCATAGAAATTGCTAGCAAACAATTTCTAATTGTCAAGGGAAAGGATTTAGACGCAGGCAGAGAATAATTGTGATTGAACATAAAGCTATGTGGTATTAATGGTTTAAGACGAAATCAGATTCAAGTCTAATGCTAGTTTTTTTAATCGTGCCCGTTTTTTAGGGTAAATTATCTAAAACTAGATAACATTCACTTATTGTTTACGTGCTTGATATTCAAACACAAAATCTGTACACTGTTCGCTAATATACTTTAAATTATTTGCTAAAGTGGCGACATCTACCAACTAAAATTGTTACCTAATATTAAACAGGCTAATGCGCCAACCAGTATTTGATTGTCATAAATTTACCCCTAATTGCTTGTGCAGGCTCTACCTGTCATCTCTAACTGTGGCCACGACGTTAGTTTTGACAGTATCAGGTTCCCAGTCAGTCTTAGCTCAAGTCAATTCCGCTCCCTCAGTAGGAACTAGCTATTTTGCCAATTCCCAATTCGGATTTGGAGGTCTTTTACCCGTACCCCAATCGCCAAAAGTCAGAGGTCGTCAGCAGAATTCCCAACTTCCCCCTCCACCGACAAGTACAGATTCACCACTATCCTCGACAAATAGTTTGCATGGTGAGAATACAGCTAGTCTCACCCAGCTAGAAAATGAAATTATTCAGCAGCAGGGTGGTAAAAAAACCACTAGTCCTAGTTCAATTCCGGCTTTGTCATCATCTTCTTCAATATTGGAGATGGCTGCAACTAAACCAACTCTGAATCATGGGAATTTTGCCTCCCTAGCTGTCACCCCAACCGTTAACAATCCTGCGGATAAACAATTAACCAATAAATTAACAGTACCCCATACCCCTGCAAATACTTCCACAGCAAATCTTTTTGCCAATCAAACAGCTAACTCCACCAGGGAATTTGTCGCTCCCGGAGTCAGTAATAATCCAGTTAATCACGGCGCTCCACCCACCTTTAATCAATTACTCAATTCCTCCCCGACTCAGGTTGCTCCCCTACCACCCCTACCAGGAGAAACAGTTCCCAGCAATTTAGGTGTAAATACACCAGCCAACTCCAACCTGACGTTTAACCAACTTCTCAACGGCGATCGCAACCCCACCCCAACAGCCACCAATCTACCCACCTTTAATCAATTACTCAATTCCCGTAGGGAACCAGCCACACCAGGCATTAATCATCAAAATCATCAGTCCCCACCCCAGAACCCGACATTTTCCCAGTTATTCAGCGCTCAAGGGGGAAGTCAAGCAGGGGTAAACGAGTCAATGAGAACCAATCCGACCACAACCACTCCCCTGGCAAATAGTAATCGGAATCCTGCCAACCAACCCCTAATAAAAAGTACAGCCCTAACCCAGCCATCCTTGACCCTACAAGGTATGTACGTCACCCAGGGAGGGGATACATCAGCCAGAGCGCGGTTATCGGGAATTTTACCATTGACACCAAATGCCCTATTTGGAGCCACTCTGGATTTAACGAGTGACGGTAGTTCCTTTGATGACTCGCGACGGGAGGGTTTGAATATCAATGAGTTGTATTTTGCCACTTCTTTAGCAGGTTTACCGAATTTGCGGTTTGCCGTTGGTCAGTTGGATTTAACTTCCTATTTTGACCGCAATAGTTTTGCCAAAGATGGTGCGAGCCACTTTTTTAATCCGGTCTTCCAAACCAATCCAGCTTTAGCAGTGGCTGGTATTTCCTCCCGCACGGGAATGTTGGTGAATTGGAGTGTTACTGATAACATTGATGCCAAAGCAGCAGTCTTTTCTTCCGCCGATAGATTAAGTAGTTTTGCCCTCGATGGGTTTGCGGGTGAAATTGGTATCCGTTATGGGAATGCGATTATTCGTGGAACCTACGTCACCAACCGTGATGCAGGGAATCGGGATTCCTTCCCGGAAAGTTTTTCCATTGCGCGGGGTGAGAATCGATTTGGACCCCAACGGGATGACCGGGAAGAAGCCTATGGTTTAAATGCGGAAGTATTTATTCCCAATTTAAAAATGGGTTTATTTGGACGTTACGGACGATTTGAAAACCGTGATTTAGGTCGAGGTGCGGATACTTATCTATTGGGAGCAAGTTTCCTGGATGTATTTACTGGGGATGACCGCTTAGGAATTGCCTATGGAAGGGAGTTATCCAACGATAGCCTGCGCAGGGGAGCCTATCCGGATGTGGTGGAATTATTCTATGATTTCAAGTTTTTGCCCAATTTACGCTTAGGTTTTACGGTTCAAGGACGGGACAACCTGGAAGAAACCGTGATTGGGGTAAGGGTGAAATCAGAGTTTGATGTGACTCCTCGGGGAAGCATAAATCGATGATGGGGACTAGGCACAGAAAAAAGATGAACGTGAAGAAATTTACACCAATTTCGCTATTAGTGCTGTGGGTGTTGGTGGTGACGGGAACAGTAGAATTACCGTTGATTAGTGGTATAAAACCTGCTGTTGCCCAAAGGTCAAACCCCGCAGTGCAACGCGGCTATAACTTGTTGCAAAAAGGTTGGGTTAACGATGCGATCGCGGCTTTTCGGCAAGCATTGCGACGAGACCCCAATTCCTTGCGGGCTAAGTTGGGGTTAGCAATTGGTTTGAAACGAGCGGGAAAGTTAGATGAGGCTTGGAATGCCTATCAAGCGGTGTTAGCCCAAGACCCGAATAATCAATTGGCCTTGAAAACCGTTGGTTTGTTTGGAACCTACAGACCGAGTTGGCAGGTTCAGGGGATTCAAGCGTTAACGAAATTGTTAGCAATTACCCCCAATGATATGGAAGCACGTAGTTTACGAGCTTTGCTATATTTATACCAGGGTCAGATGGGGGCATCCATCGCTGATTACCGGATTGTCCTGGCCAATAATCCCAGCGATGAGGCAATTTTAGGAGCAGCCCAAGCATTTAGTTATGCCGGGGATTTTGCCAAATCCTTGGAACTATTCAACCGTTACCGGAATAAGGGTAAACCGATTACCGACTTCGCCGCGATCGCCTATGGTCGGAGTTTACGGGAAAGTGGTGATAGTGCTGCTGCTGTTCGTGTCCTGGAAGCCCAATTACAGCGTTCTCCCAGTGGAAATATTGCCATTGAAACCCGTAAGGAGTTGGCTATCGCCTATTTGGATAACCAACAACCGGAAAAAGCGGTGAGTGTGTTACAACCCCTACGAGGACGCAATGATGCCATTTTACCCCTAGCCCGTGCCCTAAATGAAATTCGCAAGCGCACCAATGATGCGGGCTTGAGTAGTCAAATTAGTAGCTTGTATCAACAGGCGTTACAAAATGAGTCAAATCCATCACCATCTCTTATACGTGAAGTTGCGGATGTATTTACGGGACTGCCGGGGGGTGAACAAACTGCCCTCCAGTTATACCGCCAACTAGTGCAACGCCAACCCAATGATAAAAGTCTAGTGGTGCGGCAATTAGCATTGGAGGCGAAATTAGGGACTGTTAGTCGGGATAACCTACGTAGCCAACTCGCATCAGCCCTCCAACCCCTACCGAGAGAAGAGGGGGAATTACAAAAATTAGCCTTAGCATTAGCAGAGATTACTACCCCCGACCCGGAATTTTTGCCTATTTATCAAAATTTGGTACAAACCCAAGCCACAGTACCTTTGTTACATTTCCGGATTGCTCAAATATACTTAGAAATGGGTGATACGGCCGGAGCCAGAAATGCCCTAGCCGCCTATACAAATACACCCCAAGGTCGTAAGGACATGGCCCACCAGTTATTAGCTGCCGAAATTGAACGCCGGGAAGGGAATTTTGACGGTAGTGCTAAACGTTACATCGCCATTATTAACGCCAATCCCGACCGTGCAGATATCGTTAATGGAGCCTTACGGGGGTTAGCCGGACTACGCCGTCAGCAAAGACGCTTTGACGAAGCATTAGAAATTTACGACCAGCTAATAGTTCGTAATCCCCAAAGTCAGAATTTACAACTAGGTCGCACCGCGATCGCCTACTTAGGACGACGCATCAGTGAAGCCGAAGCCAGAGTCGTGTTGGAAAATTGGTTAGCCACCCAACCTGCCACCAATGCGCCACCGGAACTATACACCTTAGTGGAAGCTTTACCTGTATATCCGGAGCGGGAAACTCTGTATAATTATCTAGCTGAGTTAGAGCCAAATAATATTCCGATGCAGCTGCGATTAATTCAAGCGATCGCCATCCGTAATCCGGCTGAAGCTAGAGCCAGGGTGAGACAAATCAGCGCCAGATTACCGCAAACACCCAGTTCCTTCAACCTCCAAGCTCAATTTGCCAGAGCCGCAGGGGATTTAAACTACGCCGCCAAACTCTATGAACAGTTAGTGGCAACCCAACCGGACGACATGGAAGCCCTAGCAGCATTAGCAGGAATTCGGTTTGAACAGCAACGCTTTGAAACAGCCCGGAATATTTACTCGCGCATCCTGGAGGAAAAACCCCAAGACCGGGATGCACGTCGAGCTGTTGCCGATTTGACCGCCATTTTAGATCAGCCCTTAACGGCTTTATCCCAAATGGAACAATTACAAATTGAACAGATGCGTGAAGGAGCAAGCGATGAGGAACTAGCCCAAAGAATGCAACAAATCCAAGAAGAGTTTCTCCTACGACGTGGTTTTCAACCCCCCTGGGAAGATTATCAGCGTCGTCGTGGGAATTAGGGAAGACAGGATATAGGAGGTATGTAGTTGGGTGCGAAGTCCTATTAGCTAGTCTCCCATGTCCTTGGGATATATAGGGTTTCCCAAGCAAGTGGAACAGAAGCGCACCCTCCTCAATAATCTTGCGGGAACAAGCTACGGGGAGAGATGACCAGAATCAGAAAGGCAATAGCTAATTGTCTAGCTAGACTTCAAACGGCAATAAATTGAAGCTCGATCAATGGCTACAATATCTCTCAATTGGGATATGTAGCTCTAGACCCAACCTACAGGGTATAGCTAACCGTGTTTGCATCTAAAATCAGGTCTGCGGGAAAAGTATTTTAGTTGGGGTAGGGAAAGGTTTTTGACCTTGGTTTCCACTTTTTCCCGACTCCAAAAAATTACAAAAAATGCAAGTTTTTGAACCTTATATACCTATTTAACTGCAATTTTTGCAATTAAAATAACTTCAAAAGTTTGCAATATCAGGGTTTTCATCTTTTCCGCAAGCCCCAAATAATTCTGAATTACTGTTCCCAGATTTAACTAAATTCCTGTAATGAAAGTTAATTCACCAGATTTGGTTGGGAATAATTACTTTAGATGCGGTATATCGCGCTTTTAGATCAAAATGATGGAATTTGGACTTACTACCTATTCGCGTTTTTGTACCAGACGCGTGAGCAGAAAAGGAGTCCCTGTATTGCTGTCAGATGATTACCTATCCCAATCCATGCTCAAACCAATGCGCCATTTATCCTATTTGACGCTTACTATCTTGTCTTTAACCTTGAGTTCCTGCGTTTCTGGATATTCCCTGATCAAAGAGACAAATCCAGACATTAACCCAAAGGTATTCACATCTCAACCAAGAGGAGAACAAAATTCCGCAACCCTATTTTTAGCCGCTCTCCCAGAATCCATCCCCAATCGTCAGTTACTCGCACAAAGTTGGGACGAATATCGACGAAGATTCATTCAGAGTGATGGCAGAGTCATTGACTACGAAGCCAAAGACCGCTCTACCAGTGAAGGACAAGCCTATGCCATGTTACGTGCAGTCATGATTGATGATGCAGCCACTTTCGCCCTCACTTTAAATTGGGCTGAAAATAACCTCCAACGTCTTCAAGACGGCAAAAAAACAGACTCCCTCTGGGCTTGGAAATGGGGCAAACTAGCCGATAATAAATGGGGGGCAATTGATGGCAATTTTGCCAGTGATGGGGATATTGATGCCATTACCGCCCTAATTTTTGCTGCTCGACGCTGGAATCGTCCCGAATACTTGGAACTCGCTCGTACCAAGCTCAAGGATTTGTGGGAATTATCCACAGTCGTTGACGCGAAGGGTAAACGCTATTTACTCCCAGGTCCCAAGTCAGCATTTTTACCCAACCCATCCACAGCCTACCTCAACCCCTCCTACCTAGCTCCCTACGCATTTCGTTTATTTGCCCAAATAGATCGCGATCAGCAAAGCTTAACGCCAAAGGCGTATCGCAATTGGTTGAGTTTAGTCGATACCAGCTATGAAATCCTAAATGAGTCGAGTCGGATTTCCCCGGTGGGTTTACCTAGCGACTGGGTTGCCTTCGACTTAAAAACAGGCAAATACCAACCGATTCCCAGTACTAGCCCGTTACAAACAGTTTACAGCTTTGATGCCTATCGGGTTTGGTGGCGAGTTGCTCTGGATGCGGTTTGGTTTAATTCATCTCCAGCGAAACGCTATTTGCAAACCTCGACCCAGCACCTCAAACAGGTCTGGCAAAAACAGGGCAAAATCCCCGCCCGTATTAGCCTAGATGGTAAAAGCTTGGTTGAGTATGAAGCGACTTCCCAGTACGCCATGTTGTACGCTGCTTGGCGGATTATCGACCCTCCCCGAGGTGAAGCGATTCTCAATCAAAAATTACTACCCAACTACAAAAACGGTATTTGGGATGACCAGTCCGCCTATTATACCCAGAATCTTGCTTGGTTAGGGCTAATTGATGCCACTGTAATTCCTCCCCGATTGCTTTCGCCTAAGTAAAAACCACAATTTCTTCTTGATGTCTTCAAAAAGGAATAAAATATAAAGTCTCATTTTAGGTTATAAAAAGAACAAAATTTCCATTAGTAAATACCAGGAAGCAAAACAATTTAAATTGTTACTTGAAAAACCATTTAATCTACCATACCCTTACCCAATGATGAAGCAGTTACTACTTCTTTCCAAAGTCAGCAAGCAAGCAATTCTCATTACTTTCTGCTGCTTTTTATTTCCGCATTCTTTACCTGCAAGGGCGATAAATCAAACCAGCAGTTCCCTGAACTCTGGTTCTCCCCTACTGATAGCCCAAGCAACCCGTAGCAACCAGCGCAACAACACTAATGAGGAGACCGACAGCCAAACCCCCAAAAATCTCGTCACCTACGAACTTCAATTTAATCGCAGTCCTATCGTTGGTAATAGTTTGCGGCTACGGGGTTCCTATGCCGAAACACGGGTTGCCTTCACCCGTCCCCGGGGTTGGGACTTAAAAAATGGTACAGTCCAAGCGCTAGTACGCTTTCAACACTCACCTTCCCTGTATGCCAACCGTTCCAATCTCACTTTTTTGGTCAACGGTAGAAGTGTTGGTAGCGTCCAACTCAATCGCAAAGCATCACAAATTGGTCAGCACCTAGTTAATATTCCCACTAGTATTCTCAACGATTACAATGACTTAACAATTGTTGCCCAACAGCACAATTCCCAGGAATGTACTGACCCCAGTAGTCCCGACCTGTGGACAGAAATTTTACCGGACTCCAGAATTGTTTTTAAATACCAACGTCAACCAATTCCCCTCAATTTTAGTCGCTACCCCTACCCGGTTTTTGATGATTTAGGTCTGGAAGCCAACCGTCTAGTATATTTACAACCCACCCAAGCCAACCAATCCTGGTTAACGTCTGCTGCACGTTTTCAAGCATCCATCGGTCGCACCGCAGAATTCCGTCCGGTGGAAACTGGGATGATTTCCAGTATTGACGGTGTGAAAGAGAACGAAAGACTAATTATCATCGGTACTCCCAGCGAGCAACCAGCCTTGGCAACCATGAAAGATTTGCCCCTGAAAATTGCCGGGGGTCGAGTGTTAAACGCCAGTCAACAACCCGTACCCCAAGACCAGGGGGTATTAATGCTGACCACATCTAAACCTGATGGTGGCGTTCCGGTACTAATTGTCACAGGAAATAGTCCGAAAGCCGTGGAAAATGCGGTGCAGTTTTTGTCAAAACCTGATGCTCGCAAAATGGGAACAGGTCAAGTGGTAATTGTGGATAACGTTGCCGATGCGACTACACCAGGGGTACGTCAATGGCCGCGACACCTACCGGAACAAAATCAATTCCGACTCAGCGACCTGAGAACATCAGTCAATGGTGAACCCTTTAATGATATTACCGTCCGAGGTGCGGGTGCGCCGGCGGTAGAGATAGATTTTCGAGCCTTACCCGATGACAGGTTTTTGCGCGGTAGTTCGATGAACTTGGTCTACAGTTATGGACCCCAGTTAAATCCGCGAACTTCGGCGGTACAGGTATTTTTGGATGATAACTTCATTGGTGGAGCTAGGTTAACGAATGAGTCGGGAGAGAGGGAAAAAACTCTCAAGGTTGATCTACCGCCAAACTTGATTAAACCGGATTCCAAAATACGGGTATTTTTCCGGATGAATGCGCGAGAAGTGTTTGACCGTGAGCGTTGTGTCCAACCACCTGACCAACAATTGACAGGTACGGTTCATGCTAGTACCAATTTTGATTTAAAACGGGAAACTTCGGCGCAAATTCCCGATTTAGGTTTATTGAAGTTTGGTTATCCGTTTGCTGCACCCCAGGATTTATCACGTACAGCCGTCGTCCTACCCCAAAATCCCTCGGTGGTAGATATCTTAACTTTGTTGGAGTTTAGCGAACGTTTGGGAAGATTGAGTCAAGCAGATGGTGTCAAACTCAGTGTTTATTTACCAGATGGATTAACCAATTCGATTCGTAGTAATGACCACTTGGTCGCGATTGGCAATTATGGTAAATTCCCCTTACCAGAAGTATTTAAATCACCAGGGTTCAATTTAGGACAAGCATTTACCCGTCAGTCAGCGAATGGGAGGGTGCAAACTCCTCAAGATGCGCAGGGAATGATTAAACAGGTTGTTTCACCCTGGAATAATCAACGGGTATTATTAGCCCTGACAGCTCAAACTGATGCTGGTTTAGATAAGGTGCGGCAAATTCTCAATCTTGATCCGTGGTTTTTCCAACTCAAGCAGGATACGGTGCTGATTAGTAGTGATAAGAAAAATCCTGTACCCTACGACCCGGATGCTTATCAGTTGGCATTTTTCCAAGAAGCACCATCTAGTAGTCGGGTTGAGAACACCACACCTTTGAGTAAGGCTTCCCGAATGATTCAACAGAATTGGTTGCTGTTACCTGCGGGATTAGTGGGTGTGTCTTTATTGCTGTATGGAATTGTACAGTTATACTTGCAGCGTTTAAGTCCGAATGAACGGAAGTAGGGATTTAATGGGGATTTTACCCCAAATGTACTTGTAGACGCGATTATTATCAGACGCGATGTATCGCGTCTGATAATAATCCAAAATCTCAAATCTCAAATCTAAAATCGAAAATATGTCTTCTTCAGTTCAACCCCCAAATCCGCAAAAACAAGCTTTAACTGGTTGGCTAACGGAATTAACACCCCGTTTTTTTGAGCGTGCTTTAGGTAAATTTGACAATCGTGCCTTAAAGTTGCTGGTGCTGTTATTATTGGCTTTGTCAATTCCTTTAATTGTTACCCCCCTAGAGGTTTGGCAACAGGGAGCGATCGCAGTATTCTTAATTATCCTCGGTCAAGTTGTGATTCGGGCTGAGGAGCAGGAATCGTCGGAGCAAATTAGCCAATATTACCACCTGTTCATGGTCTGGCTAAGTTTGGTGACGACTTTACGATATCTGTA
>CALJJQ010000021.1 GCA_937973965.1 uncultured Calothrix sp. | reverse complement strand
TTCATCCTTTTGAAACTGCACCTCACAGAAATAAACAACTCCGGGATTTGTTGTTTCCGGAGGTAAAAATACGCCATCAATTTCAAATTTTGGCTCTTTGACTGCTACGGAATCAAAGCGATATTCCTCTGCATTGTCTGGGGGATTTGTCAGTAGTTCAAACAGTAAACTGGGGGATTGCTGGAATAGTTTATAAAAGATTGAGTCTCGACGCATTTATGATTGTTGGGAAGATTGCACCTCCTTGATTTTAAGCTTTGAGTGCAGCCAACCAAGCGTCTAAATCAGCCATGCTGCTAAAATCAAGCAAGGTTGGTCAGATGTGGGAATTGCAGCGATCGCTGATTACAGCAGAACCAATGAAAGTGGTTTTCCCCTATTCCCTACTTACTATCGAGAGTACAGACGCGACATGTCGCGTCTCTTCCCATTCCAAAAACGATAATTCAAGTATTAAAAATGACTTTTTAAACAACCTTAAGAATTCAGTAAGATTTCTGGGAGATAACCTTTGGTTAACCAAAAAGAGATAAGGTTTAATAATTATCAAAAATTTGTGAAAATCACCAGTGATGATTTGAATGATTATTTAATTATTTTTTCCGAATCTTAATATCTGGAATCTCTCGCAAATCCTACACACGAATATTCCCATGACTTGGCAAGACTTTGCAATCCGCTTATTTGTGGCATTTACCCTTGGTTCAGCCATTGGATTAGAAAGACAATGGCGACAGCGTATGGCAGGACTACGAACTAATACTCTAGTCTGTATAGGAGCTTCCCTATTCGTGATGTTGTCTGCACTCACCCCAGAGGATTCTAGTCCCACCCGTTTAGCTGCTCAAGTAGTTTCTGGGATTGGTTTTTTAGGAGGAGGTGTAATTCTCCGCGAGGGTCTGACAGTGCGGGGATTAAATACAGCTGCGAGTTTATGGTGTGCTGCTGCTGTTGGTTGTTTATCTGGTTCTGGGTTATTTGCCGAAGCAGTCATGGGTGCAGCAGCAGTGTTAGTGGCAAATATTCTTTTACGTCCCTTGGGATATCGTATTAATCAGCAACCTCTGCAAGGTACGGAAATCGAATTATGTTATCGCTGTTCTGTGATGTGTCATGGTAAGGATGAAGCCAAAGTTCGGGCTTTGTTACTTCAAGCGGTTAGCACTACAAATACCCTGAAATTACGTTCTCTCAATAGTGAGGATTTAGAAGATTCGGATAACGTGGAGGTGGAAGCAGATTTATTAACGCAGGAACGGAATGATGAGTTTTTGGAGCAAATGGTCAGTCGTTTAAGTTTAGAACCGGGAATTACGGCTGTTAGTTGGCGGATTATTGAACAGGAATTCGGTTGATATTGTTTGCATAAAATAATGAGGATGTTTTAAGAGTTGATTTTAATACTTAACAAGCTTGTTTTTTGGGAGTAGAAACGACCCGTCGGGTCGTCTCTACAGGGAGTAGGGAATCGGGAGAGACGCAAAATGTCGTGTCTGTTTACAAGGACAAATATACCATTTGAGCAATTTATCCAATTCTGCTCCTAGTTTTTTTTGCGGGGATTGGTGTGGATGGGGATTCCACCACGGGAATTGTAAAATGGAATTTACTACCTTTATTTTTGCCCCGTGATTCCGCCCAAATTTCTCCACCCCAACCTTTGACAATTTGTCGGCAAATTGCTAATCCAATACCTGTTCCCCCTGCTGTCCGCCTAAGTGCCCCTTCTTCTTGGTAAAATCGATCAAATACGACTTCTAAACGGTTAGGTTCAATACCTCGACCTGTATCGGCAATGATGACTTCGATGGTTTGGGGGTCGCGGTTTTGGGCTGTAATCGTAATTTTGCCGTTACTGGGTGTGAATTTGCAGGCATTATCAACGATTTTCGCGATAACTTCCACTAACCAATCCCCGTCAGCGCGAACCAGGGGGAAAGTTTCATCAATGCGACTAGTGATTTGCGGTAGTTCTTCCTGAGCAAATCTTGCACGGACTCGACTCAAGGCTAAATCGACACATTCCTGTAATATCAATACTTCCGGATGCCATTCAATTCTACCACTTTCCAGGTTAGAAAGGGTAAGAAAATCCTGAACGAGTTTGCGCATCCGTTCCGAGTCCTCCAAGGCTGTGCTTAACATGACTTGGCGTAATTCTAAAGGCATATCCGGTTCGCTGGCTAAACTTTCCAGACAAACTTGAATAGTCGATAGGGGAGTGCGCAATTCGTGACCAGTGATAGCAATTAGGTTGCTACGGGTACGGTCAAGAGCTTCTAATTGTTGGTTTAAATCCTCCAGGTTCGCAAAGGATTCGGCTTGAATCAAAGCCACCCCAACTTGGGTTGCGATCGCATTCACAATGTCGATTTCCCCTGTTTGCCAAATGTGCGGGGAATTCCCACAATAGTGTAGTTCTATTATCCCCAATAACCGCCCCTGAAATAACAATGGTTCAATCAACCAGGAACGAATCCCTAATTTTTCGATGATTTTCCAGATGGTCGGCGAAGTTGTCACCCGACTGTCATTCATGGTATCGGCAATACAGATTCCCTGACTTTGACAAACCACTTCTTGAAACAGAGGATTACTATGTAATTGCCATTTCTCTCCCAGTACTGATGGAACCCCACTCCCTAAAAACTCATGCTCAATCACGATTTCGCTGTCATTACCCTGGGCACGGTAAATTAAACAACGACAAGCCCCTAAGTGTTCTCCCAACTGCTGCGTGGCAATTTTTAATACATCTTGGGGATTGAGCGATCGCCTAATTGCATTACTAATGGAATTAATTAATTGCTCTTTCCTTGCTTGTCCTGCAATCGAACGGTAAGCTTTGTGCAGTTTATATTGGCTCGCTTGTAAATAGGTGACTAAACGCTGGACAAAGGGGTCTGTATCGATATCACAAGCGTATTCCCCCCCATTCCAGTTAACATCGCCTATTCCCCTGGTAATGCCAATCCCTAACCGGTCTCTCACCTCTTGTACTTTGGTAGCTAACTCTGGACGATAAACTAAAACCCGCTTCAGCAACAAATCCGCAGCCGTTAAGCTCACACCCCGCTCCGATGTCCAAATACCCTCAAAACGCCGCGCTGTATCCATATCCAACCCCGGATTTAATTCCGTTTTTCGGGAAGATAATTGTGACTTTGGATACTCTCTGCACACCAAACAGGTAGCGTAATTCTGGGCAATTACAACCAAATGCCACTCATGACATAGGGCATCATCCGCCTCAAAAGCCACTTTTTCATAGAAATCAGAACTGTTAGCAAAGTCTGTCTCTGGGGCAGACAAAACGTATATTTGATTACTAATCTGTGCCAGACGTTCATACCGATGTGCCTCTTGACGGTAAAACCTTTCCCGTTGAAAACTCGCAATCACAAGGGGTGCCTCAAGTGTTGCCGCAAGAACCTGGTCTTCCATCGCATGGGAAAGTGCTGTTAGGGAGGCTTTAAAATAAAGCTGGGGTCGCAGGTAGGGTAATTTTGCTAACAATTCACTCAGCACCGAAGTCGAAATGCTCATGAATAATCTTGATAAAGCCCAATCCAGACTAAGATATGACTGTTGCATTTTCCAACTTACAACGACTTCGCGTTGAATGGGAGATAGTTGCAATCTGTTTACATTACTTTATGATTAACGGGTAACGGTAGATGTAAGTGGAAGTGTTTGGCTCTCTTTTAGGAATTAGGGTCTGCGGAAAAAGTATTTTTTTTGTGAGGGTAGGGAATAGGGAGTCGGTATAGACGCGATATGTTGCGTCTGTACAGGAATAGTTTTAAGTCTTTACTATTTTTCAGCAAGCCCTAAATATGTATCAATATTTTCGTGAAATGGTATCATCACAGATACAACCAAACAAAAAATAACTCATTCCCACTCCCTACTCCCTACTCCCTACTCCCTATTTGTCAGCGAGAGAGTTGGTCAAAATGCAGGATTTATATTTACTGTAAACTCCTGTCCGACTGGGGAAAAGAGGGGTAAATTTTAGAGTTTTCATCCCCATGGGGTTTAATATAAATATCTCTGCTGGGATTCGGAATTTCGATATTTTCTTCTTGGTAACGTTGATGTAAATTTTTAATAAATAAATGTTTAGCCAGTCGTCGGTCTAAGAATTCATTGATCCGAAGAAAAACTGTAAAATTGATGCTCGAATCAGCAAATGTATGATAGCGAACAAAAGGCTCTTTGTCTGTGATTTCCGGAGCAACTTCCGCCATCACTTGCTTGGCGACTTCGACTGTGATTTGCTCTACATAATCTAAATTACTATTATAACTTACCCCAACATCAATCTGTAAAATAACGTCCTTCACAGGTAAATGGCAGTTGGTAAAGATGACGGAAGATAATTTAGAATTGGGGATAATAATTATGTAATTAGACACATCCTTAATGGTGGTTGTACGCCAATTTATATCAATCACATAACCTTCTTGACCAGTTTCTAGTTTGACATAATCTCCAGTTTTAAATTGTTGGGATAAAATTAGATATAATCCCGCAAATAAATTAGAAAGGGTATCTTGTACAGCTAAAGCAATTGCTAAACCACCAACCCCTAAAGTCGTCAGAATCGGTGTAATTTTGACTCCAACGGTTTGCAGGATAATGAGAATGCCAAAAATAAAAACCGTGACACGGGTCAAATTGGAGATAATGGAAGCGGAAATAATCTGAGTCCTTTGACCAATTAATGTCACAAAGTCGCTGGTCAGTCTCGCAACAAAGATAGTTAGGGAAAAAAGAAAAGCAACAACCAAAATTGTATGCAGGCTACGATAAATATCATCCGGTATTTCTGCAACAGTTGAGGCAATAAAGCAACCAGCGATGGAAAACCAGATAAATGTAATATTATTAAATGCGTGTAATAATATTTCCTTGATAGTGAGATATTTTTGGTCATTCAGAGCAATATTAACTTGCTCATTATTTTCAGGTTGAGTATTATCTTTTGTATCACTTTGATTAATCTGTTGATTTTCAGGATTGTCTGTAAATTCGTTGGGGAGAGATTCAATATATCTGTCGATAATATATTTCTCCACCACAAAACCAGTAATTATTCCCAGTAAAATAATCGCAATCGGAACTAACCATTGTTGCATCATAGCTATCCTGATTATAAGTAAGCAATGAGTTGTAAATCGTGAGTAGAGACGACCCGATAGGTCGTCTCTAAAATCATAGTTTTGAGATGCATTCTAATCAAATATGCCTATAATTTTTCCATCATATTTAGTATGGTGGGCTACTAATTGATTATCAATATATCTAAAGAATAATAGAAGGATTTTAATATTGAAACTATAGCATTTATACGCGTAAATTGATGTTATCTAAAATGCTTGAACCCAAAATATTTGAGAGATATCAAGTGGACCAATTATTGATGAGAAGTTAGATTGCAGATAATTTGACTGTAAAAAGTGGAATTGAAAGGGTTAAATAAAAATGTTACCTGTTTTCAAGCCAAACAAAAAGACTTTTTCCGCAAACTCTAAATAAACCTAAATAAATTATTAGGGAATTACACAACGAATACCACTTTTTTTCCCCTTGACATCACCGCGATAGCGAGGAATCACATGAATACTCGCGTGCATCACATATTGTCCTGCAACCCGATTGATATTCATACCGATATTAAAGCCATCTGGTTGCCATTCCTGTGTTAGTATTTCTTGAACTTTATTCACCATTAACCAACAAGCCGCTTGTTCTTTTGTTGGTAATTCAAAATAATTTTGGATGTGGCGTTTGGGTATAACTAAAACATGTCCCCGACTGACTGGATATGCATCGAGGATGGCATAGGCGGTTGCTGATTCTGTAATGATTGTCAGGTTTGCATGGGGACGGCAAAATATGCATTGATTATGGGAATGACGCTGGTAATTATAGTGGGTGTATTCGTAAATTTCGTAATAATTTTGTTCTAATTTAATCGATTTAAACGGCAGTTTGACTATACACTGATAGGTCGGTTTCTGATGAATGTAATGTTGTCGAAATCCCTCTTTTTTGATATCTCTCCTGACTGCAAAATATGCCTTCCCACCTGGTTTCAATAAATAGGATACATCCATTAAAACTTGGGATTGTTCCTCTGGCAACAAAACGTTTAAAACATATATACAAATAATCGTATCAAATTTAGTTTCTGGCTTTTCCGGAAAATAATAGCGGTCATAGCCTGTAATTTTCAAGCCTTTTGCTTGTAGTAGTTTGACATCATTGCCAAAACCACAACCAAAGTCCAAAATCTCCCCCTGTAGCAGATTTTGTTGCCATAAAAATTTTACCGGCAATGATAAATATACCCTTTCCTTGGCTGTTAGATGACTGTAAATGTTTTTTGGTGTTTTCATGAATCTATCTATCGACTTGCTGTCGGTAGCTGATTCAAGATAACCTACGATTTGCTAAACTGGCGACAATTGTCACCAGTTCGGCGGCTTCTACTGGTTTAGGAATGTGTAATTGATAACCCGATTGTAAAATACGCATTCGGTCTTCTAACTGACTATAGGCGGTTAATGCCGCGGCTGGAACCTGTCCACCTTCCTGGGGTGATAGCTTGCGTATTTTACGGATAAGAGAGTAGCCATCTTCTCCTGGTATCCCAATGTCGCTAATTAAAACATCAGGAGGTGATTGCTGTATTAATGTCAATGCTTCAATTACAGATGAAGCCGTTGTGACAATCGCGTTATGGTTCTGTAAGATTGCCGCGACAAATTCTCGGGTATCAACTTCATCCTCAACCACCAGAACATGAATTCCCTCTAAACTAGGGATGGACAGGGATGTAGACGTGCATAGTGCGGCTTCCTGTGGAGATGGAGTTGATGGTTGAGGTAATTCACAAAAATGGAAGTGAGTTAGTTCTTGCTTTTGTTGACGACGGGCTAAAAGAGGTAAACTCACTGTAAAACAAGCCCCTTTACCCTCACCAGCACTATCTACTTCTACTGTTCCCCCGTGAAGTTCCACTAGGTGACGGACGATTGCCAGTCCTAAACCCATCCCTCCGTGATGACGGGTGCTGGAACTGTCTGCTTGACGAAACCGGTCGAAGACGTAGGGGATAAATTCTGGACTAATGCCAATTCCGGTGTCACGAACTTGTATTTGCAAACTACTAGGAGAACTATCTGTAGTATCTAGTTCTTTTGTACTCAATATAATTTCGACATACCCCCCCATGGGAGTAAATTTAATTGCATTGGTAAGTAGGTTCCAGGTGACTTGTTGCAAGCGATCGCTATCACCGATAATGACAAAGTTGGCGGGGTTAGTGTCGTCTATTCGCAGTTTCAGGTCAATTTCTTTTGCTTCAGCTGCTAGACGGACGCTATCAATGGCTGTTTGGACGATGGGAATCAGGTTACAGGTATCGGTTTTGAGGCGAAGTTTACCGCGAATAATCCGGGAAATATCCAACAAGTCTTCAATAAGTTGTTTTTGAACCCTCGCATTACGTTCAATGATGGCTAATCCCTGGGTTTGCTTTTGTAGATCAATTTGGGGACGGGATAGCAACAATTGTGACCACCCCAATATGGCATTCAACGGCGATCGCAATTCATGAGAAATCACAGCCAAAAATTCATCTTTCATCCGGTTAGCAACTTGGAGTTGCTCGGTCTGCTCTTGTAATGATTCTACCAAATGGGTTCGTTCTAGGGCGATGGCAATTTGGTCACAAACCGCTTGCATCATCCCTAGTTCGTTTTGACTAAAGTGACGACGTTGGCGACTACCAAATCCCAAGGTTCCCATTAATCGTCCCTGGACTAACAACGGGTAACTGGCAAAGGCATTCACTCCTAGGCGACGAATTCCGGCAGTACGGGGTTCCTCTGATTGCAGCACATCTTCTAAGGCCATTTGACAGCGTTTTTGAGCAACTAGTCCACAAATCCCCTCACCGACCTTTAAGGTTTCCACTGTAGCGATTAATTCCGGTTCCACCCCTGTGTAGGATGCTAACTGCAATTGTTGCTCTGCTTCCCTAAATAAATAGTTAACGTAGATATCTAACCCTATTTGCTCTGATAATTTTGCAAATACGGAGTCTAATAAGTCCGATGGATGCTGGTTAGAGAGCAATTCACTGGCAGTCGAAAACAATAACTGTAACCGCTTATACCCCAACGATAAACCTTTTTCTGCCTGTTTGAGTTGACTGATATCCTGGTAAATCATCACTCCCGTAGCCTGATGACCATACATCGCTGGTAGGGTATCCCCATATATCAACAGGGAACGAATACCTGCCGTTGTATGCCAGTCCATCTGATAGCCATCCAGCTTATGTCCCCGTGCTAGTAGCACCCCTGGCATTTTTTCATCGGGAATCCGGTTGCCCTGTCCATCGGTGCAATAAAATATGGTATGATACTCTGATGCTGGCCTGCCCTGGGGAAATTTACCTCCAGCTAATCCATCAGCTGCTCGGTTGGCAAAGGTCACCTTCGCCGTACCTGGTTCCACTAGTAATAGGGGCGTAGGCATTAGATTTAATAGCTCTTCCTGCCACTGATGTTGATTGCGCAGGGCCATTTCTGCCTGTTTACTAGCGGTAATATCGTGGTAAAACGCGAGTATTTGCCCTAGTTGCCCATTTTCGTTTAAAATGGGCACAAATTTGATATGATGAATAAATTGTTCCCCCTGGGGATTCACAATTGTTGCTTCCGTTGTTTGTAAATCACCGGTTTGTTGGGCACAAATCAAAGCATTTAAATAGGTATCCGTCACCTCTAGACCAAAAATTTCCTCATCGGTACGACCAACTAATTCGCTACGGCTTTTCCCTGTGACCCGCAATCCTTCTTGGTTGACAAATTGCCAACGTCGTTGGGCATCATAAATGACAAACACATCGGGAATATGTTCTACCGCTAACCAAAATTTTTGCTCCACTTGGCGTAGGGTGGCTTCTACCTGCTTGCGTTCGTGACGAGCAGCTTTTTGCTGACTTAAATCTAAAACAAATGCTACCAATTCCTCACGGCTTTCACCGACGAAAGTATACCCGACTAAAACCGGTACACGACTACCATCTTGCCGAAAATACTCTTTTTCGTAGGGTTTACAAACTCCAGTCGTGGTGGCTTCCTGAATCTTTTGCCGGTCGAGGTCAGCGTATTCAGGTGGTGTAATTTGCTGCCAAGAAATTCGTCCCGAAAATACATCCCCACGGGAATACCCTAACACCTTCAGCCATTCATCATTAACTTTGCGAATATTCCCTTGTAAATCCGTCACCACAATGCCGATGACATTGGCTTCAAATAAACCCCGCAGTTTCGCTTCATTATTTTTCAGAGCGGTATAGGCGCGATCGCATTGACGACGTAAATATTCTACACTGGCTGCACTTTGCCAGATTAAAATTGTAAAGGTGACTATTAATAAAATTGCAAATAAAGCTAGGGCATATCCCGGATCATAAACACCAGCTCGATGTCCCTGTAAAATCACCCAACCTAGTAATAAGGGAATTACAACAGCCATCCCTAGTAACCGTCTTGCTAACCAGCCACTATAACTGTTACTGGTCACTAACCGCATCAACCCATACTCATAACTGCTAGCTAGGATTCCCCCGCATAAAGCCGCAAATCCAAATGCTGTCAAAACAGACATTGTTTGCGCAAAAAACCTGATTTCTACGGCGTAGGCATATCCTACTACCGCTTGCAGCGCAATTACTAGAGCTATTAAGGCTAAAACCTGGGCATACCAATAACTACGTTTCGTTTTCGGAAAACTTAAAAACATTAATGCCCTTCCCACTAAGGTAAAACCCAGGGACGCACTCCACCCTAAACTAGTCACCTCCTGAAGGGAAGTTCGCCAAGGTGGAGGATATAGGTGATGAATTCCAGAAATGTCCCCTAACAAGACTTCAATTAAGGTGACTATTCCCAATACATTCACCATCAAAGCCAATCCATAGGCTACATTTCGCCGCAGTTTATCTGGTAGTTTGGCCTTATTCCTAAATTTACCTCGCCTTAGTAAGCACAGGGATAACCCTGCCATCATCAAGCATAATGCCGTTCCTATTTTCATGACTGGTTGTACACTCAAAAAGCCGATGCTGAGAGTTTGCAACTGGAAACACCAACTCAACAGCACCACACCACCAACAAAAATCGCAAATAAACTTGCTGTTGTTACTATGTGTTTTGGCCAAGTCAATTCTGGAGAATATTGATCACCAAAATAGAGTAATTTGTGCAAGCGCACACGTTTAATATTTAACATTTCAGCCTGATTAGCGCATTTATACCAGCGCAACAACTAGTTCCACACCAGTTCATGAGTTGATCTCATTTCTGAATTACCCACTGACAATCTTTTGATGCCATCATGACCTCGATAAGTAATCTCAAAACCAGATTTATTCACTATGGGTGTGTAAGTTCTAGTAATTGTCAAAATTTACCGACAATCAAAAAGCTAGATTGAGTAATGGCTTCTCCAGTCTAAATCAGATTAATCATTACCCTCGCTTCTGATGAACCCTGCTGCATGAAAAAGGTGGAAATCGAAGATAGTCTTAGATATTTATTCTACTGTCCAATTTTAATAGAATATATGGTTGAATTAAAATCTATCTCTTTATATATTTATACTTACCGATTCCAATTACAAATTAAATTTTTATTTAGTTTCCAGTTAATTGCTTGGGTAATGATTTGTGTCGTTTCGTCTTTAACTTTTATCTAGATTTTACTCAAATAAATCTGCTGTAAGGTAGATTTACATAAGTTTGTATTCCTGGCTGCAATTAAGCAATTATCAGCAACTAAATTTTATTAGTGGTAATATAGGATTACTATAGTTCGCACGCAAACATATTTCCCTTTTGGTTTGTTGACTGTTGACTGTTAACGGGTAACAGTTACAGATGTGGCATTGCTACGTCTCTTCAAGCATTACCTACATTTTTCACAAGTGAACGGTAAGCGTTAAGTAATGGATTAATTTTTTTCTATTCCCTACTCCCTATTCCCTGGAAGTTAGAGAGATTTGTGAGAAATCCGGTATCAGCTATTGGAACAACAAACTCACCTAATTAGCCGTGCAAAGTGTAATTAATCAAAATACACGCAGTGGACTAACACAGCTAATACCGTTTTACTTTAGAACTTATCAATTTAGGGATACAGGTTAGGGATGCAGGGGATGCAGGAGGATAAAAGGATTATACATACTCCTATAACTCTCTATTCCCCTCACTGACAGGTCATTTTACAGCAATTTAAACCGCATCAATTGATTCTGTAGGGTTGCTAGCAGGATTTTATTGAGTTCTTTGTCATCTCGATATTGCAAAATTTGGGTAGGTGGTAAATCAAAGGGAAACCCCCCAGATATTTCCTGACGCTGCATTTGGGCAATCAAAACTTGTTCACTGCGCTTACTTTGCAAGGCGAAACCAATTTCCACACACACATTTGGGCTGGGTATCATCTCAATTCCGTCGCCTACCGCAACACTTGTGATTGGTGTCACATCCGCAATAAACAATAAACTCTTGCGAATCTTTCTTAACATTGTCCGATTTAAGCGTAGTGGAGATTCCTTGGGTCGCAAAGACTCTACCAAGTGCAGAGGAGTACGCGATCGCGTATTCAATTTTTCTAGACTAGCTTGTAAAGCTTCTCGCAAGGCTTCCGTCGCTTCGGGAAACTCGTTTTGCCAACTAAAAAAAATCGTTGGTTCTAACTGGGACAGCAATGACTGCTTCGAAAAATAGATTTCGTGACTAATCAAGTCTATATTGGCAACACAGTACCCACCACTACCCTCAACATAAAACTCAATCGTCTCCCCTTCCAAATAGCGTCCAAACCAAGTTGAGTTTTTTATCACCTCACTATCTTCTAAAAAATCTGCCCGCAAAGCAGAACGGAGCAAACTTTTTTTACTCAACCGCATATCCGGAGGACGTTTCTCTAGTTCCGAAATCGGCTCATAATCCTGAATGTACCACGCACGCAGCGCAATGATTGACATAGGGCGCGTTCAACTATCTGATTTTTTGATATGGCATTGTTCCAGCTTATACCAAATTGGGGTGAGTCAGGTTATCTTTACTGAAAAAAAACAACAACACCCAAACACTGCTAGTTGGCGAGTTATTTCCCCTTACTTATCAATTATAGCCAGGTAAGCCAGGGATGTCATCTAGGAATCATTCGCGCTTATGCGGAGGTGAACCAGTGACAGCGCCCCCTGATTTCACTAGGTGGGGAAATGTCAGCTTTCGAGTTGGGTGTTGTTGTTTTTTCGGTTTTGCGAGACAGATGATAATATAAACAGCTTCTTTACCTCTTTTTTGACTAATTGTGCTGTTGGCATCTGCCAGGGAAGCTTTTATTTTGGCTTCAATTACTAGATTAGCATTCCCCTGGAGACAATTTTATTTTTGCAATTAAACTTTACCAAAAATTGAAGATAATCCGGTCAATACTTTGGCTCAAACCTTTTCCGGGCAATCACTTTTCGGTTAATAATTTCTTCTTTGCACCTCGATTTTTTTTCATAGAGTTACGATAGTAATTAATCGATAAATAGTCAACTTTTGTGAAGAAAACAAGGTCAATAACTACTATCTACCTAGATTATTCCATGTTTATCCATCAAGACGCGACATGTCTCCCTATTCCCTAAATCCGGGATGACTATTTACTCTTCTCTGCTTCAAAACGGTTTAGTAACTGATAACGGATACGTGCTAAATGTACTTGATTATCTACCGGACAATTGGGATAGGGTAATTCATCATTAGGCCAATTATCTAAATCATGACAGGGACAAATAGCAGCAGGAAGACCAATATAGCGAATCGGTACAGGCATAGTACAACGAGCGCAGGAAATCATCTCCCATTCCGTTGATAATAAATCGGCTATTGTTTGATCTGTACCCTCGATATAGGCATCACTATGGGGATGAGCAATAATCTGTTGCCAACCATCTTCAAATTCTTGACTGTAGTGGTCTCCGGTAAAAATTTGTTCAGGGAGTATTTTGGTTTTACCCTGATTGATGAGGACGTGTTTACCTAACTGAAACCAATAGGCTAGGTATTTCTTGACTTCATTCGGGGATGCCATAATCTTTTAGGAACCTCTCCACTAGTGACAGAAATTCCTATCACTGTTTTTATGTACATATTCTAATTGTAGATTTTTGTACTAATATTTTCGACGACGAATACTGAATAAAAAGTTAAGAATATAGGAGACAGGAGGTAGGTAATTTAAGTTGTTATTTATTAATTAATCTCCCTGCATCCCCTGCTTCCTATTCCCTCACCCAACTTTTTCAAGTTGAGCGCATAACCAGCTGTGACCAAGTAAACTTCATCAGCGATCGCGGCTATTCTTCGGGTTAAATTACCTAGGCGATCGCGAAATAGTCTCCCACTCGCATAGGCTGGTACTACCCCCCATCCCGTCTCTTCGGCGACAAATATTATTTCTGCTGCTACTAGGGTAATGGTTTCTAGTAATTCTGCTACCGTTGAATTCCACTCTTGTTCGTCAGTTTCTAGTAAATTGGCTACCCAGGTTCCCAAGGAGTCAATCAATACACAAGCATTTGCGGGTATTTGGGTTAATGCCTGTGTGAGGAAAAACGGCTCCTCTCGGGTTTCCCATTCAGGAGGACGACGCTGTTGATGCTGTTGAATTCGGAGATTCCACTCCTGGTCATCGATGGATTGGCTGGATGTGGCGATGTAAATAACGGGTTTTTTGCTTGATTTTGCCAGGGTTTCTGACCACTCACTTTTTCCAGAACGCGCTGGTCCAGTAATTAATATAACTTTATTCACGGTTAATCACTGCGTATTTTTAGTCACAAAAATGGTTGAATAGTACTGATTTTTGATGGCGGGTATAGGATTTTTCACTGAAATAACTTTTAATAGATAAAATTAGTCTCAATCAGTCAATCAGAAGTAAAAATCGAGAATTTCTCTCTGTTTTTAGTACAAATGCTCAAAAACCGGATTTCTCACAAATTCCTCAAACTTTCAGTGAGTAGGGAGTGGGGAGTAGGGAGTAGCAGGAAAATCAACCCACTACTCAAGGCTTATCACTCCCTTGTGAGAAATGCAGGAAAAAGCATTTCTCTTGGTTATGGTGACTTAATGATTTCTGAGGACTTGTATCCTTAGTTCACATCGAAATAATTTGAATACTGTTTCCTTGATTTTGACTTGGCTGGCTACCAAAAAAATACAGCATTCTGCTGATAAATGGTTAATAGCTTAAGTATTGTCAATCGATACTTAGCTAATTGTTGCCAAAATCCCCATTTTAAATGGGTATCGCTTTGTATTATAGATACACAGCATGGCCACAATGATTATTTTCATTTGTCAAGATATATTCTTATGAACACACGCTTAAAGAGAATTGAAGCAACTTTGCACAATTTAGGGAATCGCCAAAATACCGGGATGGAATTGTCTATGGCTAGTAACACAAATCCGAGTCTCGAAACGGAAACAGTATCATTTCGGATTAGCCCTGCAACTACCGATAATCCGAGAAAAAATCCCAGTAGCCATGACAGTTCTCAACAGCCAACCCAGGAGGTGGGAGAAGAGAACTCAGGAGTTGCAGCGTTTTCAGTCGAAACTAACACGATTAAATCACCAAACCTACCGAAATTTAAAACACCCAGCTTTAGCAGTCATCATCATGCAGCTAACCCAGCTTTAGCCATGAATATGCTGCAAGAAATTCAGCAAATAGTTAGTAATTGGCAGGCAGAATTAAAAACAGTAATTCGCCAGATTCAGGATATTTACATAGAAGGACCAATTGTCAACGGTTGGTTAGAATCCCATCCATCCGCAACAGATGTAGAAAAATCACCCACCCCATCAACAGGAACAGCTACCCTGCGTCACGGTGATGTCGATGAATTAATGAATTACGTCGAAGAAATCTGTGCCAAACCCAAACAACCTGTTCCGAAACCAAAATCAGCCGCAACCACAGAGTATAAATTACGTGGGTTAGATGCATCCGGAAAAATGTGGACACGTCCCTGTCCCTCGGAACAAGTAGCTGGAATTAGTATGGCGATCGCTCGTTATCAGAAATTGCGCCAACTTCTAGGACGTAAGCAGTATTTAGAATTACGTCTTAATCAGTTAGCAGAAACCCTAGTCATGCTACATGGACATATTCAAGAACAGTAACATTTTATATTCCCACTTCCCCATCATTTACTTTTTCCGAAGAAACTCGGTTGGTGAGCAGATAAAACTTGGTATAAATTGGCTACAGGTAATACTATTCTGGATGGAAAATTGTCAATATGAGGGGATAAAAATCTGACAAAGTGAGGTTTTTATCCACCTAATCAATGACAACTACCCTCCAAATCAACCTAATTCATAATTACGAATTACGAATTACGAATTAACTT
>CALJJQ010000020.1 GCA_937973965.1 uncultured Calothrix sp. | reverse complement strand
TTTACAGCGAGTTAGGTAAAGGCACAAAATTTATCGTCAAATTCCCCCATCAAAACCCCTAGAGACGACCCAATAGGGTTCGGATAAGAAAATTCATAAACCCCAAATAATTATACAGACGCGTTAGCGTTCAGCTCCTCTGAAAGAGGCGATATCGCGTCTCCCGAAACCACCACGAAAAATCATTAATCGAAGCGTATTGAGAGACGACCCGTCAAGTCCACCATAACAATTACATAATAATTAATTATGTGAATATCAAGTTAATTGATTGACAAACAGGGACTAAAAAAGCCACAACTGTGATAATACCTTTATAAATAGCCAGACAGGATTAATCCCATACTTGATTGTGTTCCCTATTCCCCGTTCCCTTGCTTGACGTGTCCAACGACTTAATAGCTTGATTCTTCGGCGCTACCGTCTGTCAGCGATAGGAAAGTTTGTAATATACTTGTAATTTCGGAAAAAGAGGATATTGTGACCAAAATTTTAGTGATTGAAGACGAACCCACAGTCCGTGCAAATCTCGTTGATTTACTTGAAGCCGAAAACTTTGAAACCATTGCAGCAGAAAACGGTAGAATCGGAATTGAAAAAGCGATCGCCCATAACCCTGATTTGATTTTGTGCGATATGATGATGCCGGAAATGGATGGCTATGGGGTATTAACGACCTTGCGGGAAGACCCGAAAACATCAGTTATTCCCTTGATATTTTTAACAGCAAAAGCATCAAAAAGTGATATCCGTCAAGGAATGGATTTAGGTGCGGATGACTACCTGACAAAACCCTTTACCCGTGCAGAATTACTCAGCGCAATTTTCGGTCGTCTCGAACGTCAAGCGAGTTTGAAAAAGTATTTGCAAACTACATCCGAATCCAGTGCTTCATCGAGCGAAATTAATATCATTAAAAACTGTTTACTCAAAACCCTAGAATCGGAAAACTTTCACGAATTTCAAGTTCATTATCAGCCCATAGTGGATATCGAGACTGGAAAAATCATTGCAGCAGAAAGCTTAGTCAGATGGCATAGTCCAGAATTAGGTTTAGTTTCCCCCACCGAATTAATACCCCTAGCCGAATCCACAGGATTAATTATCCCCATTAGTGAATGGATACTCAACGCTGCTTTGCAACAGTTGAAAAGTTGGGTAGACAAGGGCTTTTGTGATTTACGTTTATCAGTAAATGTATCAGTTAATCAATTAAATCAACCCGATTTTTGTGAGAATATCATAGCACTGTTAGACAGCTATCATCTGGCTCCAGAAAACCTGGAATTAGAAGTGAGCGAAAATTCAATTCTTCGCAATTTTAAAACCTCCGTTAACACCATTAGCCAACTCAAACAACAGGGAATTAAAATCGCTATTGATGATTTTGGTTTAGGTGATTCCTCCCTCATGTTATTACACCAAATGCCAGTAGATATCCTCAAAATATTCCGTTATTTTATCCATAAAGTTTCTCAGGACACACAAAAAGCAGCCATTACAAAATCCATGATTCAAATGGCACGCAGTTTAGATTTATACGTAGTTGCCAAAAGCGTCGAAAGCGAAGAAGAATTAGATTTCCTCCAAACCCACGGTTGTAATGCCATCCAAGGATTTTTATTTAGTCAAGCCGTAGTTGCTAAAGAATTTGAAGAACAACTGATAACCGATAGGAGATTGGCAACACCGATTAGTTAAGAGAATACAGGAGACAGGAGGGGTATGTATATCCTTCTAACCATTGCTGACAAGTTAAGCTCATCGGTCTGTTGTCAATAAGTAATAATGCTTAAAATATTTGATCTCGTCCCTACGTTCCGCGAAGTGTTTATCTCGTCCCTACGCTCCGCGTGGGGACGTATTCCACAAGGCTCTGCCTCAAACCAGCAAGCAGAGTTCAATAACACCGTATCAAAAGCCAGAGTAAATGTGGGTCATAACTAACTTTTAACTTGAGCGCCATGCAAACGGGGGTCAGTATTATCACTACCACTAGGTGTAACAGGTGGTTTGAAAGCCGAGGTTGCACCACTTGCTTGAGCATAGGGTAGATTCTCCCCAGCCATCAAAGCATTAAGATTATCAGCCATAATTGTCCGGGGAGTATCACCAATGGCTTGAGCTACAGCTTCCCCTTTGCGATTAACATAGACAAAATGGGGTATACCATCGACTTGGTACTGGGTCATTTCCGGTAGCCACTTACTATTATCGACGTTCAGCATCACAAAATTGACTTGACCTGCATACTCGGTTTCCAAAGCAGCCATATCTGGAGCCATTTTTTGACAAACTGTACACCAATCGGCGTAAAATTCAATTAGGCTGGGTTTACCATTGGTCAAAGCGACTTCCAAGGGTATGGATTGTTGACTCAGGCTAGCGAGACTAGTGCTAGTTGCTTCTGTGCGTAGTCCAATAATGAAAGCCACACTCAGAGCGATCGCCACAATTGCAATTAAAAAATTTCGCACTCTTTTTCCCTGTATATCGCTATTAGTAAGGACTGGTTCTGTCATAATCGTTTCAATTTTGGTACGATAAAAAATAATGATAATTACAATTTCAGTTTAACCAAATTTATAAAACATAGGCTGAAAACCCTTGAGAAACAAGTGCATAGCACCGCATTCCGTACTTTAGGCAAGGAAGGGGACGGCAGGTGCTACAAGCCGGGGAACCCTAGTCGAACACTGCCTCATGAAGGCCACTAGAAGGTGTTTACGCCTGAGTCACTTTTTTGATAAAGTCTTTAAAAGTCTTGAAATAGTTCTAAATTTCTGACAATTGTATGGAGTTTAAACAATTTATTTATCTGGGTAGGGATAGGATTTGACATCTTTAATTTAACGCTATTTATGGATTGTGATTGTTGGGTGATAATTCAATCATAAATAACTATGGGTTGATGATTTGTGGTATTAGATACTACTCGTTCTTTCATTGGAAACAGTAATACTATTTTCACGTGAAGTTACACAATTTGTCTGAAGCAAGGAGGAACGACGAAGCAATCTCATAATCTTCAATGTTAACGATTCCCTGAGATTGACGCGCTCCACTTCCTTCCCCACTGCGGGAGCAATGACACGCAAAAAATTATATGCAGCTTCAGAGGTTGTTTGGAAAGTGTCAATAAACACTTTATCAACCAATTATTGAAGAGAGTAAATAGGCTCAAACGGTATATTTGTCGTTAGAAACTGTACAGACCCGACGGGTCGTTTCTACTCCCAAAAAACTAGCTTGTTTAAGTATTAAAATCGACTTTGAAAACATCCTCTAACCATATTCGACATAATTTTTTGATTTCACTAATTACACCCAAACTGAGATATTGATATTACTTTGAAGGACTTAAATGATGACCGCAGCGCTTACAATATTGAGCATCAGCATCGTGAAATGCGAGTCCACAATTGGAGCAAATAATTTTAATTTGATTAGCTGTTTTCACTAACCTTTTAATTAAATCTCCTACTTGCCAAGGAATGAGGGCAATACCCGTAAAAATCATCAATACAGTTAAAATTCTGCCGAATTTGGATATGGGTGTCACATCTCCAAATCCAACTGTGGTCATTGTCACCACTGAAAAGTAAAATGCATCAAAAAAGGTTTTAAAGGTGTGGGGATTGACGGGGTGTTCAAATTGATAGATTAATCCGGAATAAACAAAAACAATCGCAAATAGGGTAAACAAAATTCTGGCGAAAATGATACCATCTTCCGAGTTGATGCCAAAAATATATTTACTGTCAATCAAGCGAATTAAACGCAGAATCCGGAACCAGCGAAATAAGCGCAGAAAACTAATATCAAAAGCACCAAAAAAATAAGGTAAAATAGCGATTAAATCAATGATGCCATAAAAACTCATCATGTAAGTGAACTTATGTTCTGCACTCCACAACCTGACTAGGTATTCTAGAGCAAAAATAACGACAATAATCGTATCTATCGTTTTAAATAGAATTAGTAAACTATTGGGTAACGCATAGGTTTCAGTGACAAAAATAGCAGAAGAGATAAAAACTAACCCTGCGATTGTTAAATTAATTAATTGACCGAGGGGTGTTTCTAGGTCTTTAAGATAAAATGCTGTCTGTTCTCGACTTAATAGCATAAGTAAGTATACAGGAGTCCTATATAGGGCTTACTGAAAAATAGTTAGACTTTAGATATCGTAAGCTGTTGAGGCTATTTTGGCTGAAAAAAAGTGCAAATACATGAGTATATAAAACTTCAAAATCTGGCATTTGTAATTTTTTTTGGTTCTTTTGAAAAGTGGAAGGGGAAAACTTAAAACTATTCCCTACTCCCCATTCCCTACCCCTACTAAAAGACTTAATTCAGCAGACCCTATATAGATATTGAATAAAATACCTTTGAGAAAGTCGCTGTTGCGTCCACAGTAAAGTTTCTATTCACCACTCCCTATTCCCTGACCCCAATAGATAGATTTAAAAACTTAACCGGATTTCTATAAGTTATTTTTCCGCGTCCCCATCCTGAAGATAGGATAGATAGGAATTAGCAAAAATAGCAGCTTGAGTGCGATCGCGCAAACTGAGTCGATTTAAAATGTTGGTGACATAATTTTTGACTGTTCCCTCAGAAATATATAACTCCTTGGCTATTTCTCGATTACTAGCGCCATTGGCAATCAATTTTAATACTTCTTTCTCTCTGGGTGTGAGTTCTGTTAAACTAGGGGGTGGAATGGGACTGTCACAAACATGATTACCAGAATACTGGGTGAGTAGTTTTTTGACAATTCCTGGTCCGAGTTGGGTATATCCCTTATGTACAGCCCGAATTGCCACCGCTAATTCCTCCGAAGGTGTATCCTTAAGGAGATAGCCCATTGCCCCATTTTGTATGGCCGCTGTCACATACTCATCATCATCAAAAGTTGTTAAAACCAACACTTTGACCTGAGGATAATTTTTTTGGATTTCTAAGGTTGCTCGTACACCATCCATAACCGGCATTCGCATATCCATTAAAATTACATCAGGATGCAACTGGGTAATTAAATCGAGAGCTTCTCGACCATTTTCAGCCTCACCGACAATTTCCAGATCCGCTTCCAATTCTAGTAAAGCTCGTAAACCTTGACGAATCAAATTTTGGTCATCAACCAGCATAATTTTAATCATTTTTTCCTGTCACCCGAATGCAAAGGGATTTTGACTTCAATCTGACACCCTTGATTAGGTGCTGTGGCGATCGCAAATTCACCATCTAAAGCAAGAGTGCGATCGCGCATACTTTGTAAACCAAACCCGGTCGTTTTTTGCTGGGGGTCAAAACCCACACCATTATCAGCTACTTGTAATAAAACCTGATTCGGTGTACTGACCAAATATATATCAATCCTACTAGCATGGGCATATTTAGATATATTAGTCATAGACTCCTGGATGATGCGATAAACTGCGCTACTAACTTCCGTGGGTAGGGGATGGTTCAGGTGGATTTGATAGGTGGGTTTTATACCTGTGGAGTGTTGACAATCTTCAATTAATTTGAGTATGGATTGCTGGAGAGATTTTCCTTCCCAAGGATGCGATCGCATCGCGGAAACAGAATGACGCACATCTTGCAGGGATTTAGAACCTAACTCTTTCGCACGGGAGAGAAATTCTTGGGCTTTTTGAGGGTTGGATTGCCACAATTTTACTGCTGTTTCCAATTGTAAATTTAAGGCGGTCAGAGAATGTCCCAAGGAATCGTGGATTTCTCTCGCGATGCGATTACGTTCTTCGAGGGTAGCTTGATTTTCAATTCTTAAGGCATATTCCCGTAATTTTTGATTAGCAATTTTGAGTTCATCACGGCTTTTTCGCTCTGCTAAAACTGCATTCATTAACAACAAGATGAATATCAACGTGATACTAAATAAAGTGGCTAAATTAAACCCAAAAACCCGGAATTTATGGCTAATTCCCGGAGTTGCAAAGGGCGAACTATAAAAACGGAGCATCAAAGTTAACAAAAATAAACTAAACGCGATCGCTGTGACAACTAAGCGCCCTGTTAACTGAAAAATCAAACAACTACGGGTGACTAAAACAAGGTAAATAACCGGAAATAACCTCGCTGTTTTCCCCAGAAAAAAAGTTGTAATTACCACCAAAATAATTTGTAATCCAGTATAAATCACCTTCACAGGAGTACTATTCGTTGGTAATCGCAACCCCATTAGTCCAAAAGTAATTAAACTTAACACAGCCCATTCCGGCATAGATGTACTTGGATATCTCCGGGGGGGAAGGGGTACCATTGTCATAAAAATAGCCATTCCCAGTAATATCCACTCCAAATATAATAGGAATCGAAAAGGGTGATTTTTATATTGAATCGGACGATTCACGTTTATATTCCTCAAATTTGAAAATAGGGAGTAGAGACGACCCGGTAGGTCGTCTAGGTAGAAACGACCCGGTAGGTCATCTCTACAGAATTAGGAATAATTGATTATAAATATCTAAAAATATGTATTTAAAAGCGACATAAATCAGGCTTTTAGAAATAAAAAATGAGTTTAAATTTGTCATATTGGAACTATTTCATCTATCTTGAAAACACAAATTACTCTAGTTCTCCAGCAACACCAAAAATTAATCATAATTAATTCTGACTCCTGTATCATATATGCTATATTCTGCATTCTCATCTCATCATAGAATTGATTACACTTACCAGGGTATATGACTTTAGTCATAGATGATGACATGACTTTCTGCTTGGGAAATTATTGGATGGTCGTGACTTTTTCTAGATGTTTTTTGGTATGTTCAGTTTCTATGATGGGGACATCCCAATGGGAAAAGTAAACCAACTAAAGCACATACGCAAATTAAAAGGTAGAAACCGATGAAATTTAAAGCATTACCCCTGATTGCTAGTGTTATCGCTGTCACTCTGACCACCGTCCCCCTATCAGCTAGCGCTCAAATGCTTTTTAACCGTGCATCCTTCATGACTGCACAAGCTCAAGGAAAACCTGGTTACGGTGCTAAATTTGAACGTTTAGGCTTAACAGATGCACAACGCACCCAAATTCAAGCTATTATGCAAGAAGGCCGTGCAGCAATGGCTAATGTTTTAACACCTGCTCAACGTCAACAATGGGAAGCAGCAAAACAAAGTGGAAATAAAAGAGGTGTATGGCGCGAGTTAAACCTAACTGAAGCACAGCGTACCCAAATGCGTCAAATCAAAGAATCGCAACAACAAAGAATTAATGCTGTACTCACAGAAGAGCAACGTCAGCAATTAGCGCAAATGAAAGGAAATAGCAGAAATCGTAGACAATTTCGTAATCGTTAATTTTTAAGTTTTACTTCTCAAACGACTAGTTAGATTTTTAGAGTTCTATTGCCTATCTAGACCAAATTAGCATTCAACCAGATTGTACAGGTCGGATAGTACATTCCTGGTTTCCTCACACACCACACACAACCATGTCAGCATCACATTCCTGAGACTATTTTACAACTGCGGCAAGCCCTGGGTTTGCCGATTTTTGTAATACCAATTTGAAAAAAGAATGCAACAGATTATTTTTTTAGAGACATAGCATTGCTAAGTCTCATGTTAAATATGTGTTGCAAACATTTTGGAAATCGGTGTCAATTATGGAATAAACAAACGACTAACACCCAGGTAATTGTCAATTGACAGAACAATATCAACCAGACGTGCGCTACATTGCTCCCGATATTCTCGCTCAACCAATCGATCCAAATTTCCAATTGTAATTACAGGTAGAAATGTAGAAGTACTTTCTTCACGGATAGTTTGCTCTCATGAATCCTGACCTTTGGCGTTTCAATTCGTAGTTAATAGGAGCATTTGATTCGATTGTGCAAACTGCCAAAGAATCCGAATCAATTACCAGTGCAATCTCATCATCTACCCCAGCTTGAACGTAAATCCTTTTGAACCGTGGTCATAACGAAAAATTTGGATCGGTTGGTACAAGGTAAACTGTAATATCCCCAATTCAGTCCCAGATAAGACCTCTGCTGATGCAAATCAAACTGGAATTCCATATCCTAAATATCTATCTTGAGATAGGAAATATATATCCGAATGGTACTTTCAACAAAAAATGGAATTGGATAACTTCATATCAGAATAATTGTTAATTAACACTATCACCTACTTTTACATGCTTAACATCTAATTTTCAGATTGGATCAAGGAGTTAGACCCAGTGAAAAAGTTAACCCTAACCCGTGGTGAACTAGAGCGCAATATTTCTCAAGATGTTATCCGTTTTTATATCCAACAGTTAGGACATACCCCTGATAAGGTTAGCTGTCAAATTTGCGACAATAAGTTAATTATAATTCTTGATGATTCAATTACTTTGGCAGAACAAGTTTTAATTAAAGAGGGAGAAAACGAATTAGCTGAAGAAGTTCGTTCTAAGCTTGATGAGGCAATTCAAGAACCCCTCAAGCAATTAATCGAAAACATGATTGGTATCAATGTCATTGATCTTTTCTCTGACGCAACCCTAGAAACAACGCGAACTGGTATTATTGCCGTACTTTCAGAAGCTCCTTCATTCCGTCAAAACTCTTCTACGACAAAGGCTAAATCCAATAAGCCTAGTTCAGGAAAGGAAAAAGCCAGCTAATACCCGAAATTGGATTTTAGATTTTATTCTGAATACCCTTTTAATATTAGGGTTTTATCTTCCTATTGATCGCATCATTTTTCCAAATTAGTTTTTATATTTGTATAACCTGCTGACAACACAGGTAGCGAAAATGGCGATAATTCTACATAATGTATAAGCGTAAATACTTGGTTTCAGGCTTTGATCAACACCTTTCTATAGAGTATCGCGAGAATCTGATTAAACATCTCTAGCTATAAGCATTGAAAATTTTACCTTTTACTTTGACTTTTCTACCAATGCCTAACTCTTACATATAGCGCTTCCCACTCTGGTGTAACATTTTACTTTGGGGTTGACACCTGACGGAGAGCAGGGGAAGAAAATGTATCAAAAAAATGGTATCAAGTTAAGTTTTATAAAATTAGTTTGCTTTTATCATTAACATGTGTATACATACCTGAACCCTAGGTTAACTCTAGGATAGGAATATCTGAACAGTCCAATCGTATTGATTAGGAAACCGACATTACAGTTTCCCCGTGGATGTAGATAACTTCAGTTGAGGTTATTGAGCAATAGGTTCATTTTCATCGGATTCCCTGTTTCCAACCCCTCATCAGACTTTTTCCCCAAGGCTCTAGATTCAGCTCTGGACAAAAATAAATACAGAAAGCTTTGTCCCAAATGCCATTGTAGTGTTTGTACAAATATTGATTGATGTATAGCAAACGGCAAAAACCCAGCTATCACCAGCCCCATCCTCTACCACGAATAAGTTTTTCAGAAAAATATGTAGTTTTACAATTATTTCATCTTAATCTTTAAGTAATATTTAAAAACTTTTTTATAATCAATACAGCAATCTTTGCTCCACTCAAAGATTCTTAATTTATTGTTAAAAAAATACGTGAAAAACATTTATAATGCCAAGGATTCTTGTAATTGATGACGACCCCGCGATTTCGGAACTTGTTGCCGTCAACTTGGAAATGGCTGGTTACGATGTTAGTCAAGCCGAAGACGGGATTAAGGGACAGGCGTTAGCATTACAATTACAGCCTGATTTAATCATGCTGGACTTAATGCTACCCCGTGTAGACGGGTTTACAGTCTGTCAGAGGTTACGAAGGGATGAACGCACCGCCGAAATCCCAGTTTTAATGCTGACAGCCTTAAGTCAAACCCAGGATAAGGTGGAAGGGTTTAATGCTGGTGCGGATGATTATCTGACCAAACCCTTTGAGGTGGAAGAAATGCTTGCTCGTGTTCGAGCATTGTTACGACGTACCGACCGCATTCCCCAAGCTGCTAAACACAGCGAAATCCTCAACTACGGTTCATTAACCCTGGTACCGGAACGGTTTGAAGCAATTTGGTTTGGCGAAACCGTGAAACTAACCCATCTAGAATTTGAACTGCTTCATTGTCTGCTGCAACGTCACGGACAAACCGTTTCTCCCAGCGAGATTCTCCGGGAAGTTTGGGGATACGACCCTGACGATGACATCGAAACCATTCGCGTCCATATTCGTCACCTACGCACCAAGTTGGAACCAGACCCCCGTCATCCCCGCTATATCAAAACCGTTTACGGTGCTGGTTATTGTTTAGAACTTCCTAGTACCCCAGTATCAGGAGATAATGCAACTGCATTGGGTGTCGAATAGTTTTCGGGTGTTTCTCGCTCCACAATACACGCCAAATTGGCGCTCGTGTAGGCTTTTGCACGAGTGCTTGTTGTTATTTATGTGTAGGTTCTGAAATCTCAATCAATGGCGGTAGGCAGAAGGTTGTAAAATCTTTGTTAAATTTAAACAGTATTTAACAAATTGATCGGGGTGGGAAATTTTCCCCAACCAATCAAATCTGAATTCTCCCCACAGCTATTTAGGTACTAGCATGACAGCAACAACCCCAAAAGCGACATCCACCCATCCCCAGTTTTGTGAAGGAATTCAATATTTTGGGGAATCTCTACCGGAATTTGCCAAGTACGGTCAAAGTAGCGCCATTAGGGCTGGAGAAACTGCGGTTAACCCCAGTGACGATGCAGCAGTGTACCAGACTATCCTCTATGCAGATGCCCTACGCTACCTTACCTTACAAATGACAGGAGCGAAAGCATCAGGACATCCTGGAGGGTTTGCTAGTCAAGCGGAAGCCTATGCAGCCCTAGTCATGCTGGGATACAAAAATATTATTACCGAAGTTGGGCATCATGCGCCTGGTTTTTACAGCGCCATGTTTTTAGATCGTTCCCTAGAAGACATGGGGATTACAACAGTCCAACAATTGCGCGATCGCTTTCGTGAGAAGCACGGTTTACTAGGACATCTTTCAGGTTATATTCCGGGAATTCTTGCACCTGCTGGTCCCTTGGGACAGGGACAACATTTTGCCATGGCCGCAGCTTTACTCCATCGAGATCAATTATTTCCGTTTACCGTCGGTGATGGGGGTTTAGGCGAACCCTACATTATGAGCGGAATGGCCCATTTCCATACAGCCTACCCCCAAGTCACTAATTTCCTACCTGTGTTGGTGTGGAACGGTTTCAGTCAAGAACACCACAGCATGGTGTCCACCAAAACCAACCCTGAGATGATTACCTATTGGCAAGGGAATGGCTTTGCCGAAGTTGTGTTAGTGGATGCCAAGGATTTTGACGACCAAAACCAACCGGGTGATTATGTAGACAGTACGGCGTTTTCCTGGGAAAAACGGATGGAGTTTACCCAAGCAGTGTTAGCGGGGGTGGATAAGGCTGCAAAATCCGCTTTATCAGGGAAACTTACCGTATTTATCATTAAGCAACTCAAGGGTGCAGGTGTACACGCACGGGGAGCGAAATCCCATAACCTCTACCCCAAGGATACCCTCGACGCACCCCACATCGTTGAGGCATTAAAAGCTCGCGCTCTACCTCCTGCTGCATGGCAATTGGTGCGGGAGAATGTAGAGAAAGCTGGAGGTGGCCCAGCAGCAAAAACCGTCGTCACTGAATTTATTTTACCCTTGGCTGAGATTGGTTCCCTACCCTTAGAAGAATATCCAGTCGGTGGAGAAGCAAAAGTAGCTACCACTGCAATGGGTAAGTTGGTGGGAGTAGTTGGACAAAAAGACAAAAACTTTATTGTCACCAACGCCGATGGCAACGAAGCATCAGGTATTGGTAATATTAACCAGGCATTGAAGATTAACCACCCAGTTGCTGACGAGTTGTATAATCAGGTACCCGGAGGTCAGGTGTATGAACCTCTAAGTGAAGATGCTTGTGCAGGATTAGCAGCAGGGATAGCCCTAATAGGGGGAAGAAGTTTATGGTGTTCCTATGAATCCTTTGCTGTTAATGGTTTACCAATTTGGCAAACCGTTACCCAAGCAATGGCAGAATTACGTCGTCCCACCCCATCAACAGTTACCTTATATACAGCCGGGGCTTTAGAACAGGGACGTAATGGTTGGACTCACCAACGTCCAGAAATAGAGGCCTACTTTGCAGCGATGATGCGTAACGGGAATATTTTTCCCCTGTTTCCCTGTGATGCAAATAGTATCCAAGTTTGCTATGACTGGGCTTTAACAACGAAAAATAAGGGCATTGTGATTACTGCTAGTAAATCCCCCCTACCCATTAGAACTACTTTTGCCCAAACTCAAGAAGGATTAGAAAATGGTGCGGTGGTACTGCAAGAAATGTCAGGAGATAAAACAGTGGTTTTTGCAGTGATTGGTGATATGACCTTGATACCAGTATATGCAGCTGCTCAACAATTACAAGCTCAAGGTATCGGTAGTCGAATTGTCGCTGTGATCAATCCCCGGCGTTTGTATCGTCCCCACGATGTCGCTTGGGATACCTGTGCAGAGGCTGACGGTGGTTTTATTGATGATGACAAATTTGCCACCCTATTTACTGGTGATGCCTTAATTGGGGTGACAGGTGGTGCAGCAGCCATGTTAGAACCCATTATGCTCAGAAGTACCTGTAAACGGGATACTTTTGCTTGGAAACGGGGAGAAACTACCGCCAGTGCAGGAGAACTGATGGCATTTAATGGTTTGACTGCGGAGGCTTTAGTGAAGCGCAGTGCGGATTTAGTGGGTTAGCTTTTTCTGAGGGAGTGGGGAGTGGGGAATAGGGAGTGGGAAAAGGCACGTAGTAGCGCTTTAGTGCTGCATATTCAAGCTTTTTTGCGACTAAAGTCAAGACTACAAACCCCTCATAACTGATGTGGTCGAGTAGACACGACTCTACAAGTGCAATGAGGATGTCAAAAAAACCGCGATTAATACATTCAAACACTCGCTCATTAAGTCCGAGTGTTTCTTTTTTGGGACTTTACACTATTCATACCAGATTCATACAAGTTCAGTAAAATTTGGTTAGATACATTTTCTTCCCTTGCTCTCTTCAATTATCAGCTTCAAAGTAAAACGGTATCCCGACTCAATTCTCCCTTTGCACAAGGATAGTTTTACTATCTACCTACTTATACCGACTCAAAAAATGTTGGCAACACATCTAGAAATAGGAGACGTAGCATTGCTACGTCTCTACAAAATTCGACAAAATTCATCTGTCCCATTTTTTTTTCAAATTGGTATTGTATTCTGTCTTCTGTATTCTGTATCCTCCCTCCTTTACTGTTCCCAATTCCTTCATAAAATACGGTATACACGTAGATGTGTAAATTCGATAAAGAGGGTGAAATACCGCATAGGTAATGATGACGCTAGCAATTTCAGGCATTAAACTGTGGATAATTAAGGTTATCGTTGCTACATTAAAGCATACGTATAAAACTAATGGCGTTGTTAAACATCTCTTAAATCGAATTCGATATCGAAACATTAAACTATGGCACTCGAACAACTTAGTTGCGGACAGACCACCGATTTAATTATTAGGAGAGAATCTGAATACCGCGACTTGCAGCCACAAACTGCACCTGTCGGGACTCTCGCAAAAAATCAGGGAACAATATCTACCTTTTTGGCTCCTCTTACCCAAGATACCTTTAAACAGGTGGTGCGGGAAGTAGAACAAAAATTATTGATTGTGAATCAAACCCTATCGATGTTGGATTCGCAGGGCTTTGAGACAATCCTCCAGGAGATGTTGCATTCGATTACCCTGAAAACAGGGGAGTTATTGGGAGCAGACCGAACGACAATTTTTTTATTGGATGAAGAAAAACAGGAACTGTGGTCAATAGTAGCAGCATCCGAAGGCGATCGCTCGCTAGAAATCCGTATTCCTGCGGATAAGGGGATTGCGGGAGAGGTAGCAATTCACCGGGAAGTTGTGAATATACCCTATGATTTTTATAATGACCCGCGCTCGATTTTTGCCAAGGAACAGGAAAAGCGCACCGGATACCGCACTTATACCATGTTGGCTTTGCCTTTACTCAACGAACAAGGGAAATTAGTGGCGGTGGTGCAATTACTCAATAAACTTAAACCCCATTGTGACCCCTCAATTCCCCTGGCTGACAGAATTGATTTAGGTGGTTTTACGAGTACAGATGAACAATTATTTCAAGAATTTGCCCTTTCCATCCGCTTAATTTTAGAATCTTCCCGTTCCTTTTACGTAGCTACCCAAAAACAAAGGGCTGCGGCGGCACTGATGAAGGCGATTGAATCCCTCAGTCAAAGTAGCCTCGATTTAGAAGATACCCTCAAACGGGTGATGGATGAAGCCAAGGAATTGATGAGCGCTGACCGTAGTACCCTGTGGTTAATCGATCGGGAAGCTCAGGAACTGTGGACGAAAATTCGTCAACCCGATGGAACCATGCGGGAGTTACGGGTTCCCCTGGGGAAAGGATTTGTTGGTCAAGTAGCTTTAACCGGGAAAACCCTGAATATTCCTTATGATTTATACGACCATCCCGACTCCGATACCGCCAAACAAATGGATCAGCAGAACGGCTATCGCACCTGTAGTTTATTGTGTATGCCGGTATTCAATGCGGATCGGCAGTTAATAGGTGTCACCCAACTAGTTAATAAGAAAAAAACCGGAGAACATCCCCCCTATAATCCAGCCGATTGGCCAAAAGCACCCGAGTGTTTCCAAGCAAGCTTTGACCGTAACGACGAAGGGTTTATGGAAGCCTTTAATATTCAAGCGGGTGTAGCTTTGCAAAATGCTCAATTGTTTGACACCGTAAAACAGCAGGAGCAGATGCAGCGCGATATCCTCCGTAGTTTATCGAACGGGGTGATTTCCACCGATAAAAATGGACGGGTGGTTGCTGCCAATGAAAGCGCTCAACGTTTACTTGGCTTGTCAGAGCGTTTAGAAGGGCGCAAAATCCACGATATTATTAATATCAAAGAAGGGGATTTTCGCAAGTGGTGCGACCATGCTCTGCAAACGGAAAATGCCAACAATAGCCAACAGTATTATCCCGACCGCACCCTGATTACAGCTAACCAGGAACAGCATAGTGTCAATCTTTCCATCAATGCGATCGCCGATGCAAGTGACCAGCAACAGGTACGCGGTGCTTTGATCGTCATGGAAGATATCAGCGATGAAAAACGCCTCAAAAGTACCATGTACCGCTACATGACCCAAGAATTGGCAGAAGAACTACTCAAACTCGATGATGCCAAATTAGGAGGCGATCGCAAAGAGGTATCTATTCTCTTTTCCGATATTCGCGGCTATACCACCCTCACCGAAAACCTGGAAGCGGAGGAAGTGGTCAGTATGCTCAACGAATATTTTGAATCAATGGTGGAAGCTGTTTTCACCCACAAAGGAACCCTAGATAAATACATCGGCGATGCGATTATGGCCGTATTTGGTTCCCCCCTTCCTCTAGAAGAACACGCTTGGATGGCTGTCCAAACCTCCCTGGAAATGCGTCAACGTCTGCGTGAATTTAACCAGCGTCGTCACCATGACGGTAAACCCCGCATTGATATCGGTATTGGGATTAACTCAGATACCGTGATCAGTGGTAATATCGGCTCCAGCAAGCGAATGGAATTTACTGCCATTGGCGACGGTGTAAACCTGGGTTCCCGACTGGAAAGCGTTACAAAACACTATGGTTGTGATATTGTCATCAGTGATAATACATATAATCCTTGTCAAAATCACATCTGGGCCCGGGAACTGGATTTCATTCGTGTCAAAGGACGCAACGAACCAGTGGCCATCTACGAGCTAGTAGGTTTACGCACCGACAATATCAGTCCCGCCAAACTCACCGCCATCGAACACTACCACAAAGGACGGGAATACTACATCCAGCGTCAATTTACCCTAGCTCAAAACGAATTCACCAAAGTAATCGCCATCGACCCCAACGATAAAGGCGCTCTCATGCACCTAGCTCGCTGTCAGCATTGGTTACAAACTCCCCCCACCGAAGCCGACTGGGATGATGGTGTGTGGACATTTAAGGATAAATAGAGAATAGGGATTGATTCTCTGACTCGCTTGATGCAGAGGGAGTAGGGAGAAAGAATGAACTATATTATTATATTGACCTGAGTTCGGGATAAGCTGAAATACTCGTTCTATCCTTGGCTGTAAACCTGATTATCTGGTGGAAAGCATTACGAAATCGCCGGAACCCGAACTGATGTGAAGTAGGTAGGTGCAATTAAACATAAAACCGCAACCTAACCGATCATTCGGCTCAAAGCCTTAATCCCGTACAGAGGCGATATATCGCGTCTCTACTCCCTGATCTCAACGATAATTTTTACCACCCACCTACTTAATTACTTCTCCCCCTATTTCCCCAATCCAAAATCCAAAATTATTTACCGATGCAAATAGTAACCCCATATTCGGTACAATAGAGAGTCTGCGCTTCCTCATCAGACTGCTATGTTAAATCCAAATCTGGATGAAGTCCAACTTACGAAAGACGATTACGAACGTTACTCCCGACATCTGATTTTGCCAGAAGTCGGGTTAGAAGGGCAAAAACGTTTAAAAGCTGCCAGCGTATTATGTATTGGTACGGGTGGACTCGGTTCTCCTTTGTTACTGTATCTTGCGGCTGCGGGTATCGGACGTATCGGTATTGTCGATTTTGATGTAGTCGATAGTTCCAACCTGCAACGCCAAATAATTCACGGTACTTCCTGGGTGGGCAAACCGAAAATTGCCTCCGCAAAACACCGGATTTTAGAAATCAATCCCTTTTGTCAAGTTGATTTGTATGAAACCCGGATTAGTTCTGAAAATGCCCTCTCCATCATGGAACCTTACGATGTGATTGTTGATGGTACGGATAACTTCCCCACCCGCTATTTAACTAATGATGCTTGTGTATTGCTTGGCAAACCCAACGTCTACGGTTCTATTTTCCGGTTTGAAGGACAAGCAACGGTCTTTAATTACCAAGATGGCCCCAATTACCGCGATTTGTATCCAGAACCACCACCACCAGGAATGGTTCCATCCTGTGCGGAAGGCGGTGTCCTAGGGGTCCTGTGCGGGATTATTGGCAGTATTCAAGCTACAGAAACAATTAAAATTATTCTTGGCAGCAAAACCACTTTAAGTGGGCGATTGTTACTGTATAATGCCCTAGAAATGAAATTCCGGGAATTAAAACTACGTCCTAACCCGGAACGTCCCGTCATCGAAAAACTCATAGATTACGAACAGTTTTGCGGTATACCCCAAGCTAAAGCACAGGAGGCAAAACAGCAGATGGATATTCCGGAAATGACCGTCACTGAGCTTAAACAGCTACTGGATAGCGATGCCAAGGATTATGTACTAATTGATGTGCGTAATCCCCACGAGTATGAAATTGCCAGAATACCCGGTGCGGTTTTGGTTCCTTTAGGGGATATCGAAGCCGGACATGGTGTGGAAAAAGTCCGTCAATTAGTTAATGGTAATCGTTTAATTGCCCATTGTAAAATGGGTGGACGTTCTGCCAAGGCTTTAGGTATCCTCAAAGCTGCTGGAATTGAAGGTATTAATGTGAAGGGTGGAATTAATGCTTGGAGTCAAGAAGTAGACCCCACTGTCCCCACCTATTAATTCCGGATTGCTCACTAATCCCTCAAGCTTGGAGGGAGTGGGAAATAGGGATTCGGGAGTGGGGAATGGAAATGAACTACAGCAGTCCGAGCGGGATTTTTGAAATCTTACATTTAGGGTTGTTGACAGTTGACGGTTAACAGTCACCAGTCAACGGCACGCTATTTTTCACAACTTAAATAGCAATACGGTTGGTGTTAAAGATAACTGTAGTTTGGGTTGAGACTTTGCTTAGACTGTTGATTTTGTGGAAATTTACCCATAAGTTCACACAGTTTTTGTGATGATCTCGTCCCGATGCTCCGCGTGGGGACGCATTCCACGAGGCTACTGTCTCTCATTCTTCAACCTAACCTACCCAATAATCAGGCTTTTAAGTCTAACTGAACTGTATTGACTTAAATTAGGATTGCTGTATTTGGATGCTTCTGTGGTGTAGCTTGATAACAGCGTGATTTGTGTACGCCTTTATGCTTTGTCGCAGACCAGCAGCGCTATGCACGTCTACACATCAAGCTCAAGTCACATGGTTTGGCCTTGTTATGAGTGTCAGTCAAACGGTTGCGTATAAAAGAAATGGGGGACTCGCTTGAAAAGGCATTTCCAGCTCAATGCCTTTTCACAAAAATCGTAATGTGTTTTTCCCTTTTTGCTTCCCCTACTCCCCCTGCTCCCGAAAGCTCCCCGTCAGGTATGAACTCCAAAGTAAAACGGTATAAGCAGTACATATAGGCTATTCCCTGTTCCCCCCTCACTCAAAGACTTTTTCCGCAGACCCTAGTTTATGACTTATGTCTCAATCAATTATTTGGGTACACGGTGACTGCTTAAGTCCCCAGAATCCTGCATTAGTAGAATATCCCGATATCCCCGCCATTTGGATTTGGGATCAAAATTTATTGGCGGAATGGAAAATTAGTTTCAAGCGAATTTTGTTTATTTACGAATGCTTACTGGAATTACCCGTTGTTATCCGTCGCGGTGATGTTGTCCAAGAGCTAATTACCTTTGCTCAGGAAAATAATGCCGATAAAATTGTGACGGTCAATAGTCCTAGTCCTCGTTTTGAGGAGATTTGTGGACAATTGGAAAAGTCTTGGGAACTGGAAGTGTTTGAGGTTGAACCATTTTTTGATTACGATGGTTTTATCGACTTGAAAAGGTTCTCTCGTTATTGGAAAGTAGCGGAGAAGTATGTTTTTGATTAAGCCTGTTGGTTATAAGTAGGTGGGTGGTGAAAATTGTCGTTCAGATCAGCGAGTAGGGAAAGACGCTATATATCGCGTCTGTACGGGGGTAAGGCTTTTTGCCGAATGATAGGTTAAATTGTGGTTTTATGTTTAATTACACCTACCTACTTTGCACGCTGATATATTTCTGGTTTGTTTTGTTGACTGGTGACAGGGGAAAGGTATTCTTTCAGGTATTTTTATCTTCTGTCGATAGATTACTCACCACGGGGATATAGAAATTTTTTTTGCTACATCTGCCTCTTGACTCCTGTATTTCGCTACATTTGCTTGTAAAATCGAATTGTTAAGTTTTATCACCAATTCCAGTACACCCTTGCAACTGTTGCTGCTTTGGGAAGGTTCAGAAGTTGATTCAAAAGTGTCTGACTGTTGATTATTCTCTGTGACGGAACCAAAAGCTAATAGACGTAAGGTGTTGTGGACTTGGTATGTGAATTCGTCAGTTGTATACGTACAGCTGTAATTAGAAAACCGGTCAAGAGAGGACTTAAGAACATGGCATTTACACAGCCTGCTTTACCCTTCGCAATGGATGCACTCGAACCCTACGGTATGAAAGCCGAAACGTTTGAGTATCACTACGGTAAGCACCATAAAGCATATGTAGACAACCTCAACAAGCTGACCGATGGGACAGACCTAGCGGACAAGTCGCTGGAAGAGGTAATTCAAATTTCTTTTCAAGATTCTGCCAAAACTGGTATTTTCAATAATGCTGCACAGGTTTGGAACCACTCCTTTTTCTGGAATTGCTTGAAACCCGGTGGTGGTGGTAAGCCTTCTGGAGATTTAGCTGCAAAAATTGACAAAGATTTTGGTAGTTTTGATAAGTTTAAGGAAGAATTTGCCAACGCCGCAGCTACCCAATTTGGTAGTGGTTGGGCTTGGTTGGTAGATGATGGTGGTACTCTGAAAGTCATGAAAACTCCAAATGCGGAAAACCCCCTCGTACATGGGAAAAAAGCACTGTTGACCCTTGATGTTTGGGAACATGCTTATTACATTGACTTCAGAAATGCTCGTCCTGCCTTTATTCAAAACTTCTTGGATAAATTGGTTAACTGGGACTTCGTTGCTCAAAATCTTGCTGCGTAGTGGATTTTAGTGAGGAAGTAGTTCGTAGTCAGTATTTATACTGGGCTATGCCTTAACAGAAAATAGCTAAGTAGTACTGTTACATTTACGTTCTACCTGCGTCGGAGGCGTAGCTATGCTACGTCTTTCTGATTATGCTATGGTGATATACAGCAATCCGATTTAAGTAGTGAAAAATAGCGTGCCGTTGACTGATGACTGGTGACTGTTAACCGTCAACTGTCAACCTTTAACAACCCTACATGTAAGATTTCACAAATCCCGCTCGGACTGCTGTAATTCCCTTTTGTTTTTTGACGGTTGACATTTGACCTTTAAGGGTTAGCCGTATCAAGTAACATTTCATGAACCTGGAAAGTATTACAGATTGGAAAAAATTAGCTTGATATACATTTATGAATAGTGAAGATATTGCCAAATACATTGAACACACTGACGGTATTTCTAAACCCTGGTTGTTAGTGCAATTGCGGTTAAAGAAATTACAGGAAAGACGCGATCGCATTTCTCACCAGGAGTATGTACAGGAGTTGGAGGATATCCACGGTGATTTAATGAAATTGGGGGAATGGTGGAAAGGTCGAGAAAAGGAAGTGTTTTAAGTTGCTGATGTTTCATTAACAGGCTAAAACAAAGATTAGTCAAATATGTTTTAGTCAAGTATGGAATCTCTATCTAATTTTCCCAGTGAATCTGGATCCATAACTGCTGCCTATATTTCCACAGCCCTAAACTTGACTGTAAAATCTCTCTTGGTTTTGGTGCGACCGCTGTTTTTCCGTACCTGAGTAATTTCACTCGTTTTTGCTTGTTGGTTGGTAGTATTTTACTCTTTTTGTCCAGTGTTGCCACCTCTGCGATCGCCCATGTATTTATCGTCAGAGTTTTTCTTTCTGCTCAATATGCTTTGTTTTTAACTGTGACTGGATTTATTAGCTCTTGCGGTTTTTTAATGTTTGCTATTGGCTTTTATCAACTGTCCAAAAAGTTTGTTCGTCTGAAATTACATCTGTCCAGGGAGTAGATAGGCATGAAAAAGTGCAGCTAGATTCATGAAGTATAAATCGCTGAAAACCTTAATGACTGAAAACTTTCCCAGGATTAACTTACAATAATATTGGGTAGAAATTAGTTCACAGTTAGCTACCCATCAAAATTGATGTTAATTTTTAATCCCCGTTGCAGCAATACCGCGAATAAACTGTCGTTGTCCAATTAAAAACAAAATCAGTACGGGAACAGTGGCAATTGTTACAGCTGCCATCATCAATGGCCAATTACTGGTAAACTGTTCTTGGAATTCAGCCAAGGCTAATTGAACGGTGCGTAGTTCGGGTCGGGTGGTAAACACTAGCGGTTTAAAAACATCATTCCACTCACCGATAAAGGTAAATAAAAATAATGTCACCAAAGCTGGACGTGCTAAAGGTAACATTATTTGCCAGAGAATTTGCAGACGATTTGCTCCATCGAGGGCTGCGGCTTCCTCTAGTTCTACGGGAATGGTTTGGAAAAATTGTCGTAGGAGGAAAATGCCAAAACCATTGACGGCTGTCGGTAAAATCAAGGCTCCGTAGGTGTTAATTAAATTACCCCATCTCAATACCAAAAAAATGGGGATAACCAGTAACTGGAAAGGAATCACTAGGGTGGCTAAAACAATTAATAGTAAAGCCTGTCGTCCGCGAAATCTTAGTCTTGCCAAGGCATAACCAGCCAAAGCTGAGGTAATAATTTGTAGTCCGGTGACAGCGATCGCCACGAAAGTAGAATTGGCAAAAGCAAGTAAAAATTTTCCCCGCTCCCAAGCCTCCCGATAATTTGCCAGTGTCCACTGCTGATGCGCACTTGTTCCTGGATTTGTCAGGGTTGGTGAAAAAGAAGTCATCACCACAATCACTAATGGTAGTAAAATTAACCCTGCAAACAGTAGTAAAACTAGGATTAAAAGAGATTGGAGCAATTTTTGCATGGGGAGCTTATTTATAACATGGTCGCTTGTTAAGTTAAATTAAAACATAGTGTCAAAAAAACCATCGGAACAATTGTGCCTCAAGTTGATTGTAAATCACTATCGGCACAATGCACATTGAGAATGCGGGTGTTGGCTGCCCTGCATTTATAAATTAAATCAATTGTTGGCATCAAAAGCTACTAAATTTATCAGGAGAAAACAAAACCATGCAGCAAGTTGCAACCCAAACTCAACTTGATTATCACAGCGAAACTTATAAAGATGCGTACAGTCGCATTAATGCAATTGTGATTGAAGGTGAACAAGAAGCTCATGACAATTACATCCGGTTAGCCGAGATGTTACCCGAAAGTGCGGAAGAATTGATTCGTTTGTCGAAAATGGAAAAGCGACATCAAAAGGGATTTGAAGCTTGTGGACGGAATCTGCAAGTGACTCCCGACATGGAATTTGCCAAAGAGTTCTTCCACGGTTTACATCAAAACTTCCAAACAGCTGCTGCATCTGGGAAAGTCGTCACCTGTTTGCTGATTCAATCATTAATTATTGAATGTTTTGCGATCGCAGCTTACAACATTTATATCCCCGTTGCTGATGATTTTGCCCGTAAAATTACTGAAGGGGTTGTGAAAGATGAATACATGCATTTGAACTTTGGCGAAGTTTGGCTCAAGGAACACTTTGAAGAGTCGAAGGCGGAATTAGAAACTGCTAACGCCGAAAATTTACCCTTGGTCTGGAGTATGCTGAATCAAGTTGCTGCCGATGCCAGTATTTTAGCAATGGAAAAGGACGCATTAGTCGAAGACTTTATGATTCAATATGGAGAAGCGTTGAGTAATATCGGCTTCAATACCCGTGAAATTATGCGTCTTTCCGCCTACGGACTGCGGGCTGCGTAATTTCCTCACCGAGTCCATCTTACCAGGGAAGAAGTAAGTAATAACAAGTAAACAGTGGTCAGGTAATCTCAAACTGATGACTGTTTACTGAATTTGCGAATTCAAAAATTCCCGTCCTGTTTTTCAACTAAAATCATCACAGATACAAACGGGATACGCGAAGCATAAAGCCTCTGGCTAATCGCAATTCTCCCATCCATAAATCAATAATAGGCCTATCCACATCGTTCATGTTTGGTTTAATCGGACATCTGACAAGTTTAGAACACGCGCAAAGTGTAGCACGCGATTTGGGATACCCTGAATACGCCGACCAAGGGTTAGACTTTTGGTGTAGTGCCCCACCGCAAATCGTTGACAATATCAAAGTTACTAGTATTACCGGACAAACCATTGAAGGGCGATACGTAGAATCATGCTTTTTGCCAGAAATGCTGGCAACCCGACGAATTAAGGCCGCAACTCGCAAAATCCTCAACGCCATGGCCCATGCTCAAAAACATGGCATTGACATTACGGCCCTGGGTGGATTTTCGTCAATTATTTTTGAGAATTTTAAACTCGAACAATTTCCCCAAGTGCGGAATATTCAACTGGAATTTGAAAAATTTACCACGGGGAATACCCATACTGCCTATATAATTTGTCGCCAGGTGGAACAAGCATCAGCCCAAGTTGGTATTAATTTGGCTGATGCAACAGTTGCTATTTGCGGAGCGACGGGGGATATTGGTAGTGCTGTTTGCCGTTGGTTAGATGCTTGTACCGATGTCAAAGATTTACTGTTGATTGCCCGTAATCAAGAACGTCTGACCGAACTGCAAGCGGAATTAGGACGGGGTAAGATTATGGATTTAGAATCTGCCTTACCGGAAGCTGATATTATCGTTTGGGTGGCGAGTATGCCCAAGGGTGTGGAAATTGATCCGAGTAGACTCAAACAACCTTGTTTACTAATTGACGGGGGATATCCGAAAAACCTGGCCACAAAAATCCAGCATCCAGGATTACACGTTCTTAATGGTGGAATTGTCGAACATTCCTTGGATATAGACTGGAAAATCATGCATATTGTCAATATGAACGTTCCCGCTCGTCAATTATTTGCATGTTTTGCTGAATCCATGCTTTTGGAGTTCGAGAAGTTGTATACTAACTTTTCCTGGGGACGAAATCAGATTACTGTAGAAAAGATGGAATATATTGGTCGTTTATCTGTTAAACATGGATTTCGACCGTTATTGATTTAGTCTTTGCAGACCACTTTTGGTTCTTGGGGAGTAATCCAACTAGGCTCGGTTTTGTCTAGTTGGCAAGACGAAGTTAACGAGAGCATTTTTCAACCCGACCTAGAATCCACGTTCCTGAAGGAGTGTGGAATATGTCTATCTAACTGATTATTCTCTCTATGCTAGTCTCCCATGTCGGTACAGCCTTCTCTCGCAGAGAACTTTTGTACGCGGCAAAACGATGACTTTTCCCTTACTCCCTATTTTTACGCTCAGTTATGACTAAATCCTATCCTTTCGATTTACCACCCTCTCCACCCCAATTCCATATCAAGAATCACAAAATATGGCAACTACCGAGCGAAAACCATTACTGTTAGACTTTGAAAAGCCATTAGCAGAACTGACCGCACGCATTGAGCAAATTCGGCAACTTGCAGATGAAAATAACGTCGATGTTTCTGGTCAAATTCGGCAACTAGAAGCCAGGGCGATGCAACTACGTGAGGAAATTTTTAGCAGTTTAACACCATCCCAGCGATTGCAGGTAGCCCGGCATCCGCGTCGTCCTAGTACTTTAGATTACATTCAATCCATTAGTGATGAATGGTTTGAGTTACACGGCGATCGCGGTGGCCATGATGATCCGGCGATGGTTGCTGGTGTTGGTCGTGTAGGTGGTCAACCCGTCGTCATGTTAGGACAGCAGAAGGGACGGGATACCAAAGATAATATCGCCCGCAATTTTGGTATGGCTTACCCCAGTGGCTATCGCAAAGCTCTGCGGCTGATGGAACATGCCAATCGCTTCGGAATGCCTATTTTAACATTTATCGATACACCTGCCGCTTGGGCTGGTGTGGAAGCTGAACACCAAGGACAAGGGGAAGCGATCGCCTATAATTTGCGCGAAATGTTTAGCTTTGATGTGCCAATTATTTGTACTGTGATTGGTGAAGGTGGTTCCGGTGGAGCCTTGGGAATCGGTGTTGGCGATCGCCTGTTAATGTTTGAACATTCAGTTTATTCCGTTGCACCTCCAGAAGCCTGTGCGGCAATTTTGTGGAAAGATGCAAGTAAAGCCCCCCAAGCTGCGATCGCGTTAAAAATGGTCTCCCACGATTTGAAAAAATTGGGTATCATCGACCAAATTTTACCCGAACCCATCGGTGGCGCTCACTCCGACCCCCTCAAGTCTGCTGCCACCCTCAAACAGGCTTTGCTGGAAAATATTGAAGAACTCCAACAATTAGCTCCTCAAGAACGACGTAACCTACGCTACGAAAAATTCCGCAAAATCGGCGCTTTCACGGAAATTAGCGCCTAAATCGGGATTTGATGCTTTCGGGAAATCAAAATGTTATAATTGCCTATGAACTTAAAGATTTTTAACAATCGACTAATGTTTCATAGGCATTTGTATTATGGGCAAACTGACATTACCTGCAAGACCAATGTGGGGACGATAAGGATATACAGTAGCCCACAACATCGTGGAGTCAGGCTATCTTCGGTATACAATCAGCAACAACAACGAATTTTGCCTTATTAATCAATGCCTGCAACATTAGGCAAATATTAAAAACGCCAGCTTAAAAGCCAATTCAAATTATTGATTCTAGCCATCAATGGGAATTTTGATGTGAATTGAATACACATTGATTATTTTCTTCCTACCATGATCCGCACAGTCAAATATACTTTTGCGGTTCAACTTCGCAGCGATTGTATCACAGCAACTACACAAACATCACTGAAGGATTAATCACGTAATGAGTGGTCAAAAAAAACAACGCGCTTTGATTACCGGAGCCAGTAGTGGAATTGGTAAAGCTACAGTTCTTGCCTTTGCGAAAGCAGGTGTAGATGTAGCCCTAATCAGCCGTTCTCTTGACAAGTTAGAACCCGTCGCTGATGCCGCTAGGCATGTGGGGGTGGAAGCAAAACCCTATACATTGGATTTAGGTGAAGTTACGCAAATACCAGCTAGAATCAGCGAAGTATTAGCCGACTTTGGAGAGATTGATATTCTTGTCAATAATGCCGGAATTGGTTACACCGGGATGTTACGAGATACACCCTTCAAGGATTGGCAACGGGTGATCGATTTGAACCTAACTAGCGTATTTCAGACAACTCTAGCAATATTACCAGGAATGCGCGATCGCGGTCATGGAACAATCATTAATGTCTCTTCCATCGCCGGTAAACAAGCATTTGCCAATTGGGGAGCATACTGCGTCAGCAAAGCCGGACTAATGGCATTTTCCCAAACATTAGCCCAGGAAGAAAGACCCCACGGTATCCGGGTCACTGCCATCTGTCCAGGTTCAGTTGACACAGGAATTTGGGACACGGACACAGTTGAAGCCAATTTTGACCGTACTCGTATGTTAACTCCAGAAGTTGTAGCCGAATCAATCCTCTATGCAGCCCTCTTACCACCATTAGCAGTCATTGATGAGTTAACAATTATGCCCAGTGCCGGAGTTCTCTAAACAATAAACTTGATTTTGCCCAGCAAAAATCCTAAATTCGCCCAAATTTGCCCAAATTTATCATATCCAATCCATAAACAATCAGTATGAACTTCATCACCACGAACCAGTTTTTGGATTTCAATTTGGTCAAAAATAAAGGATGAGTTCCAGATTTCTATTAACCGCGACCATTTGCTAAACCCCAGACAAGCATTACGCCCAAACTCGGTTTTTCCATCAATTTAAGCAGTAAATCCTCAATAAACATTCACTATGACTATTGCGCGTTCCAACGGCTCCAAATCACCACTTATCACCGATTTAGAAGAAGCTATTCGTCCCGACCGCAACAAAAATAACGGTCGAGATGCAGAATTCCATCCCCCATCACCAGAAATGATGGAAAAAATGCAGGATGCGGTCAGAAATATATTAATAGGTGTTGGAGAAGACCCCGAACGGGAAGGTTTATTAAAAACCCCCAAACGGGTAGCCGAAGCAATGCGCTTCCTCACCAGTGGTTACAGTCAATCCCTCGAACAACTCGTCAACGGAGCAATTTTTGACGAGGGACACAACGAGATGGTACTAGTTCGCGACATAGATTTCTTTAGTCTTTGCGAACACCACATGTTACCCTTCATGGGTAAAGCTCACGTTGCTTATATTCCCAACCAAAAAGTCGTCGGATTGAGCAAACTCGCTCGCATTGTGGAAATGTATTCCCGACGCTTACAAGTCCAAGAACGCTTAACCAGACAAGTAGCCGAAGCAATCCAAGAAATCCTTGAACCGCAAGGGGTAGCGGTGGTCATGGAAGGAATTCACATGTGTATGGCCATGCGCGGTGTTCAAAAACCCGGTTCCTGGACTGTCACCAGCGCGATGCTAGGTGTCTTCCAAGAAGAACAAAAAACCCGCGAAGAGTTCTTTAACTTGATCCGTCACCAACCCGCGTTTATGTAATCACCTTACAGGTTGATGATTGTTGACAGTTGACGGATGACTGATCAAAAATTCAGGTCAGCAGTTGGGTTTTTATCGTATTTAGTAAGAGGATGTTTTAAAAGTCGATTTTAATACTTAACAAGCTCGCTTTTTGGGAGTAGGGAGAAGGGAATCGGTAGTTCATAACGAAAAATATACCGTTTGAGCCTATTGACCGTCCTCAAGAAGTGGTTGATAAAGTATTTATTGACACTTGACAAACATCCTCTCAGGAAGGCTGGGGAACCACTACGTTGCGCGGGTTCCTCGTGTTGCAATTAATCCAAAATCCATAGACCCACGTGGTGCGGATCGACCGAAGAGTAATCTAAAATCCAAAATGCTTTCTACTTCCTACTCCCCCAATTGATTGCAATCGCACAAACAACTGCTTGACTTTTTCTAAATCCTTATTTCCCGGTGAAATTTCCACCCCACTAGATAAATCAATCCCATCTGCATGGGTAGTTTGAATCGCTGCGACCACATTATCAGGGTTAATTCCCCCAGCTAACCACCAAGGACGACCAGGTTGAAAATCGGCTAAAAGTTCCCAATCTAATATTTTTCCTGTTCCTCCTAATTGCTGGGGATGGTATGCATCTAATAAGAAAGTATCAACATAATTTTGGTATTGAGTAGTTAGTTGTAAATCCGCAGCACTACGAATGCGTAGGGCTTTAATAATTTTGATATCTGTTTTGATATCTATGAATTTACTTGCAAGTTGTTGACAGAATTCCGGTGATTCATCCCCATGTAATTGTACACCCGTCAGCTTTCCAGTTTGAACTGTTGTGTAAATTGTGGCAATATCTGCATTCGCAAAAACACCAATTTTCTCTACATTGGTGGGAATTTGGTCAACAATCGAGTTAATTGCTGAGGGTGAGATATAGCGAGGAGAGCTAGGAACACAAATAAATCCTAAAGCTGTTGCACCTAGTTTACTAATAACTACACCTTGATCGGGTTTAGTGATTCCGCAAATTTTTATTTGCAGGGGAATTGGCGATTTTGTCATCATTGTCACAGTAAATTCTATTTTTCTGATTAAATTCGGGTTTTTCTGTGGAAAATTCTATAATCTTTGTGGTTTAAGCAAAAATTTTGAGGAGTCAAATAACCGCATGGAAACCCTGTTGATGACTGCATCTGTTCCTATTACTCTAGAATGGAACCCAGGTGTGGCGATTGTGATTGGTATTTGCTGCATTCTGACTTTAGTTGTGACACTTCAAATTAATAGACCAATGGTTGGGCCAAAATTTCCCCTACTACCGATGAGTATACCTGCTTTTGTTGCAGCAATGTGTTTGGGTCATATTGTTGGTGTAGGTGTGATTTTAGGATTGGCAAATCTCGGTCGGTTTTGATTTGATTTAATTTGAACTGGATGGTGCATTTACCTTAATGATGAATATTAAAACCAGGTGTTGTATGAGGTTGTTGACTGTTAACTGTTAACAGTTAACAACCTGATAAAAGAATTTGGCAATGAAAATGTATTTTAGCTTACTAGTATCTTCCCGAAATTTCCCGATTTTCACCAATCCCCGACTGATGGGTAAACTCGAAGATTGATTTTGTTGATGACTACACATAAAGTTTAAAGTTTATTTACACAATCTCTGCATATTATGGGACTGAGCACCCGTTTTCAAATTTATTCTAATCTGTAAAGACGGGGAACTAGAGATAAGAGAGCAGACTAGATGCACTGCTAACACCAAAAGCGATGCAAGTGGCTTTTTTCTGCTTCCTATTTTCCAGCGAGTTTGTGTGTAATAGTGATTAAAAATATGGAATTTCATCTCCTTATTTCCAGTGGTGTAATTTTTTTCTGGTGTGGTTTTTCCAGACTAGTACAGGTTGGCGGAAATAAACCGAGTATTAATTAGTCACAACTTTTATCTAGTGACTATGCTCTGCGTGGTCACTAGCGAGGGCTTACTGCCTTCATTCACGAGGTAGAAGCTTCGCAGATTCCGCACCCACGCGGAGCATGGGTGCGAGGGAAAAGGTAGGCGTATTTACACCGCGTGGTACTAGTAACAGTTAAAAATAGCTGAAAAGCTTACCTAATGATTGTTATTTTTTGCCTTTTGATTTTGCCTGTTTGTACTAGTTACTAATTAAAGATGATGATGAAAGTGAAAATCAGGGTTCGTGGTACAGTTCAAGGGGTAGGATTTCGTCCGACAGTATATCGTTTAGCGAAAAATTATGGGTTAGTTGGTGATGTTTGTAACGATGGTGAAGGTGTGTTAATTCGGGTTGGAGGTAGTGAAAAATCCATTACCGAATTTATGCAAAAATTACGAACGGAATCTCCACCCTTAGCACAAATCAATGAATTAGTCTGTCAACCCGATGAAGGTGAATTTAAATTCAATGATTTTGTGATTTCCCCCAGTATTAATAGTCAAATTTCCACGGAAATAGCTGCCGATGCTGCTACTTGTCCCCAGTGTCAGCAAGAGATTTTTGACCCCTATAGCCGCTACTACCGCTATCCTTTTACTAATTGTACCCACTGTGGTCCCCGTCTGAGTATTGTTCGTGCTATTCCCTACGACCGAGATCACACTAGTATGGGTGTTTTCATTATGTGTGGTGAATGTGCTAAGGAATACCAACAGATTGATAATCGTCGCTTTCATGCTCAGGCGATCGCATGTCATGTGTGTGGTCCGAAGGCTTGGTTGGAGCGTAGTGATGGTAAACCTGTGACTGCTTCTATGTTTTCGATGCTGGATGATGTGGATGCGGTTTGTACGTTATTACAAAGGGGTGAGATTGTCGCCATTAAAGGAATAGGCGGATTTCACTTAGCATGTGATGCGACTAATGATACTGCGGTGGCAACTCTGCGTCAACGGAAGCAAAGATATGATAAACCCTTGGCATTAATGGCACGGGATAGGTTCATAATTGAGCAATACTGTGATGTTAATGACCGGGAGAAAGAGTTATTGGAAAGTCCCGCAGCACCGATAGTATTGTTACGAATAAAAGCTGTAAGGGAGACGGAGATAAATGGGAACAAGAATTTAAATCGTTCTATTTCTCAGCTAGTTGCTCCTAGACAAAATACCCTTGGTTTCATGCTACCCTATACCCCCCTTCATCATCTGATTTGTAAACGCATGGATCGACCAATTGTATTTACTAGTGGAAATATTTCTGACGAACCACAATGTATCGATAATGAAGTAGCAAAAGATAAGTTAGGTCAGATTGCTGATTATTTTCTGCTACACAATCGAGATATTGTAAATCGGGTTGATGATTCGGTTGTCCGAGTATTTGGTCAAGAGGTACAAATCCTGCGTCGTGGGAGAGGATATGCACCAGCACCAATTAATTTACCTCCAGGTTTTGACAAGGCTCCTCCTGTATTAGCAATGGGAGGTGAGTTAAAAAATACTTTTTGTTTATTGACAGCTAGACAAGCAATTTTATCTCAATATTTAGGGGATTTGGCAAATAAAAATGTGTTTGCTAGTTATCAAGACACTTTGAATTTATATTTACATTTATTTGCCCATCATCCAGAGGTAATTGCCATAGATAAACACCCAGAATATTTATCAACTAAGTTAGGCAGAGAATTGGCTATAAACAATCAAATTCAAGTGGTGGAAATTCAACATCATCATGCCCATATCGTAGCTTGTATGGTGGAAAATGGCTTACCTTTGGATACACAACCTGTCCTAGGTATTGCTTTAGATGGGTTGGGTTATGGTGAAAATAATACATTTTGGGGAGGGGAGTTTTTATTGGCAGATTACCGTCAGTTTATCCGACTTGCGACATTAAAACCTGTACCCATGATAGGAGGTAAGCAGGCTATTTATCAACCTTGGCGAAATACCTACGCTCAATTAGTTTCTGCATTTAATTGGGAGGAATTAAGGGGAAAATACGCCGATTTAGAAATTTTTCAATTTCTGGAGCAAAAACCCTTACATGTCTTTTCACAGATGATTGAGCAAAATATTAACTCTCCCCTTGCATCTTCTACGGGACGATTATTTGATGCAGTTGCAGCAGCTATCGGTATTTGTCGAGAAGAATCTAGATATGAAGGACAAGCTGCAATAGAAATGGAAGCTGTATGTGATACCAATAACTTAAATAATTATCAAGAAATTATTAGTTATCCTTTTGATGTGCAGATTTTAGATACTATTGATTGTATAGATCCACGTCCGATGTGGGAGGCATTACTCAACGACTTACAGGCAAAAACATTACCAGCAATGATAGCGGCTAAATTCCACAAAGGTTTAGCAGACACCATCGTCAAGACGGTAATTCATCTCCGTCAACACAACTTCATTAAATATGTTGTACTAACAGGTGGTGTATTTCAAAATAAAACCCTTTTACAACAAGTTAAAACCCAGTTAGCAGCAATACAGATACAGGTACTAACCCATCACCTAGTTCCCAGTAATGATGGTGGTTTATCCCTCGGACAAGCGGCGATCGCAGCTGCAAGAATCATCAAATCCTAACTTGATTGATTTATCATTGATATTCGTATCAATAAATACCTGTTACTTATATAATTCTCCAGAAGTTGGTATCCCAAATTTCATTCATATCGTGATTAGCATTGATTAATGATAATTATCTGAAACTAGACAAAAAGTAGAATCTAGAAACTCATTTCTACCTCTATCTTCTTCAATTACAAATTACGTAGCTTGCTTCCCGCGTAGCGGGTATTGCGTACGCGAAGCGGCTTGCCGTAGGCTATTACGAATTACGAATTAAAAATAAATCATGTGTTTAGGAATTCCAGGTCAAATAGTAGAAATCAGTGATACCAATCATCAATTAGCGATTGTCAATGTCGGTGGTGTGAAACGTCAGGTAAATATTACTTGTATTGTAGATGAGGAACATCCACCGGAGTCTTGTGTTGGGGATTGGGTATTAGTTCATGTTGGCTTTGCGATGAATCGTATTAATGAAGAAGAAGCCGCAGAAACATTACGGTTATTAACAGAAATGGCAGAGTTAATGGTTGATTATTAACTTTCACTATTATCTCAAAATCCTTAAAAATTTTAGAAATTAGGGAGTAGGAAGTAGGGAGTAGAAAAGAATCGATGGGTGACTCAAGGCTGATAACTTACTCGCTGAAAATTCAGGGAAAAACGATGAAATACGTAGATGAATTTCGTGATACTTACAAAGGAGAAGCTTTACTGTGGCAAATGGAAAAGCTTTGCCATATTATTGGTAAGCCTCTCAAAATTATGGAAGTATGTGGTGGTCATACCCATGCAATTTTCAAATATGGGATTGAAGAAGTTCTACCACCATCAATTGAACTAATTCATGGTCCCGGTTGTCCAGTGTGTGTGATGACGAAAGGAAGAATTGATGATGCAATTGCGATCGCAGAATATCCTGATGTGATTCTGACAACTTTTGGTGACACAATGCGGGTTCCTGGTTCCCGCAAAAGTTTACTACAGGCAAAAGCTGAAGGAGCAGATATTCGGATGGTTTATTCCCCCTTAGATAGTCTGAAAATCGCCCAGGAAAATCCCACTAAGGAAGTAGTGTTTTTCGGGATTGGATTTGAAACAACTGCTCCTAGCACAGCTTTGACTATTCTCCAAGCAGCAGGTGAGAATCTCAAAAATTTTAGTATGTTTGCAAATCATGTCCTAGTAATACCAGCATTAAAAGCATTACTAGAAAACCCCGATTTACAGCTAGATGGATTTGTTGGGCCTGGCCATGTTAGCATGGTAATTGGAACAAAGCCTTACCAATTCATACCTCAAGATTACCATAAACCGATAGTAATTTCCGGATTTGAACCTTTAGATATTCTCCAATCAATTTGGATGTTATTACAGCAATTTGTAGATGGTCGCTGTGAGGTAGAAAATCAATATAATCGCTTAGTTAAACCAGAGGGAAATACTATCGCTCTCAAGGCAATTAATCAAGTTTTTATTGAACGAGAAACCTTTGCATGGCGAGGTTTAGGAGATATCCCCCATTCTGGTTTAAAAATTCGTCCCGAATATGCTTTATTTGATGCCGAAATTAAATTTGTAATTCCTAATCGAACTGTTGCTGACCATAAAGCTTGTCAATGTGGAGAAATTCTCAAAGGAGTATTAAAACCTTGGCAATGTAAAGTGTTTGGTACAGCTTGCACACCAGAAACACCAATTGGTAGCTGTATGGTTTCCTCCGAGGGTGCTTGTGCTGCTTATTATAAGTACGGTCGTCTTTCTTTAGTTGAAAAAAATAATTCGTAATTCGTAATTCGTAATTAAGAATGAATAATTAATAATTATGAATGAGGTTAGAATCCATCTGAAGTAGGACTATATCTAGATAATAGATAGAAGTAGAGGAATTAAACCCTTTTTTAATTGTGTAGATCCGGCCTTACTTTAAACCATGACGAATTACGAATTTTGTAGATGTAGCCTTACCCCAGACTATAACGAATTACGTAGCTTGCTTCCTACGTAGCGGGAATTACGTACGCGAAGCGTTGCCGCAGGCTATTACGTAGCTTGCTTCCCGCGTAGCGGGTATTACAAATTACGAATTACAAATTACAAATTACAAATTAAATTGATATGGTACGACATAAAAAAGTGAGGGATACCCATATTACCCTTGCACATGGTAGTGGTGGGAAAGCTATGCGGGATTTAATTGATGATATTTTTGTGAGTAATTTTGATAATCCAATTCTCTCCTCCCTAGAAGACCAAGCTAGTTTAAATTTAGCGAGTTTGATGGAATATGGAAATCGACTTGCTTTTACGACTGATTCCTATGTGGTAGATCCCCTATTTTTCCCTGGAGGTGACATTGGTAAGTTAGCCGTTAATGGTACTATTAACGACTTAGTTGTTAGTGGTGCAAAGCCTTTATACCTAAGTTGTAGTGTGATTTTAGAGGAAGGATTAGCGGTAGACACATTGCGTCGGGTTGCTGAAAGTATGCAGTTTGCAGCAACTCAAGCTGGAGTCACAATAGTTACGGGTGACACAAAAGTTGTTCATCGTGGTGCAGCAGATCAGTTATTTATTAATACTACGGGGATTGGTGTAATTCCTGGAGGTATTAATTGCGCTGCGCAGAATATTCAACCGGGAGATGTGGTTATTATTAATGGTGAGTTGGGTAATCATGGGACAGCAATTTTAATTGCGAGGGGTGAATTAGCCTTGGAAACTAATATTGAAAGCGATTGTCAACCCCTGCATAGTTTAGTAGAAACTATTCTGGATATTTGTCCACAAATTCATGCAATGCGGGATGTAACTAGAGGTGGTTTAGCAACAGTTTTAAATGAATTTGCAGTCAGTGCAAATGTGGGAATTCGTCTGGATGAACAATATATTCCCATTCGGGAAGAGGTGAAAGGGGTGTGCGAAATTTTGGGTTTAGACCCCTTATATTTGGCGAATGAAGGGAAGTTAGTATTATTTGTAGGACAGGAATATGGAGAGGAAATTTTAACAGCAATGAAGTCCCATCCTGCGGGAAAAGGTGCTTGTATTATTGGTGAGGTGGTTGCAAATCCTGGGGGAGTTGTGTTTTTAAAAAGTATTTTTGGTGCTGAGAGAATTGTGGATATGTTGGTGGGTGATCAGTTACCGAGAATTTGTTGATTTTGTCTGATTTTTAGAGGATATTCTAAAAATAGAGACGCGACATGTCGCGTCTGTACAGGAATCGGTAGTCGTATTTGAAATTAATTAAGTGATAAAATCCTGCATTACCATTTTATTATATTATTATCATCAATTAGCTTGATAAAAATCCCAGAGTCTTGTGCATTTTATCAAATTATATTTGTTCTTAGGGGTAATAATTTATCATCACATTTTCCTCTGTTTACTGTTATTGATTTCCTCATTCAGTCTGTGAATTTAGCATCACAATTATGATATTGAATTCATATTTGATTTATGAAAAACTCCATAGAATTAAAAAGTGTTTTTCTGTTTTCTACTCCCTGCTCACACAGATAATTTACCTACCAATTACAAACTATCAAAAAATAATGATTTTATGCATGAATTAGGAATTACACAAAACATTGTGGCGATTGTTGCAGAACATGCACAACAAGCCAAGGTCAAGCGAGTCGTGCTGGAAATTGGTCAACTTTCGGCAATTATGCCGGATGCAATTCGTTTTTGTTTTGATATATGTTCCCAGGGTACTGTTTTAGACGCAGCCAAGTTAGAAATTCGGGAAATTCCTGGTTTAGGAAAATGTCGTGTGTGTGGTGGAGAATTTAACCTAGATATACATTTTGCTATTTGTCAATGTGGTAGTAGAGAGATAGATGTCATTGCTGGTGAAGAACTGAAAATTAAAGAAATTGAGGTAGAGGAAATATGTGTGTAACTTGTGGCTGTAGTGATGATGGTAATGCACAAATCGCTAATCTAGAAAATGGTAAAGTTTTAGCTGTTAATAACCATAACCATAACCATGATGATAAGCATCATACCCATACTTTACCAGATGGTACCGTAATTACCCATTCCCACTCCCATAATCATGACCATCATGAAGTCAGCTATATTCATGCCAAAATTCATGGTACTACTATTACTTTAGAGCAAGATATTTTAGCAAAAAATAATCTGATTGCAGCCCAAAATCGGGGTTGGTTGAAAGGCAGAAATATCCTGGCTTTGAATTTGATGAGTTCTCCTGGTGCGGGAAAAACAACTTTGTTAACTCGGACGATTCAAGATTTAAAAAATCAATTGTCTATCAGTGTAATAGAAGGAGACCAAGAGACAATTAACGACGCTCAAAAAATTCAAGAGACAGGTTGTCGAGTTGTGCAAATTAACACTGGTACTGGCTGTCATTTAGATGCATCAATGGTGGAAAAGGGGTTAGAAGAATTGAATCCACCGATGAATTCGGTGGTGATGATTGAAAATGTTGGCAATTTAGTTTGTCCGGCTTTATTTGATTTAGGAGAACGACTTAAGGTTGTAATTCTTTCTGTTACAGAAGGGGATGATAAACCGATTAAATACCCCCATATGTTTCGCGCTTGTGAGGTGATAATTCTCACGAAAATTGATTTGCTACCCTATGTACAATTTGATGTGGAACGTTGTTTAGAATATGCTCGACAGGTAAATCCTAATATCAAGATTTTTCAAGTTTCTTCCCTAACTGGTAGTGGATTAGGGGAATGGTATGAGTGGTTAAAAAATTGTGAGATTAATTAGTATTCGACTGCATAAGTTTTGAGGGGTTTGTAGTAGTGGCTTTAGCATCAAAAAGGTTTTAATATCAAGCGCTAAAGCGCAACTACGTATCTTTATATTTCCCCTCAAAATTAATGTGGTTGAGGGTATTTATTCAAATTAATCCCCATCAGGAATAAATACTAATCACGGGGTGGTGACATACTACAATATTAATTCATATCATGTAAATTAATTGACAGTTAACATTCATCTGTCAACTGTCAACAATTTCGATGGAAGTTTACATCACTTTTGCTCCGCTGGTAATTAAGCGACGAAATAAAGCTTCCGACCACCCTGTTTCCCGTAATACCGCAGAGGATGAGACTTCAATGTAAGCTTGTTCAATAAAAGCCAAATCAATCATACAAATGCGACCGAGTGCATCCTTGAGTTCTTCGCTTTTACCATCATTTCTCAGACGCTTACCCACTTCATGAACAACGGTGGCCATTGCGGGAACTACGTGTTGGGGTCCAATACCAATTCTGACATGAACTAGACCTATTTTCCAACGACGGTCCGCGTATGCATCACCCCAGTTATCCATTCCGGTAAACATTTCCTGGAACCACTGAATAAAAGTTTCTCGGAGACGATGAATACGTCCTTCTCCATTGTTGAGGATGGCATTCATTTCCTCGTCCCGTTGTAAATAATTATAAAAATGGTCTGCCATTTCCGGTGCGATTTCAAATCCCCATTCGGATTGCGATCGCAATAATTGTTTATCTTCTTCCGTCAATCCAGCACGCTGAATTAAGGTTTTTAAAAATGCATGTGGTTCCAAAGCCATTACGAACTCCTGAGTTGACGAATTTCTAAATTCGGAATGAAAGTTATAAGTTATAATTAGTCAATAGAATTTTTCCAGAGGAAAATTGGTCGCGATCAAGTCACGACAACATGTGTCAGTGAAAGTCAGCAATCCAAATATCAGAGTACGGATTGTTTTTGATGATTTGGTAACTGACTACCCCAACAAAGGGGCTAATCTGGAGACAATTCGCTTCACTTCTAAAAACAAAATTCCCTGTTTCACGTTCTCATTGGCTAATACCAGCAGAACCGCATCACTACCACAACCCACCAAGACTGCATAGCCTTTTTCACCTTCTACCACAATCCGTTCAACTACTCCCCGTGCTAGTTCACTGGCAATTCTTTCACCTAAGGAGAGAATGGATGCAGACATGGCCGCAGTCCGCTCCTCATCCATTCCCGCAGATAAAACCGAAGCTAAAGCTAAACCATCAGGACTAACTAAAGCTGCTCCTTGAACATCAGCAGAACCACTGACGAAGGTTTGTAATTCCTGCTGTAACATTGAGAAATTAATCATACTGTTTTCCTTAATTCTTCTGAGTTCATCTGTTTTAACAAAAACCATTGTTGTCGCAGCCAAACAATCTCCATCCACGGTCAACGATTCTACCGATTCGGATTCCGTGGTTGGAGGTCGGGTAGGTGCTACGAATGTTGATTGCTCAACTTCTGACAACTCTGTTATTTCTGCTGACTCAGAGGTTTTTTGTGTCAACCTCTTGGTAATTAGCTGGATAATTTTACCCAGAGTCATGGTAGTCGCCTAATTATTCTATTAAATTTGGGTATTCTTGAACACTTCCATTTTGATACTTTTTTGGGAAAACTAAGTAAAACTTAGATGGATTAGGTAAAGAAGAGAATAAGAATTGTTTATGTGAGTCAAATTAGCTACATTTGCCCAGATGACTGAATGCTCGAACAATTGTTTATCTCGGAATCTACATCAGCAGCTAATTGTTCGACGAGATTCATCAGAGCGGGAATGATGGATTGGGGTTGGGTGGGATTAATCTGGATGATGGGGGGATAATTGTTACTGGGGTCTAAACCTAAAGCGATCGCAATATCTTCTGGTTCCCAAGCATCAGCAAAATCGGTGTGGGTTAAACCGATCAAGTGGGGGATACTCACCCGTTGGTTGAGGAAATGGAGGATTTTACGGTCAAAGCGTAAATGTTCCGGACGGTGGGCATTGACCAGTAAGATATAGGCATGGGCTTTTTGGATGAGAATATCCCACATAAAATCGAAGCGAACTTGTCCCGGTGTTCCGTAGAGATGCAATGATTGTTGATCTGCAATGGTCAATCGACCAAAATCTAAAGCTACCGTCGTACTATCTTTAATATCTGCCATTTCGTCGGTAGCGCGTTTATCGGTGTCCACCACATCAATTTCGCTGATAGTGCGAATCAGGGTACTTTTCCCTGCACCTACGCTTCCTGTGACGACAATTCGCAGGATTTCCATTAAGTTTTGCTCCTTAAAAATCCAACTAGGTTTTGCAAAAATGCACTACTGATGGTGAGCGATCGCGAATTTTGGCTTTTTCTCGCTGCTAGACTAGCACTAATGGAACGGTCTTGCAGTTCAGAGGATGGGGGTACAAAGGGAACTTCTTCCACTAAACCCGCTAACATCAGCCGAAAAGCAGTTTGTTGTATGATAGCGATTGGTTGGTTAAGTTGGTATGCGATCGCGGTTAAGGTTGCACTACCATTAGCGAATTCCCATACTTGCCATTCCAAGGGATGCAGATGTAATTGGGAGTTTGCTGGAGCAATCGTCTCAATTGCGGAGTTTTTATCGGGTAAAGCATCTGCCAAAGCTGACCAATTTTTTAACACCCGTAATACCATTAAAGCAACTTCAATGGCTCTAATACTTAATCCAGTCATTTCGTTGAGTGGTAATTCGGCTTTAGCGTCAAATTGAAACACACCCTGTTGAGTTTCAAATAACTTGCGTACCTGCTGCAATTGGCTGGCAAATAGTAAATTTAAGTCTTCACTACTCAACACACCTTGTGTTTTTAATTGTAAACCCAAAGGTAAAAGGTTGGTCGAAGAATTGGGTGAATTTTGGAGAATATTTTTGATAATTTTTTCGTTGACTAAACCCCGCTTATTCATCTTTTCCAATAAGCCATGATGATTTAATTTATTGGCTACTGCCACCAATTGTCCTTGACGAAACCAAATATAATAATACTCTGACTTGGAACCAAGAACTTTAATGTTTGGTAAAGTACAAACTGTTAAGCATCCCGACTTTTTACCCCTGTCAATCAACTGAAACAGTTCCGCTAAGGAAAAATCTGCAAAAGAACTAGAAAGAGCCATATTTGATCCATTTAAGTGAAGTAATTTAGATAATCATCAAAACGATTTTGGACCCTAGCCTACTGTGCTATACACAGAGAAATCGGAGAACGGGTACCCATAGCTTTATCAGAGAGTATGGATTTTGCGGAAATGCCTTGGAGTCGGTTTCCGTCGCAACCAACTCTCCAAGACGGATTTTGGATTGACCTGATGGATATAACGTTAAGTTATATCCAATTACCCAATCATCTGTGGGAAATATAATTACCAAACTAAAAATCATGGAAATAAAGTCATACTAATGGAATCAGGTAGATTGTTGTATCGATGCAGTCCTTAATTCACAAGTATTTATAGTTAAAAAACCTAAATAATCTAATTTTCCCTGGATTAAAAATGAAGCTATATTTATTTATGCAAATACAACAATGAACTTGAGCGAAACTTCAGCCAAAATCAGCACCAAACTAATTATCAAACAAACTCGCAATTGCATTCATTAAATAAGGAATATTGTATCTATCGATTCAAAATATTCAAAAATTTCCCGAAATATATCGGACTACTATCTGCTGTTATACTTTACACCTCCAATATGTGAGCTTTTGGTTTAAATGTTTAATGCTTAAAGGTCAGCTGTCACCTGTCAATAAACCAAAAGGGAAATATATCAGCGTGCAAAGTATATTTACTGTAAATTGTATTAGATATATATACTTATTCGGGTAAGTATCTCAAACAATACTACCTACACTGAGCATAGTAAAGCATAAACTCAATTTTGTGAAACAAAGGAAATATAAATTAGGATTACCTGAGCAGTTGTTCAACTACAGGTTTACAATTCGCCATATAACCCTAAAAAACGATTGCTCTAATAAAATTTTTCCAGAAAATAATCTGCCAGATAAATTTTATAGAGATGATTTATCTTGGATCTTGATGGGGGGAGAAGATGTAAAACAAGATGTTTGGGGTGAGAAGTCTGTTTTTTTGGATCAATGTCGCTTACATATTAGGAATTGTACTTGAACATTGTGAGGTATACTGAGAAACAAAGCTTTGTGGGATAAAATTTGGGATTTTCAGAAATCAAATATGAGTCCAGTAAGACAATTTTGCTCAAAACCCAACTTTTGGGACTATGTATTGAACAAAGGTTTATGCTTCACTTATCTCCTTTACTTTACCGCATAAATACTTAACCCATATTTTCCACAAGTGAGTGTTCAGCGCTGAGTAAAGGTTTGGTTTTAATCTAATCCCTGAAAGTTGAAGAGGTTTGTCAGAAATCAGGTTTAACAGCTAGAAGTGCTAATGATGAATAAATCTGCTTTTGCTAGCAATTTTTCATCATTTTTCATAGACTTGTGCTATTCAACACATTTATTGAGAATTTGCCGAATACTACTTACCTGGTTCAAATAATCCGATTCACCCATCACCGGATTTTGCCAATCCAGAGTAATTGATTGTTCTAAATTAATCCAAGACTTGCATCCGCCATATTTACTGTTGTAGGGAATCAAAAAGGGTGTAGATAACAAATAAACTCGCAATAACAAAATATATAAAGGTTGACGTGGTTTCCACTTTAACCTCTCTTGAATAAAGCGTTGATTCCAGATATGAAAAGGGGATAAACTTGCCAAATTATCAGCCGTAAAAATTGGTAAAATATCCGTAATTTCTGCCCAACTACTAATTTTTATTTCCAGAGGATGCCATCCCGACTCAACTGTTTTAACTTGCGTCCCATAGGAATCTTTAAGTAGTTCAGGATTTTGATGCTCATAGGTAGGAAATAATAAAACTTGAGTATGGTCAACCTGGAAGCGTCCCCCTGCTTCGCGAATACCACCTTTGCGCAACAACATGATGGTTTGTCCGGTTTCCAGTGCATTAATAGCAACAGACCATTCTTTTAATGCATGTGTAAGGAAAGTTGATGTCATCATCTGTGGTTTCGAAATTTTAGTAGGAATTGATGCAAAGATAAAAGGGAATAGGGATAGGGAAGGGAGTAGAGAGTAGGGAGTGGGGAGTAGTTTTAACCCAAAAATTCCTTTTTTTATTGGCTCCTAAAAATTACAGATGCAAGATTTTTTTCACTCTGTATGACTATTGTTTGCACTTTTGAAGACTAAAATCCCGTCAATTGCTTGCAAGATATAGAGACGCGATATATCGCGTCTTTACTATTTTTC
>CALJJQ010000019.1 GCA_937973965.1 uncultured Calothrix sp. | reverse complement strand
ATTTGAGGATAGGGAGTAGAGAGGACCCGACGGGTCCTCTCTACTCCCTACAAGTCTGTTCCATAGGTTCTGAAGGGTTCGTAGTTGTGGCTCTAGCCCCAAAAAAAGCTTGATGATAAAGGCGCTTGTCGTAGACTAGCACTACTACATGCCTTTCTTCACCCATCAAAAAATCCACTACTCCCTACTCCCCACTCCCTAATAACTTTCCACTCTTCACCATAGACTGCAAAATCTATCTCAATTATCAGGACTTGCAGATAAAAATGCATGGTGACAAATGCCTAAACCTAGAGGTGCTTACGTTAAGATATTTATGAATTTACTTTACAAATAGCAATCATCACCACCATGACCGTCACATATCCGAAAAAATTCCAAAATGCGTTAGGAGCGAGGGAGATATTAACGCAGATAGTGCGCGATCGCGAAATTCATGCGATTACGCTGAATCGTTATCGTTACAGCGAACAGCGCAGTTGTAAGGATTTAACGAATTTGATTGAGCAACTAGATGGGAAATCACCGGAATTAATTCGGGATTTGTCCCGTCATATTGCCGACGAAGCTCGTCACGCCATGTGGTTAACTGATTTGTTAGTGGATATGGGTGTAAGTGTAGGAACCCCTCCGGGAATGTCTTACATCAACGAATTTGAGAGGTTATTGGATAGTGAAACCAAAGACCCAGCGAAAGACCTAGATGATTTCTTGATTTCCTCTTTAGCAGCGATTAACGTCACAGAGAAACGGGGTTGCGAGTATTTTTCTGCCCATATTTATGCCCTGAAACAAGCACCCCAAACGGCAGAAAATATTAAGATTCGTGAAACCATCGAAAAAATTTTACCGGAAGAAGCGGGACATGTGCGCTGGGGGAACCGTTGGTTAGGGAAATTGGCTGCTCAAAGTCCAGAACACAGACAAAAAGTTGAACAAGCCAAGAAAAAATATGCTGCAATTGAACAAGCTGCGTATGAATCGGGGATGGATATTACCTTGGGTGCGGAACTGCGCAGAGTTGCCAATTTAGTGGAAGTAACGAATAATATGACTTTGTGGGAGCGTACCCAATATCTGATAGAGCGTTTACCGCAAACTCTGCTTGCACCCGAACTACAGATGACTAGACTGCAAGCAGCACAGAGAATCTGGAATCGTAACCCCCAAGAGTTTATGGAAAAATTTGTCCCGATGTTTATTAATGGCATTAAGGGGATGGAGTCATCTGCAAAAACAGTCAAAGCTACTAAATAAGTAAACTACAGTTCTAAATAATTTGTGAAATCTTACATCTAGGGTGGTTAACGGTTAACAGTCACCAGTCATCAGCACGCTATTTTTCACGACTTATAATCGGATTGCTGCAAATCAAAACTAAATCAAACAAATGGAAAAAGGGAAATGGAAAGGTATTGTTTACCCTTTGATTTCCCTTTTTTCTCCCTAAAACCGCAAGAAGTTCATGGTTTTGTTTTACTATGTAAAACCAGTAACAATCATCCTGTTACCAAAACTGTAACGGGTAATTGCGAAATCAATTTTTACCCATCATCTAGACAACCCGACGGGTCGTCTCTACCACAATTCAAAATCCCAAATCTCAAATCCCAAATCCCATGGCATTTTCCTGGTACTGGCGATCGCAACCTCTCCACCAACAAACCGCATCAGATATTTTTGCCAAATTATATATTCGCACAAACAGTGCGATCGCAACCCTACTGGAAAGTCCCTATCCCATCCCCATAGAAAACCCCCACCTCGCTAGATATTCGATTTGTGCTGGGAAACCTCGTCAAACTAATCACATTCCCCAAATATTCACCCCATCCCTAGGACAGGTATTTACCCAGCTAGAAACAGTATTTTCTGTAGCAAACCAGAAGCAAACCCATCCCGACATACCCCAGGAACTCCCCTTTATTGGTGGTTGGTTGGGTTGGTTTGGTTATGACTTAGCAGGGGAAATCGAAAAATTACCCTATACCAAACCCGATTCCCTCCCCTTCCCCGTCGCGTTTTGGTATGTACCGGAAACCTTCGCAATCCTCGACCACCACCAGCAAATCCTTTGGTTTGCAGCGAGTGAACCACACCAACTCGACCAAATGCAAGCTTTGATTTCCTCACCCTTACAGACGACCCAAGGAGTCGTCTCTACTCCTTCTCCCCTCACATTCCTCTCCCAGCAACTGGATTACGAAACTGCTGTAATCAAAGCCAAAAAATACATACTCGCTGGGGATATTTTTCAAGCTAATTTGTCCCTCCGCTTTAGTACCTCCACCACCGCATCCGGATGGGAAATTTACCGACGTTTACAGCAAATTAATCCCTCCCCCTTCGCATCCTATTGGCGTACACCTTGGGGAGAAGTGGTATCCTGTTCACCGGAACGTTTAGTAAAATTACAGGGGAACCAAGCCGAAACCCGACCCATCGCTGGAACCCGCAAACGGGGAATCACTCCCCAGATGGATGGGGAGTTAGCAGCAGAATTACTCAGCAACACTAAAGAACGAGCTGAACATATCATGTTAGTTGACCTGGAACGCAATGATTTAGGTCGGGTTTGTGAATGGGGGAGCGTGGTTGTGGATGAGTTATTGACTATTGAGCGTTACAGTCATGTCATGCACTTGGTGAGTAATGTAAAAGGTCAATTAAAAGCCAATGTTAAACCAATTGACCTGATTAAAGCCATGTTTCCCGGTGGAACAATTACCGGGTGTCCCAAGGTGCGGTGTATGGAAATTATTGAAGAACTTGAACCTGTACGACGCAGTTTATTTTATGGTTCCTGCGGTTATGTGGATGTGAGGGGAAACCTGGATTTAAATATCCTGATTCGGACTTTATTGTTAACAGCAGATAAAGGCAATAGTGTACCCCATCAAAAAACCGTCTGGGGACAAGTTGGTGCAGGAATTGTAGCCGATAGTGACCCGGAACGGGAATGGATCGAATCCCTACATAAAGCGCAAGCACAGATTCAAGCAGTGTTTGGCGATTTGGGATTTTAAATTTTTGAAAATTTTTATCTAGTGACCATGCTCCGCGTGGTCATTTAGCTAGAACAGCAAGAAGCCTCACACCTACCCGGAGGGAGGTGTTGAGATGAATTGCGAGCGAGTTGACGACAGTTCTCCGACCCGTACAGCGAGGAAGGAGAACATGGAGGAAACGAGCAAAATATTTCATTTCGGG
>CALJJQ010000018.1 GCA_937973965.1 uncultured Calothrix sp. | reverse complement strand
GCTAATTATTTGCCAGTGGTATAGGCGACGATGAACACGGCTGACTTACTGTGCGGGAGTTTCACCCCTACTAGGATTGTTCAACACGCTCTCGGTTATTCCTGCTTACGTTGAAACTAAAGCTACTTTACCAGAGCCTGTGGGGCTAAAGCCGATGAAATAGCTTTCATCCCTTGGCTAAAGCCATAGGGTTTTCAGCATATCCCTTATAAAAATTATGGACGAGATCATCACTTGATGGATAGCCGAAATTTTAGGCAAATAACTAAGATCAAGATTCTGTCCAGTCACCTGCAAAATCTATCCATATTCGTCCATAAAAATGCCATCAGGCATTCAAAGATTTTTTTATTGTTATGCCCGTCTGAGGTTAAATAAAGTTATTTACACATTTTTTAACGTATTGGGTATTGGGGATATCAGGCTATTAAATATTGACATTCCCCAGCGAAGTGCCAAGAATCACTACACCTTTAGGTCGGTGAGTATGTTAAACTCCGTTGACCGTTGACGGTTAGCCGTTAACCGTCAACAGTCAACGTCCATATTTAAGGAGCAAGTGCATTCCCACGGAGTAAACTACCGATGGTTTTAGCGGTAATTTTTAACTGGGTAATTGGGTTGGCAGGTACAACTGTTTTGTATAAATAACTATCAAAGGTCAAACGTTGCACATCCAGATCCGCACACATTTCCACGAAAGCTTCGCGGGTGGCATCGGAGCGGTAGAATACGGTTTGGAGTAGATCTAGAACTTTGTAGGTTAAACCGTATTTCTTGTCCCAACGTTTGAGGTAGATTTTTAAATCACCTTCGGTGGGAATCCGCGCACCACCATTGGTTAACTCCACAATGGTTTCAGCACACATTCTGCCGGATTTGGCTGCGAAATAAATACCTTCACCAGAAGACTTCGTAACATAACCAGCAGCATCACCTACTAACGCCACCCGTCCAACAACACGACGGGGACGGGGATGTTCGGGAATCGGGTGAGCTTCCACCTTGATAATCTTACCACCTTCTAGTTTTTTGGCTGCACGAGCGCGGATACCAGCTTGTAGTTGTTTGATGCTAGCTTTATTGACGTGCATCGTTCCCGTACCCACAGCAACGTGGTCGTACTTCGGAAATACCCAGGCATAAAAGTCAGTGGAGACATCATCACCAACGTACATCTCTGCCAAGTCTTCGTAGTATGCCATTTTTTCTTCGGGAATGCGAATCCGCTCTTGGAATGCGATCGCATAATTATAATCCCCTGCATCGATTTCCTTGGCAATCCGAGAATTGGCTCCATCCGCACCAATAATTACATCCACCTTCAGGGATTTGGCCACACCTTGCGCTCCCCCTTCCGTATGGTCAACGTAGTGGATTGTATAGGGGTCAGTATCGTTGGTCGGAATATCTAGTTTATGAACTGTGGCATTAATTAAATGCGCTCCTAATTTAGCTGCACGATTGCGCAAATATCCATCTAGGACTTCGCGACGAGTCATGCCAATATATTCATCTTGATTTATTAAATTGATATCAACCTCACGATTCGAGGGGGAAATCATTTTCATCTTCCGCACTTGACGGTCGATAATATCCGCAGGTAAGTCAAATTCACTGACCATACACAACGGAATCGCACCCCCGCAAGGCTTCGCGTTATCTAGCTTGCGCTCAAATAAATAGGTTTCGATACCAGCTTTCGCCAGGATTTCAGCCGCCGAAGACCCAGCTGGTCCCGATCCAACAACAGCAACCCGAAGTGTCAAAGGTTTTCTCCCTAACTTTGCTTGACGTAGACAAAATGCATCCTATCACGTCACTTTGCCTGATTTCTCCCTCCTTGATTGGTTAATCACACAAATGAAATATTCCTTAATGTTTTGATACAAATTGCCGCAGATTTATTGGGTAAATCTATGATTAGAGAGGGTTTTATTCTATATTTGTTCTGATAGTAATAATCCTGTTTGATTTTGTTTATCTGTCGGGGTTAGGGAGTAGTGGTCTATCGCATTAATTTTGAGGGGTAAAAAAGCATGTAGTTGCGCTTTAGCCCCCTGATATCAACCACTGAGGTATTGGAGAATATCAAAAATAGTTGAGAAAATTTTCAAATGTTCCGGGAAAGAGTTCCCCCCTACAGCCGATTCCTCTACAGACCCGACATATCGCATCTCTCCCTATTCCCTAATTTTTCGACTCAAAACTCCAAGATGATGGTAATATGAAAAAGTTTATGAGAAAAACACACTAAGACCGTTCCAGAGTTCAATGAGTTTGGCAGTTCCAACCTCAACTTGGTCTGGTTGGGATAATTCACATTTTAAAAAACAAGTTGGATTTTGAAGCGTGCCGAAAGCGGGCATTATTTACAATGACGTGAAACCGATAGCGGGTCGTATCGCTGTCGAAATTAAGGAGCAACTCACCAATGCTGGTTGGGAAGTGGTTGTCACCACAGGTGTTGGTGGGATACTAGGCTATTCCAGTCCAGATAGTCCGGTTTGCCACACACCAATTGAGGGGTTAACACCACCTGGTTTTGACCAAGGGATGGAATTTGCCGTCGTTTTGGGTGGTGATGGGACGGTTTTGGCGGCATCGCGTCAGGTTGCACCCTGTGGAATTCCGATTTTGGGCATAAATACCGGACACATGGGGTTTCTGACAGAAGCTTATTTGAACCAGTTACCACAGGCGATCGCCCAATTAATGGCTGGTAATTACGAGATTGAAGAACGGGCGATGATGGCGGTGCGAGTATTCCGTCATCGTGATGTCTTATGGGAAGCCCTGTGTTTGAACGAGATGGTGTTGCACCGGGAACCACTGACCTCCATGTGTCATTTTGAAATCGGTGTGGGTAGACATGCACCCGTGGATATCGCCGCAGATGGGGTGATTATTTCCACACCAACTGGTTCTACTGCCTATTCCTTAAGTGCAGGTGGACCGGTGATTGCTCCAGGGGTATCGGTATTGCAGTTAGTCCCCATTTGTCCCCATTCTCTGGCTTCCCGCGCTTTAGTATTTCCCGACAGCGAACCGGTCACAGTTTTTCCGGTGAATGCACCCAGGTTAGTGATGGTAGTAGATGGTAATGCAGGTTGTTATGTCTTCCCTGAAGACCGGGTATATGTAGAGCGATCGCAGTACAGTGTTAAGTTTATTCGTTTGCAATCACCGGAGTTTTTCCGCATACTGCGGGAAAAATTAGGCTGGGGATTACCCCATATCGCCAAACCTACCTCCGTGGAATTACCTTAAACCACCATCTGTAATTTAAAAATATACAATTAGAGGTAGTAGCAACTTCATATTTAGTCATCAGTGTAACAGAAATTGCCTGGTGATACAGATTATGTTGAATAGGGAACAATTTACATCCTTTTGGGATTGTGGATTGTAAATTACTCCTACAGACGCGCTAGGCGTAGTTTCTTGGTTTAAGTGCTGTCAATCCCTATCTACCCGATGCTATTGGGGAATAGGTACTAGGTGACACCTATGACAGTTACACCCCTTGACACCAACATGGGACACCCTCAATCCGTTGATGTGTTGTCAGTATTGCTGTCAATCGTGAGGAAAGCAACACAAAAACCAAGCATAGATTCTGTCCCGCTTGAAATTAGAATTTCCAGGGTGCAAGTGGTTTAACTCTTGCTCCCGTCCATTCTCGCAGTTGAAACTGAGGAATAGTCAAGTTATGAGTTTAATCAACGCTTCCAACACACACCCAGAAATGGCAGATACAGAAATTTGGCAAAGCTTAAAACAAGCGATCGCTTCTAGTTCCGGTTTTCAGCGCTGGTTACTTGAATCCGATTTGCAATTACAGTCTTTAAGTTTAGATCGACAAGTACAACGCTATCTCCGAGAAACACTGGAAAATTTAGCTTATTAACTCTCAAGAAGGAGCACCTTATACCATTTCACTCAAACTTTTGATACATTTTCGTCCCCTGCTCCCCCAAGCTTCCCGTCAGGTATCAACTTCAAACGAAAACGGTATTACCCATAACCCGGATTTCTTCCAAATTCTTCAAACCTACGAGGAGTAGGGAATAGTGTAGACACGTAGCGTCTAGATGGTTTGTCAAAATAGAAATGATGGATACATTTATTTATAATTCAAACGCGGGCAGGATGCCCATACCACCGCAATCCATCAAAATAAAGTTGACAGGGACTAGTCTACAAAAATTTTGTGCGTATCCGTAGGGTGTAGGGAGTAGAAGGGAAATTAATCCTTCACTCAAGACTTAATAACCTACTCGTGAGCAATCGAGGATAAATACTTAGCTTGAGCGCTCATACTAGTAATAAATAAATCTACACTTTGGGCAAAAAATTTATATTTCATTTGTATAGTCTGTATTCAATGGACTTTGCTCTCAGTCTAGGGATGTAATTCCTAGACTTATTTTGATTCACTCTGTCCCCTTCCATTTGATGAATGGGGATTCTTGTAGCAATTATCTACCAACATTTAACGAACAGGTGAATAAATTGCATCTGAAAGATATTTGAATTTTTCTCATTTCGTAAAGATTTAATGAAATCTTCCGCATCAAGTTTTATAAAGGTGAATATTTTTGTTATTTTGCTAAAAGCATATGCACGCAATTACTTGATGTGTCTTGGATTACACCTAAGTGTATAAATACAGATAATCAAGAAAATTTTTAATTTTGCGGTAGTTTTGATTTGCACCTGGGTACTCTAAGTTCTAGGTGCGATTGCCAACCAATTTTATATCTGTACTGTAAGTAATTAGGTAGATTATGAGAATTTTGGTGACGGGTGGTGCTGGGTTTCTCGGTTCCCATCTTATTGACCGATTAATGACTGAGGGACATGAAATTATCTGCCTAGATAATTTTTATACAGGTCACAAGCGTAATATTATCCAATGGATGAACCATCCTAACTTTGAGTTGATCCGCCATGATATTACTGAGCCAATTCGCTTAGAAGTAGATCAAATCTACCATTTAGCTTGTCCGGCATCACCAGTACACTATCAATACAATCCCGTGAAGACAGTGAAAACCAACGTCATGGGAACCATGAACATGTTGGGATTAGCAAAACGGGTCAAAGCCAGATTTTTCCTTGCATCTACCAGTGAAGTGTACGGAGATCCAGACGTGCATCCGCAGACGGAAGAGTATCGTGGTAACGTCAATCCCATTGGTTTACGTTCTTGCTACGACGAGGGGAAACGGATTGCGGAAACTTTGACCTTTGATTATCACCGTCAAAATGGTGTGGATGTGCGTGTGGTGAGGATTTTTAACACCTATGGACCGCGCATGTTAGAAAATGATGGTCGTGTTGTCAGTAATTTTATTGTCCAAGCACTTCAGGGTAAACCCTTAACCGTGTATGGTGATGGTTCCCAAACGCGAAGTTTTTGCTATGTTTCTGACTTGATCGACGGCTTTATTCGTTTAATGAATAGCGATTATGTGGGACCAGTTAATATCGGTAATCCGGGAGAATACACGATTTTACAATTAGCCGAAGCAGTGCGAGACATGGTTGATCCGACTGCGGAGATTAATTTTAAACCCCTTCCTTCCGATGATCCCCGTCGTCGTCGTCCAGATATTACCAAAGCTAAAACCCTGTTAAATTGGGAACCGACTGTTCCCCTATCGGAAGGACTAAAATTGACAATCGATGATTTCCGTTCACGGATGTCCAAGTCAGGTCAGGTGGCAATCAATCGTTAATTTCCACCATTCATATTCCTATTGCCTGAATAATTAACCGCATCCTTAGAAATACATACCCCAGATGTCGTTAGAAATTACCCATATCTTACGTGAGGAATTCAACAAATGCGTGTTTGTGTAATCGGAACTGGTTACGTTGGTCTGGTGACAGGTGCTTGTTTAGCCCATATTGGTCATGATGTAATTTGTGTTGACAACAACGAAGAAAAAGTCAAAATCATGAAAGCCGGACAGTCACCGATTTTTGAACCGGGACTTTCGGAAATTATGCAATCGGCAATTCAAAGCGATCGCATTCAATTTACAACAGATATAGCCGCAGGGGTAGCCCACGGAGAAATTTTATTTATTGCAGTTGGGACACCACCCTTACCAACCGGGGAAAGCGATACTCGTTATGTGGAAGCGGTAGCACGGAGTATAGGTGCAAATTTAAATGGTGGTTACAAGGTGATTGTGAATAAATCCACCGTACCCATTGGTTCTGGAGATTGGGTACGGATGATTGTTCTCGATGGAATTGCAGAACGTCAGAAAACCCTGGTGACAGCAGGGGGTGGTGCTGATCGTCTTCCCGTGATGGATGCGGAATTTGATGTTGTCAGCAATCCGGAATTTTTAAGAGAAGGTTCTGCTGTTTACGACACCTTTAATCCTGACCGGATTGTTTTAGGGGGAAACAGCGACAGAGCGATCGCGATGATGAAGGAATTATATACACCCATCGTCGAACGTCAATTTGCCCAAGATAAATCTTTACCTCCTGTCCCCGTACTGGTGACAGATTTAAGTTCCGCAGAAATGATTAAATATGCTGCGAACGCCTTCCTTGCCACTAAAATTAGTTTTATTAACGAAGTCGCCAATATTTGCGATCGCGTCGGTGCTGATGTCACCCAAGTTGCTAAAGGTATTGGTTTAGATTCCCGGATTGGTAACAAATTCCTGAATGCGGGAATTGGTTGGGGTGGTTCCTGCTTCCCCAAAGATGTTTCTGCACTCGTTCATACCGCAGACGACTACGGTTACGAAGCACAACTACTCAAAGCAGCTATTTCCGTCAACGAACGTCAACGTTTGATTGCACTGGAAAAATTACAACAAGCGCTGAAAATCCTCAAAGGTAAAACCGTTGGTTTATTGGGATTAACCTTTAAACCCGACACCGACGACCTACGTGATGCACCTGCACTTAATTTAATCGAACAGTTAAACCGTCTGGGAGCAAAAGTTAAAGCCTACGACCCAATTATTTCCCAAACCGGAATGCGTCATGGTTTAACTGGTGTGTTGGTGGAAACCGATGCAGAACGTCTTGCGGATGGTTGTGATGCGTTGGTATTGGTCACCGAATGGCAGCAATTCAGCAGCCTTGATTATGGCAAAATGGCGAAATTAATGAGCAATCCCGTGATTATCGATGGTCGTAACTTCCTCAACCGCGAACAATTGATTGAATCTGGATTCCAATATATCGGTGTTGGTCGGTAATTAATTAGTTTGATATATTGGTTTTGTACTTTTAGTGTCTTTTAAACAGGATGTGAGCAATATTTACATCCTGTTTTTTGTATATCAGTATTTTAATTCCAGTACTTCTACGGTAAAGCTCGGACAAATTCAAATAACCCCTCTCCAACCCTCTCCTTCAAAGGAAAAGAGGCTTTGAAAGTATTAATTTTTAGTTGAAAAATACAGATTTTTCTGTCCCTCTTCAAAATGGAGAGCAGGGTGGTTTGATACCATGAGAGAATAATATTTCAGGGGTTTGATTATTGACCCAAATTTCTCGTTATGGGACTCAGGGTGCGATATCCCCATCTCTGACAAGCCAGGCGATCGCATGCAGCATCGCGATGCGGAATCAGTTACATTTGATTCACAAATTGATTTGGGTACCGACAAT
>CALJJQ010000017.1 GCA_937973965.1 uncultured Calothrix sp. | reverse complement strand
ATGTGTTAAGCATACCGCCAGCGTTCATCCTGAGCCAGGATCAAACTCTCCGTTTTGTTTCTTTCAACAAAATTTCCAGCTTTCTTTAGCTCTTTTTGTTTTATTGATTTTGGCTGATTTTTTCTGACCTCAGCCTCGTCTCATTTTCTCTTGACGTTGGGCTTCGGTTTAATTCGCTTTCAAACTATTTCTTTTTTCTAGGTTCGATGTTTCCTGAAGCTTGCCTCTCTTGTGTTGGCTTTGCGTTTCAGTCACCTATACATCCTATCTATTCCTTTTTGCTTTGTCAACCCTTTTTTCAAAAAAAATATTTTATTTTTGAAGCTCTTGCTGGATAAGAGTTCGGAGCGTTAGTTTCCTGCAAGGTTCTACTTTCCTTTTCGACGAGTTTTATGTGAGGAAGTGTTAGTGGGAGTTTTCCAATTTCCATAGATAGCTAGAAAGAAGATTGGTCGTGATATGGGCGACGATGGCGACTAGTAGATTACCTGTGATCAGGGTGCTATAACCAAATATAAGACCGACAACCGTTGCCCAGGCAACGTATGTCCATTGGTGGGGGGAACTGAGATGGAGTATGCCGAAACTGATGCTAGAAACGATGATGGCAAAATGGTTGGAGCCGAGGGCTGGAATTAAAACTCCTCTAAATAGTAGTTCTTCGCTTAAACCTGGTAGTAGTCCTAACCAGATTAGGTCCGGTAGAGCTAAGGGTTTGAGAACTATATCTAGGTAAAAATCAACACTTTGACGATAGGGGGTAATTAGTTTGTAGCCAAGACCACTGATTAGGGTTATACCAAGTCCTAACCCTACTCCAAAAAGAAAATCTGGTTCGTGCCAACGCCAACTCATAAGAGGAATTCCGGAAAACCGCAAGCAAATTTTGGCGATAATCCAGAGAATGATTGCAGTTACTCCCATTGCAACTAGTACTTGGATTCTAGTTAAAGAGGGAGCTTCTGGTTCTTGGTGATGTTGTGGGGTCACGATTAGTTAGGTTTGATAGATGGTTGATGTTTGTCGGTAATATGAGGAACAAATTGCAGGAATTAGGTAATGAATTGAGAAAGGGTTGTTAATCTGGTTCAATCTGGTCAAGATGTATGGTGTTTATTTCTAATGTTGCCACTTTTGGGTTGATTTTTTGTTCACTTGGGTAGTATATGCAAGTATTTTATAGAAATACTCATTTTTAACCCTTCGCCTTTAGGCAAGGGTTGAAAAGCTTATGTTAATAACCCAAGTTGCTAGTTGTAAAAGAATATCGATTTTTAAGTACAAAATCTAAAATTTTCGTGTCTAAAAATACAGGGAAGCAGATATTATATATTATAATGATACATTTATAAGCACTAACTAGCAACTTACGTTAATATCCATTTAATGTACCCACAAAAACTCACGCATCAGCGTTAGACCCAGATTTCTCACAAACTCCTCAAACTTCTAGTGATTAGGAAACAGGGAATAGGGAGTTAGGAGGAAAATCAACCCACTACTCAAGGCTTATCACTCCCTTGCTCAAAATACAGGTAAGGTGCAAAGGCTTGAATTTGAGATTATGGTTAGATCAACTGGATATGATATTTAGCGGTCAGGGCGCAACGGTTTTCTGTTTATCCTACTATGGTTATGTTAGAGGTTGTGTTTAAAGTCGCCTTTAACACTTAATAAGCTTGCTTTTTGGGAGTGGGGAGTAGGGAATCGGGAATAGCCGATAAAAACAAATATACTGTTTGAGCTTATTTCCTGTTTTCACGAGGTGGTTAATATTGATACTTGACAAATTTATCGTTAAAGATTGCTTTCTCAACTTAATCTTTCGATATGTTGGGATGATTTGGTTGTAATAAAACCTTGGGGGTCGATACCTGATTTATGAGCTGCGAGGATACCGATGGCTTCTAAATAGGATTGAACTTGTAGTGATTTGATGCCGATTTTATGGGGGGGAACTTGAATTTGGGTGTAATTCTCTTCTACGGCGATGATAAGTGTTTTTTGTTGGCTGAGGTGCATGACACAACTATTTCCACTTGCGGTTGCAGGGATTACCAGTGCGTCTACTTGGTTTGACCAGATATCACATGGTTGGGGAGATGGGTCTGATGGATGGTATAGGAACTGGGGAGCGCGATGGAGTCCGACTAGGACGCTGGGTAAGAATGTGTAGCCAATTTCTTCGGCGGCGGAACGGGGTGATAGGTTAGTATCTAATGGAGGTGGAAAAAAGGCTGGTGCGTGAGCGCAGGGGATTTGAAATTCACGGACGATTAGATGGCTAATGATTGCTTCGCACCCGGCTATTGGGTCTACGCCTTGACCTTTGCGGTAATTGAGGTCGGCAATGGGATCTATTTCGTCGGGGAAGCGAGCTACTACTGCGATCGCATTTACGTTTGCTTTTTGAACCAATTGATCTGCGGCTTGTAATAGGGAATTCGGGTTGCTAATTGTACCCCAACTACTACCACTGTTTGATATTTGCAATTCCACACCGAGGGGTGCATCTGTAATTATGTAATCAGATATTTGCAATCCCAAGGTGGCTCTAGCTGCATCTGCTGCTTGTAATTGCCTAATTCTTAATTCTGGCTCTATTGCCTGGTCTAAGATTATACCAATTTTATTCTGATGCACTGGACGTAAACCCCAACTTCCAGCAGCAAAGCGGTTGAGTCCGTATCCTTCCACGTAGAGGCTGTTAGGTATGGGCCAGTACAACATTGCCCCGTTCATGACGTTGGGGTGGGTAATCAGTCTATCTACAACTTGCGACATGGCTTTGGCTACGGGTAGTCCGTCTCCAGCATAGCCACCGATGGCTGCACCAACTCCTGTGGGGATAATCAAAATTGCTGTATAGGGACGCACGGAAGGTTATAGGATTTTGGATTTTGGATTTTAGATTTTGGATTAGAAAGTATGTAGGGAGAGACGCGATATATCGCGTCTGTACGGGGGTAAGGCTTTTCGCCGAATGATTGGTTGCATTGTGGTTTTATGTTTAATTGTACCTACCTTATCTGTCGTATTTTTTTTCAAATTGGTATTAAATTGACCAAGATTAGGATTTACCAAGATTTAGGTGAATACTCAGCTACTACTACTTTTAAACACGAAACAACTGTCTTCAGGCATCTGTAACAAGGTTTTTCAATGTACTGCAAGTCTTATATGTCTTCGGGAATGACCCATTTAGGTGGTTCCATGAGTTTTTTTAGTCTTGCGGCTTCGGCGATTTCTAGCATTTGGTCAAGGGATGTTTCCGCGATAAATTTGGTTGTGGCTTGGCGGTTTTCTAGGTTTGGGCATTTTTCTGGGAGAAGACAACCGTTAACGCAGTCTACTTTACAGTTAACTTGTGTTTCTTCCATGATGTTCTCCTGGTGATGTTGTTTGTGATTAATCTTAGTGGCAATAATTAGGATTTTACCCGATGTGGAGCTTTTGCGTTAACACCCTCGTAAAAGGATTTTGATGTTGATTCAAAAGATGCAGGATGTACAATCATAGTTCATTAATAAATTCAATGCCCCTACTTGAAAGTAAGTGGGAAGTGGGGAACAGGGTGTGGAAAAAACTACTTTTATTGGTTCTGGTGTCCGCAGCCAATGTAGGTGTCATAATTTCTGGTTGGGAGTTGAATTTTTCAGGCAAAGTGGGAAGACTAAACATAGGAAATATTCAGCAATAGTAAGGATTTCTTCCCAGTATGATTACTAACCACAGCAGTATTCCCGGATACGAAATTCTGGAAGAATTATATCATGGTTCTCGAACAATTGTTTATCGAGCAATTCGAGAAGGTGATCGCTTACCTGTGGTGGTAAAACTACTGAGAAATCCTTCTCCGACTCCCCAGGAGATATTTAGATTTCGTCACCAGTACACAGTTACTCAAAAACTGAATATAGCGGGTGTTGTCCCGATTTACAGTTTTGATGTATGTGGGAATAGTTACATGTTAGTGATGGAGGATTTTGGGGGGATCTCTCTATGTAAATATTTCCGGGAGGGAAATAGGGGTGTGGGAGAGGTTTTAGGAGTTGCTGTACAGGTTGCTGGGATTTTGGAACATGTTCATCAGCAAGGGGTTATTCACAAGGATATAAAACCTGCGAATATTTTAGTAGAACCGGAATCGGGACAGGTAAAGCTGATTGATTTTAGTATTGCAGCTTTGGTTTCTCAAGAAATTCGGGAAGTCGGAAACCTTGATACTTTGGAGGGGACTTTAGCTTATTTGTCTCCTGAACAAACTGGAAGGATGAATCGGGGGATTGATTGCCGAAGCGATTTTTATTCCTTGGGTGTGACTTTGTATGAATTATTAACGGGGGAATTACCGTTTGCTGGGGATGACCCGATGGAGTTGGTTTATGCTCATTTGACGAAAAATCCTCCTGCTTTCCTTCCGAATAAGGGGATACCAACGATGGTGGAAAGGATTGTTGGTAAACTAATGGCAAAGAATCCGGAGGATAGATACCAAAGTGCTGGGGGTTTAAAGTTTGATTTACAGCGATTTTGGCAAGAATATCAGCAAACAGGTACCGTTAATGATTTTATTTTAGGGCAATGCGATACTCCTATGGAGTCGCTTCGCGATCGCATGTCTCAATTACGTATTCCAGAAAAACTTTACGGTCGGGAAAATCAACTCAAAACCTTACTAGATGCGTTTACTGCTGTCCAAGAAGAGGGTGGTTGTCAGGTGGTGGTGGTGTGTGGATATTCTGGTGTAGGGAAAACCTCGTTAATTCGGGAATTGCTCAAACCGGTCACAGCTAGTCGTGGTCATTTTATCAGTGGAAAGTTTGACCAGTTACAGAGAGATGTTCCCTATGCTTGTATTGCAGCTAGTTATGGGGATTTGATTCGACAAATTTTGAGTGAGGGTAAAGAAAGTGTAGAATATTGGCGCGATCGCTTTTCAGCAGTTGTAGGTCCAAATGGACAATTGATTATTGATTTGATTCCGGAGTTGGAGTTATTAATTGGTCAGCAAGCATCGCTAGAGGAATTACCTGTACAGGAAGCACAAAATCGTTTTGAACAGACTTTAATGGATTTTGCAACTGCTACTGGGAGTCCGAAATCTCCTTTGGTGGAGTTTATTGATGATGTACAATGGGCTAATTTAACGACCATATCTTTTCTAAAAAGATTGTTGACAAGTTCCCAGACTCAGCATCGTTTGGTAATTTTAGCCTATCGCAATAATGAAGTTGACCCCACCCATCCCTTTATACAAGCTTTAACTGAAATAGAAGCACAAGGGTTAAGTTTGACAAGGATTGTTTTGGATTCTTTGTCATTACATGATGTGATGCAATTGATTGCGGATACTCTTAATTGTCATTTTTCACGGATTCAAGCCTTGGCAAAGTTACTATATGAAAAAACCCAGGGAAATCCTTTCTTTTTAATTCAACTACTCAAATCTTTGCATGAAGGAAACTTATTGAGTTTTGAGAGAGAAACGGGTGAATGGAAATGGGATTTGACGACAATTAGGCAGCAAAATCTCACAGATAATGTGGTTGAACTAATGATAGGTAAATTGCGAAATTTATTTATATCAACTCAGGAAGTATTAAGATTAGCTGCATGTATTGGTGACAAGTTTGATTTACAGACTTTAGGAATAATTAGTCAACAATCTCCCCAATCTGCACTCAAAAATTTATGGCCAGCAATAGTACAAAATTTAGTTATTCCCTTAGATAAGGATTATAAATTATTTTTAGATGATATTATAGATAACTATAGCGTTCTAGATAAAAATCCTCGATTTAGATTTCAACACGACCGAATTCAAGAAGCTGCTTATTGTTTAATTCCCCAGGAGCGAAAACAACAGGTTCACAAGCAAATCGCTGAGTTACTTTTACAGAATATATCTGCAGAAAAGTTAGCAGAAAACATCTTCGAGATTGTCAATCACGCGAATCAAGCTGTTTCCCTATTTACAAATCACGCAGAAAGAGAAAAATTTGCCCAATTAAATCTCATGACTGGGAGAAAAGCCAAAGCTGCAATTGCTTATGAATCAGCTTTGAATTATTTTCATATGGGGTTAGAATTCATTGATTTTACTTCCCAAATCATTAGTCGTAGTCAGGAAAAACTCGCGAAGGGAGATTTAATTTTAGCACTGTTAGAAGAAAAAGCGGAAGCAGCTTATTGCTGTGGTAGATTTGCGGAAATGGAAGAATGCCTCAAAATCATTTTTACAAAAAGCACAAATAAACTAGACCGCATCAAAGCCTACGAAATTCAAATTCAAGCCTACGCAGTTCAACATCGATTTTTAGATGCGATCGCAATTGCTCGCACTGCTTTACAGGAGTTTAGTCTCAACTTACCAGAAACTGTAACTTTTGCAGAGACAATGGCTGCACTGACGGAGGTTCAAAACTTATTAGCAGACAAAACAGAGACTGATTTATTAAATTTGCCAGTCATGGTAGATACAGAGCCAATAGCAATTACCAATCTACTATCGAAGATTACTCCAGCTATCTATTCATGTAAACCAGATTTATATCCAATTATCATATTAACTCAGGTTAAACAGTTAGTTTTACATGGTAATAATTCAGATGCAGCTTTTATTTACGCTACCTATGGAGGGTTACAAGGCATAATTTTAGAAGATATAGATGCAGTCTATAAATTTGGTAAATTAGCGCTACAAATGGTGAGTAAGTTGAATCACTATAGCCGCAGTAAAGTAAATCTTACCGTTGCTCAAGTCAATCTTCACTGCAAACAACACTACCGTGAAAGTTTACCACTTTTAATTGAAGGATATCAAGTGGGAATGGCTGTAGGGGAGAGGGAATTTGCTGGGTATAATGCTGGATACATAATTCATTGTGCTTATTTGACAGGAGTCAATTTGAAAACAGTTATAAATGATGCTCAAGTGTATATCCAGCAATTACAAAAATTTAATTTATTATCAGCGTTAGATTTAGCAAATATAGCTGTTTTTGCAGCAAAATATTTAGAGAATTTTCTCGATAAATCAGTTGTTAAATCACAAAAAGAGGAATTTTACAGTCGTATTCATCAAACCGGAGGTCTGAATGGATTATGTTTATATTGGTTCTATGAAATGATTCATGAATATTTGTGCGATCGCCGAGAAGAGGCGAATCAAGCTCATGTTCATGTTAATCAAACCATAGTATCCCTGGCAGGAACTATTTTTATCCCTCTTTTTCACTTTTATGATTCTCTAGTTATTTTAAATAATTACCCGCATTGTACCGATGAAAATGACAAAAAAGAGATTTTAGAAAGAGTTAAAAACAACCAACAAAAACTACTACATCGCGCTCACTATGCACCGATGAATTTTTAGCACAAGTATGATTTAGTGACAGCCGAGATGCATCGCATTCTCGGTAATATTCCAGAAGCAATGCAAATTTATGACGAGGCAATTCAAGGTGCTTTAGCTCATGATTATATCCAAGAAGCTGCATTAGCAAATGAACGCGCGGCAGAATTTTATTTAGAAATAAATAAACCTAAAATTGCCTGGATATACCTACAAGATGCCCATCAATATTATCAAGAGTGGGGTGCAAAAGTAAAAGTACAACAATTGGAAACAAAATATTCCCAATTATTCAACCTTCAATCTAAATCTAGTAATTATTTACCTCGAAATATCACTCAAACTTTTACCCAAAGTAGAGGTAGTAGTAGCACTGCGATCCAACTTTTAGATTTGGGGACTGTGATGAAAGCTGCTGCTGCAATTTCTGGTGAAATTATCTTAGAAAAACTACTGCAGAAGTTACTACAAATTATCTTAGAAAATGCGGGAGCGCAAAAAGGCTGTATTATTCTGGAACAGGATGGGGATTTATATATTGAAGTTGCTGATTGTAACCAGGAAATTAGAGAAGTTGTTGTAAATAAAGTTTCTCTGGAAACAAGCGAAAGTTTCCCCGTTGAACTCATTCAATATGTTGTTCGCACCCAGGAAGTTCTGATTTTAAACAATGCAACTAAGGAGGGGATGTTTATCAATAACCCCTACATAGTTAGTAACCAACCAAAATCCATTCTCTGCTTACCTATTTTCTCCCAAGGAAAATTTTTAGGTTTGGTGTATCTAGAAAACAACCTATTGAAAGCAGCATTTACCAGCGATCGCTTAGAAATTGTCAAAATCCTCACATCCCAAGCTGCGATCGCCATTGAAAATGCTCAACTCTACAGTCGAGAACAGGAAAAAGCACAGGAATTAGCACAAAAAGAACAGCAGTATCGTAGTATTTTTGAAAGTGTCAACGATGGATTAGGTATCTGGGATTTAGAAACTGGTGAGTGTCTTGCTGTCAATCCAGCAAATTGTCGAATGTATGGTTATTCTCAGGAAGAGTTTTTCAAAATAACTGCTGCGGATTTTATTCATCCCGATTATTTACATGTATTTACAGAGTCCCTACAAGCTGTTACCGCAGGTAAAGATTTCTACGGTCATGCAATTGTAATCCGAAAAGATGGTAGTCAGTTTGACATCGAGGTGAGGGGAACACGCTGTTTTTATAATGGTAAATATCAGGGTCTATTTATTGGTCGGGATATTAGTCAACAAAAAGCCGCAGAACGGGAAAAAGCACGAGCAGAAGCGGAAATCAAACGCAAAAATCAAGAGTTAGAGCAAGCTTTAATGCAGCTACAACAAAGTCAATCTCAGCTAATTCAATCGGAAAAAATGTCAGCTTTAGGTAACTTAGTTGCAGGTGTTGCGCATGAAATTAATAATCCGATTGGTTTCCTCAATGGTAGTATCAAAAATGCTCAAGATTATATTCAAGATATTTTAGGTCACTTACAACTTTATCAAGAACAAGTGGAAGCAACATCAGTTATTCAAGAAAGTGCAGAAGAAATTGATTTAGAATTTCTCATGGAAGATTTACCGAAGATATTATTAGGTATGCAAACAGCTGCTGACCGAATTAAAAATATTAGTAATAGCTTACGAACTTTCTCCCGCGCAGATACGGAGTATAAGATTACTGCTAATATCCATGATGGTTTGGAAAGTACTTTATTAATCCTTAAATATCGTCTCAAAGCCAATGAACATCGTCCCGCAATCGAGGTAATTCGTGAATATGGAGATTTACCTCCGATTGAATGCTTCCCTGGTCAACTCAATCAAGTATTTATGAATATTTTGGCTAATGCCATTGATATGTTTGATGAAATGTCACAAAATCAAAGTATGGAAGAATTAAAAGCTCATCCACAGCAAATTCGTATTCATACAAGCATGGTAAATGAAGATTTACAAATTAAGATTTGAGACAATGGTAAAGGGATGGCTCCGGAAATTCAAAGTAAAATATTCGAGCATTTATTTACGACTAAAGGAGTGGGAAAAGGGACAGGGTTAGGATTAGCTATTGCGAAACAAATTATTGAAGAAACTCATGCAGGTAAATTAACTTGTGTTTCCTATCTTGGTCAGGGTACGGAGTTTATTATCACTATTCCGACTAAATAGGGTTGGTTGGAAATCAGTCAAGAGATGTAATGTATAGAACGTAATATGTATGTCGAGGCGCAATATATTATGTAGAGACGTAATATATTATTATGCTAGTAGAGACGTAATATATTACGTCTCTACTAACGACGATGTACTAAGGTGCTACTAGCTTGATCGACTGGCATGAGAATCACCTGATTAATATTCACATGGGGAGGACGGGTTGCGCAGAAAAAGACGACATCCGCGATATCGTCCGCGGTTAGGGGTTGCATACCTTGATAAACACTAGCAGCACGTTCAACGTCTTCGTGAAAGCGAACCTGACTAAATTCTGTTTCCACCATACCTGGGTCTACGGATGTCACTCGGATTGGTGTACCGACTAAATCTAATTTCATCCCTTCGGAAATGGCTTTAACTGCAGCTTTTGTTCCACAGTAGACGTTTCCACCGGGATAGGTTTGATGTCCGGCGATGGAACCAATGTTAATAATATGTCCACATTTTCGCTCAAGCATACCGGAAATTACGTAGCGACTCACATACAATAAACCCTTAATATTGGTATCAATCATTTCTTCCCAGTCTTGGAAATCCCCGGACTGAATTTTATCTAAACCGCGACTGAGACCAGCATTATTAATCAAAATATCAATACTTTGCCATTGCTGAGGTAAGTTGGCGATCGCATTTTCGACAGCAGAGCGATCGCGTACATCTAGTTGAATGAGATAGGTATCAACTGGACATTCTTGCTGAATCTGTTTTTCCAGTATATGTAATCTTTCTAACCGTCTGGCTGCCAAAATTAATTTTGCTCCTGCGGCTGCAAACATTTTGGCACAGGATGCACCAATTCCGCTACTTGCACCTGTAATGAGGACAATTTGGTTGGCTACGGATACCATGACGTATTTTCAAACCTGATGTGTTTTTCAATCACAGTTAATTTTACCGTTTAATTCACCCCAGGGAAATACCACTATATTTTTTAAATATGCTGGTTGCATAGGCATCACTCATACCCGAAATATAATCGGTAATCCGCAGAATTTTGTTATACAAACTTTCATTGGGGAAAGGGCGATATTTTTCGGGTAAAGTTGGTAAAATTAATTCGGATTTTTTACTATTACTTAAAACAGCATCGATGAAATCGGTAAATAATTTCCCTAAAACCTCATATCCAGCTATTCTGGTTTCTAAAACATCTGGATGTAGGAAAACTTGTGTAGATACCGTTGTCGCTATATTTCGTAATTCTGGCAAGTATTTACTCAAATTTAATAAATTATTATCAAACTTACCAGCCAAAATTTCCGATTCAAAATCGAGAAAAATAGATGCAGTTTCATCCACTAAATTATTAATCGACTTTGCACGCAAATGCTTAATTAACTCTGCATTACTTGCATGGTGATGGGATAAATCTAAATTAGCGATCGCAGCTAATAAATCACGGGCTTGTTCAAAACTAATATAACCCATCCGATACCCATCTTCCACATCCACAATCGAGTAACAAATATCATCCGCAGCTTCCATTAAAAAAGCTAAAGGATGACGACACCACCAAGCGATATCGGGATGACGACGGATTAATCCTACCTGCTGTGCAACCTGACTAAATAATTCTTTCTCGGCTTGAAAAAAACCATATTTTTTGACACTGCAACCTGTGTAACCGTTTAATTTTTCTGGGGGAATATAGGATTCTCTGGGATATTTAGTAAACGCTGCTAAAGTTGGACAAGTTAAACGCATTCCTCCTAAACGAGGTTGGGTTTCTAATTTTGTTAAAATCCGAAATCCCTGCGCATTCCCTTCAAACAAATCTAAATCTGTTTTTTCCGCAATACTTAATAATGATTCCACGCTATTAATTAGCTGATTATACCAATTTTTAAATCCTGTTTGAATTGCATCTTCCCCTGAATGACCAAAGGGGGGATTACCGATATCATGGGCTAAACATGCAGCTGCAACAATATCACCAAAGTCAGATGCACTTAAATCTAAATTGTCTAAATGATGACGCTGAACAATGTCATAACCCACTATTCTTCCTAATGACCTCCCCACACAGGATACTTCCAAACTGTGAATCAAACGGGTACGAATATAATCATTTTTTGCTAGAGAAAAAACCTGGGTTTTATCCTTGAGACGACGAAAGGGAGAAGAAAAAACAATCCGGTCGTAATCTTTATGAAAGGGGGTGCGGTGATAGCGAATATCTTCCGCTTCTTTTTTCCCTAAGCGTTGCGGAGTCAGTAGTTTTTGCCACTCCATTATCCCCTGCTCCGTGATGAATCGAAGTTATGAAATTATATTATACATGATTTTGAAGGCGGGTTCGATAAAATTCACCCCAAATACTCTGTAACTCCGTGGATAGGGGCAGCAAAATCCGTAGTTTTAACCAAAAATAAATGTTTCTAAAATTTCTTTACAAAAGGGAGAGGGGTTCTTTGAATCCGTCGTAGCGAGCTTTTCCGTAGGAAAATGCAGGTTTTTTCAGGTATGGTGGATATGACTGGACATACTCAAAAACTTAATGCGGCTAAATACAATTATCAATGGAAAATGTGGAGATTTAGAATTATTATTTTGTTGGTTTGAAAATACTAAAATGGGGAAAAATATATTCGTGGTGATGAATTGATATCAAGAAAATTGTAAGTGCAATTATAATTATTCATCTGGGAAATAATTATATCTAATCTTGTTAGAATCAACTCATTACAAATAAAAAAGTTTAGAAATGTGATATTTTATCTTTTTATAATTTTTGACTATTTATTTTTTGATAAAAATCACTACAATAGGAAATTAACAGCAATATGAAGTTTATGTGAACCTGAACTTTTAAGCTCAAGCTCATCTTTGTATAACTGCTTTACGGGTTGTTGAAAGTCGATTGTTAACCGTTAACAGTTAACTATCAACAGTGAGTAGATATACAATTTAAATGCGTTAAAGCTTAACAAATATTACTTATTCACCTATCCGATTGAATTTAACTTTTCAATGGGATGATACTCCTGTATTTGACAGCTATATCTAGATGATTTTTCTCGGTATAGTTACTGTTACTGTGTCCAATTTATTTCCTGTAAAAGCTATGTTGACTTATTTGTGAAATAAATATTTGAACCTTTTGGAAATTGACCCGTTTACTTGTGAATTCTCAATTAATAATACAAGACCAGAAGAATGCTAATATCAAGCCTTTTTAAACTCATTCAGGACAATCAGGCTGATTTCCCCTAAATTACCAAAATAAGGAGTAAAAATATCAAGATATTGTCATGCTTAACAGTTCCTTGATAACTGCTTCAGCTAAACTAAACAAAGAGATGAATAGACTTCACTAATAATTCATGGCAGACAGGCTAGAGACAAACTCCACAGTCCCTAGCCAATACCAGCGAAGATGAAATAACCTACAGGTTAAAACAACAACTTAAATTGCCCAATTTCAATTTACAGCAGTGACTGCACACTGTGCCAATTTGTTGTGGAAATTAGTGTATCTACCAAGTAGGCAAAATTAACTGGCTGTCAATTTTCGTCAAGCAAAACAATAATTACTTGATTAAAACAACTGACGAAAAAAGATGGGCTATGTTCCGGGCTTACTTTTTGAATATGAAATCGAACCTGTTCCTCTAAACTAATTTCATTCGGCTTTCACTGGAAGTCGCACACACTGAAGATATTAAAATGCAAAGACCTAAACTGCGTACCTCAACTATCAACAGCCCTAGCGCATGGCTACCTGCACCGAAGGAAATGACAATACTACCGGATGAAATTCACATCTGGCGGATTGATTTAGATAAATCTGAATCTACTTTAAAACATTTTGCCACGATTTTATCTGCTGATGAATTATCGCGGGCTGACCGTTTTTATTTCCAACAACATCGCCAACGCTTTACTGCTGGACGGGGTATTCTACGAACTATTTTAAGTCAATATCTCAATGTTACACCTGGGGAAGTAGAATTTAGTTACGAAGAATTTGGTAAGCCAGTACTCTCAGAAAAGTTTAGCGATCGCAAAATCTGGTTTAATTTATCCCATTGTCAAGGATTAGCATTGCTAGCTGTGTGTCAAAATCGTCCCATCGGGATTGACTTAGAGTATGTACGTCCCGTTTCCGATGTACTTTCCTTAGCCCAGCAATTTTTCTCCACCAATGAATATGCTGTGATGCGATCGCTCTCACCTTACCAGAAACAAGAGATATTCTTCCGGTATTGGACGTGTAAGGAAGCATATCTCAAAGCGACTGGTGCAGGTATTTCCCAATTACAAAAAATCGAAGTCAGCATCAACGGTAACGAACCAGCTAAACTCCTATCCGTCAGTGACTGGAGTTTACTAGAACTTGTTCCCGAACATAATACCGTCGCTGCGATCGCTTTTCCGGGTAAAATCAGTTCAATCAAGTGCTGGCAATATTGATTCCAATTGGTTGACCGTTGACGGTTCACTGTCAACAGTCAACAAAATCCAAAGAACTTCACCCTTTAACACACACTACCTGCTTCAAAGTCGCGACCACCTCCACTAAATCCGCTTGATTTTCCATTACCTGCTCAATCGGCTTATAAGCTCCGGGAATTTCATCGATTACCCCTTCATCCTTACGGCATTCTACCCCGGCGGTTTGCGCAATCAAATCATCCAAAGTATACACTCCTTTGGCTTTGCTACGGGACATCAACCGACCTGCACCGTGGCTACAGGAGCAAAAACTCTCAGCACAGCCTTTACCTTTAACGATGTAGGACTTCGCACCCATTGAACCGGGAACAATCCCATAATCTTCAGTTTGAGCGCGGACAGCACCTTTACGGGTGACATAGACCCCTTCGCCAAAGTGTACTTCCTTTTCCGCGTAGTTGTGATGGCAATTGACTTCTAGTAGGGGTTTAAATGGTTTTCCTCCCGCAAGATGTTTCTCCAGGATGCGTTTGAACCTTGCCATCATCACATCACGATTCATACGCGCATAATTTTGTGCCCATTGCAAATCACACCAATAGGCAGCAAATTCGGGTGTACCAGCCACAAAATAGGCTAAATCAGCATCAGGAAGTTTGGTTTGTGACATTTTCGCCAATTCCTTCGCTGTATCGATATGACAGCTAGCCAATTTATTGCCAATATGACGAGAACCGGAATGTAACATCAACCACACTTGATTATCTGTATCTAAACAGACTTCAATAAAGTGATTACCACCACCTAAAGAACCCATTTGTCGCATGGCTTTGGTTTGCAAATCCTGCACCCCTGGATGCAACTGATTAAATTCCCGCCATTTTTGCCAGTTAGTTACGGTTTTTTCGATGTCCTTATTTTCCCCAACACCAGTGGGAATAGTGGCTTCAATTTCTTGACGAATTTGCTTGAGTTTTCCCTCTAGTTTCTCTCCAGAAAAAGGTGTTTTAATTGCTGCCATTCCACATCCAATATCCACACCAACTGCGGCTGGAATAATCGCTTCTTTTGTGGCAATTACGGAACCAACTAGTGCCCCTTTTCCTAAATGAACATCGGGCATTAAGGCGACATGTTTAAATACAAATGGTAAGGAAGCAACGTTTTGAGCCATTTTACTTTCATCACTTCCCAGTTCATGATTTGCCCAGGATAATATGGGTGATGGAGTTTTTAATTCTAATTTTTGATAAGGCATAATTAATTTTGGATTTTGGATTTTAGATTTTAGATTTAAATTATGATAGTTAGCAGGATAATTCCATACCCTTCATTTGCTGAGGACATCAGATTGTTCGTTGATGTGCGACAAAATCAGTTGTTTGCACACTCCAACTTCTAACACAGACCAACAACATTTACCTGTATTTCTCATAGGTGAATGGTAAACTTTAAGTCAGGGCTTAATTAATTATCTTTCTCGCTTGATGCAGAGGGAGTGGAAATCAACTATTTTCTTGTTTGCTTGTGTCCAAACGATGTGGAAAACTTGCTAGAAAATCGGGTGTCGGAAGTGGGAAAAACTAACTTTCATCAATTCTAGTTGATGTACTACATGACGACTATTCTCTTTTCCTTGCTACCCGAAAGTTTTCGGGTTTTGTGGAAAACCTGGAATTTAGGCTGTTTTTATGTATTATAATATAATACACGTGATTACAAATGTCAATCCAGTCCCATTGTCATCATGGGAAAATAGGCTAAAACACACTTCGTTTGTAATCAAGAAAGCTTTATTATATACTCCCTACTCCCGCACATACGCGACATGTCGCGTCTCTCCCTACTCCCCACTCACTTAGTTAAAAATCGGAAACTCGCAGTTTGACACCAGAATCTAAACTGGGGACTTTAAAGTATTCCAACTGTTCAGTCCGTGGTAGGGGTTCGATGGTAGCTTGCTGTTCACATTTTTCGAGAATTGCACTGGGGTCTTTGAAAAAGTCGAGGGGATTGGCTTGACGACATCCATCTTCACGAATCAGGGGGAAAGTACGATTGGAAGTGGTATTTGGCTGATTTTGAACCGGTTGTGGTTGCATCCAATTATTGTTAATGGTTGCTGGTTGGGTGATTAAATCATCTGCGCGATTGATGGGTGGTAAGGTCGCTGGATTCTGAATATTTTTGTTCTCTGGGGTATTTATTTGAATCGAAGGTGGATGGGAATTTACAGATTCAGCTTTAGCTGGAATATAAATAGAAAGGTTGAGTAGCACACCCCAAGCAAGATAGTGAATATTTTTCATAGTTATTATCATTATCAATCACAAAGAGTTAAAAATAGTACATTAAAAACACAAATCAAGTATATTTACTAGGTTGAGGTTGATAAAGAATAATTCGATTGCCATCGGGGTCATATACGTAAATTTCCTGTCCATGGGAGGCAATATGAATACTCAATGTATGGGGGTAATCAATACTTTTGAGATAGGCGATCGCATTATTTAAATCCTCTACTATCATACACAAACTCAGTGGTGATTGTTGAGGTTGATTAAATTCCGTTGTATGTTCTGCTTTAGGGGTAAAAATTGCGATTTTCACCGAATTAATCATAAATTCAGCGTATTTACCTGGTATTAACTGGGTTGGATTTACACCTAACAATTGGCTATAGAACCTGATTAATCCTTCCCAGTTAACAGTAGCGATGGATATAAATATTTGCTTGATAATTAAATCTTTCATGTTGGAATTCAGGTGACTAGGGAATAGTTATACTTCGGAAGCCGATATATTTCTCTTTTGTTGACGGTTGACAGGTGACTGTTGACTTTTAAGCGTGCGTTAAGTATCTACGCGAAAAGCTCAGTTTCTAGACGTGGAAATAACCTCTTAGACCCTTTACAACAAGCTTTCAAAATCCAAGGTGAGATTTTCCGCACTGACCACAAATATCCATCAAAATTATGTTGACATATAGTAGTGAGGAAAAATCATTTTTGTGACGAGAATCACATCTTGACTGCGACAAATTTCGCTCCTGCATTCTACATCCTAACGACTGTATTACTTTTGATAGAGAAAACTTGGGTAAATTAATTTTTGCTCATTTTGACTCTAGCGAAATTGTATCTTCTCTGCTAAATGGGTGAATCTAGTATTAAGGGTAGGTGTTATTTTAAAAGCAAATAAATGCAAATCTTTGAGGATTTTTATGATTGCGATGAATAATACATCCCACTCGATTGAGTCCTTACTGGGAGAATCAGCAGCAGATTTACTTACTTATAAAGCCAAAGTACCAAAAGATTTATTACACTTACCTGGTATAGATTTTATCGATCGAGTTTGGTTAAATAGCGATCGCAATGTCCAAGTGTTACGTAGCTTACAAACATTGTACGGTAGTGGTCGGTTAGCCAATACGGGATACCTCTCGATTCTTCCCGTAGACCAAGGAATTGAACACTCTGCGGGTGCTTCCTTTGCACCGAACCCGATTTACTTCGACCCGGAAAATATTATCCAATTAGCCCTATTAGCAGGATGTAATGCGGTTGCGACTACCTTGGGGGTTTTGGGAGCAGTATCCCGTAAATACGCCCATAAAATCCCCTTTATTGTCAAAATTAATCACAATGAACTGTTAACCTACCCCAACCAATTTGACCAGGTGATGTTTGCGGATGTGGAACAGGCTTGGAATTTAGGGGCAGTGGCGATTGGTGCTACTATATACTTTGGTTCTGAACACTCCACTCGCCAAATTCAAGAAGTTAGCCGTGCATTTAAACGCGCTCACGAATTGGGAATGGCAACAATTTTGTGGTGTTATTTACGTAATAGCGCCTTCAAACAAGACCAAGATTACCATCTTGCAGCAGATTTAACTGGACAAGCCAACCATTTAGGTGTAACCATTGAGGCTGATATCATTAAACAAAAACTACCGGAAACTAACTACGGTTATCCCGCAGTAGCTAAAATCACAAATAAAAGCTACGGAAAAACCGATAAACGAGTTTACTCGGAACTCACAACAGACCACCCGATTGATTTAACCCGTTATCAAGTTTTAAATTGCTATTGTGGACGCGCAGGTTTAATTAGTTCTGGTGGAGCTGCGGGAGAAAACGATTTTGCGGATGCAGTACGCACCGCAGTCATAAATAAACGAGCAGGAGGGACGGGTTTAATTTCTGGACGCAAAACCTTTCAGCGACCTCTAGAGGAAGGGATTAAGCTATTTCATCTAATTCAGGATGTTTATCTATCTCCGGAAATCACTATCGCCTAAAAAATTCAGCTACAAGCTATCTCTCTGTCCCTTGCGACATGAACACAAAGTGGGTTAATTTGAAAAAGCCATCAGGAGCGATAATATCGGGCAAATCTACAGAAATCCAGTATTCCCACTGAATCAGTAGATTTCTCCTGATTGAAATAATTGCTCTTTGAATTTGATGATGGTTAGATGACAAAACTGTCATCAGTACCTGGGTTTGTCACAGCCGAGGTGCTTTTTGTTGTAATAATTAAACCTTGTGTGATTGTTGTTTGGATTTTGTTTATATTGGGAGCTTATGCACAGATTACTGAATTTATCCCTTGGTGTTCATGGGTAAGAGACTCTGAAACCATCAGCTGGATTTCTTACTCTTGCAGTCAGAAATCGTACACAAGTAGTCTTTAAACCTGATTTCTCGGTGACGAGTGCATCAGTTCTAAATATTTATCAACCAAGATTTTTATACTACGAGCGGTTAGCTATTAACTAAATAGCCGAATTCTCAAGGTATTGTGGCTATTTCCAAAACTTAATTAATTTATTGCCGTTTGCGGTATAACCTGACAACAAAACACCACAAAAAACTTAGTTAGAGCAGCAAAATAAGTCTACATAATATGCCATTTGGCAATCATTACCCATGACCTCGAACGCATCGTTTGATACACTTGATACTTTGCAAGCGGAAATCATCGAGTTGATTAACCGCTTACCATCATTAAAGCACCAAAAATTTATTCAGCAAGCCCTATCAACTATTATTAAGCTTGCGGATAGCGAGATTGAACGTCTTGACTGGAAAATTTTGTCCGCATCTTTGGCGGATATGGAAAAGGGGTTTGAACTATTTTACGATTACCGTCATGTCCGCAAAGTCACTATTTTTGGCTCTGCACGGCTGGCAAATAATACACCAGAATACCATGCAGCCGTCGAATTTGCCCGTCGAGTTGCCCAATTAGGATTTATGGTGATGACTGGTGGTGGTGGTGGTATTATGCAAGCTGGTCATGAAGGAGCTGGACGGGAAAATTCCTTTGGCTTAAATATTCAACTACCTTTTGAACAGCAAGCTAATCCCTATATTCAGGGCGATCGCAAGCTCATTCACTTTAAGTATTTCTTTACACGTAAATTGTTCCTTCTCAAGGAAAGTGATGCTGTTGCTGTCTTTGCTGGGGGTTTTGGTACCCAGGATGAAGTGTTTGAGTGCATGACCCTCAGTCAAACAGGTAAATTTGGTCCTGTTCCCCTGGTATTAATTGATGCTCCCGGTAGTGATTATTGGCACTCCTGGAGTAATTATGTAGATGAACATTTACTCAAGACTGGATTGGTGAGTCCGGATGATTCTAGCCTTTACACAATCACTGATAACTTAGATGTTGCCTGTGCCGTAATCACTAAATTTTACCAAGTTTACCATTCCAGTCGCTATGTTAATAATCGCTTAGTGATTCGTCTCAAGTCGGAATTGTCAGATGCTGAGGTTGACCAACTCAATAGGGATTTTGGCGATATTTTGGTGGAGGGGAAAATAGAAAAAACTCAAGCTCTACCCCAAGAGGGACAGGATGAAACCTGTCACCTCCCTCGTCTGATCTTAAGCTTCAATCAGCGCGATTTAGGTCGGCTATACCAAATGATTGCCGCTATTAATCAAATGGGTCAACTGACTGCTGAGGAAAAAACTCACCCGGAAATCAAATAACTATAATCTAGCTAGATTGCGATCGCAATCTAGCAATCCCATTTCTCGAAAATTTCATATCTTCATTTTGCCTACTTACCATCACGACTTTTATCTTAAGTTAGGATTTACGCACAAAATTAACGTCATTGCTTGATTACGTAGCTTGCTTCCCGTAGGCTGCGGAGAGTTAAGTCATCCCAGAAATCAGAGCGATTGCTTCCCTACAGTGCCTTTCGGTCGCAATCACAAATCTTTCCTGACGTAAAACAGTTTACAACGTAGGCGTTGCCGTCGCGAACCCAGCTCTATGCACGTCTAGGTTGCGTCAGTCATCTTAATATAAGTTAACATTTAAGAGAGAATTTTCAGAATTTTTCTGAGAAATATTTATGTACTTTTATCACAAAAAAATTAACTAAATATAAATATTTAAAGGTGTAATTACAGCAAGTGTTAATCAATAAAACTTTCTCAAAGTGTATATGAATCAAACTCTACAGACGGACTCCGATTTATCCATAGACTATATGAGCAAAAAAATATAAGTCATCAATTAATATTTTGTAATATTAAATGAGTTAATACTATAGTAGAAAATGGAAAAATTTAATTAAACTCAATACATAAATAACCGAAATTAATGTAAAAACAAATATTAAGAGCCGAAAAAATATTTGTAATCGTACCCTCTCTCTAGGGATATTCATCATGAGAAAAGATGGACGAGATCAACTAGATTAATTTCTGGTTTATCTAAGTTCTTAAAAAACAAACACGGTTGTGATTAATCAAGGCAAACTAGCCAAATAAAATTACAGCCTCAAAAAATATTTCGGCCGCCCTTGAGAAGGTACTTGGCAATTTATTCAAACAGCAATAACCAGTTTTTGATCCAAAACTGGCATGATTGTTGTCCGCAAAATTATTAACATTATTCAGCCATGACCACAACAATAAGACGCGAACGTCGCGACAGTGCATGGGACAGATTCTGTGAATGGATTACTAGCACCGATAACCGTCTCTATATCGGTTGGTTCGGTGTAATTATGATTCCCACCCTCTTGAGCGCGACAATTTGCTTTATCATCGCCTTCATTGCTGCACCACCCGTAGATATTGACGGTATCCGTGAACCAGTTGCTGGTTCTTTGATATACGGCAATAACATTATTTCCGGTGCGGTTGTACCATCGTCTAACGCGATTGGTCTGCACTTTTACCCCATTTGGGAAGCCGCTTCGATGGATGAATGGCTCTACAATGGTGGTCCATACCAGCTAGTGGTTTGCCATTTCTTGATTGGTATTTTCTGCTGGATGGGTCGTCAGTGGGAGTTAAGCTATCGCTTGGGAATGCGTCCCTGGATTTGTGTAGCTTATTCTGCACCTGTAGCGGCTGCAACATCCGTATTTTTGATTTACCCCATCGGTCAAGGTTCCTTCTCGGATGGGATGCCCTTGGGAATTAGTGGTACATTTAACTTCATGTTCGTATTCCAGGCAGAACACAACATTTTGATGCACCCATTCCATATGTTAGGGGTAGCTGCGGTATTTGGCGGTAGCTTGTTCTGTGCAATGCACGGTTCCCTTGTTACATCTTCCTTGGTGCGGGAAACAACGGAAATGGAATCCTTAAACTATGGCTATAAGTTTGGTCAAGAGGAAGAAACCTACAATATCGTTGCTGCACACGGTTACTTCGGTCGTTTGATTTTCCAATACGCATCCTTTAACAATAGCCGCTCCTTGCACTTCTTCTTAGCTGCTTGGCCTGTTGTTGGTATTTGGTTTACCGCTTTAGGCATCAGCACAATGGCATTTAACCTTAATGGTTTTAACTTTAACCAATCGGTGTTAGATTCTCAAGGACGGGTGATCAATACTTGGGCTGACATTCTCAACCGCGCTAACTTGGGTATGGAAGTGATGCATGAACGTAATGCTCACAACTTCCCCCTCGATTTAGCTGCTGGTGAAGCTACACCTGTTGCAGTTCAAGCACCTGCAATTCAGGGTTAAGGGCTAAATAACTTGCTTTAATTTTTCTAAGGACGGGTATTTGATGCTCGTCCTATTTTTTTGATCACAGAGATGACCCGACGGGTCTAGGATTCTGGATTTAGGGTTTCAATGAGCAAATCAATTTGTTGTTGATGGCTGTGTAGAAAGCGATCGCATTCTTGGAGATAATTAATTGCGATGGAAAACTGCTCAAACACATCAGCTAAATCCAATTCCCCTGTTTCAATCCGGGAAATAATCTCCTCAATTTCTGCCACCTTTGCTTCGTAACTCCAATTTTCCTCAGTAGCAAAGGTTTCTGGTTTATCCTGATTTTGAGTAGTCTTGCGTCTGGGCATAGTTAAAACTTGGAATTCGGGCAGATGGGTTTAATAAAAATAAATATAACAACTTTAGAGGGATTAAATTAGCAGAATTAATACCTGTTGCAGGGTGAATAATTAAGTAATCCTCACGAACTGCGTACATCGGACAGGAAGTATGGGAAAAAGTTCCGCCTCTACTTTACACAACTCAAATTTACTGATAAATTTTTAGTATCAAGAAAGGGAGTAGCTGCTGGTAGAAATTTGACCGGTTCGCCTAAATCAACATACTGGTGATAAACCTGGTTTAGGCGTTAAGAATTTGGAACTGTTGCCAACAACAACAGAATTAAAGAATTAAACTAAATTCCAAATCCTTAAAAGCGAGACTTTCACTGAGATTCACACAAACAGGTGTGAAGCTTGGTGATTGTCTCCTTTGCACTCATCAAGCTTCACATCGCTACAAGAGAAAGGAGCAATTGAGAGTGTTAACGGCGTTTACAGCAGGTTTGTCAATCATCACTGTTTCCGAATTAGGTGATAAAACCTTTTTCATGGCCATGTATTTAGCCATGCAAAATTCGCGACGGGTCGTTTTTATCGCGGTGACAGCAGCATTAGCGGCAATGACGACATTATCAGTATTTACGGGGAAGGTCGTATCATTTTTGCCGCAAACCCTTCTAAATCATGGGGAAGTCGCTTTATTTTTGGGTTTTGGACTAAAATTACTGTACGATGCCTACAAAATGCCTGGCAAAAGCGATGGTGATGAGGTACTAGAGGAAGCTAAAAGTACCATTGATAGTGCTGCGACAAAACTGCAAAAAGCGAGTATTTGGACAGTTATGGTACAGGCATTTACTTTAACCTTTATAGCCGAATGGGGCGATCGCACTCAATTAGCGACAATTTCTTTAGCAGTCAATAATAATCCCTTGGGGGTAGGGATGGGAGCAACCCTAGGACATGCAATTTGTACCGCGATCGCAGTTTGCACTGGTCGAGCTATTTGCAACAAAATTTCGGAACGAGTCCTCACCCTAATCGGTGGATGTTTATTTATTTTGTTTGGTATCCTGGCAATTTTTAAATAGGAAAAATTTGCCAAGGAAGGGAGTGAGGGGAAAAAGTATTTTTCATACCTTACCTACCCCTCATATTGAATGCATCAGACCAGCAGAAAAATCAATTCACCAATTAAATTGCGATGGGTAAGGTCTCATTTTTGAGCATCCCATAATTTTTTGGCCAATCAATAGGGGTAGACTCATTTACTGAACCTACCCCTGTATTTTTGTGGATTTTCCGACCAACGGCTGTTGCAACTGCTTCTAAACTATGGGCTAATTCCATCATCGCTTCTAAAGAAAGAGCTTGACGCGCATCGGAAATAGATTTTTCTGGTTCGGGGTGACACTCGATAATTAAACCATCTGCACCACAAGCGATCGCAGCTTTAGCTAGGGGAGCAACTAATTCCCGTTTTCCTAAAGCATGGGACGGATCGACAATCACTGGTAAATGGGTAATTTGTTTCAGTGCTGCTACTGCTCCTAAATCTAGGACGTTGCGGGTATAGGTGTCGAAACTGCGAATCCCCCGTTCACATAAAATCACCTGGGGATTCCCATGACTGAGGATGTATTCCGCAGCCATCACGAATTCTTCAATGGTTGCAGCTAATCCCCGTTTTAATAAAACTGGTTTATTAATACTTCCCAAAGCCTTCAGCAGGTCGAAATTTTGCATATTCCGACTACCAACCTGCAATACATCCACGTATTGAGCGATTAATTCAATCTGGGAAATAGCCATTACCTCCGTCACCACTGGTAAATGATATTGCGATCGCACTTCCTGCAATATCTGTAATCCCTCTTCTCCCATCCCCTGAAATGCGTAGGGGGATGTCCTCGGTTTGAAGACACCCCCCCGCAATGCTTGAATTGGTGCTGTGGATAATTTGGCTGCAACGGTTTGCATTTGTTCCCGACTCTCCACTGCACAAGGTCCAGCGATGACCACGATTTCTTCTCCCCCCACTGCTAGGGTATGGGAAATATTCACAATCGTAGTGGAGTTCAGTTCTGATTTGGCTGCTAATTTAGCGTTCATCATTGGTTTTGTCCTTATAGTCTAGATTGGATTTGAATTAATTTTGTCGATACACAACAGCTCATAAAAAAACCCGGTAGTTCAGAACTCCGGGCTTGATTACACAAGTACATACGTTCCTATGCCCGGAGTCTATGCCGAACCAGTAAAAAAACCAAAAATAAAAATTGCGAGTGTAGTTAATTTGGGATAGCATGATTGTGATTTTGGATTTTGGATTACCGTCTATGGATTAGATTTGCCAAGATATAGTAATGCCACCCTTCGCGCAGGTGTAACAGCATTTTTATTTCCAGTAGAGAAGAGGGTAGAAAAAATAAAAACCGCAGGAGCTACATCGCTCTGCGGTTCACCGGGATGTTTCCATGCGGAACGCTAATTCACACCCGGTGAACCTCCCTAAACCAAAAATAAAAGTAGCTATATACTGCTGGTTTTGACATTTCCAAGGTTATCTTTAACAAAAATTGATAAATAAGGGATAAATAGATAGAGTTATACCCCTGGGATTACAATAACAGAACCAAACTAAATAAGTCAATGGATAATCAAATAATTTTGTTCAACCGGGATTCATCGGTAATTGGGAAAACACAGATTGACTAATATATAAGGCTTACAAGCTGCATAACCATCGGGAAATAGATGCCACTTGTCTATCTTGAGTGAGATTAGCTGCATTGGAGAGGGTCCCATCTTCTAACTGATGCCAAATTTCACTAGCCATTCTTTTGGCGATCGCAGAACCAACAAAAAAAGTATAGGGTGAGTATCCTACAGACGAGAATGCTGTGCGTATCCGATTTAAGGCAGCTTGCGCTGTTTTCCAATGCTCATCTGCACCAGCAGGATCTATACCTCCTTTTAATTCGCCTAATGCAATAGTATTAGGGGCAGCGAATTCTGGATCAATTCGATTCGATTCACTTGCGATTAACTCTGTCGGAGGAAGACTAAATAAGCACAAATCCACGTTACTTTTGACTAGGGGTATGTTCAAATTATAAATTAATGTTCGACTACCATTATTATTTTCCCAACTAATTCCACGTAAAGACAACTCTATTTCAGAGTCGTCATCGGTCATTGCTATCCATTTTTTAGTTTTAGAGTGTTGCCAATGGTATTTTCTACCTGCAATGGTGAGGGTGGAAAGGATAGCACGAGTTAGTTTTCTTTGTGCTAATACACCTCCTACATTACGCATTGAACCTCCCAATGCATCACCACGAGTTAATAAAAAACGAAATACGATTTCTTCAATAAAGCTTTGACCTGCTGGCTCTAAAAAATTTTTAATCAGACCATTAATGGCTTCAATTTTATCTTCAGATGTTAAGTATATAAGAGATTTTTCTGACAACCCTGCCGCAGTTAAAAGCCCCATCTCAATTTCTGGAATTAGGAGTAAATCTGTCGGAATCTTCGCCTGAGATGCGGTCTCTTTAAATATCTGTGCTTCGACAATAAAAGGTGTTGCCCGCCTATTTTTTTCCAATGCAAGTGCAATAAAACCCGCACGAGTCGCTTCGTATGGGGTGACAAGTTCATCACTGGACTGAAGATGATTTTGGTAAGCACGCATCACTGTTTAGTTTACTCTTTTTTCCAGACATAAACACATTTTCTTAGGGGTTCTCGTCCATGATTTCCCATTTGTTGGCTACTATTACCCTTATCACTGGGTAAAAGTAAAATATTTTCTATAGTAAAGCCCAATTGTGTAGCAAAATCACAGAGAATCATATCAACAGAAATACTTACACCTGCATAACGTACATTATCGTTAACCATAAACAAAATAGCACCAGGTTTAAGAAGACGAGCAGATTCTTGAATTACACAAGCCATTTCATCAAAGTATCCTTTCACCATCCGAGGTATACTATTATTATTTAAGTTACCTTGGGTTTTTTGAGTTTCTAAATAAATTAAAATAGCTTTTAATAATTCGTGTGATTCTGCCACTTTTAGTGCTTGATTCCAGAGTGGGTTAATTGCTAATAAATTTTTGGGTTTATTCTCAACTGTACAACTTAACATCTCCTGACGAAGTTGAATTATTTCTGACTCAGTAACACCAAGTAGAGCTAGTTCTAAAGCATAAGTGCGAGTATAATCATACCGATTGCAGTAAGGTGGTGATGTAATGATTGCATCATATGTTGATTCTGCTAAATTTGGCATAATACTGAGGCAAGAACCATGATAAAGGTGAATTTTTCCTGGTTTTATGAAACTGGTAAAAATTTCCATTTGCTGCGTCAATGGTTCTAAATCTTGAACGATTTCTCTAATTTTATTTGTAATAGCGCTTTCAAAATCTAATATTTCACTTTTGTGGAAAGTCTTGTTCCCTTGTCCACGACCAGAACGGGAGTCCCAGCGCAGATACTGACCATCTTTACGTGTATAACTGACAGATTCCAAAATGCAAAGCAGTGCAAATTTTAATACATTCTGAACTTTAATATTTTCATACTGATAAGACTCAATAAACCGCTCTATTGCTGTTTTCGTATTAGGAGGGTAAGCTGATTTTGTGATTTTTAATTCTGGCAGAGAAGTTTTTGCTTCAAATTGTTGCCAAGTTTCTACATGTAAGTAAGCTCTAAGCCGGTTCAAATCCTCAGAGTTAAATTCCCCCTCTAAGATATTTTTTGTATTAATAATTTGTTGACCAATTGGTAATAATTCTACTCCATCCGCATCTATACCAATCTTCGATGTTGCAAATAATGTTGTTCCACTACCTGCAAAAGGGTCTAAAACTTTACCATGATTGATTTGATATTTATGACATAAAAACTCCACTAGGGAAGCAGAAAAAGCTTCTTTGAACTTATACCAGCGATAGAAGGATTTATGTTTATTTGCCTGGAAACTCACTAAAGAACGAGTTAAGTCCGGCTGAATCAGAAATTTTCTTTGGTATTTTTGTTTTAAGCGCCTATCTAAGATATTAATTTCTCCTAAAATATCATTCTCTGTTTCTGGTGATTTTTCGGAGATATTTGACAGATTGACCACAAATAAATCGTCCTTCCCTATCAGATGAGAAACAATAGTATATCAGTACTCTACAAAATAGTCTATACCCGCATTTCTCACAAAACTCTAAAACTCACAGGGAATAGGGAGTAGGGAGTAGTCAGTAGAAGGAAAATCAATCCGTTACTCAAAGCTTACAACTTACTCGTGAGAAATCCAGGTATAGGACTCCTATTTGAATATTGAACAAAACTCAGTACAATTTCTACTCCCTACTCCCTACTCCCTCACCCCAATAGATGGATTCAAAAACCAAACTGGATTCCTATATGAGCAAACCCGAAAAATTAAGAATACCCATATTACAAAACTTCCAGAAACGGAAATTCCGTATCCACCAGCCAACGCTGACCATTATGACGTAGTAGGGTCAAACTGGTGGCGAAAAATTCAAATTCAAAGGAGCGATGGATAAATTCCGACCAAGCAAGGTGAAAATTGGCTTTTGTTAGGTCTCGAAATGCGACGGTCATGTGGGGTGTGAATGGACGGTTGTCTGAGGGGATGTGTAGGTGGGTGTGGAGATGGGAGATTAAATCGGTTTGTAATGTTAATAGTTCTGAGGTTTTAAGGACATTAATGTAGATGACGCGGGGTGGAAATGCGGCATAGTTATTTAAAGTGATGGGAATCGGTTTAATGGATGCGACAAAGGACTCTAAGGATTGTTTCAGGGTAGATATTTGCTGATTTTCCCAGAGAAAGGGTGGTTGTAAAGTGATGTGGGGTGGGGATTTTTGCGCACCACGACTGTTATACCTGTCGGCAAAATACTGTTTGATGTGGTTAGCTTGATCGAGTATGGGTTGGGGTGGTAGCAGAGCGATAAAAAAACGACTTTGGGAAGTATCCATGTTAGTTGACGGAGATAGGAGACAGGATAAAAAAGAACAGGAAACGATTAACTTATACTTTACGCCGTCAAAAGTGAGCTTTTTATTTTTATGCTGAACCAGTCTCCCTACTTTCTACTTTCTTGGGAAGTATCGCGATCGCTTGACTAATCGCTACAATTAGATAAATTGGGTCAAATGGAGAAATTTATTAATAATTAATTATTTAGAATAATTCGTAATAAAAGAAAATTTTCTAAAATTTTGCAGTAATTTGGCAATTCAGCAGGGAGAATAAGGGTCTAATCACCCCCAATCCTGTATTTCTCATGAGTGAATGAGTGAACGGTAAGGTTTGAGCAACGACTGAATTTTCGTTCTATTCTCTATTCCGGTAGAGACGACCCGGTGGGTCGTCTCTACCTACTCCCTTAAATATGAGAAATCCGGGACAATATTCATTTTATCTTCGCGGACGACGGATTCTATGAAGCACACTTCAAAACTTTTGGCAACATCCTTCCATGAACATGATACCTATCCCTGTCCAGTTTGCCATGTGGGGAAGATATCACATATGCCCTTGATGGAGGCAATGTCCTGTGATTTTTGTCAACAAATTTTTACCGTGAATGTGGAGCAACAACAGTTAAAATTACCATCACGACAACCTCCTTTAGTATGGCGTTGGAATGGTTTTGGTTGGACAGAAGCCCAATTAGAAGGGGTAGAATTTGGTTGGGGTTATGCGATCGCGGCTATTGCTTTTATTATTCTACCTACCTTTGTGATTGGTGTGGTTGCCTACAATTTTCCTCCCCATCCCGATATACCTTTGAGTTGGTTGCCCTACATTTGGACGGGAATGACCTTCATGTCCCACTTGGTCATTATTTTGTGGTTAATTGTGGAAATTTACCAAATCCCGATTTATGCTTATATGCGCGCAATTCGCGAGCGTTTAATTTGGTGGTAAGTAGTCAATCAAACTAGACTTAATCACGGTATCTATTTCACTATGGATGTTTTGAGTGTCTCAATTGTGTGAGCATGGGAAAATACAAACATATTTTCAAGAAATAGCACGCAAGGACAGCATAGTTACATAATTAAAGATAGACTCAAAAACTAAACGTCTTATGCGACATTTGGAGCGATACTACCGTATTTTAGAACTTGAGCCTGGAGCATCCATCGATGAGGTCAACCAGGCTTATAAGGATTTAGCATTTATTTGGCATCCTGACCGCATTCCCCCGGAAAATGAACGTTTACGAGAAAAAGCGGTACGGAAATTGCAAGATATCAACGAAGCACGGGAAAAATTGCGATGCTCCATAGGAGCTACTACGCGATCGCATAAGACCCAATCTCACAGTAAGTTTTATCAAGCTACTTCCCGCTCTAATGGGAGTTCTCCCTACACCAAAACTCCCAAACCTCCTACACCCACCAAAACCTATTCCTATCAAAAAACCTACCAGTCTGCTTACCAACCACCCAAAGCAGACCCAAAACCCCCACCACCAAAACCAGAACCACCTCAAACCCAATCAACTAGTCCACCGCCTAAATCCCCCCAATCAACCTACCGTCCACCCTACGACACTTCGGAACGGTTTAAACCACCCGCACCCCATCCAGACTTAAGTGGTAAAGATTTTAGTAACGCCAACTTAAGTAACAAAGACCTGTCTGGACGTAATCTGAGTTACGCCAACCTCAGTGGTGCAAATTTAAGTGATACCTTCATGCACAAGGTGATTTTACGTGGTGCAAATTTAAAAGATGCCAACCTATTCCGAGCTAATTTATTACTTGCAGACCTGCGGGAAGCAAACCTACGTTCCGCTAACTTGATTGGTGCTGATTTGAGCGGTGCGGATTTGCGAGGAGCAGATTTAACCGGTGCGCGGGTTAGTTCCGGCGATCGCGTGTTAGTTAAACTCATCGGTGCAAATCTATCGGGAATGATTATGCCAGATGGTTCCATCCATGAATAATCTCAGGTCGATGGGATTTTTGAAAATGGCCTAAATATGGGAAACTGGCCAATGGATCAATCATTCCATTAATAATTATTGCCATTACCTATGAGTAACACAGTTGCCGACATTACAGTAAAAACTATCACTGGAGAAGAGAAAAAATTAAGTGAATATACAGGATATGTCCTGCTAATTGTTAACGTAGCCTCCTACTGTGGATATACAGGACAGTATTCTGGACTAGAAAAATTGCACCAAAAATACAAATCTCAGGGATTGCGGGTACTTGGCTTTCCCTGCAATGATTTTGGTGCCCAAGAGCCAGGCACAAACGAAGAGATTGTCAATTTTTGTACTCGTAACTATGGGGTAAGTTTTGAACTGTTTGACAAAGTTCACGCCAAAGGAGACCAACAGCATCCTCTCTATGCCAGATTAACAAATTCAGTGGAACCCAAAGGGGATGTATCTTGGAACTTTGAAAAATTTGTAGTTGCAAAAAATGGAGAAGTAGTCGCTCGCTTTAAAAGTGGAACTACACCCGAATCACAAGATTTAATTCAAGTGATTGAACGGGAATTACAAGCTGTCACAACCTAAATTAACGCGCGATCAATCCCAGAAAATTTTCGATTTAGAAGTTTGCGGAAAGTTCGTGGGAGGTTTATTCTTCCACCAAACTTTCTCAGAGGATATTTTAAAAGTCGATTTTAATACTTGAATTATCGTTTTTGGGAGCAGGAAGAGACGCGACATGTCATGTCTGTACTCTCGAAGGAAAAATCAGCTTTATAACCCCATGTCCAGAGTCAGGACGATAGTCAAAATAGTGATAATTAATACTTGACAAACAACCTCTAAGACAGATTTTGGATTACTCTAGCGTAGCTGTAAGCCGTAAAGCTTTATTGCTAGCATTCCATCATATTATTTATTGTATCGGTGAGAAAAGGCACGTAGTTGCGCTTTAGCACCTCTAAAATTAGCCCTTTTTCCCAGCGAAAGCACATCTACAGAGTGGGGTTATTTACCATCCAACCTCACCTTAAATTAGCATGATCAAAAATTCTGGTTTTTTAGAAGTCCTTTTAGTCTATTTTGTATGGACTTATGCTTTTAGCTTAAAACCAACTGTACTGAGTAAAATTTATTTTGAACCTGTACGTGGTGGAAGATATAAGCTGACAGAGAATTGATTAACCTCCCCAAAGTGCGCGAACTAACTTATTTGTCAGTTCTTCCCCAAATAGACCCACAGCGATTTTGTTATCGGGGTCTCTTTCTGCAACAGTTCGACGAACCAGTAAATCACGAGCAGATAATTCAGTACGCTCATGTTGTGGAACAATCTCAGCTTCGTCTACCCAGGTCAGCCAAAGATTGAACATTTGTAAAGCAAGTTTGTGAATTTGGGATACTTTCTCCTCAGTCAGTGGACATGTATAACACAAGTGAGAAGGTGACATTGCTTGACGCATATACGCATCTTTACTAATAAACCTTTCAAAAGCAGAATCAGACTGGAGATTGACAAAAATTTCGTTAACTGGTTCATAGTAACGGTCAAAGGATTGCAAATCAACAGAAAGGTCACTTCGAGGTACGTAGTCAATATAAAAGAAAAGCTGTGGAACAGTACCAACTACAAAAGCAAAATGGGGAACGCGAACCTGCGACCCTAACCAAACAGTAAGGTGGATATTACAAAAATTGAGTTGAGGAGCTTTTATCCATGAATGAACTAACCAAGTAATCTCCGGACCAGAAAAGGTATTTAATGAACCATTCGCTTCTCCTGTGGGGGTACAGTAGCTTTGTAAATCCTGTGTAGATAGATTTGGATGTAATTCAAAACGCGCTTCTAACTTTTGTCGCAGTTCCAGAGTAATACCCCATAACTGTTCAAAAATAGCTGTATTATTCCTATGTGATGATTGCTTAGTCATTTTTTACTAGAATCTCATTTTTCTATACAATTAAAAAGTAACAATAATTATCTTATATATAAAGTGATTTCACTATCTTGACTTACCCTTGATTATTTTTTTGGTAAACCCAAACACAAATTTATGGAGACAATTTTTTCTAATTCTCTCAGGACAATTATGTCTGAAGATATAAATACGAGCAAAAAATCTGAAGTCCAGTCTAGCAGCACTACACACTTTCACAGTAAAGTCCTACTTATCGGTGTTACTGGAGGTACAGGTAGAAACGTTATCAACGGATTTTTCCAGCAGGGAGTCACCAACCTGCGTATAATCACTCGAAAAATAGACTCCAACCGTTCTGTATTATCAAAACTAATTGATTTAGGAGTGGAAATAATTGAAGCAGACCTTGACGATGAAACATCCCTCCCTGGAGCTTTTACAGATATTGCCGCTGTTTATTGTCATGGTATTGCGACTGATTCTGCTAAACCCAACCCGAAAGAAATTGAAAGAGCATATCGTTTAGCGCAAGCAGCAAAACAAGCAAATATTAAACATTTTGTCTATAATTCTGCTGGTGGAGTTGATAGAAATTCTGGAGTTCCCCACATCGAACAAAAGCACAAAGTAGAACAAATTCTTCAGGAAAGTAATTTACCGACAACAATGCTGCGTGCTTGTTTGTTTATGGAAGAATTTTGGAAGAAATATACACGTCCATCAATTTTAAAAGGGAGTTTTCCTTTTTCCATACCCAAAGATAAACCCTTACATTTAATTACGACAAAAGATATGGGTCGGGTAGCTGCTTATGTAATTCAGCATCCCCAAAAATATATTGCCAAAGAAATTGAGCTAGCTGGAGATGTCTTAACACCGCAACAAATAGCAGAAATATTTTCCCAAGTTCAGGGAAATACTGTCACCCATAAACAGCTACCAGCTTGGATTTTTTTGTTATTAATGCAAAAGGAGCTTTATGCTATTATTCGCTGGTACAGCACCAAAGGTTATCAAGCCGATGTGATGAAGTTACGAGCAGAATTTCCTGGACTTTTGACAACATTTCGGGAATTTTTGCAAGAAACAAATTGGGCGAATACGGAACTTACCTATGAAAATCTTTAGAATAGGAAGTTTTGAAAATTATTTATAAGTAGGTGGGTGGTAAAAATTGTTGTTGAGTTCAGGGAGAGACGCGATATATCGCATCTGTACGGGATTAAAGCTTTGAGCCAAATGTTCGGTTACGTTGCGGTTTTATGTTTAATTGCACTTACCTACTTATATTAGCGATTAATTAGATTAATTAATCGTATATGGCTTTTCGGAGATATCTTCTTCAAACTTTCAAGGATAGTAAAAAATACTTTTATCGCAAACATTAAAAATCGCCGGAATTTCCTGTGGATTTCTACTTTTTTATCCTGCTGTAAATTTTTGAATAAATGTCACCATTAATCAGATAAAATTACTTTATCATATTATATACAAATTCCAAATAATCATGAACATCGCAATCATTGGCTGTGGATATGTCGGTTCAGCTGTAGCTAAGTATTGGCAACAGAAAATGACCTTAATCGTCACTGCTACTACTACCACTCCCGAACGTGTCCCAGAATTAAATAATATTGCTCAAAAAGTATTCATAACCCGTGCTAATCATCCAGAAGCAATTTTACCAGTGATTGAGCATCAAGACTGTGTATTGATTAGTGTTGCAGGTGGTCGTAAGACTTCCTATCAAACAACCTATTTAGAGACAGCACAAACTATTAGTCAGACAATTGATAAAACCCAGGTAAAACAAATTATTTACACCAGCACTTGTTCCGTTTACGGTGAACAAAATGGACAGCTAGTTAATGAAGATACACCATTAAATCCCAAAAGTGAAAATGAACGAATTTTAGCTCAAACAGAACAAATATTATTAGCAACCACTACTCCCAATCGCCAAGTATGTATTTTTCGTCTAGGGGGAATTTATGGACCGGGACGGGAATTAGTGAAAATCTATAGCCGTGTAGCAGGACAAACCCGACCAGGAGAAGGAAAAGAACCTGCTAATTGGATTCATCTAGATGATATTGTCGGTGCAATCGAGTATGCTCGTCATCACCATTTAAGTGGTATTTATAACTTAGTTGATGATACTAATTTGACAAATCGTCAAGTGATTGAAAATACTTGTCAAGCCAATAATTTACCACCTGTGACTTGGGATAGTTCCCAACCTGGTAATCGTAATTACAATGCAAAAGTCTCCAATGCCAAAATTAAAGCTGCTGGATACAAGTTTATTCATCCGGTCATAAGATTTTAGCTAGATTTAAATTCGCTATTATGACTATTCTCTCGCTTGTAGGAGTAGGGAGTAGTGACGACCGTCGGGTCGTCTATACAGGGAGTAGTGAATAGTGGGTAGGAATGAGTTATTTACACACTGCGCGTCAAGCTCAAGCTATATGCTTTGATTGGAAGTTTCCCCATATAAAGATCGACTTGAAATTGAGTAGTGCAGACCCGCAGCAGCAAGACGAGCAACTGTAGGAAAAAACCACTTTTATGAATTTTGGTGTTAGTAGTGCATATAGGCTATTCTCTATTCTTTATTCTCTCGTGATTTTTTTTAAAACGGAGACTCTATCTTGCCTCTGAGATACTGTTTCCTATATCCTATATTCTGTGTTCTTTGATATAAAACTCTTATTCTATAATCAAACCATAAAATATTCTCAACCGAATTGTATAAATCAGGATAAAAACACCATTTCTTAAACAAAATTTAAGCAAATCATCGTTTAGATCAGTTAATTATCATTCAGGTTGTGCTTGAATAGTGTAAAGAGGTGCAACCTTGGAACGTATGTTTGATATTATCAGTCGAGATCAATATCAAACTTGTACTTAAGTATAAATTCGAGATTGTACAAAAAAGTTACCAAGACGAGGACCATCGATGGAAAGTCTAGAATCTTCCCAAAATAACCAATCAGTGACCGACTTTGATGCACCCACCAGTCCGGTGATGGAAGGTATAGCGAGTGCTATTGTGACGACGGATGCATCGAATGATAGTTATGAACCGGAGATGGGTGAAAGTCGTCCACGTCCTGGATTCTTACGTCGTCACTTACCAGCTATTCTCGCAGGTTTAGTGTTAGGAGGTGGAGCTGTTGCTGCATCGGTTTACGGGTATCGTTGGTGGCAGTACTCCCAGCAATTTAAGGTGACGGATAATGCCTATGTTGCGGCTGATATGTATCAAGTGGAGTCACCGGTTGTAGGTGTGGTGACGGAAGTCAGTGTGACACCAAATCAGGAGGTTAAACCTGGAACTGCTTTAATTAAACTTGATCCACGGGAATACCAAGCTAGTTTAAATCAAGCCAAAGCTGCTTTAGAGGCTAGCAAGAAACAAGTGGAATTGGCTCAGAAAAACTTGAATGCGATCGCAAATCTTTCTGTCCCCTCCCAAGGAACGGAAGCTGGTACATCCCCGGTAGTTGTACCCAATCTAGAACAACAGCGCGATTTAATCCAACAGCAGCTACAAGTAGCCCAAGCTACAGTTGCTCAAAAACAAGCCGAACTCAAACAAGCGGAATTAAAGCTGTCCCAAACCAATATCTTGGCTTTGGCTGAAGGACGAGTGACTAACCCCAATGTTCAAGTTGGTCAACGGGTTCAACCAGGACAGTCCTTGATGACTATTGTAAAACCCAACCCTTGGATTATTGCTAATTTCCAGGAAAACCAATTTGAAAAAATCCAACCTGGACAACCTGTAAAAGTCAGAATTAATGCTTTCCCCAGTCAGACTTTCAAAGGAACAGTGGATGGGATGCTGTCCACGGTTGTCAACGTCAATGGAACTACTGGAGATAGCCAGAACAATCAAAGTGGTAAGCGGATTCCATTCAAAATCAAACTAGATCCAGAAAGTCTCCAAGGCTACGAATCACGTATTACTCCCCAAATGTCGGCAGTAGTGACTGTTGATACTAAAGCCAAAAAGTAAGAGTGAATGGGAGGAGGAGCAACTTTCTCCTGACTCTCCATCCCTTTCAACTTCTCCTCACTTCCTAGTCAAAGCTCAGGGATTCATCTCACAAAATTTTTCCCAACTCAAGTAAACTCAAGTCCTGACAACAAACAAATTCTCCTGTATTCTTTCTGCCAAATACCATATTTTTTTACACTTCCTCCTCCGTCAATTGTATCCGAATAGTCCGTTCCGTGGTTTCAGTACTACCGATTTGAATTTCCATCAATTGACTACCCAAGGGTTCGATACATTCCAATAACGAACGTAAATGGGGTGTACTGGCACCCGTATCCACGTATAATCGATCTGCAAGGTTAGCAATCCGCTTCCAAGTCATGTACATTTTAGCAATTGTCTGTTCCATTTGAGACGCTTGATTCACCAAATCAGCCGCCACATTTAAACAATTAATTCGCTGCGCTTCTAACAAAGCTTGTTCCACATCAACATTCTGGCTAGCTAAAGCTTGAACTTGAGCAGACGCTTTGAGATATTTAGCTAAATTACGAGCTTCCGTTGTTGCTTGTTTAACTGTATCTAGGTCAGGATTCTCCGCAATTTCCCTTTGGAGAACAGTTTGATGGATTTGCGGTAGTTTTTCTATTTCCCGAACTAAAGGGGCTATATAACGGGGAGGAAGGGAGTTATCAGCAGCTTTTTCGCGAACTGGTTCTGGTAATAGGTCACTGGACATGGCTGTCCATTCTTCCGTTAGTTGTTTCACCTCGCGCCCTGTAATTTTATCACCTTTTTTAGCCGCTTCACCTACCATTTGCTGAACTTCTGGTGCAGCCTTCGCAGTTTCCAAAAATGCCCGTTTGCTAAAATTGTTAATGGAGCGCGGATCAACTTTCCCCTCATCTAGCAAGGTATCCGCACTATTAGCCAATTGAATCCACTTGTAGGCTTGACTTTTACTAATTTCCCGTTCCTTGAGCCAGCGCAAAAAACCAGTTCCCCGACCATCACCACCGATTTTTTCCCGGTCACGTACTGCGCGTAAAATTCGCCCTCGCCAAATTTCTGTTTGCAAATCGAATTTATCACAAACTTGCCACGCCACATCGACTTTTTGCATAAAATCCGCATCCGGAATCCCCTCATCCTCCGGATCGGGTAATTCAAAATCAAAATCAACTGGCTGTTGAAGGGCATCTGCCAGATTATCCATCGAATCGGTGTATTCCACAATATGTAGCCGCATAATCCTGTGCAATCGGCATATTATACCAACTTGCGACACCCATCGCGGGAAAAATTTCCCTGATTATTTTTGTTTATTGAGTGCGATCGCATGAATTTTGAACGGTGAGAAAAGGCACAGATAAATCCTTCAAATCAAATCAAGGACTAGAGCTACTCCCGCAACCCCTCAAAATCACTAAGCATCTTCATGATAATTTTCAGCCAAGTTGCCTTGTCCGTCAAAATATAGCTCTATTTCCTCGTTACCATTTTCCACTTCTACTTCGTAGAACACTCCCCTGGGTGTAATTTCGATTTCCCGCTTGGTAATTTGGTATCCAGGATACCGAGAACGAACTTGATTCAATACAATAGCAGGAAACTGCTCATCCCTCGACACCTCATATTCCGTTTCCAACCACTGTCCGTCTGCGGAAAGTTCTACTTCGTACTCAATTCCATTATCGGAAAATACCGCTTCGTAACCATATGGTTGACTTTCCCATTGGGGAGTTCTTCCAGGATATTTCTGGACAAAGATATTTTGCACTATTTGCGGAACTTGATCATCGGAAATAACTGCGTCCTCCGAGTCCACTTCTAATTCCGGTTGACAACCAACCAAAATTATACTACTGCCCAAAATCATCCCCATCATCATGAAATTTCTCCACCAAGATGGAAAAGACTGAGCTTTTTCCTTGCCGTCAGTAAGTGTATGTATCATAAATCTCTTTAATCAAAATAGTTTACACAGAACTTCACGGACGGTTTGTTTAATTCCTGAAACATTGAAATCATTTTAACCATCGAGAAAGATGAAGTATTATTGCTCATGCTAAACGTGATTTAAAATACAATAATTTGATGGCTATGGGGGAGGCGATTTGTACTGATTATCCGATTTGCCTGTGGTCTATTCAGTATTTTTATTAATTAACTCTTCTTCAAGAATAAAGCTAATCAAATTTATTATCAGGTATTCAAGTCCCAGGAATTGTTTTATTTACAGATTTGTAGACAAAAGCTAACCTAAATAGTTGACAATAAATTTTATTAGTGTTCCAATGTTTACATAGCAGCAAGTATCTGCAAGTAAATCTCAAGAAGCAAAATTACGGATTGTAGTTTCAAGTACATCTCGAATAGTCCTAATACAGGATTTGAGTATTTTGTCTGACTACAATTTTCTAAATTCTGAAATTATTTGACTCAAGGTGAAAGAAATCGAACAGTATGTGCATTTATCAGCTTGATATTTATATCTTGGTCTGATGGTCTACTTCAGTGAATATTGGTGAGATGTCATTGGTTGATGACTAATGACTATTTTGAGGTGGAAAATTTCAGGTGATATGAGTTCCGTGTAAATGGGATGGGATGTTTGGGGTCGGGAATTGAGATGTGTACGTAGAATTTGACAAAAAATGTGGTGAGAATTTATGAAATTACGCTTATTATTTTTCAGTGCAACGTTATTAAATCTGTATTTGCTTTCCTTGTCATCTGTACAAGCTTTAACAACACACAATGATGAATCTATTGCTCAACAGCAAGCAAAGTCTGCTCATACCAACCTGCAAATTGCTCAGTCTTTAGTAGAAATTACTGGGGTGAAATTAGAAAAAAATGAAAAGGGTGTGGAAATAATTATGGAAACATCTGCATCTGATAAATTAGAAGTTATTCCCCAGGAGAGCGACAAATCTTTAATTGTCAATATACCTAATGCTAAATTGCGTTTAACATCTGGGAATAGGGTCGATTTTACAAAACCGACAGAAGGGATTTCCGAAATAATTGTCAATCAAAAAGATGCCAATACAATTCAATTTACTGTAGTCGGAGAAACAGGTAAACCCCAAGTTGAATTATTTGATGACCAAAAAGGTTTAGTATTTCAAGTTAATTCCATTAAAAATAACCAAGTATCCCAACCTCCAGCACCGGAAAAACCAGCAGAACAGTCAACAGTATCCACAAAACCGGAAGCAACACCAGCAGTAGAAAATCAACCTGCATCTGTAAATCCGAGGAATGAGAATACCAGAAGTGAAAGTGATATTGAAATCACCGTCACCGGGACAAGAACGGAACGAGCAGTTCAAGATACTCCCGGAACAATTTCTGTGATTCGTTCTGAAGAATTAGAAACTAACTTTGTCCAGGATATTAAAGATTTAATTAGATATGAACCGGGTGTTTCAGTACGCAATCGTCCCACCCGTTCCGGAAATTCTAGTATTAATATTCGGGGAATTGAAGGGAATCGGGTATTAATTCAGGTGGATGGTGTAAGAGTTCCCGATATTTACTTCAATACCAGTCGTGATTTAGTTGATTTTGATAGTCTCAAACGAGTGGAAATTATCCGAGGACCTGGTTCTAGTTTGTATGGGAGTGATGCAATTGGAGGTGTGGTTTCCTACATCACTAAAGACCCTCTAGATTATTTAGATATCTTTGGTAAAGAAGGATTTGTGAGTGGGAAAGTTGCTTACAACAGTGTTGATTCCAGCTTTGCAGAAACCTTCACCGTTGCAGCTGGAGATGATAAACTATCCACCTCCTTTGTATATACCCGTCGGGATGGTCAGGAAAACAAAAACTTTGGTGGTCGTAACCCTAATCCCCAAACAATAGGTGGTAACAACTTTCTGGGGAAAGTCGTCCTACAACCCGACAGTCGCAACACCTTTAAACTCACAGGGGAATTTTTTGAACAACAGACCGATACGGATGTGAGAAGCGCTGCTGTTTCGCTTCCTGGACCTCCTGGTTCGCGACGTTTGAGTCAAAGTGCTGAAGACTATACCCGTCGCGGTCGGGGAAGTATTGCCTACGAGTATAATAACCCCGATGGTGGCTTCGTGCAAAAAGCGCGATCGCAATTCTACTATCAGGATGCAGAAACTACGGAAAACGTTCAGGAATTGCGTCAAATAGGAACCTCCCTCCGTCGTCGAGTTTCCCAAAACCGCTTTTTACAGAACATGGTTGGTGGTGATGTCCAACTAGAAAGTAATTTCCGAACAGGTAGTCTGAGTCATCGCTTAGTTTACGGTTTAGATATTCTCAACACTAATACATCTCGTCCCCGTGACAACACGGAATTTAACTTGACTGCGGGAACTTCGACTAAAAACGTTGGTGGTGAACTCTTCCCCAATAAAACCTTCCCTGACACCGACACTCTCCGTATCGGTTTGTACATACAAGATGAAATATCCCTAGGGGATGATAGAATCACCATCATACCTGGTATCCGTTACGATTATTACCAACTCAAACCCTACAATAATGATGCGGATTTTGCCCGTATTAACACTGAGAATTATAAAGTAGAGGGAATATCAGCTTCAGCAATTTCACCAAAATTAGGGATAATAGCCAAACTCACACCCGAAATATCATTATACGGACAATATGCCCGTGGTTTCCGCAGTCCTCCCTACGATAACGCTGCGATCGCCTTCACAAACTTTGCTTCTTTTTACACCGTATTACCGAATGTAAATTTAAAACCGGAAACCAGTGATAGCTATGAGTTGGGATTACGTTACAACTCTTCATACTTGAATGCTGGGGTGACGGGATTTTACAACCGTTACAACAACTTCATCCAAACAGTGAATGTGGGAACATCCGTGATTGGAGGAAGAACATTCCAACAATTTCAATCCCAAAACACTAAGGGTGCAGAAATTTATGGTGTGGAAGCAAAAGCAGAATACCGTTTTAGTGGGAAACCGGAGGGGTTGAATTTATTTGCAAGTCTTGCATATGCAGAGGGAGCAGATTTACAAACTAACCAACCCCTGGAGTCTGTAGACCCCATTAAAGGAATTATCGGAATTGGATATCGTTCACCGGAAAACCGTTGGGGAACCCAATTATTCACTACCTTGGTAGGGAGAAAAGACCGAGTTGCATTAGCAAACCAATTTAAACCATCGGGATACACTAGTGTGGATTTAATTGGGTATTACAACTTCAATCCCAATACAACTTTAAATATTGGTGTGTTTAACTTGTTCAATCAGAAATATTGGGAATGGTCTGATGCTCGAGGTTTAACTACAACCAGTCCAGATTTGGAACTTTATACCCAACCAGGTTTAAGTGTTGCAGCTAGTTTGACGGTTAGGTTTTGATGTCATCCAACATTTAGGTTTGACCTCTTTTTCTCAAAACTTATCACGTTTTCAAACAGTAAATATTCATCATCGGTGCATTTTATTAACTGTATTTTCTTCAGCAAAAATCACAATTAAGAGAGATTCAATGAAAGCTCAATTTACACAAGTGTTACTCATGGTTAAAAACGCTGTCGAAACAGCAAATTTTTACAATGAGGGATTAGGAATTACTATTAAGGAAATCAGTAATGGAATGGCAGAATTAGATGCAGATGGAACAACTATTGTCTTACATCATGCAGAAAATTCCAATCCTGGAAGTTCGCCAATTTTAAGCTTTCGTGTCGAAGATGTTTATGGAATAGTTGAAAAATTGGAAGGAATGGGAGCAAAATTAGAAGGAAGAATTCGTGAACCATTCTTTGGAAAAGTAGCAGCAGTTCGTACACCCGATGGACATTTAATTAGTTTGGTACAACCAACTGAACCAGTAACATCATCTGAAAATCAATAAAGTCATCATTTCCCTGGGAAAGTAGTAAAAATCAATAATTCAGATCAATTTGTGAGAAGTAGGGTTTTTAGCAAGAATTTATTCTGGAATCGGCATTTATTTGAAAAACCCAGCTTCTGAAATGATTTTTTAACAACAACCTGACCCATTACTGACAATTCAGGTTTCTGAAAAAATTATCTCATGTAATCGAGATTTATCTGTTGATAAATCGGGTTTTTCACAAGATTATCTTGTTTGAACCCGACTTATATCATTAGTAAACCCGACCCCATTGCTCATCATGAAATCTTCAACTTTATTATCATCCGGACTGGGAATAATTTTAAGTCTGACTTTAATAGCTTGTACAACCTCAAATATATCCACGGTTCCAGAAACACTCCAAGCGGTAGATAATAAGACAAATACAACTTCCCAAGAACCCCAGGAATCAGCAAAGAGAATTATTGCTTTAACTTCCTTGAGTGCGGATATTATTTATCAACTAGATAAATCTAAATTAGTGGGAATTACAGGAAGTAGATTACTGAATAAAAACCCGAATTTCCAAGATATTCCCCGTGTCAGTGAAGAAAGAACACCGCCAAATTTAGAAAAGATTTTAGCGCTCAAACCCGATTTAGTCATTGGTGCGGAAGGTTTTTCTAATCAAGTTACAGATAGACTCAAAGAACTAGGAATTAAAACCCTACTCACCAAAGTCAATAGCTGGGAATCATTGGAAGCACTAACCAAACATCTCGCTCAATTAACGGGTACAGACCCCCAACCCTTACTAAACCGTTACCAAGGCTTTTTAAAAACCACTTCCACATGTACCACTGAAAATTGCAAAGTACCTACCTTAGTCATAGTCAGTCGTCAACCGATTTTATCACCCAATAAATCAAGTTGGGCTGGAAACCTTTTGGAAAGATTTCCCATCAAAAATATAGCTGCTGATTTGCAAGGTAAAAGTCCTGTGAGTGGTTATGTCACCCTATCTCCAGAAAAAATTTTAGCAGCAAATCCAGAAGTTTTGATTCTTGTTAGTAACCCACAAGCTGGTTCACCTCAAGAGGTATTAGATAGTTTCAAAAAAGAACCTTTTTGGAATAAATTAAAAGCTGCTAAAAATAATCGAATTTATATATTTGATTACTATGGATTAGTAAATGCTGGAAGTATTGAATCAATTGAAAAGGCAACTACAGAATTACGAAAAGTTTTATCTTTTAAATAAGTATGAAATATTTCCCCTTAAATCTTTTACCTGAACAGTAAATACATAAATATCCATACTTAATGGTAACTAATTACTCTCAGTGGAACTTGGAGATTTGTGAATGAAACCTAATTTTGCTCAAATGTCTACTAAGAAATTACGAGCTTATGTGCTTGCTCATCGGGAAGATGGGGAAGCGGTGGAAATTTTATTTAGTCGGCGAACTCCTGATGGGGAAGCGGTTATTTATCCTTCCATGTTTACCGAAGATGGTCAACCGATAGAGGAAAATATGCGAATCATTGAAGAAGCAATTACCCAAAAAGTTAATTAGGAAAAGGGCGATCGCACTTAATTGTGTCAATGGATTTTTGGCAGTGCGATCGCAAAATAACGACGAAAATTGAATGATTAACCACTACACATCCAAACCAGTTTACCTAAAAGGTCTGATACAGGTTCCAAGGAATAATCTTTCAAATCTACTGTGATTTGTTTTTGTTACAGTTTGAGAAATCGCCATAACAAGCCATTAGTAACACAACCGTAAATCGGTAATGAGTCTTCTCCAGCTTGCTGATTAAATTGTTGTGCTGCAACCATTTCTGCCATACACTTTCCCATACCACTGTTAATATCAGCCTTTTTCGCTTCTACTAACACGACAACCGGAAACTCAACTTCTAATTGTTCCGGTGAGCGACTAATTAGAAAATCACACACTCCCGATAGGCCAATTTCAGGGTTAACTGTAAATTCCTGTCCTGAAAACAAGCTAATTTGTCGTTTGAGATACTTTCTGACTTCAACCAAAATTGGGCTAATTAGTAGTTCAGATTTTGCTTTTTCACTTGGTAACGCAACCGCGAGTGGAAGATTTTCTGATAATACCTCCAACAATGTGGAAGTTGGTGCAACAGGGGAAATTTCCGGGAAAAATGTTACACCTTCAATTGTTTGAATGCCGAAGGTCTGCTTAACTTTACTAACCGTGAAATCGCTGTATGCCATGAGATTCACTTGTGACCCAAATAATATCTTACCAGTCTTACCTAAATTCTAGAGGGTGGGATTAAACATACCTTTTTAAGGGATTAAGGAGTGGGGTAAAATTCTGTGCAACTTCACAAATAATTAGGATGAGCAATATATAAGTTTACCAAGTGCGATAGAATTTGATCAGCTGTTGCCCATTTAAGCTGTATATTCACTACTTTTCATAAATGGCTGTACCCGACACAAAGCCTTTACCTATAACTGTTAACTGTCAACCGTTAGCCGTCAACAGCAGATCAAGTAGTTATGTGATTGATACGAGTTTTAGCTAATTAATCCCAGGAATCTGAATATATAGCATGTCTCCTGTCTCCTAGCCTATATGCAAAACACATTATTTATCACTGGAACCGATACTGATGCAGGTAAAACAGTTGTCACCTGCGCTTTAGCAGCTTATTGGCAAACCTATTGTCCAGATACCCACTTGGCGATTATGAAACCCCTTCAATCAGGAACAGGCGATCGCGAAATTTACCAAAGTCTATTTTCCCTGGATTTATCTGCGCAACAAATTACACCTCAATCTTTCACTGCACCCCTAGCCCCTCCCATTGCCGCAGTTCTGGAAAACCGCCAAATCGATTTAGGTGTGGTCTGGAAAGAGTTACGAAATTTACAAGCAACGCGAGATTTTGTCTTGGTGGAAGCTCTGGGGGGGTTCGGTTCCCCCGTCACTGATGAATTAACGGTGGCTGATATTGCTGGAGAATGGCGTTTACCGACGATTTTGGTCGTTCCTGTGCGATTGGGTGCAATTTCCCAAGCGGTAGCGAATGTGGCTTTAGCTCGACAAACTAAGGTCAATTTACTGGGGATTATTCTTAATTGTACTCAGCCCCGGACTAAGGAGGAAATTCATCATTTGACTCCTGTGGGGATGATACAAAGGTTGACAAACGTACCGGTGTATGGTGTTTTTCCCTATTTGGAGAATACTCAAGATTTATCTCAGTTGGCGTTAGCAACTTCAGAATTAGAATTGGAGCGGATATTCCCATCTCTCAAAATTCCTGGGAAAGCACACAATTAGAGCTTGCACACTTCAACACACCTGTGTAATTGTATGCATCAAATAATGCTATAGTTTTAACGTTGATGCATTTCCCTTTTGGTTTGTTGACGGTTGACGGGTAACTATTAACCATCTAAACAAAAAGCTCAATTATTGATCGTGCAAAATCGAGTAGTGTGGGTATGGTTTATATCTGTTTGTGTCTGGATCATTGGATTAATGGGATGGCCATACCCTATTTATGCAAGTTCCCTGTTCCCGACCATCGCAGTAAATACACCTGCTCTAGTCAGGGATGGTTTACAACAACGCTTGCAAGAATTTCCTAATTGGCAAAGCTTACCAAAAACTTCCATAGCCAAGGGTGATTTATTCTACCCTGACTGGTTTGCTGGAGAATGGGAAGTAAAAACGACTTTAGTAGATTTAGCTGCTCCCTTCTCTCCAGAAATCGTCACCCCTGGGTTTGCAGCTAATCAACAAGCATTACAGCAACCAGTAACTTTTGTCGCGCGATTTGTTCCGGAAAATACAATCCGCACTGGGACTATTTTCTCACCTGCTTCTACAAAATTGGTTGCAGATCGAGTTTTTAACGGGTTGAATTTAGCGGAAGCAACTTTAACTGGTACAGGAAAAACTCACAAAAGTCCGATATTAACCATTAAAATCGATCCCCAGAATCCCAATCGTCAGATAGCCCTACTACGACAGGAAGGACAAATAGTATCCACAATTACTGGACGTAGAGTGGAAACATCGAGGGAAAACCAATTTTTGACGACGGAAATTTTTCAGCAAGAATTTCGAGGTCTGCCCCAAATTTATTTTAACGTGGTTGAAAATACCACCGCCTATACCAGACAACCAGGTACAAATCCTCCCATTATCGCAGACCAGGTGACAGCTATATATTTATCACCTCAAGACCCAAACTATTTCCTGACCCGCGATCGCCCTGTAGCCCTTTATCGTTATTACATGGAATTTAACCCGATTAAATCCCGATAAAAAACTGTAGTAGAGACGTAATATATAATATTACGTCATATATTACGTCTCCACGTCATGTTCCAAAATAATTGATTTTTCGGTGTGGTTTATATTATCTATATTCCACCTAACCAACGACTTGACGTTCTGGTTCTACCAAGTTAGGACATTTTTTCCCGGTTTCAATATCGGTAATATTGGCAACTGTAGTATCGGCAATATTCCGTAAAGCTTCCTCAGTAAAAAAGGCTTGATGGGCTGTAATTAAAACATTGGGAAAGGTGACTAAACGTTCAAAAACATCATCCTGGATAATTACATCGGAAAGGTCTTCAAAAAATAAATTGGATTCTTTTTCATATACGTCCAATCCTAGATATCCTATTTTACCAGATTTCAACCCTTTAATGACCGCATGGGCATCAATTAAAGCCCCACGACTGGTATTTACAAGCATGACACCAGGTTTCATCAGATTAATGGCTTCGGTGCTAATTAAATGGTGGGTAGCTGGAGTGAGTGGACAATGGAGGGAAATAATATCGGAGCGGGAGTAAATTTCCCCTAATTCGACGTATTCAACCCCTAAAGCAGTACATTCCGGATTTTGGTAAACATCGTATGCTAATATCTGACACCCAAAACTTTTGAGGATTTGCGCTACCAATACACCGATTTTTCCTGTACCAATAATACCAACGGTACGGCCATGTAAATCAAATCCCATTAATCCATCTAGGGAAAAATTTCCTTCCCGAACACGATTATAGGCACGATGATATTTACGATTTAAGGCTAAAATCATACCGATGGTATGTTCGGCAACTGCGTAGGGAGAATAGGCTGGTACTCGAACTACTTTTATCCCCAATTGAGCAGCTGCATTAATATCTACATTATTAAATCCAGCACAGCGCAATGCAATTAATCGGGTTCCCCGTGCAGCTAAATATTCCAAAGTTGGGGAATCAGCTTGGTCATTCACAAAAATGCAAACTCCCGGATAACCAGCAGCAAGAACAGCTGTATCACGGTTGAGGTGGGGTTTAAAAAAAGCGAATTCGTGATGATGATTACGATTTGCTGCTTCGAGAAATTGGTGGTCGTAGAGTTTGGTACTAAAGACTGCGACTTTCATAAGCTTAGTTAGTTGGTGGGTCGTTCGGTCTCGCGTTGATCTTAAACCGGATGGGAAAAAATAGAAATGGGATTTTGAGCTTTGGTAAATGGGGAGACAGGAGAACCTAACAGTCTAAATAATTCAAAATCTAAAGTCGAATAATCTAAAATGCGGGAAATACGCAGATAATTTACATAAATTTGAGGGAATTCTAAAAATAAGGCATTTTTAGCTCTCAATAACTACACATGAATACCACTGCTAAACCGTTTGATTTCTCAATTGAAAATGCATGGGTACGGAAACCTGCAAATAGTCGAATTGTGGCAAATGATGCTGAGACTGACGCGGGGACACTGTTGGAATTGGCTGGACATAGGGATTTTTATGTCCGACGTAGTGTAGCTAATAATCCCAATACACCGGGTAAAGCACTGACATCATGGGATAATGATATGGAAGAACAGGTTAGATTTTATCTCGCTGCTAATCCCCGTACTCCCATTGAAACTTTGCAAAAGTTGGCCTGTGATATTTCTAGTGATGTGCGATCGCAGGTTGCGGGAAATTGTCATACTCCGGTAGAACTTCTGGAAAAGTTAGCAATGGATTCCGCTCCAGAGACTTTACGACAACTTGCGGAAAATACGAATACACCTACCCATATTTTAGAAAAAATTAGCCAACGGCTATTAGAATTGGCACAAAATTCCCCCATATCCAGTGACGAAACGGTGGTATTGCGCAGTTTAGCCAGGAATCCCCACACTTCTGAAGCAACTTTGGAGCAAATTTGTCAGATCAATCATACCGACAATCATTATTGGGTGTTGGCTTTAGGGGTCGTGAAAAATCCTAATATCACCGTAGATTTACTTACAAAACTAGCCAATCATCCGGAAATCGATGTTCGAGTTGCAGTTGCACAGCATACAAAAACACCTTTGGAAGTATTAAAGCAACTGGAGTATGACCAAGAGTATCCTGTCCGTCAAGCTGTTAAGCAACGTTTTAGTACCCTAAATACCGATCAACAATTAAGCATTCACCGTTGACTGTTGACTGTCCATGTTGACCACTGCAACCTGTTGTAACCAAATTTCTGCTTCACGATATTGTTTAAATTTAAGCTCATCACGACGGAATTCCGGTGTATGGATCATCCGTCTCCCATTAACTAATTTAGTTCCGTGGAGTTTGTGTAACAGTTCGTGATATAAAACAAACTCCACCACATATTGGGGGACTGTATGATGGTCTAAAGCTAAACTCATGACAATGCGATCGCGTGCTGGTTCATAGTGACCTAGTTTACGATAGGTAGGGACAGAACTCCAAATTAAACGGGGTTTTTTCAGGGTTGCAGCGAAATATTCCCGATTGATTTTTGTAAATAGGTAATCTAAATCATAGTGTTCTCCCTGGGGATTTTCGGCATTCACTTCAGTAATGTGGTCTAATTCACGCAAAACCTGGCAATATTCCTCGGAATAAGCAAAATCACAGATGATTTTGGTGGTTTTTTTCTCCCTTTGAACTAGGGAATTATAAACTAGCGCCATTAAAATATCATCGCTAGCATAAATAAAACCCTCACTTACCGTTAAAATTGCCGTATCGCGGGTATGTTTGACACGGTATAAACCAGATATATTTGTGACTTCTGCAACTATTTTCTGCCAATGGGGACGATGGGATATATCATCAATATCACTGTAAAATGAGCTAAAAATATGACTACTACCAGAGTTTTTCCTGAAGTCACTACGGGAATGCAATAAACTGTTTGCTATTTGTTGAATGCGATAGGTAGTGTGATGATGGATTTCCACTTTACCTGGATGGGTTAAAAACTTCATCCATGCGTAAATCTGTCGTGAGGGGTTTGTCAAATTTGCAGGAGTTGTATTCGTATCAGCACAAATTTTTTCAATTACATTCACAGTCTGATCCAGTTTACTGCTGAGGGAATATAGCTGGAGAGGGGTCAAACTGGGATCGGTTGCAGCGAAAAAAGACATTTCTTGTAAAATTGCTCGCTGTCGAACCTTAATATTGCGTAAACTAACCGTTGTCGGTTCACTTGGTTTGACTTCCCGTACAGAAGTTAATGCTTGAACTCTTTTACCCACTGTTATTTGCGCTATTTAAATACTTTATCTTGACAATAAATCGAAATCAGGATTGCCGTAAAACCGGATATTATCCCCTTCCAAGATGAAAATTAGAGTTTTATGCAATTTTGATGATATTATTCTGCAATCTTGATTGAATACAACACTTTTTCATCTGGATTAAGTCTAAATCTAGTTTATCAATTTAATTGTGTGATACTCCGTAGGAGTTGCTTTTTTTCGAGAAGCCGCGTTAAGCGCGTCTACACGATAGGTAAAGCTGAATGCAATCATGTATGTTACAGTCCTGCTTACCAAACCCTATTTAGACATCATAAAATATTTAGCGCTGATTTTATATAGAAGTCCTACTGGAATATTTGCAAAGACTTCTTAGCTTGAAAATAGGGTGAGTAGTCTGTGACGGGAGTAGGGAGTTGGAATGGGTTATTTACATGGTTTGGTTTTGTGCAAACGACATGGGGGACTAGCTGGAAAATCGGGATATACTTCTTCAAAGTCGCTACACGATCGCTTTTGTGACTCCCTGATCAGTATTGCGATCGCATAGACACGCTCTATGCAGTTTCTCTGAGAAAAATTGTCCGTCAATTCTACCGAATACTTTGAAGGTCAAAATTACAGCTAGTGTCGCACTGCGTCAGTCTGTCGCGGAGAAAAGAGTACTATGTAACGGAAAGTAAAGGCTTGTAGTTGCACTTTAGTACGTATAGCTCTCTTTGCACAACTACGAACGAATTAATCATTGCCAATGTTCATTGCGGATAAAAATGCTTTTTGACTGACATCTTTATAGATATTTTCTAAATATCTCATCACTACATCACTGGTACTGAGACTGGCTATTTTTTCCTCATCTCTTGCTAGGGGAATAGTTCCCAGAAAATCAAGAATTGTCTCACCAGTAGATGGCGATATCACCACTAATGAGGGTTCTAGGGGTTCGTTGTATTCCCAATATTTACGCAAATCAATGGTAATTTTCGGGTGTTGTTTAACTTCAATATTTGGGGTTTCATCGGTACTATTATCTGTGATAGTACCTGTTTCTCCGTCACTGGGAACAGTTTCTGGATGTAATTGCTGATAACGCAGTTTGC
>CALJJQ010000016.1 GCA_937973965.1 uncultured Calothrix sp. | reverse complement strand
ATTGTCGGTACCCAAATCAATTTGTGAATCAAATGTAACTGATTCCGCATCGCGATGCTGCATGCGATCGCCTGGCTTGTCAGAGATGGGGATATCGCACCCTGAGTCCCATAACGAGAAATTTGGGTCAATAATCAAACCTCTGAAATATTATTCTCTCATGGTATCAAACCACCCTGGGGGAGAGATTTTGGAGAGGGGTTTTTTGAATTCGTCGTCGCTAGCTCTCTGTGTAGGAGTACTCATGTCGATTTCAGGTATGAAGTAGGGGAGATAGCTAGTTTTTTGAGCGGAGATTGGTTAAACTCTCAGAATTCTAATATTGAGTATTTTGATTTCTAGAATTTTGATAGTTGAGGTTGGGTGATAGACGTGGGTAAACAGATGAATGTAATCTCCAGAATTCGCTTAGGTTTAGCTGTGAGTATTGCCAAAAGTGTGACAACCTTGGTGCGATCGCTGAAATTAGGAGCAGCGAGTGTATTACCAGGTGCGATCGCGCGCAAAATAGCACCACAGGTTTTGGAGTTGTTAAGTCAACAGGTACAGCAGGGTGTAATTTTGATTGCAGGGACAAATGGGAAAACTACGACTTCCTTGCTATTGCGGGAAATTTTGCAACGGAAGGGTTTTCGAGTTGCGCATAATTCCACCGGAGCGAATTTAGAAAATGGTCTAGTGACGGCTTTAATGGAAAGTGCGGATAGTTTTGGGGGGTTGAAGGTCGATTATGCGATTTTGGAAGTAGATGAGAATATCGTTCCCAAGGTGTTAGCACCGATTCAACCCCTAGCAATTTTATGCTTGAATCTGTTTCGCGACCAATTAGACCGTTATGGGGAAGTGGATACAATTAGTAAACGCTGGACAAAAGCGATTTCCACTGATGCACCTAATACTACCGTCATTACCAATGGGGATGATCCGACCCTATGCTATTTGGGACAGCAATTGTCTCAAAATGTGATCTTTTTCGGTTTGAATGAACCAAACAAATATTTAAAAGCCATACCCCACGCAGTCGATTCGATTTATTGTCCTAGCTGTGGACATTCCCTGGATTATGAGGGTGTGTACCTATCTCACCTCGGTAACTTTAGCTGTCTCCAGTGTGGTTTTCAACGTAGTCAACCCCAACTTGATAGTAGTCAGTGGTCACAAATTCTCGTCGGTATCTATAACAAATATAATACCCTCGCAGCTGCCACTGCGGCGATCGCTCTTGGGGTGGATGAGAAAACCATTCGTGAAACCATTCCCACCTTCCAAGCTGCATTCGGACGTGCAGAAGAATTAAATATCAATGGCAAACAGGTGCGGATTCTCCTGTCAAAAAATCCTGTTGGTACAAATGAAACTATTCGGGTTGTTACCGAAAGTGAGGATAAAACCACTTTATTGGTATTAAACGACCGAGTACAGGACGGTGAAGATGTATCCTGGATTTGGGATGTGGATACGGAACCCTTAGTGGAACGGGGAGGGACTTTGATTGTCAGTGGCGATCGCGTTTACGATATGGCGTTGAGACTGCGTTATAGTGATACGAATGTTAACCCTAATTTTCAATTGATTGTGAAAGAAGACCTACGGGAAGCGATTAATACAGCTTTGGAGTACACTCCTGCGAATCAAACCCTACATATTTTACCTACTTACACAGCCATGTTGGACGTGCGGGAAATATTGACAGGGAAAAAGATTAGATAAGAGCTACTGTTTGACTAGTACTACATGTCATTAATTTTGATGGGGTAAACAAGGCACGTAGTAGTACTTTAGCACCTTATAACATCCTGTCTCCCCATCTACTGTTGCTCCCTCACGACCTCACTCCTGTATCCTATATCCTGTATCCTTAAACTCAAACCTGCGATGCAAATTCTCTGGGAAAGCGCTAAAACTTACGAAGATATTCTCTATCACAAGGCTGATGGAATTGCCAAAATTACGATTAATCGTCCCCACAAACGGAATGCCTTCCGTCCGAAAACGGTGTTTGAACTTTATGATGCCTTTTGTGATGCACGGGAAGATAGGAGTATTGGTGTAGTTTTATTTACTGGAGCCGGACCCCATACTGATGGAAAATATGCTTTTTGTTCCGGTGGAGACCAAAGTGTTCGGGGTCATGCGGGTTATTTAGATGATGATGGTACACCCCGTTTAAATGTGTTAGATTTACAGCGTTTAATTCGCTCCATGCCGAAAGTTGTAATTGCACTGGTTGCGGGGTATGCCATTGGGGGTGGACATGTTTTGCATTTAATTTGTGATTTAACTATTGCCGCCGATAATGCAATTTTTGGTCAAACAGGGCCAAAAGTTGGTAGTTTTGATGGTGGGTTTGGAGCAAGTTATTTAGCACGAATTGTGGGGCAAAAAAAAGCGCGGGAAATCTGGTTTTTGTGTCGTCAATATAATGCCCAGCAAGCTTTAGAAATGGGTTTGGTAAATACGGTTGTGCCAGTGGAACAATTGGAAAATGAAGGGATTATTTGGGCACAAGAAATATTAGAAAAAAGTCCGATTGCCATTCGTTGTTTGAAGGCTGCTTTTAATGCAGATTGTGATGGTCAAGCGGGTTTACAAGAGTTGGCAGGAAATGCGACGTTTTTGTATTATATGACTGAGGAAGGGGCGGAAGGAAAACAAGCCTTTTTGGAAAAGCGGAAGCCGAATTTTCGTCAGTATCCGTGGTTGCCTTAAAAAGGCTATAATTTGGGTTTTTCCGCAACACATTTATGTAGAGACGTAATATATTTTGTATGTAGAGACGTAATATATTACATCTCTACTATTTAAAAAAAAATCCAAAATTCAATATCTAAAATCCAGCGACTGTCTCGATAAATTGTTTTTGTTTGGGTATTTGAGACCTTTGCTGGGAAACTAATTTAGATTTGCGATATTTGCTAACGATACGTTGTCCAGTAAGATAATTCTCACTAGTCAAAGTTTCATCTCCAGTTGCACGGTCAAAATCGCGGACATCCTTACCAATTAATACAAGTCTTTGGGAAGGTTTATCTAACCAAAAACGATGGACGATTTCATTGGCAAATCGAGAACCACTTAATTGGGAGACCGTAATCACTCCCTTTTGGATTTTAATATCAGTGCTTGGGGTTCCATCCACTCCAGAAATAGCACCACCGCAGCTCGCACATAATAGGAACTTATTGGCCACTGCTAAACGGCGTAAATTACCATTTGCTTGCTTGAGTAAAACCACAAAAGCACGAGCGCGCTCCTTTGTTGTATTCGATTCAATTAGGGTGAATGCGGTATCAGGAATGCGATCGCTATTTATATCCCCTTCAATTCGCTCTTGAATTTTCCAGCCTTTGGGAACAAAATCTGAAACCGTTTTCCCTTGTCTGGGGACTAGATTCGGGTCAATGGGTCGTACTGATTGGGCTTTTACCCCTGCCAGCATCATTAAAGATAGGGATATCGATAGAATAGTTACATCAAACCACAGTCTGATTTTTCTGGAATTCATAAAATTGGCATGTTAAGGATTGAATTTATAGCAGTCGAAGTATAGGTGAGGACATTTACGAATATCTATGGGGAAGAAGTTCCAACTCTATCCTATTCCCTACTATATCCAGCACCTAATACCATTTCACTCAAATTTTGATACACTTTCTTACACAGCATCCCCTGCTCCCTTAAATGTATCAACTTCAAAGTAAAACGGTATAAATATCCACAACGGTGACTGAAAGCTGACTAATTAACAAGGGTATCACGTAACAACTGGGCCAATTTTTCCGCACTATCGGGTAAGGCGATTTTTTTGGCATTTTCACCCATTACCTTTAGGCGATCGCGTTGTGTTAACAAGTTTAAAACTTCTTGAGTTAATTTTTCCGCACTAAGTTGGGATTGGGAAAACATCACAGCCGCATCGACATCGGTGAAAACCTTGGCATTATAGGTTTGGTGGTCTTCGGCTGCATAGGGATAGGGTATTAATATCGCTGGTGTGCCACAAATTGCTAACTCCGTTAAACTTCCCGCACCAGAGCGACTAATGACTAAATCCGCACGCTGTAACAGGGCTGCCATATTACCATAAAAAGGTAAGCGAATATACTGGGGGTGTTGTAGCGAATCTGCCTCCGGGTCATGATCTCCCGTCAAGTGGACTAACCAAGCACCTGCGGCAAACCATTGGGGGGCACACTCCCGGACTAACTTATTGACAGCCACCGCACCTTGACTACCACCAAAGACGACAATTAAGGGTACATCACCGGGAATCGATAAATCTAAAGTGTTAATACTAGCAGGATCAAGAAATTGCGATCGCACGGGTGTACTCGTATAAATTGTCCGAGCGCGAGGTAAATATTTCGCCGCCACGTCAAAACCAACTGCCACAACCGTACACCAAGGACCAAAAAAACGTGTTACTTTTCCAGGTAAAGCATTTGACTCGTGTAAAATAACGGGTAAACCAAGGGAACGGGCTGCAATTACCGATGGTCCAGCAATATAGCCACCAGTGGTAAATACACCTTGAAAATTACCTTGTTTTAACAATCGACGAACTTGCAACACCGAACCGACAAGTTTACCAAAAATAGTCAAAGACTTGAGACCAAATCGTTGCTGAAATCCCTCGACTTCAATCGTATTCAGCTTATACTGTTTGGGTACAAGCTGAGTTTCCAAACGATTTGGTACCCCTAACCACTCGATATCATAATCTGGTAACTGCTGGGCAACTGCGATCGCAGGAAATAAATGCCCTCCAGTCCCACTTGCAGCAATTAATAATTTCTTCGGTGCGTTTGCCATCAAACCTATACCATCCGTGTGCCTAGCTTAATTAAGATAAAACAAATTCCCTGATTTCTGTAGTCAAATATCTCACCTATCAGCAATGTTTAACCTAACTAATGTATTTTTCCGCTCCTCTAGTTCATTCCGTCCCCAACCCCAATTCACCAAACAACTGATTTTTTTCACAGTTACACTAATTTCCATCTCCGGATGGCAGTATACAAGAGCTAACGCTCAACAACAGCCCCCCGCACAATTACAAAACTTAATCGCCCAAATTGATAATGCCGCCAACAAAGGCGATGTCAAAGGAGTCATCCAACACTACAGTCCCAACTTTACCCATACCGACGGACTCAACCGTCAACAAATGGAACAAGCCCTGACCAGTCTTTGGAAACGGTATCCTCGACTACGTTACAATACCACAATCCAATCCTGGAAAAGCGAAGGGAACACAATCACAGCCGAGACAATCACCAAAATATCAGGATTACCTTCCAGCAACAGAAATAATTTTGCCCTCAATTCTACAATTCGTTCCCGTCAACGCATCGTCGGTACAAAAATCGAATCCCAAGAAGTTTTATCCGAACGCACCCTAATAACTGCGGGAGCAAAACCTCCTCAAGTAGAAGTCAAAGCTCCCGAAAAAGTTAAAGTCGGTCAGCAATTCAGTTTTGATGCCATCGTTCAAGAACCAATGGGGGATGATTATCTATTGGGTACTGCCCTAAATGAACCAATTCAACCGGAAAGGTTCTTAAACCCCACCTCCGTCGAATTACAATTACTTAATGCCGGAGGATTATTCAAAATCGGTCGCGCACCCAACACCCCCGGTAGCCATTGGCTTTCTGCCGTCATTATGCGCGGTGAAGGAACCACAATGGTGACACAACGTATACAAGTTGTGAAGTAATCATACGCTGATTTTGGATTTCGCTCATTCCTACGCAGAGCGTAGGAATGCATAAGGCAAGGCTCTACGAATCAGAAAACAGCCCTTGGAAGCGGCTGTTTTCCAAGCTAGTCCTTCCCCACTCCCTACTCCCGATTTACAAACAAGTCTCCCATATCGTTTGTTTAGACACAGCCAAACAAGAAAATAGCCCACTCCCTATTCACAAACAAGTAATTTGTCATCCAGAGAATACAGCAAATATGCTGTGGTATGATACGCTCTATTTTGCATTTGACAGAGTGAGGTAGGTAATTTCGATGACAAAGTTGCGGGTTGGCTTGTTATTTGGTGGACGTTCGGGAGAACATGAGGTTTCAATTGTATCGGCACGGGCAATTTGGAATGGATTAAAAAGCGGCAGAAATCAAGAAAAGTACGAAGTGATTCCGTTTTATATTCAAAAAGATGGGATTTGGCAACCGGAATCAATTGCTCAAGAAGTTCTCAGTACTGGAAAGCCCCCCGAAAATACTAACCATCCAGGGAACCGATGGCAATTTCCTCCCCAAGTAGCCAATATTGACGTGTGGTTTCCGATTCTCCACGGTCCAAATGGTGAAGATGGGACAATTCAAGGTTTACTCACATTGATGCAAGTTCCCTATGTTGGTTCAGGTGTGCTGGGTTCGGCTGCGGGTATGGATAAAATCGCCATGAAAACCATATTCTCCCAAGCGAATATTCCCCAAGTCAATTATATGAGTGTGACCCGTGAGCAAGTTTGGTCAAATCCCTGTGTGTTTCCCAAACTCTGTGATCAAATTGAAGCCAATCTGGGATACCCCTGTTTTGTCAAACCAGCCAATCTCGGTTCCTCTGTAGGTATTGCCAAGGTTCGCAACCGTCAAGAGTTAGAAACAGCCCTGGATAATGCCGCAAGCTACGACCGGCGGATTATTATCGAAGCGGGTGTGGTAGCGCGAGAAGTGGAATGTGCTGTGTTGGGAAATGAACAACCAAAGGCTTCAATTATTGGTGAGATTACCTATGATGCGGATTTCTATGATTATGAAACAAAATATACTGAAGGGAAATCGAATTTACTAATGCCAGCTCCTCTTCCAGAGACTGTAAGTAAAAGGATTCAGGAGTTAGCAGTACAGGCATTTGCAGCAATAGATGCTGCTGGTTTAGCGCGGGTTGACTTTTTCTATGTGGAAGCGACTGGAGAAGTTTTAATTAACGAAATTAATACCCTACCGGGATTTACTGCCACTAGTATGTATCCCAAACTGTGGGAAAAAACGGGTGTTCCTTTCCCAGAATTAGTGGATCAGCTGGTGCAGTTGGCTTTAGAACGCCACCGTTCTCCAGAATCTGCATCAAAATAGTACTTAATGGGACTGAGACAAAAAATAGCCGAAAAAACTACTCAAATGTATACACTGCAAGACGTTGACATCGTTTTGAATAGTTTCTTGCTATATCTGGGTTTCAAGCATTTTTGAGCCTGTAGTGTATTTTCCTTCCCCTGTATGGGTTTGAAGCTGATTTCTGCCTCAAAAATGTTTAAGTCCCGTTAACGGGGGAGAAAATTAAGGATTGATTGACACACTCCCCCTAAAGTGTGGAGATTCTAAGTTCCAACAGCAATTGCAGACCAATAACTGTTTAACATCAGTTAACATCAGTTTATATCCTAACCGTTCTGGTATTCTAACATACAGAAGGCCGTCCTCCAATAACCTTGCTCTAGACCCAGTTTTTTTTTTGGCAAATCCCTATTTTATGTGGGAAGTTAGAAAAATAGATTTTGAAGCTTGAGTGTTATTCGCTACTCAATGAGAGGAAATATCATTGTTACATGTCACCTAAATAGCAAAAAAATAATACCTGTATTTGGCGATTTGCTACGGATAGTATGGGTGTAACTCCTCCGGTACAATCTAATGATTGGAGGGGTTAATGTGGATTTTTATGGAAAATAAGCAAAACTTACACCAGGAAACGTCCGCCCATCAAACAACGATAGGTGATTCTCCGTCTGTCAATTCCGTAGCTCAAGGGGAGACGGAGAAGGCAAAAAACATGACATCAAAACCCAAGGCAATTATAGATCTTACCATCCGTGTACTTACTTATTGTCCGTGGTTGCCGATTACAGTGTTACTATTAGTATTCATTGGTAGTGGGATGCTAGCCCTGTACAGTTTAAGTAATGTCGGGAAGGATGAAACGCCCAAAACCGAGGAACTAGTGCCGACAGATGGTCTGGAGGAGATTCCAGCACCATCACCCCAGGAAGATGGAGACCCAATTCCACCGTGGATGGTGTTTGCGATCGCCATTAGTTGTGCAGGTGGATGTGTTCTGATTTTGCGTTTGATTCGTCCTGCGCGTCCATTGGATGGGAAAGGGAAACCGGTTAATCGTTATCAAGCAAGGATGGCACAACGTCAACAACCGAATTTAACTGTACGCCAAGTTCCAAAAACATCCCTCGTGGTTCCACCTAAATCCACAAATCCACAACGTAAGTCCTTTATGGTTCCCCAAGCAAATTACCTACAAAAACCATATCAAACGCCGATTAATTCGACTCGGATTCACTCAAAATCCTATACCAAGGTCACTTCTTCCAAGTCAAACCCATCTTCCCCTTCCCCAGAAGAGTCTTTGGCTGATTCTTTGGACCTACGCAAGCAAAGTCCCCTTTCTTCCATTCTCCGACGAGATTGATGGTGAGGAGATAGGATACAGAAGATAATTGTAGTGGAACGTAATTGAGTGTGATGACGGTTGCTGAGTCAGCCAAACCATTTCCTCCCACCTTCTAATCTGGATACTCGTGGGAAACAAAAGGTACAGCAACCACTTCTGCGGGGATATTTCCTATGCTAACTTTTAGACCAACTCCACTGACTTTGCTACGAATATAAGCCAAACCGAAATATCCGTCGGGGGTGACGGTAAGACTGGTGAGTTTTCCGACTTTTTCTTCCGCGACATAAATATCACTGGGTACGGAAACAGGTGTATCTAGTTTGATTCCCCAAAGAAAGGTTTTTACACCTTTATAAGTATTTAAACGGGCAATGGTTTCCTGACCGATGTAGCAACCTTTCGTAAATGAGACGGTTTGCCATAGTCCTACTTCCAAGGGGTTATAATCCTCTGTTAGTTCCTGGTCAGGGACGGGACGACCTTGGATAATTCTCAAGCTTTCCCACGCAGTTTCATCCATGACCGTTGCTCCTGCACTGAGAATTTTTTCCCATAACTGGGTTTTCTCTGCAACCGGACAAATTATGTTATACCCGTGGAGAGCTAAATCTGTACCCACTCCCATGCGAATTTGCTGTTCTGTTAATATATGTGTACCATTGGGTTGACCAATTAATTCTGCTCCACCAAGTTGACGAATCAACCGATCGCTATCGGGACCAATGAGGGTTAACAAAGCCGTATCTGGGGTGACATTCACCACTTGAACGCGATCGGCAAAAAAGATGTATTTATCTAGCCATTGCAACAGATATTCGCAGCGATTGGGGGAGACAATTAGTAATACTGTATCATCGGTAACATAGGCTGTAGCCAGGTCGATGGTACGAGCGGTAGAAGTAACGAAAACCGTTTCACATCCTTGACCTGATTGTAGAGATTGGAAATCGTTGGTACTTTGATTGTGGAGAAACCGTAAACGGTCATTATCCCTAACTTCGATCCGTCCCCAATGGCTGCGATCGCAAACAGCGAGGGTTTGTTTTGCAGCAGCGATCGCGTCCATTTGTTCAGGTGTTAATGCAGATATTGTCATGGTGTCGAATTTACAGATCATCTCGTGTCCGGTAATATGACCATAATAAAACAAGCTGAAAACCTTTGCTTCTTACCATCTATCCGACGGGATCAGCTAACGGCGATCGCGTGTGTTCTCGACAAGTGTATGAACGGACATGATATTAACCATTCATTTGGGGTTGCGATACAAGTATTGAGTGTAAATACTGTGGTAAATACAGGACTTACGCAACTGGCACAGTGCGATCGCATTTATATAGTACATAGATACTATATAAAAGTGGCATACCCAAAGGAAATTGATGAAATTAGTAACAGTAATCGGCTGTGTTAAGTATTCATCAAATCATGAGAAAATTAGCTGAGGATGCATAAAATCAATCCTGTAGGTTTATGAGATTTACTAAACTTAATTA
>CALJJQ010000015.1 GCA_937973965.1 uncultured Calothrix sp. | reverse complement strand
CAATTCAAATTAATCCCTATTAGGGATTGAAACTCAATAACACAGCGGCAGTGGCGCAACTTCCATGATTGCAATTCAAATTAATCCCTATTAGGGATTGAAACGCCAGCCATAGTTGCCGCTCTGTCTGCCCGTGTTATTGCAATTCAAATTAATCCCTATTAGGGATTGAAACGGACAACACAGACACAGAGACACACAGGAATTTTCCCCCAATTGCAATTCAAATTAATCCCTATTAGGGATTGAAACATCGTGTGTGCGTGACGCTGTGGAGTATGTTTTTATTGCAATTCAAATTAATCCCTATTAGGGATTGAAACGAATTGATAACAACAGACAACCATATTTACCACAGAATTGCAATTCAAATTAATCCCTATTAGGGATTGAAACCTGCCAATAGTTTAGAACACAGAAAACGTGAGTTCATAGATTGCAATTCAAATTAATCCCTATTAGGGATTGAAACAACCCAAGCCCAGCAGATCTCTGACGTGTCACAAATTGCAATTCAAATTAATCCCTATTAGGGATTGAAACACGCAAAGCCCGCCAAGCTATGGTGCGCAATATCAAAATTGCAATTCAAATTAATCCCTATTAGGGATTGAAACTGCGGTGGTGGCTTGGTCTGGGGGAGGTCCTGTTGATTGCAATTCAAATTAATCCCTATTAGGGATTGAAACGTCTTGTCTACGCACAATCTTCATCCGGACGTATTGCAATTCAAATTAATCCCTATTAGGGATTGAAACGCGACCGCAGCGTAGATAGCCTTTGTGTTCAGCTATTGCAATTCAAATTAATCCCTATTAGGGATTGAAACTCTGAACATCACACCCCAAGATAACACGCTATCATTGCAATTCAAATTAATCCCTATTAGGGATTGAAACGAATAGTAATCATCCCTTGACAAATGCATAATAAATGTATATACATACAATATGCAGAAGCAAAATTCCAAAACAAATCTCTCCGCAGTCGCTCAAATACCTGCAACCTGCATGGGTCTGCATATTCGTCGAGCTTCGCGGATTATTACTCAAGTGTATGACAACGCTTTGCGTCCGGTGGGGTTGGTGTTAAACCAATTTACCCTGTTAGTCTCAATTAAGCTGGTTGAGTCTATACCAATTACTCGTTTAGCTCAAGAGCTATTTACCGACCAAACAACCCTGACACGGAATCTGAAGCTACTTTCTCAGCGAGGTCTAGTAGCGATCGCACCCGGTGAAGACCGTCGGGTTCGATTGGTATCCCTAACCTCGGAAGGAAAAGCAGTGTTAGCGGAAGCAATTCCCTTGTGGGAGCAAGCTCAAGCTGAGGTGAAGCAGCATTTGGGGGAGGATTCGTGGCAAAGTTTATTAGAATTGCTGTCTGAAGTCAAAGTCATAGGTTAGTTTCCAAATTTATCAAAAACATGTATATACATACATTTAACTAAAGGAGATACATGGCTAAGTTTGATAATCATCCGACCGTAAAAGGGTGGCGTGAAAAGTCTGCTAGTAAGCCACCGACAAGCACAGCGAAATTGAATAGGGATTCCTTGCGATCGCTGTGTTTAGAAATGGGTGCTGATGATGTGGGGTTTGTGGAGATAGGGAGAGATGCGATCGCCGATCAGCGTCCAGATATATTGAAGGCGTTTCCTGTAACAAAAAGCTTGATTAGCATAGTTTGTCGGATGAATCGGGAAAATATTCGCACTCCAGTCCGTTCGGCTGCGAATTTGGAATTTCATGCGAATTATGACCATGTGAATGAAGTTGCGCGTAAAATTACCAAAGCCTTAGAACAAATGGGTGTGAGAGCAATGATACCAGGAGCGAGTTTTCCGATGGAAATGGAAAAATTTCCTGGAAAGGTGTGGGTTATTTCCCATAAACCCGTTGCAGTTGCTGCGGGATTGGGACACATGGGTATTCATCGCTTAGTAATCCATCCCCAGTTTGGCAGTTTTATCTCCTTGGGGACAATTTTGCTCAATGCAGATATCACCGAGTATAATCAGCCGATTGATTACAATCCTTGTGTGGAATGTCGATTATGCGTGACAGCTTGTCCTGTGGGAGCAATTGGTGCTGATGGTTACTTTAACTTTTCCGCCTGTTATACCCATAACTACCGAGAGTTTATGAGTGGATTTACGGATTGGGTGGAAACCATTGCTGACAGTAAAAATGCCCATGATTATCGTCACAAAGTCAGCGATTCCGAATCAGCCTCCATGTGGCAGAGTTTATCCTTCAAAGCCAACTACAAAGCCGCTTACTGTATGGCGGCATGTCCAGCAGGGGAAGATGTGATCGGGTCTTTTTTAAGCAATCGCAAAGCATTTATTCAAGAAATTGTCAAGCCCCTACAGGATAAACCCGAAACAATCTATGTTATTCCCGGTTCCGATGCAGAAACCCATGTTCAGAAACGCTTTCCCCGTAAAACCATCAAACGGGTGAGCAGTGGTATTCGTCCCCAATCGATTCCAGGCTTTTTGTTGGGATTACCCCTATTATTTCAACCTCAGCGATCGCAAAATCTCCAATTAGACGCTGTTTACCATTTCACATTTACCGGGTCTGAGTCGTATCAAGCAACGGTGACGATTCGCAATCAAGCATTACAGGTGCAAGAAGGACATATTGGTCAAGCCAATCTTGCTATCACCGCAGACAGTCAAACTTGGCTAGGTTTTCTGGCTAAGGAGAAAAACCTGATGTGGGCATTATTGCGAGGTAAAATTCGTTTTCGTGGTTCACCACGGTTGCTTATTGCCTTCGGTAAATGTTTTCCAACTTGAATGGCAGTCAGTCAACTGAATAATACCATTTCACTCAAATTTTGAATTGATGAATTGATGTGGTGAACTACCGCTAGTCTATTCCATTAATTTTCATGGATGAAGAAAGGCATGTAGTAGCGCTTTAGCACCCCATTTTAACACTTTTTCACAGCTAGAGCCACTACTCCCCCTTCCCTGTTCCCGACTCCCTTTGTACTTAGTTTATCTGTAGGTGTATTTCCTGTATCCTGGAATTTGTATCCTGTAATCTTTGGCTGGGAAATGGTAACTGGGGAAGCAATAGTTTTACCAACGATGGGGTGTGGTACTTGGGCTTGGGGGAACCGCATTCTCTGGGGTTATGATGAGAGTATGGATGAAGAGTTAGCAGGGGTATTTAATTTGTGCGTCAGGAATGGCGTGACCTTGTTTGATACGGGGGATTCCTATGGAACAGGTCGATTAAAGGGACAGAGTGAGAAATTGTTGGGACGGTTTACCCGTGGGTATGAAGGTATAAATCGGGATAAAATTTGTATTGCCACAAAGTTAGCAGCTTATCCTTGGCGATTGACGGCGAATTCGATGGTTGCTGCGGCTGAAGCTAGTGCGGAACGCTTGGGACGGGGGATTGATTTGGTGCAGATGCATTGGTCAACGGCGAATTATGCACCTTGGCAAGAGGGAAAATTATTGGATGGGTTAGCATTGTTAGCGGAACGGGGTTTAGTAAAGGCTGTGGGGTTGTCTAATTATGGGACAAAAAGATTACGATGGGCATATCAGCGATTGAGCGATCGCGGAATTAAAATTGCCACCTTACAGGTGCAGTATTCTTTGTTGTCCACCTATCCAGTGACGGAGTTGGGGTTAAAGGATGTCTGTGATGAGTTGGGTATTCGTTTAATTGCCTATAGTCCTTTGGCATTGGGTTTATTGACTGGTAAATATCAGGTCAATGGTAAGTTACCGGGTGGTATTCGCGGTTGGTTGTGTCGGCAGTTATTGCCTGGTATGCAACCCCTTTTAGATTGTATGGCGGAAATAGCCAGAAATCGCCAGAAAACTATTTCCCAGGTGGCGATTAATTGGTGTATTACCAAGGGGACAATTCCCATTCCCGGAGCCAAATCACAACGTCAAGCTGAGGAAAATATCGGCGCTTTGGGTTGGTTTTTGGATGCTGGGGAAGTGGGTGAGTTAGACCGAATTGCTGCTAGTTTACCCAGGAAAATGGTGCAGAATATTTTTCAAACTTTGTAATTCGTAATACCCGCTACGCGGGAAGCAAGCTACGTAATAGCCTACGGCAAGCCGCTTCGCGTCTACGTAATTTATAATACCTGTTGTGCGGGAAGCGAGCTACTTTATACAGAAAATATATCGCGTCTTTATGAACATAAACAATATTAAAATTAAAAATATTTCTGTTTGTGTGGGGTAAAAACTGTTTGTGTGGGGTAAAAAAAAGACGCGTGATACCGCGTCTTCTGAATGACTAACAATTGAATTAAAGATTGATTATTTCAATCTGACTGACGCAAAAGTAACGTAACTGCATCATTGCGTAGCTTACTTTCCGAGGCTGCAAAGGACGAAGTAATCTCTAAAATCCGGCGATCGCTTCCCAAAACTGCATTTCGGTCGCAATGAAAAATCTTCTTTGCGTAGGTTCTGTTTCAACAGGAATTACTCAATCCCTTCAATTCGGTCTTCGACTTGTTGATACAATTCTCTCAATCTGTCGAGATTCTCCTCACTAGTTTCCCAATACCCTCTACCATTCGCTTCCAGTAGGGTTGTCACCATTTTTCTAAAGGAATGGGGATTTAAATTCAACAACCGTTCCTGCATTTCCTTATCTGCCATGAAGGTACTATTTGCATCTTCATAAATCCAATTATCAACAGCACCGGATGTTGCGCTCCAACCAACAGTATTAACTAATCGCTTGGATAACTCCCTCACCCCTTCATAACCATGACTCAACATCCCCTCATACCATTTGGGGTTTAACAGTTTTGTCCGTGCATCTAAACGCACTGTTTCTGACAAGCTGCGCACTTGGGCATTAGCTGTGGTAGTATCAGCCATGTAGGATGCAGGCATTTTTCCGTCTCCCCGTAAACTGCCAATTAACTTGGTGGGGTCGGAGTCGTAGTAGTGGGATACGTCGGTAAGGGAAATTTCCGATGAATCCAGGTTTTGGAAGGTGACTTCGGCAGTTTTCAGGGTTTTCTCAAATATATCCCGCGTTTGCTCCATCATTCCCGGATTATCGGCACTAAAGGCGAAGGATTTACGGGTGAGATACATTTCCTGGAGTTCGGCTTCGCTTTCCCAGGTGCTGTTTTCCACTGCCAGGTTAATATTACTCGAATAGGAACCGGATGCATTGGAAAATACCCGTGTGGCTGCTTGACGCAGATTTATCCCCATTTCCTCAGCTTGCTGTAACGCGTGTTTACGAATAAAGTTCATTTCCAAGGGTTCATCTGCTTCTGCTGCCATTTTCACAGCTTGATCCAGCAGGTTCATCTGGTTGATAAACAAATCGCGGAACACCCCAGAACAGTTAATTACCACGTCGATCCGAGGACGACCTAATTCTGACAAGGGTATTAATTCTAACTTGTTGACTCGACCCAGGGCATCGGGAACTGGTCGCACACCAACCATCCACATAATTTGTGCCAGTGATTCCCCGTAGGTTTTAATATTGTCTGTTCCCCATAGCACACAGGCAATGGTTTCGGGATATCTACCGCCATTTTCCGCCATATTCCGGGCTAAAAGTCGATCAACGACGATTTTCGCCGATTGAACTGCGGCTTGGGTGGGAATGGCTTGGGGGTCGAGTGCGTGGATGTTTTTCCCTGTGGGTAAGACATCGGGATTGCGGATGGGGTCTCCACCGGGTCCGGGGAGGATGTATTCCCCTTCCAAACCCCGTAGTAGTCCTGCAAGTTCTTTGTCTGCACAAACCTGCTCTAGACAGAATTCCAGGTATTCAAATAGTTTCTTCAATGGGTCGGTGTCTACGTTGGTAAAACCTGCTTGGTGGAGTGCTTCCACCCAGGGTTCTTTTTTACCCATGTTGAAGAAGTTCAACTTGGAAATCAGGGAAACGCGACCTTCTGCATCGGTTTGAGCTTTGACGAATGCGGTGACAGCTGCACGGGTTGCTTGGGTTATTTGTTGCAACAGGTCTACGTCCTGTAAAATCCCCTTATCGCTGTTACGGTAGATTTCCTCAATATCACGGTAGATACTATTGGCGATGATTCTCGGTAAACCCAATAATCCATCTTCCATTCTATCTAGGCTTGCAATATTTACTAAAGTTGCGATCGCTTCTTCGGCTGTTGGTGGTTTACCAATGACGTGTAATCCACAAGGAAGTAAGCGGGATTCGATTTCCATTAACTTCCGGTAAACAATGCCAACGATATTATCCCGTTCTTCCTGAGTCATATCCTTCGCATCAGTTTCTGGTAACTCGATATCTTTATCGAGGTTAACCATCCGTGCTTTATCCATAATGGTGTTGACGATGGGAATTCCCCGACCACCGTCTTTTAGGGTTTGGTAGGATGCGATTAATTCACTCAGTTCCTTTAACCCCTTATACAATCCAGCATTTTCTGCTGGTGGTGTCAGGTAGGAAATGGTCTCTGCATACCCACGACGTTTAGCGATGGTGGCTTCGCTGGGGTTGTTAGCAGCATAGTAGTACAGATTTGGAATACTACCAATTAAATTATCTGGATAACAATCCCCCGACATTCCCATCTGTTTTCCCGGCATAAATTCTAAGGAACCGTGGGTTCCAAAGTGCAATACCGCATCCGCACCCCAAACCTTCTCTAGATAGGTGTAGTAAGCAGCAAAACCGTGGTGGGGACTAGCGGAACGGGAGAACAATAACCGCATTGGGTCTCCCTCATAACCAAAGGTCGGTTGCACCCCAATAAACACATTGCCAAAATGTTTCCCGTAGATGAGTAAATTCTGTCCGTCACTGTTGAGGTGTCCGGGGGGTGGTCCCCAATTTTCCTCTAAACGTCGGGAATAGGGTGTTAACTCCTCATACTCTGGAACCGACATCCGATAGGCAATGTTCAGCTCTGGACTGCTATATTGGGCTTGAGCATCATGAATTACCGCTTCCATCAAAGATTTTGCATCTGCCGGTAAATCCTGGACATCGTATCCATTATCTCGCAGTGCCTTCATGACCTCATAAATTGACCCAAATACATCCAAGTAGGCGGCAGTTCCCACATTACCCTTATCGGGGGGAAAACTAAAGACGGTTATTGCCACCTTCTTATCTAACTTGGGTTTGCGCCGCAAATTCGCCCATTTCATTGCCCGTTGCGCGATCGCTTCTACTCGATCCTGTAACGCGATCGCCTTTCCTGTGGCTCCGTCCCTTCCCGACATGATAATCGGTTCGATGGCTCCATCCAACTCGGGGATGGCAATTTGTAAAGCTACCTGAATCGGATGCAGACCCAAATCACTATCTAACCATTCCTCGGTAGTTTGGAATACCAACGGCAACGCCACCATGTAGGGACGATTTAACCGCTTCAAGGAGTCAATTGCCTTCGGGTGGTCTTGACGAGCTGGCCCTCCCACCAAGGCAAACCCTGTTAAAGATACTACCGCATCCACATGGGCTTGTTTCGTGGTCGGCTCATAAAAATAGGCATCCACTGGCTTAGAAAAGTCCAAACCACCCGCAAACACCGGAATTACCCGCGCTCCTAAAGCTTCCAACTCGGAGACAATCGCTACGTAATGGGCATCATCTCCCGTCACCAAATGGGTTCTTTGTAATACCAAACCCACACAGGGAGCCAATGGGTCTTTTAAATCCTGGGAAATATCCTTACGACTACCATACCAATTCAAATATTCCCGTACATCCTCGTACATTGTAGGTGCTAAAGGATGCCATATACCCATGTCTGGGTAGGTGACAGGTTCCTGGTATTGTAAAGGGGAAGCAAAACTTGGTGTATCTGAATATGTTTTATTATCTTGCTTAAATACATACTTATCAGCCAGCATCAACAGGAAGTTCTGCAAATTTTCTGGAGAACCACCCAACCAATACTGGAAACTGAGCATGAAATTACGCGCATCCTGAGCCTTATCCATTGGCAAGTATTTCAGAACACTGGGCAAAGTTCGTAACAACTTCAACATCCCATCCTGAAAACCAGCACCGGACTTTTCCTTGCGCTTTTTCATAAACTGGGCGATCGCACTCTTGGATTGTCCCAGTTGTGCAAGGGAAAAAGTTCCCATCTTATTTAATCGCATCACCTCCGGCATGGAAGGAAATACCACCGCCACATCTAGGTTATCGCGAATTGGCTGCACCGCCTCTACAACCTTTTGCGCTAAATCTTCAATAAATATTAACGAAGCAATAAAAATATTGGCGGTTTGCAAATCCCGCTTAAATTCTGCGTAATTTTCCCCATCACGCAGTTCTTCTATTAAATAGCCGCTAATCTCAATCGCCACATTCGGGTTATTAGCATTAATCTCCCGAACCGCTTGCGATAAAGCACTCTGATACTGCGACTCTAACACGACATAGACCACCTTGAGTAAATGCCGTCCCCGCAGGTCGTCGGGTGCAATATGACGAATGGTGGACTTGACGTGAGTGAACATGCTTTCCTTCGCTCCTTCAAATGCGTGTTCTCTTCTAAAAGGTAATTTTGCATTAATGGCTAGCCTTGGCAAAGCCTATGCATTTTTCTATTTGAATTTCGGTCACTATGAAGTTTTTATCAGAAAAGCCCCCCATAATGCCCTATTTGTCGTCCGTTTGACACAAAACGATATAAAAACTGAGATTTATCGTTACAAAAATTCACTTTACCAGAAAGTAAATGCTCAGACAAATATTAAAAAATATTTACATAGATTAATGGTTTTATAGTTATTTGTTTTTTTAGACTTTTAAAGTCAGGACTTACGGAAGCGTCACAGATAATGATGGTAAATGATGGCACACATAACTAAATTTTGGTTTTAAAGCTTTATTTATGGGCTTTATAAGCAATGCTAACAAGTTAATCTCATTGGCCCTTTGTCAATAAGTAATAATGCTCAAAATCTTGTCAAAATCTGGATCAATAAACATGATTTTGAAGGATGCGATCGCTAAATTTTCAATGCATAATTGATTCTGGCGTGGAAAACTCAGTGCAAAGTAGAATTTACTACTTCTCCTTCACCTCACTTTTAAGGATAATTACGAGTTGACAAAACTAATTTCACCTTAAATTGTCACGAATGGCTTTATAAGTAAAAACTTTCCGATGAAAAGACCGAGAAATAGAGTCAACAGACTGGTGCGATCGCTATATATCTGAATTCATTTGCGGAGTATCTAATTTGACTTTTTTGAGATAGCGATCACAATTAATCTCCAGACCAATTTGCTAACAAAAATCCAAGGATATCGACACATCCTTGGATTTTTCATCAAACCTTTATGTTTACGGATTTTCCCCCATATTTGATTGAAGAACCTGAACTTGCTCAATCGTTAAACCCGTCACACGAGATATGGTTTCGATGGGAAGACCATCAACAAGCATATTGATTGCTATTTCCCTACGACCTTGTTCCAGACCTTGTTCCAGACCTTGTTTCAGACCTTCCTTAAGTCCTTTTTGTCTTGCTTCCTCTTCAATTGCTTGGTAAATAACAGAATCACGCATAATGTCGCTCCGGAGAACTCGTTGAATTAGTTCCTTATTTAATACTAGCCCAGCTAAAATCGATGCAGATGCAGAAATATTACTTTGAATACGGGTATCGTTGATTTGGTTAATTTTTTCTGCAACTTGCTGTAAAGTCTCGGTTTTGTCTGTTGTTTGAGTTAGGATTGCAAAGGGTAACAAGCCAGGAGTATTTAGAAACACATCAGTAGGCTGTTCCCAAAGTCTAATGACATTAAATTCATGTCGAGTGCGTTCCAGGATAAAACTGGTTTCCCGAACCAAAGGTGAATCGCTGGGTTTGAGGTAAATTACATATTGATGTACCCTTTTTTGCGGAAACCTGCGGTATTTCCGTAGGCGATAATCAGTCATGCGAAAGGGAATATCAGCTTTTGGCTCGGTTTGAAATTCCACATGTAAGACCATATCGTCAGATTGTAATAAAATCAGAGTATCGGCTCGAATGGGTTCAAGGGAAAGTTCGGAAGGACTGAGGGTTGTCAGGGTGATGGGTGTACCGAGTAGCCAAGTAGCGAAGTCGGTGGCAAAGGATTCGGCAAGAAATTTACAAACTGGGTCGTACAAGGTAGATACATTCCTGATAGATTGAGTTGATTTTTGGCCAAGGTGTGCCGGTTATTGAAGGTCAAAATCAGATTTTGTTTGCATAATACCTCGAAAATATTGGTGACATATGCAAAGAAAATTGAAAAATTCCAAAATCCAAAATCCAAAATTTTATCAGCCCTAGATTTATCTCCAAATTTGGGTAGAATAGACATCGGTGGATGTACAATATCGACCGGGGTGTTTGAGTATGAGGGTTAGACGATGGCAATTTTGCGAACTGAAGATGGACGGACTTTGACTGATTTGTCAGAGATTGGTCAGGAGTTGGCTTCCTTAGGGATAAAGTTGAATCAGTGGCCAGTAGCAGAAAATCCCCTCATCCAAGATTTATTAGCCCAAGACAGTTTAAGCGATGGAGAAAAGGAAACTGTTTTGCAAGCATTAGACCACTACTTTGTGGAATTGCAACAAACCGCAGGTTATCAAACGCGGGATTTAATTGTGATCCATCCAGAAATTCCCAATTTAGCAGGGATGTTGAGTAAATTTGAGCAAGTTCATACCCATGCAGACGATGAAGTTCGTTATATTATTGCTGGGGAAGGAATTTTTGGATTTGTTCGTCCTGATGGTTCCCAGGTGGAATTGACTGTACAACCGCAAGAATACATCAATGTTCCCGCAGGAACTGAACACTGGTTCTATTTAACTTCAGCACGACGGGTAAAAACGGTGAGATATTTTACAAATACTGAGGGGTGGACACCGGAGTATACGGGTACAGCCATCCGCATTCATAGAGCAGCGATCGCAGTCGGGTAAGTTGAGGTGGAGAAAGCTGTTTTTTGCGACTTTGACGGGACGATTACCGTCGAGGAAACTTTCGTTGCGGTTCTGAAGGAGTTTGCTCCTGAACTTGCGGCGGAAATTATTCCCTCCATGTACGCCTTACAGATTCCTTTACGGGTAGGGGTCAGGCAAATCCTGGAATCGATTCCTTCGCGGCGTTATGATGAGATAATTGAATTTACCCGTACTAAAAAAATCCGTGCTGGATTCCGAGAGTTTGTAGATTTTCTCAACCAATCTGAGGTTCCCCTAATAGTTGTGTCTGGGGGTATCAAGGGGATGGTGGAAGCTGTGTTAGGGGATTTGGTTGACCGTATCCATGCAATTCATGCCCTCGATATTAATACCGCAGCTGAAAATTTACAAGTAATATCGGCTTGGGAGGGAGAAAGTGAACTGCTTGATAAGGTCAAGGCGATCGCATCCTACAATGTGGAAACTGTCATCGCCATTGGTGATTCGGTAACGGATTTAAATATGGCGATCGCTTCTCCAATTGTGTTTGCTAGGGATAGGTTAGCCCAATACCTGGATCAGCGCCAAAAAAATTATCTTCCTTGGAATGACTTTTTTGATATCCGTGATACTTTAACCAGGATGTGGCAACTATGACAATGAGTGAATCCCAATTATGCATTGCACACCATTCCAGCCATAGTCATGACCCCCGTCCCCAATTGATTAGTGCAGCTAGCTATTTTTATCAACAAGGTTGGATGTTAGGTACGGGGGGGAATTTATCGGCTCGATTGGATGATGGCAGTTTCTGGATTACGGCTAGTGGTCAGCCCAAGGGTGAATTAACCTTAGATAGTTTTGTCCGTATTTATCCGGATGGTAATGTGTATATACCGTTGCCTGAAAATCAACCATCGGCGGAAACTTCGATTCATCAAGCCATATATCAGCTATTTCCCACAGCAACAGCTTGTTATCATGTCCATTCAGTGGAAGCGAATTTGGTATCCCGCTTTGTGGAGGGGGAAGAAATCCTTTTACCCAACTTAGAAATGTTGAAAGGGTTAGGTATTTGGGAGGAAAATCCCACTTGCTATCTACCATTATTTGCCAACCATTTCCATGTACCCCAAATAGCGACCGAAATTATTGAGAGATTTACCCATCAACAGGTGAAATTACCTGCTTTACTTATCCGTGACCACGGGATTACCGTTTGGGCTAACTCCCCCACCACAGCCCGTAATTATGTCGAAGTAATTGAGTATATTTTTCAATATATGGTGGCAGCCAAGCAACTGCAAATTTAAGTAATACTTCTCAAATGGAAATTTTCACATGGGAACCTTGTTGATTCTTGCTGACTTCAATTCTGGCTTGAAATGCCTCCTTGAGATGGGGCATATGGGTGACGGTGAGAATACAGGCAAAATCAGCAGCGATCGCATTGATTGCCGCAATTAGGCGATCGCATCCCTCCTTATCCTGAGTGCCAAATCCTTCATCCACTATCAGTAATTGTAGGGATGCGCCAGCCCGTTGAGCCAGAAGTTTTGCTAGGGCGAGGCGAATGGCAAAGTTGATTCTGAAGGCTTCTCCGCCGGAATAGGTTTCATAGGAGCGGGTTCCCCTGGCATCGGCAATTAAAATATCCAAGGTATCAATTAGTTTGGCGTTTTTTTTCGGCTTGCCGTTGCGTCCATATTTTTGGGTGACAAACTGGATATGGAGTTGGTTAGCGCTCAATCTCGCTAGTAGGTGGTTAGTTTCGGCTTCTAGTTGGGGTAAAACATTTTCAATCATCAAGGCTTGGATGCCGTTTTTGCCAAATGCCTGGGCTAATTCCTGGTATACTCGAAATTGTTGCCGGGCATCTTGTAATTCTTGGCTACTTTGGGCATATTCCTGCTGCAAACGGTCAAGTTGTTGTCCCATCTGCTCCAATTTTCCCATTTGTCCTAACAATTCATCTAGGTGACGACGACGTTCTGCAAGTTTGGCTTCTAAGTTCTGAATTTGCACCGTCGGATTGGCGGTTTGTTCCAGTTGGGCAATAATTCCCTGAATTTGTTCCCCTAGTTGCTGTCGTTCCTGACTGCGGATTTGTAATGCTTCACCGATTTCTGTTAGCTGATTGCGCAGGTATGGATATTGTTGCTGGGCTGATTGTAATTGTTGATACCTTAATTGCCAGGTTTGCTCCCGTCGCAGGGCTTGGCGAACTTGATTATGGGTGTTAGCATCGTAGTTGAGTTCAGTAATATATGTTTCAATTCTGACGATTTCTTGGGCAATTGCCGAATTTGTCGCTTCCTGCTGGATTTTTGCTTCTAAATCCCGGATTTGGTTGACTAATTCGGGTCTACGGGCTGCTAACACTGCTTGACGCTTACTGGCATCTTTGATCTGCATCTGCCTCGCTTCTGCCCAGCGCCACCTTTCTACTTCGCTACGGGCAAGGGCGTGGTCTTGTTCATTATAGTTTAAACTGTCCAGATATGCTTCTAATTCGGCTAACTCGGCGTGGAATTCGGGGGCATAATTGTTTTTTTCTAGCAAATTAGTCAGTTTTTCCCGTTCCTGGGCTAAATTTTCTAACTGCACTTGAGCATCGCTAGTCAATTCTAATTGAGCGGTGAGTTTTCCCCGTTGTTCTCTGAGAGAATCGTAGGGAGCGAGTTTCTGGGATACTTCCCGATATTCTTGGCGTAATACTTGGATTTCCCGGTCAGATACCGCCATTTGTTCCCGAAATACCCATAACCGTCCTTCCGTATCTTGGTATTCGCTTTCGGTTTTTTTGACAACCCGATGCCAATGGTGTTCATCTAGGGGTTGTTCGCAGAGGGGACAGATGGCGTTCGGTGTACGCAGCATCGATAATTTTTGTTCTAATTCCCCTAAAAGACGCTCATATTCCCGTTGTTGAGCTTGTAAACGTTCCATGAAATGTCTGCGTTCTTGACCTTTTTCTTGGACTCGTTGTAAATAAACACGGGTTTTTTCTAACTCTTCAATTTGGGTAGCCACCGCGAGAACCGCTTGTTGAATTTGTGGTTGCCGTTCGGATGCTTTGAGTAACTGATTTTCGGTGGCTGTAATTTGTTCTATGCGAGCGACGATACCAGCTTTACTACGCTCAATCTGACTTTTGAGGTGTAGACGCTGTTGTAAGGCTGGAGATACGCGCATTTGTAAATCATCCAGTTCACTTAATCGTGATCGCGCTGCGTTTAATGTTTTTAAAGCTGCTTCTACCTCCGCAGATTTACTGAGGATTTGTTGGACTTCCTCTTCCTGTTGGTTCAAGGCTTCCAGTTGGGCTTGGGCTTGTTGCAGTTGTCGCTCTAGTTTTTGCAGATGGGCTGCTAATTGTTGTTGTTTTTGTTGACGTTGTTGTTGCGCGCGGGAAAATTCTTGAAACTTGTTTGCAAGTGATTCTTCTTGAGATTGTAGTTGTTGATACTGGCTGAATCCCTCTTGGATTTGGTTTGCTTGCTGAAGTAAACTTTCAATTTGACTTAGTTGGGAATGGATATTTTGCTTTTGTGTATCGAGGCGATCGCAATCTTGAGTTAGATGTTCGTATTGTTGACGGACAAAGGTTAATTGGTCTTCCCAATTTTGGCGTTGGTGTTGGATTACCTGTAAACTTTGCAATTGCACAGTTTCAAATTGTTGTAGCTGTTGGAGTTGATTTAATTGGGTTTCAATTTCCCCGTGACGCTGATCAATTGCATCCCTCTGTTGCAATTGCGATCGCATATTTTCTAAACTACGTTCAAGTTCTTCTCCTTTGGCTTTAAACTGTCGTGATAAATCCTTGGCTTTTTCCTCCAGTTTATCGTATTGATTTAACTTTAATAATTCTGCTAATATCTCCTTCCGCTCGGCTGGACGTTTTAACATAAACTCATCCGCTCGTCCTTGCCGCAAATAAGCTGAATTGATAAAAGTTTCATAATCTAGTTTAACATGCTCTAAAACCAATTCTTGAGTTGCCCTTAAACCTTTAGCGGTAAGCGCTTTAAACCCATTAGGGGTTTGAACTTGAAACTCAAGAACACTACTATTGCCTTTTTGACGACTGCGAATTACCCGATATACCTGTTGATTTGCCTGAAAAGTAAAATCAACCCGCACATCTTTCAACCCGGTATGAATAATATCATCTTCAGTCGCAGCTCTACTTTCCCCCCAAATAGCCCAAGTAATTGCTTCCAACAGCGAAGATTTTCCCGCTCCATTAGAACCGCTAATACATGCTGTGTGCAACCCCCGAAAATCTAAAGTTGCATCGCGATAACTTAGAAAGTTTTTGAGAGTTAGCTGAATCGGAATCATCGAGGCTTTTTGCCGTAAATTTTACTTGCCATTGATGTTAAGTTTAGCTAGGCAAAAATCATGTTTCTAGCCTGCACACGCTTGTTTTTACAAAAATTAATATTTGCCGACAATAAATTTCCTGATAATGGCTGAATTTATTTTATTTTCGAGAAAAAAATAGGTGACTCTTAACAATCCGCTCAAAGGCAATACAAAGAAATTATACCCTGGATTTAGAGCCAATTCCTAAGACTAACGGGGAATCAAGGAGTAGCCTCCATGTAACACTAACACCAGAACCGACAAAAGTGGTTTTTCCTACTCCCGTACAGACGCGATATATCGCGTCTCTCCCTATTGCCTAATCCCCACTCCCTAATTTTAAGCAAACATTCAGGAACAAAGATGATATACGGTCGTCGTCAGCTTTACTTTCATCCATCGCGATCGCAATTTTGCCAAAATCACAAAATCAACTGAATCTAGATTTTGAGTAACGGATTGATTACCCCTTAAATCTCTATTCCCTGTGTTGTTTTGCCAAAAATTCAGGGTGAGTGGTAGTAGTTGTAAAAATTGTGACAATTAAATTTTTGAAAATTTTGATTGTATACCATCTGTACAAATCATTGCTGTGTAAACCCTAAATCTGAGCAAGTAAGCATTAAGAAATAAAGCAATATATTTAGCAATCATAAATTACACTTGGTTGCTCAAAACTAGGGATAGCAGTGATTTAAACTCAGTGTGATTAGTATTTGTCGAAAAAAAACTTCAATATTTCGATGGTGATTCTGCCTAAACATTAAGAAATATATGGACAATCAACTTGTAAAATAAAATCTTCTCAAACTGGAACAAACAAAGGTTGATAAATGAAACATTATCCGTGAAATTGCGTCATTAAAGATAGAATTAATCTGCTCAAACCTGGAAACTAACTTACAAAGGAATCAATCCCATGAAACGCCTTCATCCTTGGAAAATCAGCACTGCCACCCTAGCTGCAATAACCATGAGTGTAAGTGCGATCGCACCCGCAATTACTCTATCACCAGTCAACGCCCAAACCAACAACGGTAACTATCGCATCGGTCAATTACCTGGTTTTGGACGTAGTACAACCATCAGTAGGGGTGCAAGAATTCCCACCAAATACGAAAAAGACAAGATTTTTTTAGTCCCAGGGGAAACAATGCAGGTCACCCTCAAAGTTGCCAACAACTTAGTAGAACGTCCCGGTGGACCTGTTTTAGTACCGATGAATAGCCAAATCCGTGGTGAATTCGTACCCGTAACCCGCAACTCCGTCCAAGGAACCCAATTTGTCGCTAGAGAAATTATCTTCCCCACTGGAGAACGGGAAAACATCAACGCCAACTCTAATGTTATCACCCGCACCGAAAAAATCAGAAGGGGTGCAAAAGCCGGGGAAATTCTCCGAGATGCAGGATATGGAACTGCTGCTGCTGCTGTCATTGCACTTTTAACTGGAAACCGCCAAATTGAATGGGGTGAACTGCTAATTGGTGGTAGTGTTGGTAGTATTTACCGCGTTATTAAAGGTGGAAGGGAAGCTGATTTACTTGCAGTCGATACCAAACAAGATTTAACGTTGGTTTTGAATTCTCCCCTCACAGTACCTCAGTATCGTTAATTGTAGAATAGATGAGACAGAATACAGGATACAGGAGAATTAATTCCTTCGTTGACATGGATAACCTGGACTGGTAATTACAGCAGTTTTGGGCTTTAAAAAAGTGCGTTATCTAAGTTTTCAACGCTGACTCAAAACCGCTTTTACCAAACAAGTTAAAAGCTAAAGGAATTGGTTTTGACTTTTTAATTTTTCACCCCCTATCCTGTATTCTTCGATTCTGCCGTCATTTTTGCAATATTGTTAATCCTCATATATTTACCATCACAATCCCACTTCAGAAATAAGTACGTGGTTGCAATTATAGATAACAAATTTATCACTACTAATTAGTGGTCTGTTATATTAATTTTTTGATGTTTTTGAATTTGGGTATGAGTTATAATTATCTACATTTTGTATTAAAACCACAATTATTGTAGAGACGTAGCATTGCTACATCTTCGTATTCAGCAACGCTAATTTTTTTGATGGGTGAGAAAGGCACGTAGTTGGGATAGTCTACGACGACCCTGCGGGTATAGCACCTCTATATTAACGTGAGTTCCAGTATCATTCGTAGGAATATATAAGTTTTTAAAAACCTCCTAGTGTGTTGAGGATAAAATCAATAAACCTGGAATCATTCAGTGATTGACTTTGTTTGAACTCATGAATGATGTTACTTTGAACCTTAACTTTCAAAATCATTGATTCACAGGGATTGTAGGGTTTAATTATGCCTACCTAATTCAGGTACAGCAGTCCGAGCGGGATTTGTGAAATCTTAGATGTAGGGTTGTTAACAGTTGACAGTTGACGATTAACGGTCACCAGTTATCATTCAACAGCACGCTATGTTTCACGACTTAAATAGAATTGCTATATATGATTCGATTTGAGTTATATTTGCAACTTTTTTGAGTAATTAGCGTCATCGCCTGTATAAAGTGTTTTCAATTCAGAATCAGTCACCCAAGGAACAAATTGTATCTTTAAATTTAAACTAATAAACTAACTTGAACAATGATGGCGACAGGTGGAAATGTCAAAAGCTGATACAGCAAACATTTCATAATCTATAGATTTACCTAGTGTGGCGTTTTCTGCGATAACCCTAGAGTAATCCTTAAGAGGTTGTTTAAAAAGTCATTTTTAATACTTGAATTATCGTTTTTGGGAGCAGGAAGAGACGCGATATGTCGCGTCTGTACTCTCGAAGGAAAAATCAGCTTGATAACCCCATGTCCAGGGTCAGGACGATAGTCAAAATATTGATAATTAATACTTGACAAATATCCTCTAATCTAAAATCGAATTTAGAATATTCCTCATTGATGGGTTAATTATCTGGAAAATCACCTTTTGTCTAATAGAAAAGCTATTATTTATCAACTTGAGGAAATGCTATCTATATGTATTTATTTTTGACTGATAAATATCATTATTGTATGGTGCATTCCATTTCCACAAACATAGTATTAATCACCTAATCAGAATTTCATAAATTTTCATTTGAGTCTTCAAAAAAATTAGATAATTTCCCGTAATTCAGGGATTAAGGATAATTATCTCAAATATTTCACCATGATATATTTGCAGGGATTTAATCTAAACTTGCGGTTAGAATTACAGGTATTTACAGATAAATTAACCTTTGATCATCTCAACTATGTGACTAATAAATACATCCCAAATATTCCTACTTTATTTCACATAAAATCACAGGTAGCTGGAAACTTTTTTACTAGGTTACAGTCTAATCATTTAAGTATTTCCCCAATGCACATATCTATAAAATGCAAGCTTTCCCAATCAAAATATCAACCATACATGGAACATATAACAGCATAAATAGTCACTAAGAATAACAGAAGAAAACCTAAACTAAAAAAATAAACAAATCCAAGGAGAACGAAAACAAATGGCTACAAAAATGAAATTTCAACCCAAAATTGCCGGCTTAATGGCATCAGTAATGACAGCCGGAACCCTTGCCCCACTTGCTATTTCTGCCCCCAGTGTTGCCCAAACTTCCTCATCTTTTTTCGATGTTAGTCCTAACTATTGGGCAGCTCCATTCATTCAACAATTAGCACAAAGGGGGATAATCGCTGGATTCCCCGATGGTTCTTACCGTCCAGATGCACCCGTAACCCGCGCTCAATTTGCATCGATGGTAACGGCTGCTTTCCAAAAATCACAAATTCGTCAGCCAATTAGATTTAATGACGTACCCGCCAATTTCTGGGCTAACAGCGCTATTCAAAGAGCTTACAGCACAGGTTTCCTATCGGGATATCCTGGTAATATTTTCCAACCCAACCAAGAAATTCCCCGTGAACAAGTTCTAGTTTCCCTGGCTAACGGTCTCCAATTCAATACACCAAATAATCCCGAAAACGTCCTCAGCTACTACAATGATTCATTTAACATTTCGGGATTTGCACGCAATCCTATTGCTGCTGCAACTGTGAATAACATGGTTGTCAACCATCCGAATCTGAGAAATCTCAATCCTCGTGCAGTCGCAACCCGTGCTCAAGTAGCTGCATTTATCTATCAAGCTTTAGTCAGAAACAACCAAGCTAGTGCGATCAATTCACCCTACATCGTCGCTTGGAATAACAATAATGGTGGTGGAAACGGCTCCGTTGCAGTCATCATTCCAGAAGGAACAAAAATTCCCGTCAGATACGCTCAAGCCGAAAAAATTCTCGTCACCAAAGACGAAACTGCACCTTTAACCCTAACAGTCGCTCAAAATATCGTCACTGAACAGGGTGCTGTTGTTATTCCTTCCGGTAGTCGGGTGATTGGTCAACTCCGTCCTGTGAAAGAACAGGGTGGTTCCCAATTTGTGGCTGAAAGAATCGTTTTCCCCAACGGTACTGAGTACAGAGTCAATGCCAAATCCGAAGTGATTAACAGAACTGAAACCGTTAGACGGGGTTCTCGCACCGCATCTATTGCGAGAAATGCCGTTTTAGGTGCAGGAGCAGCAGCAGCAGTATCAGCAGTGACAGGGGATAGGGCGATCGCAACTGAAGAGGTACTCGGTGGAGCCGCAATTGGTGGTTTAATTGGTTTATTCTTCGGCAGACAAAGTGTTGATTTAATCGCCATCAATCCTAACACTGATTTGCAAATGACCATCGGCGAAAATCTGCAAATCTCCCTCCGTTAGAAATAGGTTTGGGGAGACAGGATACAGGGGAAAGCATGATCAATATCTGAAGATGGTATGTATACTCCCCCTGCTCCCTACTTCCCGACTTCCTCCGCAACGGGTAGCCAAACAATAAAAGTTGTTCCTGGGTTAGTATCAGACTTAATAACAGAATCTAGTGCAGGGCTGAAAACTTGGATTTCACCCTGCATTTGCTCAATTAATTGTTTGGCGATCGCATATCCTAAACCTGTACCGGGTATATCTGTCTGAGCTTGAATACCTCGATAACCCCTTTCCCCTAAATGGGATAAATCTTCTGGGGAAATACCAGGACCAGTGTCACTAATTGCTACACCCTGCATTGTTTCCGTTTCCAAACCAGCTTGGATAAGGATTTTGCCGCCGGCAGGTGTATATTTTAAAGCATTGTCGAGGATATTACTTAAAACTTCCCGCAAAGCTTTAGGGTTAGCGGTGATGGGGGGTAGGGAAACGGGTATTTCGGTGACAACCTGTAAATGACGTTCGAGAGCGATCGCTTTGACTGAATCGAGCAAAGGTAAAAGAATTTCTAAAAAGCTACAATCGACTTGTTGTTCCCCGGCACCGGGTAAAAGTAAGGTTGGTTTAGGATAATTACTGGGAGTTTCGACAACAAGTTGATTTGCTGGTGCAAAAATTGGTTTTAAATCTTCAATATTTAAATCAATTCCTTCATCAAACTTTTGTAATAATTCCTGTAATCTATCGCTTTCTCTGACAATAGAAGCCGCCGTCTCCCGATTTGTATCCCCCACTTTTAAGCGTTTTAATAACAGCTTGCCAAAGGTTCGTAAGGCAGTTAAGGGATTACGAAATTGGTGCAATAAATTATCCAATAAATCAATTTGTTTTTCTTGAAACAATTGCTGCTCATGCAATTGACGCTGAAACCAAGCCCGTTGTCGATCTAAAATACAAGCGATCGCCAAAGTTTGAGCAATCTTTTCAATTTTCACTCGCTCCTGTCGATGCCATACCCGGTCTTCGCGAATTGTCACCAACACCCCCACAATCACATCTTCATGTATCAAAGGCAAAGCCATGCGATCGCCGCGCACCAGATACTCATCGCTAGAATTGCCAGAAGCAGTCAAGTCAATTTCATCCCCAGGCAAATAGCCCCTCGTAAAGCCCTGGAAAGCTTCTGTAATGGGTGTACCGAGTAAATTCCTTGTTAGCTCCAAATCCGCCAGTTCCACCCCATCTGCGTCGCGGCTAGATACGATCGCTTCCGTATCCGGATACACCACAACCGGTAACAACTTCGCCTCACCCGTATGGTTATCAACAAAATCCTGGGTTAAATACACAATACTCAACGTCGCTCCCAAGCTTTGAGCTAGTAGCGCCATTTGCGATCGCGCAAGGGCAATAAATTCCGAACTGGCAGACACTAACATTTTCCGTGTTGCTTTTGATTGAGATTGCAAAAAACTAATACTCGACAATTCATCCTTTGCCAAGGGGAGGTCAGAAATTAGCAGGTGTATATCTCCTTTGCACGGGAGACGCGCAGAGATGTCAATCGGAAGGGGGAACAGCTATTATGTTATGTTTCATTCATTTCAGAGACTTCTAATCAGCGTCTAAAAATGCTAACTATAAAAGTCCCTGCACAAATGTTAACTAAATTCTAGCCTTTATCAGTGCTAACAGTGAGCTTACCCCTAAATCTCCCTCCCAGTAGTCTAACAAGTAAAATATGGATGCTTAGAGACAAAAGCAGAACAGGGAAGAAAAAAAACCACTTTCATGCCTTCTGGTGTACACGCTTCATAATGGCTACTCCCTCCTCAATCTCAAGTGGAGGAACTCCTCACAGAGGTATACTTAAGTTTTCTCCCACATAAAATTAGGAATCCTATACATCTACTATTTTTAATCAAATTTCTTCAAAGAGTTGTATCAATACTTTAAAAACAGTTGATTTTTTAAGCTAGAACTTTTATAATGACGACGGATTTTGTAGCTATAACTACAATCTATTGCTTTAAAATTAGGAGGAAGATAGCTTGGCTAGGAGACGCAAGCGGAAAAGCCGTCGTCGCCAGGAAGGGAGACGGATTTTGGAGCATGTACCTCAGTACAGCATAGAAAGTGGTGAAGAAAAACCAGTGACAGCAGCAAGAAAATTCATTCAAGCTGAAGGGATTTTGCCACCTGCGCTACTGCTTGTAAAGCGCAACGAACATACAACAGACCGTTATTTTTGGGCTGAGAAAGGATTATTCGGAGCGCAGTATGTCGAAGAGAATCATTTCCTATTTCCTAGCCTGAGAACACTTGAAAGTTCCCCAGCGCAGGAACAACTCGCATTGGCGGGTCGATAATTGGCGACGATGTTATTCGACTTTGGTAATTGATGTTAGCTTTTGATTTTATTAACTGGCAAAAAAGCTATTTATAGAAAAAAACTTATCTTTTTTTAAACTTTGCAGCTTCCCTTGCCAGGAACACTACCAAATCAGACAAAGCGCTATTTCCGAACGATAATTTCTTTCATGGTAAACATGACGAAGAAAAATGTGAGGAGCGGTGGTTTAGGATGAAGCCAGAAACTCTAAAGACAATACAAAGGAATCCAAAGCAATATGAATGCGGACTGAAATAGCATTCCCCCAAGATACTCCTTTGTAGCTGCTTAATAGTCAATGGTTCATTCCCAGATACTTGCTGACTGACAAGACTTTCTGATTTTATCGAATAGTCATCAGTACGGCAATATCTATGATTTCTGAATAACTAAAGTCAATCACAAAGTCTGAGTCGTAAAGCCCGTTGCATCTCGAGCAATTCGTCACGGTGAGCAGTTACAGCTATTTGACTTGAAGAGTTTGATTCGCCATCAGGGGATTCCACCTTGAGCGACACCTTTTCAAGTCTTTTTGCTTTTTTCCAATAAAATATCCCGATCAATGGTGAAAGAAATACCAATCCCAGTAGATAAAACCAAGGAATGGCCAAAACCATTGATAAAACTAAAGCCAAGCATAGACTGCCCACTGCACCAAGCAGCGTTAAAAACGCTGCCATAAATGCACTGGGTCGGACAAGTCCCTCGAAAAACACTTGATTGTGTTCAGCATCCACTGATGTAACTTGATAGGAACGAGTACGAAAATATTCCTTTAATTTCGGCAAGAGAGTTGCTTCATCCTCGTCCGAGATTAATCGAGCTGTTTCCATGCGGTCTTTTATGGAAGCACGAATAAAAAAGAACTGTCCCACAAACATCAGCAACGTCAACAGCAACGTGGATGGCAAAATAGCAGAGTCCATAGCAATTCCTATGTATTTCCAGGCAACCTAATAGTTAATTACTCTTAATTATCAATTAAGTTGTCTTTTATGAATATACTCTTGCCATAAACGTTTCAAGTCGTCAGCTTGTTCTTGCCAATCCGGAGACACTTGGTACATCCGCCTTGGTCTCCCCCGACCCTCCAACTTTTTCCAGTACCCAGTAATCGCGTCCTCGTCTTCCAGAAACTTAATCGCGCTGTAAAGCACAGTGTCTGAAAGTCGATAGCCTGGGTATTCCGCCTCCAAGCGTTGTATCAATTCTGTACCATATGATTCTCCCTGCCGTAACACAGATAAGATGTAACAAACGGCTAGTTCTTGACACAAATAGGTTGGCGGAGGATTGTCGAAGAAATGGTATATATCCTCTAGTTTCATAGTTGATGAATGGCTAAAAAAAATGCCTGCTGTTATAGACCTACAAACCCAGTAGACAGTATATAGTGCTACCCCGTGCTATGTAAGTATATAAAGCTACTTAGGCTTAAAAAACCAAATAGCAAACATTATACCAACAAGCATACAGACTACTGTATGGTCACAAACGCGTATTTTACATCTAAAGGGTTAACAGTCGATAGTTAGATTTGCAAAGTGTGTGGTGAGGAGTAAATTGATAGCAGCACGGGTGTTGCTATAGGTGTAAAGTAATGCAAGTAACTAAGGACTAATTCAGCATAAAATGCTGCCCAAGATATTTTAAAGGTAAAATGTGGTTTTTGTGGGAAAACTTAATAAATACTTTTATGGGCAGTGATTACCGAAGGTGATGAATGTAGCTGCGGTGGTTTTTTAGTGGGTATAGGGGGCAAAATGGGGAAAAATAAATCAATATTTAACGTTTTACCGGAAAATTTTGATACTATTTCCGGACTATGCTCCTCCAGTGACCTCAACCTTACCTGCTCATCCAAATGTATTAACTTAGTAAAGTAAAAGGCATGGATTATTTTTGTCCCTCTTCTCCTTTTGCTAGAAAACTCTGGTATATCTGGTTGGAATGATATAAATTTAATCCTGCACCTGGATTTCATTCATGATGGCGTATGTCAGATCAAGTTGAGCCTCAGTCTTCATCATCTCAATTGCGTGCGATCGCCAGATTATTTCGTTTGACTGGTTGGATTACCTTTTGGTCGCAAGTAGTTCTGGGGTTAGTATCTGCCGGGATTTTGACTTTTGCAAGCTTTAGTGCAGCTACCCGTGCTGCTAATAATCCTGGAGCAGGGTTGGGGATATTTTTTGCAATTAGTGGGCTAGTAGCTTTAGGAATAGGTATTTTTATTTCCTTTCGCTACGTGCGCATTGGTAGGCAATTAGACTCACCTAATCCCAATAATCGCCCCCGGAAAATCGAAACAATTCAAACTGTCAGGTTTGGGTTAATTGTGCATCTAGTAGGGATATTATTAACCCTAATTGGAGCCCAAGCAATTGTCGGCATCCTCTTGACAAAATCCCTAACGGTTTCCCAAATTATTCCGGGAACAATTACCCAGGTTGACCCCAGTCGGATAGTCCAACCCTTAGATATTTTTGTCGTCCAAGCCAATACGAATACAATTTCTGCCCACTTTGCTGGGTTGGTTGGTTCTATTTGGCTGCTTAACCGTGTTACCAGATAAAGGTAAGTATTTTTGACTGTATCTGGATTGTCATCACTCCAACCATTTCCATCTCATGGTGGCTTCATACTCAGTTTAAATATCTAATATCCGTTACATTTATTTGCTGAATTTTACTTAGTAAATCAAAAACAACGGATTGCAATTTCCAGACAAGTTTTTTTGCTGATTTTTTGGCAAAATCTTTGGTAAATATATATTATTCAATAGAGAAAAGTTTGTGTTAGACATCAAGCAAATACGAGAAAATCCAGAATTAGTGGCACAGAAATTAGCCAGTCGCGGTGATAAATATGATATTCGCCCAATTTTAGACTTCAATCAAAAACAACGGGAGTTAGAAGCCACTAGAACTCAATTACAAGCACGGGGAAATGAAATTGCCAGTTTAATTCCTCAAAAAATCAAGGCTGGTGCTGACCCCAAGGGTTCTGAAGTTGAAGCTTTACGAGAAGAAGGAAAAACCATTAAAGCCCAGATTAGTGAACTAGAACCCCAAGAAAAAGAATTAAAAGAACAAATTCAAGGATTATTGCTAGCTCTTCCCAATTTACCTAGTGATTCAACACCCATTGGTAAAAGCGAAGAAGAAAATGTGGAAATTCGTAAATGGGGAGATGAGTATATTCCCCAGGATAAAGGTATTATTCCGCACTGGGATGTGGGCGAAAAATTAGGAATACTGAACTTTGAAAGGGCAGTTAAGGTAGCCCAAAGCCGATTTGTGGCTTTGATGGGTGCTGGTGCGGCTTTAGAAAGGGCATTAATTCAGTTTATGCTGGACATGCAAACTGACGCGGGTTATGTGGAAGTTTTGCCACCAATTTTAGTGAATACGGAATCCTTAACGGCTACTGGACAATTACCCAAATTTGCCGAGGAAAGTTTTAAATGTAGTGCAGATGACCTATGGTTAATCCCGACAGCAGAAGTTCCAGTCACCAATCTATACAGGGGTGAAATTTTAGCCGCAGAGGATTTACCGATTTACCATTGTGCCTATACACCCTGTTTCCGTCGAGAAGCAGGTAGTTACGGACGGGATATGCGCGGTTTGATTCGTCTACACCAGTTTAATAAGGTGGAACTAGTCAAATTCGTCCATCCCGATACATCCTTTGAGGAACTAGAGAAACTGGTTGGGAATGCCGAAGCAGTTTTACAAGCCTTAAAATTACCCTACCGGGTAATTGAATTATGCACGGGTGATTTAGGGTTTAGTTCCGCAAAAACCTATGATTTAGAGGTGTGGTTACCTTCTGCGGGTAAGTATCGGGAAATTTCTAGTTGTTCTAATTTTCTCGATTTTCAAGCCCGTCGGGGCGATATTCGCTTCCGAGAAACAGGTAAAAAAGGTACTCAGTATGTACATACCCTGAATGGTTCCGGTTTAGCAATTGGGCGAACAATGGCAGCCATATTGGAAAACTATCAGCAAAGTGATGGTACAATTCGCGTCCCAGAAGTTTTACAGCCCTATCTACGTCGAGAAATTCTCTAGGAGGGGAAATAGTTATTACATTTTATTACAAGGAAATGGGAAACAGTAATACCATTTAGATGCCTAATGTCGCTACGGTGAGGGTCAGTCGAAGGGTTATGTACAAACGTCCTTTACCTATGAGCCGAATGGTCTATTGTATAAGTTCTAAGGGGTTCGCAGTTGTGGCTCTAGCCCTGAAAAAGCTTTAACATGAAGCGCTATGAGCGCAACTACGTACCTTTCCTCACCTATCAAAATTTAATGTGGTGAATTACGAATAAAGCTATACCCCTATGTAGGGGTTGCTGAATAAAATTATGAGTCTTACCAGATAAGGGCTTTTAGCTTTTTTCTCGAAAACAAGTGCAAGGTAATAGCATCTAGACCCTCAAAAAGCTTGCACTTTTGTGTGAAATTTCTGGGTAAATCTGAAAATCGAATGGTGAAGCGACGATTTTTCAAGCTGTTTAACCTCCATATTCGTTCTGTAGCCTTTTTCAGCAAGCTCTATGTAGGCTACTCCCTATTTTTTGTAGAGTAAAGCATATACTAAGGAATTAAACAAATTGTGATTGCAATCTATCCAGGAAGTTTTGATCCCATTACCTTTGGACATCTCGATATTATCGAGCGAGGGGTGCAACTGTTTGACCGAGTGATTGTAGCTGTTTTGCGTAATCCCAATAAAAGTCCGTTATTTAGTGTGCAACAACGACTTGAACAAATCCGTCATGCGGTTGTACATTTACCTAGTGTCGAGGTGGATAGTTTTGATGGTTTAACGGTAAACTACGCTCAGATGCGTCAAGCACAGGTATTACTCAGGGGGTTACGTGCAGTTTCCGATTTTGAGGTGGAACTGCAAATGGCGCATACAAACAAAACTCTTTCTACCCAAATTGAGACAGTTTTTTTGGCTACATCAAACGAGTATAGTTTTTTAAGTAGTAGTGTGGTAAAAGAGATTGCAAGGTTTGGTGGTTCTATTGAACACCTCGTTCCTTCCCATGTCGCTCAAGAATTACAGCAATGTTACGCCAACAAGTACCCAGTATCCAACCAGAAGTGAACGGAATTAATCCCCACCAGTCTAATTTTGCCGATGAATTACCCAGTGACGAGATGATGCAACTGGGGGGTGGCAATATTCAAGCCGAGTTAAATCGCTTGGAGGAAATGATTCTCAACGGTTTTCGGATTCCACTGACGCGACGAACGATTGTGGATGAAGAGAAGTTGTTGGAAATACTTGATTATATTCGCTTGTCCTTACCGGATGCTTTTAATGAAGCTTTAAGTATTATCCAACAAAAGCAGGAGATTTTGCTGGAAGCGGAGGAGTACGGACAGCAAATTATCGATGCTGCACAAGCTAAACGAAGCCAAATTCTCAATGATAGTGATATCATCCGTCAAGCTCAACGGGAAGCGGAACAGATGCATTTGCGGGTACAGCAGGAATGCGAGACAATGATGCAGGATACCCTAGAGGAAATAGAGAATTTACGTCGTCAGTGTCAGCAAGAGTTGGAACAAATGCGACAAAATGCGATCGCCCAAGCGGAGGAGATTGAAAAGGGTGCGGATGAGTACGCTGACAGTGTTTTAGAAAATATCGAGGAGGATTTGACGGAGATGTTACGCGTGATCCGCAATGGTAGACAGCAGTTATACCCCAATCAAAATCAGTCGGGGAAAATTAAGAAGTGATGAGTTTTTCACTTTACTTGGCGACATCAAGCGACATCAAAAATCTGCTGTGGGGTCAAGGATAATTGGGGAAAAGTCGGCGAAATGATGGGACTATTCCCCCGAAAATGGTTAACTTGATACTCCCCATCTATCATGTTGTTTTGCTGCTGTTGCCACCGCAGGTTGAAATATTCTCTCGGTGACAAAAACACTGATTTGGTTTACAAACATCTCATCCTAATTTTGTCATCTTCGACGACGCTGAAATGTCCAGCCCAATCATCTCTCAGGGCGATCGCTACCGCGACCTTTTGAGCCACTACTCTGCTGGAGGGTGCTGTAATCCGAAACAGGATAATACCACTAGTTGCAGGTAGTTGCAGGTAGTTTCCTCCGAAAAGCAAGTTCGCCAAAATCCTGATCAAAAGTTAGGAGGATGCGGTCTTCTGCTATGGCACGACTCAATAGTTCGGGGTCGGAAATGCCAGAGGATTCTGTACGAATCCAAACTACATCATGTTTATGCTGGTGTAATGCTTCTACAGCATCTAGAGGAAAATTCTCTTTGGCAAGGAAGCGCATGGATTAGACCGGAATCGCATCAACTTTTTCAGCCTTGAGTACAGCATTAGCATAGCTGAGACAGGCTTGAATATCTTCAAGGCTGATACCGGGATAATTGCGAAGAATTTCATCTGTGCTCCAGCCTTGGGCAAGCAGGTCAATGATGAATTCAACTGCAAGACGAGTACCTCGGATGATAGGTTTACCAACCAGAATATCTGGGTCTAGGATGATGCGAGTTTGCTGATCCATAAACAAAAAACAAACCCGGAGTAAGTTATCTCCTTCATTTTATCGTCAACAACCTCCCCACACTAATTGGCAACTTCTGCCATTTCAATAATTCGCTCGTCGTAATCTTTAACCAAGAAGTTTAGGGGCTTACGACTACGAATTTTAAATTTGAGACCCCGTAATTCCACACGCATTAAAATCAATTCTAAACAGTCGTGGTCAAAACATACATGACGCTGTTGATTTTTGCTCCCTAAACTTGCACCGGAAATGACGTGTAACTGGGTGTTTTTCTTAAGTTGATACCAAAGTCCATCGTTGGCATTATTCATCCGGTTTCCGGCGAATGTGGGGCTGCTGGACAGGTATAGGGGGTCAATTCCCGCAGCACCGATGGTTTGTTCGTAGTTGTAGTAGTAGTGCAAAGGTACTTCGGCGGCGGGTAAATCTAGCAATCCTTCGTATAATTGGCGGGCAATCTCTAAATCGGACACCATTACCGTGTATACTTTGGGCGCACTGGTTAAAAACATCCACATTGCTCCTGCATAGGCAGCAAGTAGCATGACCATGATGCCCTGGGTAGAGAATAAGCTATCTAGGGGCAAAGACGGTAAAAAAGAAGCTAAAGGAAAGGTGGTATGGAGGAATTGCCAGGTACTAGCTGCTATAAACATGGAAGTATCAATTGAGGTTTGTATACAAAAAATCATATTTGAGACGATTTCGGACTCAAGTTTTTTAGTTTAGTATTTAAGTCGATTGTTTTAGTGTACCAATTACTTATAATCTACACCTGTATTTCTCACAAATTTCTAAAACCTAAAGGGAGTAGGGAGTAGGGAGTAGGGAGTAGAAGGAAAATTAATCCTTTACTGCAAGATTTGCAGTAATAGCTTACTCGTGAGAAATCGGGGTAAAGTCTAATCTGAATTGCCTGTCTCCTGTACTGTTTTGATTCTAACTATCACTGATTCCCGGAGCAATCAGGCTAGACAAAGTTTAATTTTCATTTGTTTGTAATCAATATCTGGATATTTAAAGATTGAACGTCGTGCAAATTCCTCATTTTGCTGAAGCTAACCATCCCCTTGTCAAGTCGCTATTTCACCATAGTGACCAGGAGTTGTTGGAATTGTTTCAAAAACATCCCAACGCTGGTAAGTATTTTACGGCGATTTTTTGCCGTTACAGTCCGATTGTCTACACATTAATTCGACATTCAGCGCGATCGCCTGTACAGGCTGATTATCTGTTTGCCTTAACTTGGAGGCATATCTATAACGAGTTGGCGAGTGTGAATTTAGCGGCAATTCCTGCTGGACAAGAAAGTCTGACTTTGCAAAATTGGCTGATTAATATGACCGCCTATTGTATCAATCAATTGGAAGTGCCTCCCACCGAAGCGATTCATTATTCTCTGCAAGCCACATCTCCCCCTTTTTGGTGTTATGTAGAACAAGCTTTGGATCAGTTACCACCGATTTTACGATTGATGGTGCTGATGTCCCAAACTTTCCATTGGAGCGAAACGCGAATTGCTGCATACCTACAAGCAGAAGGTGAAAAAATTGACCCACACCAGGTAGCCAATTTGCTGAAGGAAGGCTATCGTATGCTTGAGGAGCAATTACCAACGGATATACGTGCTATCTATTTGGGTGAGAATTTGCTGCCTGCTTCTGTTGGTGGAAATACATAGGTATGCCATCAAGTTTGTAAAATATATTTTTTTAAAACCGTCCCCGACGGGATATTTTTTATGAAACACCAAAAAATAGTACCAGGGCAAAAGAATTTGCTTAGTTTTGTGCTTGCTGTGGGCAATTTTACTGGTAATTCCCGGATTTTATCTGTCTGGGGATTACTGATGTTGCTGGGGGGTTTAGCAACTCCTCCAGGGGTATCCGCAGCCGACTTAACACGACAGTTACACCAACCAAATTCGATTCGCAATACCCCTTTTACTTCACCTTGGATGGGTCGGGAAGCCAGGGATTGGGCAGATCAAAGGGTTCGTATCGCCGAGGAGTATTTACGGGCGAATACACCGGGTAAGGTCCTAGATGCCCTATTACCCGCCCTAGAAGTATATCACCATCAAGGCGACCTGCGATCGCAGGGTTTGACCTATGAGTTGATGGGTAGAGCTTATGTGGCTTTAGGAAGATACAAAGAGGCAGAAAACGCTATCCGTAGACGTTTAGGAATTGCCAGGGATACGGGGGATTTGCGATCGCAAGTGTTTGCTTTAAATAATATTGGTACATTCCTCTTGCAGCAGGGTGATGCGGATTTGGCTGCACGGGATGCATTTGCGGAGGCTTTACAAATTGCCAATCGGATTAAAAGTTCTGAGGGACAGGGTTTATCCTGGAGCAATTTAGGATTAGCAGCAGCTCGTTTAGGTGAATACAACAAAGCTATCAAGTTCTATGAAACAGCTTTAACCTATCGTCGTCAGATGCGTGACCCCCTAGGGGAAGCTAACACCTACAATAATTTGGGTGATGCCTATTTTGCCACCGGAGATTATCAAAATACAATTGCAGCCTATGGGAGAGCTTTGAGATTAGCAAATGCCAGTCGCGATCGCATTAATGAATTACGTTCTATTGATGGACTGATTGCGGCTCATGTCTCAGTGGAACGGTACGAGCGAGCTTTTGAGTTATTAGCGCAACGCTTAAACCTAGCCCAGCAAATGCAGAATTTACCGGAACAACTGGTTTCCTTTGAATCCTACGCTCGCACCTACGAACGTTTAGGAAAATACCAAACAGCCCGTAATTTTTACGAGCGAGCCGCAATTATCGCCCGTAATTTGCAAGATAGCAAAAAAGAAGTCCAACTTCTAGACCGAATTACCCAAATTCGCCATCGACGCGGTTAGTTAGATTAATTTTCCCCTAGAGACGTGACATGTCACGTCTCTAATTTTTCCCATATTCATCCTGGTGAAACAACTGCAACCACGTATATTTAAAAGCAATTACAGACGGAGTATTTTTCCTTTTCTGCCATCATCAGGGTGAGAACCGGGGTTTTGTAGACGCGCTCCGCGATGCTTCTCGAAGAGTGAACGGAAAAACCCGACATCTAATAATTTTCTTAAATCTACATTAGATTTGATACCAAGCCGTCAAAGCCACTGCCAATGCATCAGCCGCGTCATCAGGGGTAGGTATTTCTGACAATGCCAATTCCCTGGCAACAGCTTCCTGGACTTCCAATTTTTCCGCATTACCGTAACCCGTGAGTGCTTGTTTGATTTGGGCTGGTGTATATTCCACGTAGGTGACATTATGCTGTGCCAAAACTAACATAATTACCCCTCTGGCTTGAGCCACTAAAATGGTGTTACCCATCCGATAAAAAAACAATTTTTCAATGGCGACCAAATCAGGCTGGAATTCTTTTATCAGTTCATGTAAATCATCATACAATACACGCAAACGTTGTCCCATATCCATATTTTTAGGAGTGGTAATCACACCAAAATCCAGCATATTTACGGGTGGGGATTGTAAAGATTGTTGTGAAACCTGACCGTTTATGGCCCCGAAGCCTAAAATAGCGAATCCTGGGTCTATTCCTAAAATTCGTTTTTCCATCAATTCAATAGTATTTCTAATTTTTACAACTTTAAGTCGTAGTCCACCCAGAGAAAAAAAGCTAGGTAAATATATAAACTACTCACTATTGACTAACCCCACCTGGTATTTTGAGGTTGTTCGAGTTGTCGCTTGTGGTTGTAGCTCCCCACTCACTTTCGATTCCAGATACAAATATTTGCTGAGACCGTTAACGAACTGTTATAAGTCAAATGGCAATTATAAAATCTCATAGTTCTGTACCCAATATTCCGATAGAAGCGTGTAAATTCCTTGTAAAACATTATTTTCAGAGTTCGGCTCTTTGAATGTTAATATGTCAATTGGTTTTCTCAAACAAGCTTTAAATGCATTGCAGTCCCAATCCCAGCGTCGCACTCCCCATCGTGTCAATCAATGGTTTAAATGGCTATCTCCTGGTCTATACGTTAAGCGCTGGTTATTGATCAGTGTGACTGGAGTCCTATTTGTGATTTTAGGGTTTGCAATTTCAATTCAGTTAACACCAATTTATCGAACAATCCAACTTCTGCGCAATTTTTTAGGTACTCTTACTGAGACAATCCCTTACTACATCAGTGGACCAGTGGTGATGTTATGTGGCTTACTACTGCTGCTCTGGGGACAGTCACGGACTGTGAACTCAATTACGGAAGCGATTCGTCCCCAGGGAGAAAAGGAATTAGTTGATGTGTTAATGGCCCATCGTCGTTTATATCGAGGACCAAAAATTGTCGTAATTGGCGGTGGTACGGGTTTATCTACCCTATTACGGGGTTTAAAACACTACACAGCTAATATTACAGCCATTGTCACCGTTGCCGATGATGGGGGTTCATCCGGTAGATTACGGCGAGAAATAGGGGTATTGCCACCCGGTGATATTCGCAACTGTTTAGCAGCCTTAGCGGATGAGGAAAAATTACTGACGGAGTTATTCCAATATCGTTTTAGTGCAGGAGATGGATTAACTGGCCACAGTTTTGGTAACTTATTTTTGACTGCTTTAAGTGAAATTACGGGTGATTTAGAACGGGCTGTAGCAGCAAGTTCGCGGGTTTTGGCAATCAGGGGTCAGGTATTACCAGCTACATTAGCAGATGTCACCCTTTGGGCTGAATTGGACGATGGTCGATTTATTCAAGGAGAATCGAATATTCCCAAAGCAGGGGGAAGAATAGTCAATATTGGTTGTACTCCAGCAAATCCACCTGGTTTACCAGCAGCAGTACGGGCAATTAAGGATGCAGATTATATTATTATGGGACCAGGTAGTCTTTATACCAGCGTAATTCCCAATCTGCTAGTGAAAGATATTGCCGATGCGATCGCCCAATCACCTGCACCCTGTATTTATGTCTGTAACATTATGACCCAACCGGGTGAAACCCAAGGTTATACTGTGTCTGACCATATTCGCGCCATTGATAAAGCCTGTGGTCGTCCCCTATTTAATGCAGTTCTAGTCCACAAAAAATCACCCTCTGCTCGTGCTTTAATCCGCTATGCCCAACAAAAATCCCATCCCGTTTACCTTGACCGAGAAGAGGTGGTCAAATTGAATCGACGCATTGTGATGGCTAATGTGATGTCGGAGGATGAACAGCAATGTGTTCGTCACGACCATCATCGCCTTGCGAAGGTTCTCATGCGTTGGTATAGTGGGGCTAAAATCTAATTTTAAGACTTCAGTGCTGCTAACCAAGCGTCTAAATCAGCCATGCTAGTAAAATCCAGCAATGCTTCACCGAGATTTTCTAATTGTTCCAGGGAAAGGGATTCAACTTGCGATCGCACTGGTTGTGGTAATTCTCCTACTCGACGGGTTAATTGACGCATTATCAGTTGACACGCTTCAGCTTTCCGTCCCTCTTCTCTTCCTTCTTCCTTAATTTCCCGATACACCCGTGTTTCTTTGAGTGTAATTCCCAGCATTTGTTCTACCTCCCTTTGACTCTTACCTTCAAACTTGTACACCATGATTGTGGTAATTAGCTCTATGATGGCACGATTTTCTGCTGGAGGTATTTCCTGTTGACTCCTTGTTAGTAAATTCCTTGCTTCTGAAGTTGCTTGTTCCTCATCAATTGTAGTCAATACCATCAATCCCACCCATACGGGTAAAGAACGAATATCTCCGAGTTCATCCAAATATATCCGATGTACCTGGGGACTGTTGAGTTGACTCTGGTAAGGACTAATATCTGTTTGTTCTAAGCTACGGGATGGGTAAATAATGAGGATTTGCAAATTGCTAAATCTGTCACGGTTACGATAAAAGTAAAGATAGGATTCGGCAAATACCCTTTCGTATAGTCTTTCGTCCTTCTGAAATTGCACCTCACAAAAATACACCACACCTGGATTTTCCGTTTGCGGTGGTAGAAATACAGCATCGATTTCAAATTTTGCTTCTTTCACTGCTACGGAATCAAATATGTACTCATCTGCATTTGCAGGTGGATTTGTTAACAGGGCGAATCATAAACTGGGAGATTGCTGAAATAATTTGTCAAATATCGAATCTCGACGCATTAAGGTTGGAAAATAGCAGCTTCACCATTTTAAGGGTTAAGTGCTGC
>CALJJQ010000014.1 GCA_937973965.1 uncultured Calothrix sp. | reverse complement strand
ATACGTGATGGTAAGCCCTGGAGCGAACGCCAGTTTGACATCAGTAGTCAAATATGATCCGCACAAGAAATGCTGACTCACAGGATTGGACACTGGGGAATCGAGAACAGAATACATTGGGTTCGAGATGTTACTTTTTGCCAAGATTTTCCGGAAAGAAGAGGTGGTTATGCAGCAGTTAATTGGGCGATTCTACATAATTTCTTGATGACAATTGCTCGTTGATGAAATTTCCCAACGAGACCTCAAGCCCAACGAATTCTATCTAACCAACTCTCAACAATTTTGAGTATCTTGATGCTGCTGACTACTGGAGCAAAATTAATTTTATTCGACAAGATTGCAAATAGTTAACTGATTTTAAATGTCTGTACCCAAATCAATTTGTTAATCAAATGTAACTGATTCCGCATCGCGATGCTGAATGCGATCGCCTGGCTTGTCAGAGATGGGGATATCGCACCCTGAGTTCCATAACGAGAAATTTGGGTCAATAATCAAACCTCTGAAATATTATTCTCTCATGGTATCAAACCACCCTGTTACCCCTTTGCAGGGAGGGGAGACAAAAATCCTGTTCTCTTCCCGAAATTTAGGGAGGGTACTCTTTCAAGAAGACGCTTCGTGTCTATAGGGTAGGAAGCAGAATGGTATTGCCGAATTCTTAACATCAACAATATTCCAGCATAATCATGAATAAATTCACCAAGATTAGAACAAATGCGCTACTTTCAGAGAATTTGCTCCTATATATCAAGTCTAGGTTCGAGGGACTCAAGCATAATACCTAATCGAGGAAAAATCGAGACATGTTTAAGGAGCAATAGCGTAAATTACCAAATTTGACAATTCTTTTTTCCTTTCACTAGTTGGCGTATAGTCATAATCTGTCCGAGAGCAATATGACTAGAAGCTATGGTTCAAGAACTGGAACGAAATCGCCAGGGTGTAGACTTTCCTCAAAGTGCGCCTGTTGCCAATCCCGTATTTTTCCGTACCTACAGCCGTCGTGATGCGATGGGGGTGCGAGAAAGTTGGCAACAAGTTTGCGATCGCACTTTACGGGGTTTAGTGGAATTAGGCAAATTAACCACCGCCGAAGCCGCGTTGCTGGAGAAAATGGAACGGAGTCTCAAATCCTTACCCAGTGGACGTTGGTTGTGGGTGGGGGGAACGGATTGGATTGCCAAACCCCAAAATTTTCCCGGTGGCTATAACTGCACCTCGACAAACTTGGAAGACTGGAGAGCCTTCGGTCTGATGATGGATCTGGCTATGATGGGGTGCGGCACCGGGGCAATTCTCGAACCGAAGTATATCAATAAACTGCCAGTTATCCGTAACCAGATTCACATAACTTTACAAGGCGAAATTGGTACAACTCCCATAGAACAGCGTCGGGAGGAAACAGAGATTGAAATAGCCGATGGACAAGTAACTATTTATGTTGGTGACAGTCGTCAAGGTTGGGTAAAAGCCTACCAAAGTTTGTTGGAATTATCGACAGATGAAGGTTTTGACGGGGAGGTACAAGTTACGATTGATTTAAGTGATGTCCGTCAAGCAGGTGAAAGACTTAAAGGTTTTGGTGGGGTTGCCAATCCGATTAAACTACCGGGATTATACGGACGGTGTGCAGCAATTTTAAATCAGGCAATCGGTAGACGACTCAATTCCGTGGAGTGTTGTTTACTGATAGATGAAGCTGCTGTGGTCGTGGTTGCGGGGAATGTGCGAAGATCTGCGGGAATGCGTCAAGGTCTCAGTGAGGATACTTTGTTTGCCGATGCCAAATCGAATCTATGGCAACAGGACGCAGAGGGAAATTGGCGGATTGATCCGGAACGGGATGCTTTACGCATGGCTAATCATACCCGTGTGTTCCACTCCAAACCGAGTTTGGATGAATGTATTGCCGCCGTCCGCAAACAGTACTATAGTGGCGAAGGAGCAATTCAATGGGCTGGGGAAGCGATCGCTCGGGCAAATTGTGATTTACTATCCACCAAGCAACTCAAATTGGAGTTTCTCCAAGCCTATGCAGACGGTCAAGCTGCTGAGTGGCTCCAAACAAAATATCCCCAAATTGATCCACGGGAATTAGAACACCGTTTGGGAAGATATGGTTTAAATCCCTGTGGGGAAATTATCGGTGCGAATTTCTTCTGTAATTTGGCAGAGGTTCACCTCAATCAATTAGATCCGGATAATCACAAGGAACAGGAGGAAGCATTTACTGCTGCTGCTTTATCGGTTGCGGCCCTATTACACCATAAATTCCAGGAACCTCGCTATCAATACAGTCGTGAACTGGATCCGATTGTCGGTGTCTCCTTGACTGGTTTGTTCGACTTTTTTGTCCATGCTTTTGGTGTGGAGTGGTTGCGCTGGTGGGATGCAGGTAGACCCCAAACCCCCCAAGGATTGGCCTTTAAACACCAAGAACAGGAATATCTTAGCCGGTGGAGGGATATAGTTCATCGAGTCGTCAAGGAATATTGCGATCGCCACCATCTCAAATGTCCTAATCGTTGTACTACGGTGCAACCCAGTGGGACAAAATCCTTACTCACCGGTGCTTCCCCCGGTTGGCATCCCCCGAAAGCCCAACGCTTTATTCGCCGGATTACCTGTCGCAAAAATGACCCGGTAGCCCTAGCTTGTCTGGATTATGGGTACAGTATCGTCCCCTCCCAATCCGATAAGGACGAACATGGCAATTTACTCCATGACCCCTTTGATCCACGCTGTAGTGAATGGTTAGTGGAAATTCCCGTGGCTGTTTCCTGGGCTGATTTACCAGACGCAGATACCATTGATATCAGTAAATTCACGGCTTTAGCCCAGATGGATTTTTATATGCAGGTGCAGAAATATTACACAACCCATAACACCTCGGCGACGATTGAATTACGGGAAGGGGAAGTGGAAGCATTAGGAACACGCATTTACGAAGCCATCCGGGATGATGAGGGTTATATTAGTGCAGCCCTTTTAGCCAGATTTGATGACCTACAAACCTTTCCTCGCTTACCTTTTGAACCCATTTCCCAGTCTCAGTACGAACAATTAATGGCACAGGTGGAGGCGAGACGGAAAACCGATGATTTCTACGGAGCGCTGTTAAAGTACGATATCGGTGAAATGGCGGAGGCTGGTCCTGCTGGTTGTGATTCCGATAAGTGTATGCTACCGGAGCAAACACCAAATTAGTTCACGGGTAAAACTCGCGTACATTACCTAAATACTTTGTTTGCCGTTGACTGTTATCTGTCACAGATAAGTGAATATACAACTTAAAATGTGCAACAGCCAAGTAGTGGGAGCATCTCGCTCCCTTTGGTTCGTCCCCATGCTCTGGGTAGGGATACATTGCACAAGGCTCTGCCTCCCGTACAGTAAAGATGGACATGTCGTGTCTCTATCCCTACTCCCTGACCCCAACAGATAGATTCAAAAACTAAATCGCTCATCCCCATCCTCTGGGTAGGGATACATTGCATAAGGCTCTGCCTGGAATCAGGTATGTAATACCGTTTTACTTTCAAGGCGAAAATACCGCTTGCCAAACTAGAGCATAAAGTGTAAAAAATGTATGATGCCAGACACCAAACTGGTACATTTTATTCCTATTATATTTTGTGACAAAGAAAATTACATGTAGCTTACTTATTTTTGCTGGGCGGAGTGTGGTGAAAAAGGTGCTATTTTTTGTTGGCGGGGAAAACTGTACTGAGTTCTATTCTTAACAAATAGTTGCGGTTGATGAAATTCGGTCTGTTTTTCAGGCTGAATAATTCGCTGCATTTTGTGCAAAAGTTTGGACTTTGCTAGTTGGTTTTGCTGTTTGCAATTAATCCTTGCTTTTGTTCCCGGATTTCTCCCTATTCCCTAAAACTTTCAGGGAGTAGGGAGTAGTAGGAAAATCAACCTGTTGCTCAACATCTATGGATTACTTGCTCAAAATGTAGGTTCTGTTCATGGATTTTGAGCAAATCCCGAAAACTTGCTTCTTGATTGGGAATAACTCTCATGTACTGCCTACACCAAAAACAGATGAAAGCGGTTTTCCCTACTCACTTTCAAGTCATTTTCCCATGTTGTTGGGACACAACCAAACAGGAAAATAGCTCATTCCTATTCCCTGCTCCCTAATCCCTATTTTCAAGCGAGATTAAATTTTTAGATAAACTAATGGGACAAGCTTTTTTAGAGATGGCAATCATCCTAACGTTGATTGCTGTAATTGCACCACGGTTCGGTGGTTATATCGCCAAGGTTTTTGAGGGGGGGAAGTCCCTACTAGACCCGGTTATGTCCCCCTTAGAACGGGTAATTTTTGTGGCAGCAGGAATCCGCCATTCCCCAATGATGACGGGATGGCAATATTTAAAAGCCCTATTGGCGACTAATATCCTCATGGGTATGTTGGTATTTGGGTTATTAGTCACCCAGCGTCACTTACCTTTAAATCCGATGAAAATTGTGGGGATGCGGTGGGATTTGGCCTTACATACAACGATTTCCTTTTTAACTAATACTGGACAACAACATTACGTTGGGGAAAAAGCACTTTCCTATTTCAGTCAAACCAGTGCGATCGCATTTTTAATGTTTACTGCGACCGCAACGGGTTTAGCGGTGGGAATTGCTTGTATACGCGGTTTTACTGGGCGACCATTAGGTAACTTTTATGTGGATTTAACCAAGGCAATTACGCGAATTTTATTACCATTGTCCCTTGTGGGGGCGATCGCTCTTTTGGCTTTGGGGGTTCCGGAAACTTTTGCTCCCCCTTTGGAGGTGACAACCTTAGAAGGAGTGGTGCAGTTTATCGCCAGAGGTCCAGTGGCATCCTTTGAAAGTATCAAATTACTCGGTGGAAGTGGAGGTGGTTTTTTTGCTGCCAATTCTGCCCATCCTTACGAGAATCCCAGTTCTGCCTCTAATTTCCTGGAATTAATGATGATGTTACTAATTCCCACTGCCTTAATTCATACCTATGGTATCCTGGCAAATCAACGCAAACAATCACGGGTATTATTTTGGCTATTAGTCTCATTATTTGTTCTGCTGACAGGAATTGCCTTAATTAGTGAATCCCAAGGAAATTCCCTGATTAATTCTCGCATTGGTATGGAACAACCCAGTCTAGAAGGGAAGGAAATGCGTTTTGGCTGGGTTGATAGCACAATTTGGTCTGTAGTTGCGACTACAACTATGTCCGGCGCTGTCAACTCCATGCATGATTCCCTAATGCCAGGAGCAGTTTTTTCCACCTTTGTGGGCATGTTTCTGCGCATCATTTGGGGTGGTCAGGGGATGGGAATTGCCTATTTATTAATATTGGCAATGTTGGCAGCTTTTTTGATGAGTTTATTCGCAGGACGTACCCCAGAATTTTTAGGGCGGAAAATTGAACAGAGAGAACTGCAATTAATCAGTATGACCCTGCTCATTCACCCCTTCATAATTTTGATTCCCAGTGCGATCGCCTTCATATTTCCAGAAGCTTTTCCCGGTATTAGTAACCCTGGTTTCCACGGTTTATCCCAAGTTATTTATGAGTATACCTCTGGCGCTACCAATAATGGTTCCCGGTTGGCGGGTTTAGCTAGCAACACGTTATGGTGGAACCTGACTACATCTTTATGTATTTTACTTGGTCGCTTTGTACCCATCATGACCATAATTTTGTTGGCTGATGGTATGGCTCGTAAACCTCAACTCACAGAAACTGAAGTCATATTAAATGGTAATACCGGATTATTTATCTCCGTTACTATTCTACTAAGCATTATGATCAGTTTCCTCTCCTTCTTCCCCGTATTAGCCCTTGGTCCGTTAGCCGAAGGATTAAAAATGGCTAGTGGAATCAGGTAATAAGGGAGTAAAGACGAATTGATACCCCCTTCATCAGCAAATTGGAAAAATGCAATCCCTGAAATCCCCTCCATCTTCACCCATGCGATCGCGTGATCACCGTCCACCCCGTCCCCGTTCTCAGCCAAAGGTTCGGAATTCCTATTTATTGGCTGTTGTGGATGCTTTTTGGCAGTTTAATCCCAAAGCTGTCACCCAAAATCCAGTCATGTTTCTGGTATTTGTGGCGATGCTAGTGATGTTGGTTTTAACCGTACAACCGTCACTTTTTGGCCATATTCCGGGAAACCATCCCCGTTTATATAACGGGTTAATTTGTGGGATTTTATTTTTCACAATCTGGTTGGCTAATTTGACCCAATCCATTGCTAGTGGACGCAGTAAAGCCAAGGCAAAATATTTGCAAAGCCTCAAAAATCACCTTGTAGCTAAAAAGTTAGCTGCGGATGGGAGTATTAGCGAAGTACCAGCCGATAGCTTACGCTGTGGTGACACCATTTATGCGATCGCGGGTGATGTAATCCCTTGTGATGGGGAGGTGACAATGGGTACAGCGAGTGTTGATGAGTCTTCAATTACTGGTGAATCAGTACCAATTTTAAAGGAAGCTGGTGCTGATAGTGCTAGCTCTGTGACCGGGGGGACAAGAATTATTGCCGATGAATTGATTATCCGTGTGACAGCAAATCCCGGTGAGGGTTTTATTGATCGGGTAATTGCCTTGTTGGTTGCTAAAAAATCAGCAAAAACCCCCAATGAAATTTTCATGACAGTGTTATTGGGGTTATTTAGTTGTATATTTTTACTAGTGACAACGACCCTAGTTGCCTGGGCGATTTATCTACAGGTTCCCCTGACTGTTCCCAGTCTCATCGCTTTACTAGTTTCCCTGTTGCCTACCACAATTGCCGGATTAATGACAACAGTGCGAATTGCGGCAATTGAACGAGTCACCCAACTAAATGCGATCGCCACATCTGCAAGTTCTGTGGAAATTTGTGGAGAAATCAATACCCTTGTCCTCGATAAAACGGGTACAATTACCCAGGGAAATCGACAGGCAGAGGAGTTTATCCCCATCAATGGTCATTCTTTGCTAGAATTAGCCCAAGCAGCTTTAATTGCCAGTTTGTTTGATGATACAGCTGAGGGGAAATCGATTGTTCGTTTAGCTCAAAGGTTGGGAGCAGCAATTGATTTTGACCCTAAATATGCCCAAGCCATACCATTCTCCCCGGAAACTCGTATCAGTGGTACAAATTTAGCTAATGGAATCACCGTCAATAAAGGCTCTGTTAATGCCATTCAAGAATTTACCCGATTTTACCACAGTACAGCAGCGACGGAACTAGAAAGTATTTACCAACGTATTTCCGAACAAGGTGGTACACCCCTCGCAGTGGCTATTGAGAATGATGTTTATGGGGTAATTCACCTCAAGGATATTATTAAACCCGGAATCCGCGATCGCCTGGCAAAGTTGCGTCAGATTGGTGTACGGGTAATGATGGTCACAGGTGATAACGCCATTACAGCTAGGGTCATTGCTCATATGGTGGGAATCGATGATTTTGTTGCTGAAGCTACACCCGCAGACAAGTTTGCATTGATTCAGTCAGAACAAGCAGCAGGAAAAATTGTCGCAATGGTCGGTGACGGTAACGATGACACACCCGCACTAGCTCAAGCCAATGTCGGTTTAGCAATGAACACGGGAACCCCAGCAGTCAAGCAAGCTGCTAGTATCATTGACTTAGATTCCAATCCTACTAAAATTATCAATTTAGTAGAAATTGGTAAACAAATTACCACCACTCGTGCAGCTTTAATCTTATTTTCCCTCACCAATGATATCGGCAAATCCCTGGTAATGATGCCGATGATTTTTGCCGGAACTAGTCTCCAAGGTTTAAATTTCCTCCATTTGGGAAGTCTCAACTCGACAATTTTTGCTACCTTAATTTACAACGCCTTGGCAATTATATTTTTGTCTCCCTTAGCATTCACTGCTTTCAATTTTCCCTGGGATAATCTCAATAAACTACTACAACGTCATCTCGTCATTTTTGGTTTCGGAGGTATAATTACACCCCTAATTCTGATTAAATTATTAGATTTAATTTTAACAACAGTTGGAGTCGTTTAATTTTGGATATTACGCACTCGTTGCGAGAAATCTCAGATGTTTGGAATTGCTTCCTGATGTCGTAATGACAGTGTTTGCGTTGTCCTTGCATAAGTCCTGTTGGATTTTGGATTACTCTGCCATTAGTCCTGCGAGCTATGGATTTGAGATTCCCCTTACGGTCGATCCGCTACGCTTCTATGAATTTTACAACGGGTCAGATGAAAAAATAATCCCTAATACGGAGACTTAGCACACAGGAATATTAATTACGTACGCGAAGCGTTGCCGCAGGCTATTACGTAGCTTGCTTACCGCGTAGCGGGTGTTACAAATTACGAATTACAAATTATGTACAAAAATAAACTGATTTTATTTATCACCACCTTTATAGGCATAAATCTGATTTCCCTACCCCTTGCAAACGCCGCAGTTGGGCAATTAGATACTAAACAAATATATGCGATCGCCGGATTAAGTTTAATCGTTGTCGGACTTTTCTTTTATTTATTTGATGTGATTCTGCGTCCAGAAAGATATTAGGAGAATATTATCTAATCCCTACTCCCTTACCCAAATTAAAATTATTAACACCCATCTCATTACGAATATGAAAGCAATTCGGATTGTCCTCATTCTATGGATATTGACTGCTTTAATTTATCCAACTACAATTTTCGGTATAGCCCAACTACCCATGTTTAAAACAGTCGCCAATGGTAGTATCAGACAAAGTTTAGATAGTCGCCAACCAATTGGTTCCAGCTTGATTGGTCAAAACTTTACTAGCGATAAGTATTTCCACGGTCGTCCGAGTACAGTGCGTTACAGTCAGGGACGAATAGCCCGTCCCTATGGTATCTCTGGCGGTAGCAACCTTGCTCCAAGCAATCCGAATCTTTTCATTCGAGTCATGGAAACAGCCAGTAAATTACAGGACGAAAATATACCCCTAAACTCCGACTTACTTTATACCTCTGCATCCGGTCTTGACCCCCATATATCCGAGAGGAGCGCGCGATCGCAAATTGAACGAGTAGCACGCTCTAGAGGTTGGGAACCCCAGGAATTACTACCATTAATCCGAGAATATACCACCGGAAAATTCTTGGGTATTTTTGGTGAAGCAGGGGTAAATGTGTTGCGATTGAATTATGCCCTGGACTTAAAAGACTTCGATCGTCAGCGTCGCCGTTAGAGAAGAAACTGCGATAAGCAATGCTTATCGCATTTTTGCTCACCCTCGTAGGCAAGCAAAACCAAACTCTAGCCTTCATACCTATTTATACCGGAAGATTGTGAGGAGATTGTGAGGGGAAAAATACATTGTTGATATTTTTTTAATAATTTATACATATTTGGGTAGAGACGACCCGACGGGTCGTCTCTACAAACGGTATAAAATCTAAAATCCCTTCACTGACTCAATTTTTTTGCTGCTTCCGTATCCAAAAATAAAGTAGCTTGGGGTTGCTGACGTAGAATTGAAGCTGGACACTTTTCACTGATTTTCGCTTCGAGCATATATTGAATAATCTCTGTTTTTCTCTGTCCAGGGGCTAAACAAATAATTTTTTTCGCCGCACAAATGACTGGAATCGTTACCGTAAATGCATATTGGGGAACCCGTGACACATCCGAAAAATAAGCCGTCACCACCTGTTGCTTACGATTAATATCATCTAAACGCACCAATTTAACCGTATGGGGGTCGCGAAAATCGGCAACATCCGGGTCATTAAAAGCTAAATGGCCATTATCTCCAATTCCCAATAAACATAAATCTATTGGTTGCTCTTGTAATAACCGAGAATAGCGATCGCATTCTTTCAGTGGTTCTAACGTATCACCTTCAATATAATGAAAAGCTTTCGGAGTGACTCGACTGGAAATGCGATCGCGTAAATATCTACGGAAACTAGCAGCATGGTCAGAGGAAAGTCCCAAATATTCATCTAATTGAAAACACTCAATTTTTGACCAATCCAGGTTACTATTACTAATTAACGCATCCAGAAACTTCAATTGAGAATTTCCCGTTGCCAGCATTAACCGTGCTGTTCGGTTTTGCTGCAAAACCTCACCTAAATACTTCGCTGCAATATCGGCCGCATCCTCAGCCATTTCAGCCTCAGAATTATAAACCTGTACCCACAAACTATCAACACGAAATTTCCTTTGCACAATCGTCATATGTGTTTGCCTTAATATGTCCAGTCGTCCTACTGCTTTCCTATATTCATCCCCAATCTAACCACAGACACGCTTAACCATAAGCCGTGAGTAACGCATCAACGAAATTATATCTATTTGAAATGTCACAGACGCAGAAGATGAAACCCTGATATCACACGCAATTCCCAATAAACAAGACTTACGCCTACAATGGGAATAATCCAAAATCTCAAATCCCCAGGCTCCCAATTATATTTTGATTTCGGACTCTAAACCGTACATTAAATTGCCGACAATCTAGACTATCTGCCAACAACTCACCAAAACAAGGTAAACTAGGGAAGTAAATTAACATTTGTTTACATGGCCGAGTAATTAGGTTTAGTTCGCGAAGACAAACCATTGCAAAACATCTTCTCAGAGAACACTGATAACAGCTTAGGTAAATTTAGCTCAAAGCCTTACTCACCACTCCCTACTCACTAAATTATGCTATCAGCCCTACTTTTCGACCTAGACGGAACCCTCGTAAATACAGACCCGGTACATTTTGTAATTTGGCAAAAAATGCTACGGGAATACGGAATGGAAATTGACGAAACGTTCTATCAAGCCCAAATAAGCGGCGGTTTGAACCCGGAAATCCTCGGAAGAATTTTGCCACAATTATCACCTGAAGAAATCCAAGAATTTGCAGAGAAAAAAGAAGCCATTTTTCGAGAAATCGCCACCAGTTTAGAACCCTTGCCAGGTGTCATGGAAGCCTTAAACTGGGGACGTAAGCATAAATTAAAACTTGGTTTAGTCACTAACGCTCCCCGTGCTAACGCCGAATTTATGTTGCAAACACTGAAACTAAGGGACGCATTTGACCTAATTGTCCTAGCAGAGGAAGAAGCCGCAGCCAAACCCGACCCCACACCCTACCTAGTAGCGCTGGAAAGACTGGGTGTAACTGCGGATACAGCCATCACCTTTGAAGATTCACCCTCCGGGATTCGCGCTTCCGTAGCTGCTGGTATCAAAACAGTTGGCATTGCCTCCACCCACGACCCAGATAAACTGATGGACTTAGGTGTTTGCATGGCTGTACCAGATTTTACCGATTTAAAAGTCTGGACTCTTCTCAATTCCTTAGTAGATACGGATTTAGACCCCCAACCCAGCTTATTAAATAATTTGTAATTCGTGAATTACAAATTACGATACCTTTCCTCTGCCCAGGGTTCTCCCCGACTGTGATAACCATTACGTTCCCAAAATCCTAATTCTTCCTGGGCTAAAAATTCTAAGCCATTGATCCATTTGGCGCTTTTCCAGGCATATAAATGGGGTATAATTGTACGCATCGGACCACCATGATCCGGTGGTATGGGTTCACCGAAGAGTTTGAAAGCGAAAAAATTCTCTTCCCTGACAAAATCTTCCAGGGGTAGGTTGGTAGTGTAACCCCCATAACAATGTTCCATTACATGGACAGCTTGGGGATCGACTTCAATTAGCTGCATAAAGTCGGTGACTTTGATTCCCGTCCATTTGACATCAAGTTTTGACCACCGGGTGACACAGTGAAAATCGGCTGTAAATTCATGGTGGGGAAGGTTCATAAAATCATCCCAGGTGAATACCTTGGGTGTTGCTAATCCCCAAACCCGAAATTCCCAGGTTGCTAAATCCACCTTGGGGGTGGAACCGTAGGTGAGAACTGGAAATCCATTGGTGAGATATTGACCTGGAGGAACGCGATCGCTGTTTTCTCCTTGGGGTTTGTGAAAAAATTTTCCCAGCATGGTTTTTTTGGTTTCTAATTCATACACGTAGAGACGACCCATCGGGTCGTCTCTACACATCAATCTTTACTGCATATTTTAACTAAAAACCTGTAAATATTGCTCGGAGAATCCCTAAAACACCCCCAATTGGGTTAATAATCGCACCCGCAGTATCACCTACTTGAGCAATTCCAGAACGATTAACGACTACCACATCGTTGTTAAGTAAAATCGGGTTGGTTTCTTCATTAATACCAGCTTTAAAATCAACTTTAATTTCCCGTTTTACCACTGATCCATCGGGGTTAAGGCGAATCAAATCCACGGTTTGACGACGCGCTCTTGCATCGTTGAATCCACCCGCAGCCAAAATTGCTTGGTTTAGGGTGCTATTTGGCTTGATATCAACTGGTCCTGGTCTTTTGACCTCCCCCACCACACCCACTTGAATTGTAGCTGGCGATAGGGTTGTTGTCGCTAATTGGGTGGCTTCGGCTCGGTTGACTTCCGTTGCTGTGGCGACAAAAATAGTATCACCGTCTTGAACAATAGTATCTTGATCCACGTCCCCTTGTAGCATTTGCCACAAGTTAACGTTGATATCTTGAGCTTGTCCGGTACGGGTTTGACGACGAATTGTCACTTGTCGCACATCTGCACGGGCTGTAATTCCCCCTGCTAATTGTAACGCTCTGGTGACGGTCGGTAATCCGGTAATGTTGGGCTGTCCCCCCTGTCCCGCTTGTCCTCCATCAACTGCGGAGGTGACAACATAGGAACCAGGACGATTTACTTCCCCTATTACTGCCACTGTCCGGGGACGGGTGGGGTCAGCTGCAAAACTCAAGGCAGAATTGTTACGCACTTCCGCCAAGTTAACGGTGGTCGCACGGGGTACAAAAATAGTATCCCCATCACGCAGTGTTAAATCCTGTCTACCGACCTGTACCAGGTCTTTCAAATTCAAAACCACGGTCTGTTCCCTGTCGCGACCAATTCGACGACGTAACACTACCTGGGTAATATCACCACTCATGGTTACACCCTGCGCTGTGGTAATTGCGGATAGAACTGTGGGATACTGTACCCCTGGGTCGTTACCAGCACCGCCTTCTAGTCTCAAACTATAGGAACCCGGACGACTAACTTCCCCTGCAACTGTGACGTTGATGGGACGTGGTGATAGGAGGTTGACGGAGATGATTGGCCGTCTCAAGAACCGGGCATAGCGCTGGGTAATAATATCCGCTGCTTGTTCAGTCGTTAAGCCTAATACGGAAACGCTACCAATTAGGGGCAGGTTAATTGACCCACCCGGTGGTATTTGATATTCTCCCGTATATTCTGGTACTTCAAATACACTTACCCGAATGCGATCGCCCCCTCCCAATGTATAATTTGTATCAAGGATCGGGTTAGGGGTGGTTGCGGGTCTAGTTGTTCCAGGATTCTGGGCAAATCCGGGTGTGGAAAATGTTGCGACTATTGACGTTAATACCAACATACCAGCGACTGCTGGATTTAATAGTTTCAATAATTTTGTATTTATCATATTCGCCTGACACCACAATAAATTATTTTCTGTCCCAACATTGTAATATTGACTATACGTAAGTATCCATGTTCCCCGTAATTTTTATCTTCGGAAAAACCTAGAATTATCAGGATTTACTATATCAATTTTTTGTAATTTTTCATAAAGCTATGTTAAAGAAGATACTAAAATAATATTGAATTTGTAAATAGGGAGTAGGGGGTGGGGAATGGGGAAAAGGAATCAAAACCGTATTGAAACTCAAACTACGTACTTGGCTATGTCAAACTGACAGGTGGTGATAGCTGGAAAATGGTATTCTCATAAACATCATAATGCCCAAGATTTGAATTTTAATTACTTAGCCTCATTCATGGCAAATACTATAAATATGCTCAGATATTTTTGGAGTATATTATTTCCTGGGGGTATATTCATGCCAAGTTGGCATTTTTGGTATGTCATAGGATTTATAAATCCCTACTGTTTCATCTCGAATGCAAACTGATAGTGAAAAGGACGAGAATTTGGACTGTCCAAATTGTTAAAATGCCTTTGGTTTAATTTGCATAGTTATAGTTGCGAGCCTTTACCTAGGGTACAGCTAATAGCTCACCCCTTGCAGTATCAATCACCGTTGATGATTGCCTTGAATTTTTTGAATGAAGAAATCTTCCAAGGATGGACGAATTAAATTCATGTTGAAAACATTGGCATTCATCAGACGTAAACTTGCTAAAAAATCATAATTATCCCCTTCCAACTCGCCTTCCCAACAGCCATCAACGGTAAATTTGATATTGGGTATCCATTTTTGTAAAACTTCCCAGTCTCCCCCTTGTCCACGGACAAAATACCCATCTTTCGGATTGAGCAATTCGGGAATTGAACCAGCACAAATTAATTCTCCCTGGGAAAGAATACCCACGCGATCGCAAATTTGTTCGACTTCACTTAAAATATGGCTGTTAAAGAAAATTGTTTTTCCCGCAGCTTTGAGACGCAGAATGATTTCGCGCATCTGATAGCGTCCCACCGGATCTAATCCAGACATTGGTTCGTCTAGAAATACTAATTCCGGTTCATTAATCAAGGCTTGAGCCATTCCTACCCGTTGCAGCATCCCTTTTGAGTAGCGTCGCATCTGCTTTTTACGCGCATCCCCCAGCGATAAACCGACTAATTCTAATAATTCGGGGATTCTCTGCCGTTGTACCCGTGGGGGAATTTTAAACAATCCTGCCGCAAATTGCAAAAACTCCCAACCCGTCAAATAATCATATAAATAGGGGTTTTCCGGTAGATAACCAATTTTTGCTTTCGTCGCGCGATCGCCTAATGGTTTACCAAGTAATAATCCGCGACCGGAGGTAGGACGGATAATACCTAACAATAATTTTAATAATGTCGTTTTTCCCGCACCGTTAGGACCGAGTAAACCGAAGGTTTCACCCTGGTATACTTTCAGGGAACAGCTGGAGAGGGAAACTAACTTTTGATTGAGGAACAAACCCGTCCGATAGACTTTCCTTAATTCTGAAGTTAAAATGACCAGCGGATTTTCAGCAGTATCAACATTAGGGTTAGGTACATCAGTAACAGACTTCATTCAAGCTTCAACCGTATGAATTGCAACAATAACATATCATTAATAGCAACTGATCCGGCTGATCGAAAATAGAAGACGGGAAAAAGGAGGTACTTAGGAGCTAAATAGTGTCTACCACATTAATTTTGATGGATTAGAAAAGTTCGTAGTAGCGCCTTAGCGCCTTTTATATTAACCCTTTTCGGGACTACTACTTACGAACCCCTCAGAACTATGCGATAGACCACTTACCCATAAGCTATAGGTGTTAGCCTTACCAGAGGAACTACCGGCTTTTTCATACCTAGCTGGTCATATTTCCATGACCAACCCATCTCAGTAGTTCCTAGGTATCATTTTTTCTGTTCTTTACAAATAACCCCATACTAGATGGTTGTTTATGAATATTACGTAAAACGAAGAATAATCTGCTTAACAGTCTTCATTACCTCTCTTAGAATGTTTGGTTAAGTAGAAAAGCGGAATTTACCCGATTTAATTACCAATCTGCTGGAAATAGCCAAATATAATTCCAATTCTCTGATTTCCGCCGAAATTGTGGAACACTGTGGAGAAGGCTCACAAATATGAATAGTAAGCATTTGTTGGGATGCTCTCAAACTCTCTCCCAACAGAGGAAAGCAACATAAACAGTTGCTACCAACTACTATCACCTGTTCCCTATTACCTAATTATTGCGTTTCTTCAAAGTTTTCCTCCTGGGGTATCCACCTGCGACGAATAAAATAAACCCAATTACTCCTTACTCCCTGCACACTTCTGGAAAGATATTGACTATTTAAGTAGAAATTTTTGAGATAAAAATATCCCATGAACAAAATTAACCTCCTGAATATTTCCATTGATAATCTCTCCACAATGGAGTTGTTAGAGAAATTGAAAACAGGTGGTATTGTCTTTACACCCAACGTAGACCATTTAATGAAGTTGCAAAAAGACGAGGAGTTTTACAACGCCTATAACAAAGCTACCTACAGAGTTTGTGACAGTCAAATATTAATTTATGCATCCAGATTTTTAGGAACAAAATTAAAAGAAAAAATTTCCGGTTCCGACCTCTTTCCAGCTTTTTACAACTATTATTCCCAAGACCCGAATATCAAAATCTTTTTGCTTGGTGCAGCAGAAGGCGTTGCGAGTGCAGCGCAACAGCGCATCAACCAATGTGTCGGTCGAGATATTATTGTCGATTCCTATTCCCCGTCCTTCGGCTTTGAAAACAACCAAGCAGAGTGTTCAGCAATCATCGAACGTATTAACCGTTCTGGTGCAACTGTTTTAGCCATCGGAGTCGGTGCGCCAAAACAGGAAAAATGGATTATCCAGTATAAGGATAAATTACCACACATTAAGATATTTCTGGCCATCGGAGCCACCCTTGATTTTGAAGCAGGAAATAAAAAGCGATCGCCAAAATGGATGAGCCAGGTTGGTTTAGAATGGCTACATAGATTAATGTATGAACCCCAACGTCTCTGGAAGCGCTATTTAATTGAGGGAATGCCTTTTTTCTGGTTGATTGTCCGACAAAAGCTCAAATTCTATAAAATGCCTTTTGTCTACAGACATCGTTATATTCATCTAGACAAAATTAAATGGCAGTAAGTAATTTAGTTGTTCCTTACTCGCGAAAAAATAGGGAGTAAGGGAGTGAGGGAAAAAACTCTCACCTCTTCAAGAAGCTGTGCTATGTGCATCTATGTTTATGGTGTCAGCAGTACATGTAGACTACTTCAAAAAAATAAGTGAAGTGTTGAAAGTGACTTTCCAAATATCATCTCAAAGGATGTTTGGAAAGCGTCCATCAATACTTTTTGATTAACTACTTCTGGGAAACAAGAAATTGGCAAAAATAGTACATTTGCCCTGAACAACTACTCCCGATTCCCGTACAGACGCGACATGTCGCGTCTCTTCCCACTCCCGAAGAACTTAGTGACTTTTCAAACAAACTTATCAAGAGACTAAAACTGATAAACTAGGCGATTACTGACTTCACTCAGCTTATTTTCCGAAAATAAGGTTTCAATAATTGCATCGATTTGTTTTTCCCCTAGTTGGTGCGACCTTAATAGGGATTTGATATATTGCCGTAATGAACTTCTGGTTTTCGGACGGGAATTCTGAGTGATTTTGGAAAGATGGTTGATAATTTTCGAGATAAGAGTATCCGTAGATTTTGGGGAACTTTGAGTATTCTGATGATTTGGAGATTTTGTTTTATTTGTTTGTTTAAGTTCGGATATTTCTTCAATGCGATAACATTGAATATTTTGCTTTTTTAAATAACTTTTTCCAGACTTGCTCAAAACCGCTTTTACCCTTATATCCTGTATTCTGTATTCTTGAATTCTGCTGTAAATTATCACTCAATCAATGCCAAATTCCGCACCACGACAATTTCAACTTACCGCATATACCAAAGGTCAAGGCTACCCCCTTCTGTGCTTACACGGTCATCCTGGTTCTGGTCCCAGCATGGATGTATTTACTAATCACCTCTCGCAGCGCTTTTATACGATTGCACCGGATTTACGGGGATACGGTAGAAGTCGCACCCGTGAGGATTTTGTCATGGAGAAACATATTTACGATTTAGCCCAGCTGCTGGAACGCTATCGGCTGGAAAAATGTCTAGTGCTAGGCTGGTCTCTGGGGGGAATTTTGGCGATGGAATTGGCTTTACGTTTTCCCGAACAGGTGACGGGTTTGATTTTAATCGCAACAGCAGCACGTCCCCGTAGTAACCATCCCCCCGTTTCCTGGCAAGATAATCTGTATACCGGTATCGCGGCTGTAATTAATTATCTTCGTCCTGGTTGGCAATGGAATATTGAAACCTTTGGTAAGCGATCGCTGTTTCGCTATTTGATCCAACAACACCACGCGATCGCCTATAAATACATCGCTGAGGCTGCAATTCCTGCTTACCTGCAAACATCACCTCGTGCAACCAGGGCTTTAATGATGGCGATTCGCTCTGGATATAACCGCGTTCCCGACCTCAAACAAATAACATGTCCAGTCCTGTTGATGGCAGGTGAACAAGACCGTCACATTATTGCCCAAGCAAGTCGGGAAACCGCAGAAAACATTCCCCATAGTCAATGGATTTGTTATCCACAAACTGCCCACTTGTTCCCCTGGGAAATACCGACTCAAGTGCTGGAGGACATTGAGAAGTGGCTCCAGGATTACCCAGAAGTAGCCTCAAACTTTGCTTCGAGTTAAGTGACTAGACAATGGCGTAATAGACGGTCGTTAATCAGGAACACTAAATACGGAGGATTAAGATATTTTTGTGCATTCCCAATGTTTATCCGCCTTTTCACCACCGACGAATCGAATCTACCCACTTAACTTGTCAACAAAACTTATATCTGACCGCTAAAGACAGGCTTTACTTTACGGTCAATCAATTCCCCCAGGTCTTCTGCTATTGTCAATGTACCTGGCTTACAGCGTTTCACGCTTGTGGAAATCCCCTGCGCGCCTTCTTGAACTAAATCTTCTACATAGCCATCGCGAGCGGTTTCAGCTTCGGCTGCACTCAAAAATGGTCCAAAGTAGTAGGTGCAACGAGGATTTTGCGTGACTACCTCAACCCACCAGGCCAAGCCGAGATTTTGGAATACGTTAACTAATTTTTCTTTGAAGCTATTCCAAACGCTTTTCATGGTTTTCACCAACATTTTATAAAGTAGAGAACGGAGAGTAAAAGTGTATGTTGACTTTGTGTGTCTATTTACAATTCTTTATACTCTTTTACTCCAAATTTTTCCACAATATTGTCGCTTATGTATCCAGATGTAGGGTATTTACCCAGCGTTGACGATAAATTTCGTAGAGCGCCATACCCGCAGCTACGGATGCATTTAGGCTAGGAGTCTTACCAGTCAAGGGAATCGACACTAATACATCGCAACAACGTTGTGTCAGCAGACTTAAACCTTCCCCTTCGGCTCCGATTGCCAACACAATTGGTGTGGGTCGCTTGCGGGCATCGGTGGCATTGGTAAAATCAACGGTATGCAGGGGTACACTGGCATCTGATGCTGTACCATAAATCCAAAATCCAGCCGCTTTCAACTCCTCCAGAGCATGGCTGAAATTATTCACCCGTGCGACGGGAAAATTTTCTAATGCACCAGTTGCTACCTTCAATACGGTTGAGGTAATTCCCACTGCGCGACGCTGGGGAATAATTAATCCCTGTGCGCCGATGGCTTCGGCTGTGCGAATGATAGCACCTAAATTATGGGGATCGGTAATACCATCGGCTGCTAAAATTACAGGTGCATCGGTGACAGTAAAGGCAGTTTCGATTAATTTGGTCAAGTCTGTATAATCATAGGCTGCAACTTGAGCTGCAACGCCTTGATGATTAGCTTGGTCGGTAATTTGATCTAAACGCCGAGGTTCAACTTCATCAATTACGGTTCCATTTTCCTTAGCCCTCAATATTAAAGAGTGGAAACGGGGGTCATAGCGCAGACGTGGTGTAATCCAGATCCGATTTAGATGACGTTTCCCTTCTAGGGCTGTTAAAACCGGATGACGACCATAGATTAAATCTTGATCTTCATTCAGATTTGGTAAGGTCAGGGATTGTTCTGGGGAACGACGGGGACGGGGACTAGGATGAAATTTGCGATCGCGATCTACTGGTGCAATGGATTTCGCTGGACGTATAGTTCCGGGAACAACCCGTTTCCCTTTGAGTTTTACTGATTGTGTACGTTTAGATTCTGGCACAATCGGCTTGATTTTTTTGGTTTTATTTGGCATTGGATTAGACATAGGAATAATCAGATTTACTTATTAGAAAAAAACAAAAACTGACAAAACTAATTGACACGACTAAACTAGTCACCTTGCTTAACACTCAGTTATATGTTCTGAATTCAAGGTACAAAATTAACGCTACTAATCCAGATGTAGCTTTTTTAATAACTCTGTCAAACGTTCAGTATCAGTGAGATAAAGATAACCAATTAGGGTTTCCAGACCGCTTGCTTGTTGGTATGTTTCTGCATGAACTCGTTTATGACGAGTATTGGCCGCATTCCTTCCCCGACGAATAATGTCTTTTTCTTCTTCCTGAAGATGGGGGAGCAATTTTTGCAAATGTAATGCTTGTGCTTCCGCACAAACTTGCGCCACAACTAATTGATGGTAGATACCTAGTTTACGTGGCGGCGACAAGAAAAATATACGCACGTAGAGCTCATAAACAGCATCACCAATGTAGGCTAAGGCCGATGGTGATAGGCGCTGAATTTCTGCTAGACGTGCAGACTTTTCCAAATTATGAAAATACAGTGTATTCAGATTCTGATTAACAGCCGCGTGAAACACATTAATCAATGCTGATTCTAGTTGAGCAGGCTCGTGACACTGATCTAATGGCGGCTCCTGGTTTGAACTCACAAGTTAGTTTTGACGGATTCAATCGACATTGTATACATGAAGATATTTATTCTACCTGCAAGCTGTCACTTTGGGTGATTCAAATGGTTTGCGGCTACATAGTAATTTCCTAATTTTATCTATTTGGCGAGAATAAAACATAAAGCTGGCATTAAATTTAATCGCAATCTAGATTGTATTCGATTAAACCAGTCAAAAGTAATGCAGTGAATTTTATTTATTGCATAAAATACAATCTAAAACAAGACTAGATGTGCGATTAAACACACATTTGTGTGGTTGTTTGACAATAAGATACAAAATATACAGGAAAAACCGAATTAGTTCTTCACTGATGTTTGTATCCACAAACAAAGCCATAGTCTCTCAACTAGAGAGAATTATAGATAATAATCTTTGGCTTTGGTCGGGAAATATTATGCAATCCCACAATTGTACAATAAATTTTCCCTATCTGTATTCACGATAAACTTTCGGCATCGGCTACGTGATCGCAGCTAAATAAAGTTAAGCTATCCAGATGGACAGACCTGGATAGCTGGGTCAAAACGAATGTTGTCGAGCAATTAAGCCGACTTAAGGTTTTCCAACGCCGCTTCCACGGAAGTTTGCAGCGCCAGAAATTTTTCTAAACGAACGAGTTTAACGGTTTGGGTGACACGGGCATTGGTAACGATTTGAAAAGTTCCTTCGGCTGTTTGTGACTGTTTTGCTAGTTGCACAAGCGCACCGAGACCAGAACTATCAACAAAATCGATTTGTGACAGGTCTAAAATAATATTTTTGGGCCCATCTTCGATTTTGGCACCAATCACCTTACGAAAGGTCGGCTCTGAAAAGGCATCTAATAATCCTGTGAGGCGGAATAGCTGGTAGTTATCCCGCACTTCACGAGTACCTCTCAGGCTCACGGTTAAATTCAGTGACTCAGCTATAATTCCCTCCTCTTCATAAAAGTAAACGTTCCACTATACATAGTTTTTCTTGGGCTTGTCTATGATTATGGCTGACAAAATTTGAGATACTTGGGAACGTAACAGACAATTAGTAATTAGTAACTGTTAAATATTAACTGCTAATTCCCTTTTGTCGCCAATTTATTCGTTATTCCGTTTGTTCTTGGCTGTGCGCATGGCTTGGACAAATTCGGCAAATAAATAATCTGCGTCGTGGGGACCGGGACTGGCTTCGGGGTGGTATTGAACAGAAAATATGGGTAAATTTTTGTGGCGGATACCAGCTACGGTGGTGTCATTCAAATTCAAATGACTAATTTCCACCTCTTCAGTTGGTAGGGTTTGGGGATCGATGGCAAAGCTGTGGTTTTGACTCGTAATTTCTACTTGTTGGGTTAAACCGCAGGGCTGATTTAAACCGCGATGGCCAAATTTGAGTTTGTAGGTACTGGCCCCGAGAGCGTGACCGAGAATTTGATGTCCCATACAAATACCAAACATCGGGCGATCGCTGTTGAGTAATTTGCGGGTGATTTCGATTCCTTCCTGCACCGCTCCAGGGTCTCCTGGTCCATTGGACAGAAAAATGCCGTCGGGGTTATATTTTTCAATTTCCTCAATACTGGTATTGGCGGGAACAACAACGACTCGACATCCGTGACTGGCTAATCGTCGTAGGATATTGCGTTTCACCCCAAAATCCAGTGCCACCACAGTAAATTCTGGGGAATTAGGTGATGCTAAATGATACTCCCAATCGCTAGGGGTTTTTTCAGACCATTCGTAGGTTTGGGGTGTAGACACTTCTCGAACCAGGTTTAATCCACTCATACTTGGTGCTGCTTGGACAAGTTCGAGTAATTCCGCTTCGTCGCTGATTTCTGTGGAAATAGCCCCATTCATCGCTCCTACTTGGCGAATTTTGCGGGTGAGGGCGCGGGTATCAATCCCGTAAATACCGGGGATTTGATGGGTTTTGAGATAATCCGGCAGGGATTGGGTGGAACGCCAATTACTGGGACGACGGCAAATATTCCGAGCGATCGCACCACGTACATGGGGACGGGTTGATTCGGCATCTTCAGGATTGACACCGGTATTTCCCAATTCTGGATAGGTAAAAATCACAATTTGACCGCAGTAACTAGGGTCGGTGAGGACTTCCTGGTATCCGGTCATACCAGTATTAAAGACAACTTCGCCAACGGTAGTGCCAGCAGCACCAAAGGACCATCCGCGATATACACTACCATCGGCAAGCACCAATAGGGCTTTGTTTACATCAGATAGAGGCATAGGTTTTTTGTATGGGAGTAGGGAGTAGGGAGTGGGGGAGCAGGGGAGTTGGGGATGTTGGGGGAACTGGGGGAGTAAGTAATAAATAACAAATAACAATTACTTATCTCCTGTCTCCTGTCTCCTGCATCCTAACGGCCGTTATTTCTTGACTTCGATGAACCATTATGCCGTAAACTATCTACACTTGGGAGATGAGGATCAATTAAAATCCACCAAATCCTAATTTGTTAGGAATAAACATGGATGGATTTCGGAACGCTCAGGCAGGTACAATCCTATTAATTATGCAGCAATTATATATTTTTCGTGCTACGCGTATTTTAATGATTGCGATCGCAGTTTCTTCCTCGGCGGTTGCATGTCGGCAAGCAAGGCAAGTTAACGTTAGTTCTCCGGTTCCGTCTGTTGCGACTACTAGTGAGGCTACACCTGTCTCTCCTCAACCGGTCGCAGGTCCGAATCAAGCCCATACCTTTGAACTCGCTTTAGATAAGGCAGCTGGCGCTCACAGTATCAACCAATCTGCCCGTTCCCCGAGTGATTGGTTGTTGGTAGCCAGTCAATATCGTGATGCGATCGCTTTGTTACGTTTGATTGCAGAAAATAGTCCTTTTTACGGGATTTCCCAAACTAAAATTGCGGAGTATGAACGTTTAGCCCTGGCTGCGCAAAAACGCGCCCAAAATCCCACTCCCCCAATCAGGGAAGTTGCTGAAGTTCCTAGTCAATCCCAGTCCGCTCCCCCATCTAGTACAACTTCTGAGCGGTCTGTCCCGATTCCGGTTCCACCAGTGGCGGTTGCTTCTCCAAGAACAATCGACCCTGCTCCTGCGGTTTCCCAAGTTGTCACCCAGGAAAATTTGGCTCCAGTTACACCAAGACCTGCAACCACCCCCAATCAACCGGTCACTTTGATCCGCAGTTCCAGTCCATCCACCCAGGTTCCTAAATTTTATACCCAACAAACTCAAGTCTTTAGTGTCCCAATTAAACGTCGGGCTGGTGGAACTCCCGTCATTGAAGTCACTTTTAACGGTACTCAAAAATTTGAAATGATTGTGGATACAGGGGCAAGTGGTACGGTAATTACCCAAAGTATGGCCGATGCACTGCGGGTTGTCCCCGTCACCATCTCGAAAGCGAATACAGCTAGCGCTAAGGGTGTGGAATTTCCCATTGGCTACGTCAACTCAATGGAAGCTAACGGTATCAGAGTTGGTCGAACTGCGGTGGCGATCGCCAGTAACGATTTGGAAACCGGGTTATTGGGCCATGATTTTTTTGATGGATATGATGTAACCATCCGCCGCCATGTGGTTGAGTTTCGCCCCCACAGCAAAGAAGATCCCCCTAACTCCGCAGAAACGCAGCCAAGCATTCAAGTTTATCCCAAGCCGCGCCGCTTGTCAGAATCTCCCTAGCCAATTCTACCCCTTGGCGATGGGACAACAGGGGAACCGCCCCACCCACTTGTAATGCCAAAGAAGCATTTAGGGCGATCGCATCCTGTTGGGCTGTTGTTCCCCTACCCTGCAATACGGCAGTCAGAATGGCGACGTTTTCTGCTATGTCTCCGCCTTTAAGGGCTGTTGTTGGGGCTGTCTCCACCCCGACTTCTGCGGGATTAATTGTTTCCAGGGTTACTTGGTTATCTGCTAATACCGCCACATCCGTAATATCCGCTAGTCCCGCCTCATCCAGTTTTTCCCGTCCGTGGAGAACAAAGGCTCGGTGTTTACCCAATCCTTGTAAAGCTTCGGCAATTGTGCCAATTAATTTCGGGTCATAAACGCCAATAATCTGGGCTGTCGGGGAAAGGGGATTAACCAAAGGACCAAGCAAGTTAAAAACTGTACGAATTTTTAATAATTTGCGCACCGGAGCTACGCTTTTTAAGGCTGGATGCCAACCGGGAGCGAATAAAAATGTAATTCCAATTTCCTCCAAAGCCGCAGCCACCTTCTCACTTGGTGCATTCAAATTTATCCCCAGGGCCTCCAATACATCTGCACTGCCTACCCGACTTGATGCGGAACGATTTCCATGCTTGGCAACGGGAATGCCAGCAGCAGCAGCTACACAGGCAACAGCTGTGGATATATTAAAGGTGGCAGCCCCATCACCGCCAGTTCCACAAGTGTCTATAACGGGCTTGTCTTTGAGGCGTGTTTGTGTATGGACAGTAACCGATTGGGATTGGAGTACCTGTGCCATACCCACCAATTCATCCGCAGACACCCCCTTAGTTTGAATTGCAACTAAAATTGCTCCCGACAAAGCCGGAGGAATTTCATCGCTTAACCAACCTTGCATTAATTCACTAGCTTGGGAACGGGTGAGGGATTGACCATCCAGGAGTTGCTGTAGCAAATTTGACCAGCTCGCGGTTGTGGTAGATGGGATCGGGGAATTAGACATTGGCTATTTTCAGGCGACAGAAAATCCAAATTATACCATTTTGGGTTTGGGATTACTCTTCGAGAAGCCCTCCACACTATTTTCCCTGCACATCTATTGCTTCTGAAGTTGGCACATCGACAAACACTGTCACAGCTGCCACGGCAATTAACATTTCATCATTTTTATCATTGAGAGAAGCGATCGCCCGACCTGCAACAACCATTCCCCCGGTTTCGACGATTAATTTTTTTTGACCGAATGGTAATACGGCTAAAACCTCATCTTCTCTGACTTGCTCCGGATAGGGAACAGCCACTTTCACCTCTACAACCATTTGGTTCGGGTCGCTTAAACCCACGACCTCCCATACTCCTGGTAAAGCATTGTGAGCGATCGCATTCCGGACAGCTCTTGCTGCTGCAACTGTGGGTTCTTGACCGTGCTGGTCGATACCCATACCCATTTCAATAATTAGACGCTTGAGCATTGTGATTGTGATTAGAGGTTATACCGCTTCACTTTGGAGTTGATACCTTTAGGGATGCAGGGGGAGTAAATGTATCAAAATTTTAGTGAAATGACATTAGTGTGCATCTTCTGGTGAAAATGGATCACTTGACTAATTTGTTAAAATTACTTTACTAGAATTAATAAATATCAATAAAAAAATAAATCAGCACAAACAAGTTAAGTATGGCGAAAGTATCCCAAGTCAACCCAAATCGATTATTTTCTAACTTAGAATTGGTTAGCGGTCGCCTACAACATCAACCGGGTAGTTTGTGGGGAAGTGTAGCATTAGTTGCGGGGACTACGGTTGGTGCGGGGATTTTGGCTTTACCTGCGGTGACGCTCCCTTCGGGAATTTTGCCTTCAACGGTGCTATTGATTGCTGTTTGGGGATTTGTAGTGGTTTCGGCGTTGTTAATTGCCGAAGTTGCTATTAATGGAATGCGCAGTACTGGGAAGGCTAGCAATGGTTTGCGGACAATGGTAGCTGGTACTTTAGGAGAGTTTGCTGCCCAAGTAACAGGTATACTATATCTTTTTTTGAATTATGCCTTAATTGTGGCTTATATTTCCCAGGGTGGGGATATTTTGAGTGCAGCTTTAGCAAGGATTTTATCCCTGGAGAAAATACCAATTTGGGTGGGAAAGACGGCTTTTGTGGTGATTTTTGGAGGTATGTTGTACTCACTACGGGAAAAAGTCGTTGAGAAAATCAATAGCGCCTTTGTGGGAATTGTGATTGTTTCCTTTCTGGGATTATTATTATTAGTTCGTCAACAAATTAATCCGGCTCAATTCCTATTACAAGATTGGTTTGCCCTACCGGGAGCAGTTTCTGTCATGTTGGTAGCGTTATTTTTCCACAATATTATTCCGGTAGTAGTGGTGCAATTAGAAGGTGATATCAGCAAAATCCGTCAATCAATAGTTCTGGGTTCGGCTATTCCTATGCTGATGTTTTTAGTGTGGAATGGGGCGATTTTAGCAAGTGTGAGTCCCGATTTATGGCAGTCCCAGAATCAATTTGACCCTTTGCAAATATTAAGAAGTGGAAATGCGGGAGAATGGTTAGGGATTTTAGTTTCATTGTTTTCTGAGTTTGCCATTGTCACCTCATTTATCGGCTTTGTGTACGGATTAATTGATTATTGGCAAGATATCACTCAAGAAATCAAAAATCATCGCTTCAGTTTACAATTAAATCGCCTATCCACCTATTCGATTGTCCTATTACCAGCTATTGGTCTATCAAATCTGAATCCCAATTTATTTTTTATCGCCCTTGATTACGCAGGTACATTTAGCATGTCCATTTTAGGGGGAATTATTCCTGCTCTCATGGCTTGGCAACAACGCCGTAACCATCAACAAAATAATTATCAATATAATTATCTTGTCGGTGGTGGTAATTTGACTTTAATTATCTTGGCAGGAATTGGGGTTTCGATTATTTTGATTTAAGGGAATGGGGAGTAGGGGAAGAAAATGTATCAAAATTTTGAGTGAAATGGTATGAGGGAGTAGGAAGTCGAGAAGTGGTCTGTCAACTATAACCGACTGAATCCAATATCCAAATTATTCAGTTTTTTCGGTATTTCCTGCTTTGACCCAACCTTCCTGACCACTACCCTTCAAACGGATTTTTTGCCAAGCTCCATCATTACTTTGACTTAACACAATTACTTCTTCATTAAAACCAACTCCTCCAGCTCGTTCTGCTTCCGCTTGGGGTTGGGTACGGATGCTGAGTCCCTGTGGCCAAGTGACGCGAGCTGTGTAAGCACCGGGAGGGAGTTTCTCCGCAACTTCGGTGGGAGTTGGTGTGGGGGTTGGTGTAGGGGTTGGTTTGGGTTTAGATGCGGTTGTTGGTGAGGGGGAGGGAGACTTTTGATCGAGGTTAGCTTTAGCTGCTTCCCTCGCTGCTCTGGCTTTGATTTCTGATTGGTCGTTACTGAAGATCGGTTTAGGAGGGTTGATGGAGGTACGATTCATGAAATATAGTGCGGTCGCAACTCCACCGCCAATTAAAATTGTGATCGCTAAAAAAAATCCGAAAATAAATTTAAATATATTCCCAATCATAGATGTCTTAAATGCATTCAGGGTGGCCTGGCTGAATCGATATTAGCATTGAGTTGAGTATTTGTAGATGGGAGGCATAAATCTATAAACGGAAATTATCAAGAAATGTTGCGCTGATGGGATTCTGTACTTTGGAAAGGAGCATAATGCAAAACTCGAATTTTCCAGGGACGATAAATGCGGTAAATTACACCTTGCCATGGGACAACTCGTATCCGTAGGGAAGTTAATAATGTCCAGGTATGTACCCATTGGGTCAGGGGTGTGGCAATTAACATCTTGATTACCGTTGATAGATTTATTTTGGGGATGGGTTCACCTCCGGTGCGGATGACGCGACGTGCTTCTCGGTCTAAGGTTAATGCTAGCAATAATAATCCAAATATGTATAAACAATAGGTGGTAATTAATGTTGCTATTGTATTTAACTCTAGACGAATTAAGGCAATGATAATTAAGAGTAAACAGAAATTAGGTAAAACAACTGTAAAGAAAGCATCATAAATCACTAGTAACCAGAACGGGTGGTAAAGACGGGATGCCAGTAATTTTCTTTGCAGAGACTCAATTACCCTGGGAAGGGGGGAGTCTTGGCGATTAAGAACGAGAGCGGAAGGAACGAATTTCACCTTAAATTTATGTTTACCGAAAATACTGCGTAAAGGGATGTCCTCCACATAGGCTTGACTCCATTTTTCCAGCAATCCAGTGCTATAAATTACATCAGTTTTCATTGCGAGGGAACCACCCCAAGCAATCCCATATAAAAACATTTGTACGACCGCAGAAATATTCCACAAATAGCGCACCCAAGAACCCCAATATTCTCCAGTGGGTAAATACCAGCAATTACCTGTGGTTGCACCAATTTCTGGGGGTGCAAGGGGAATAACTAAATCCCGTAACCAGTTTGGATGAACGACTACATCTGCATCCACAAATGCGACCACTGCACAATCTAGGTCGAGGGTGGAAATAGCTTGGATTAGGGAAGCACATTTGAGGCTACAATTTGCGGGAATTTCTGTTAGTACAGATAGTTCTATTGATGGTGTTGTAATTTCGTGACTAATCTGATTGACCAGATTTATCGCTGGGTCTTCTAGACTATCGAGAATAATTTTGATATTGTATTGGGGATAATTTTGTTGGGCGATCGCTCGTAAACATTTTTCTAAAAATGGATTGAGACCACGTAAACTCAAAATCACCGTGGCTTTGGGTAAGGTAATTTGCTCAACGGTTTTTGGTTGACTACAAAGTCGTAAATAAGCAATAAAAATACCGCTAAATAAAACTAGTGTCACAAACCAGGTGAATAGGGTGCGTGATAAGAGATTTGCTAATGATTCCATGAAAGTTAGGTGTGGGGAGAAATAAATATGAATATGAGGATAATTAATGTGGTGTTGCGGAATACAAATCTGAATTAAAAATATCATGTTTAGTAGAGACGTAGCATTGCTACAGCAATCCGATTTGAGTTGTGAAAAACAGCGTGTCCTTGACTGATGACTGGTGACTGTTATGACTGGTGACTGTTAACCGTCAACTATCAACCGTTAACAACCCTACATGTAAGATTTTACAAATCCCCCTCGGACTGCTGTATGTCTCTAATACAATCATTTTGTTTTTAATCTCAATCTCAAACAATTATCATTTATCATTTAGCTCCAAATTCAGTAACACCATGAATGGGATTTTGTGAACATATATATTCATCTGATTCTTGAGAATTAGTTTGACAAAGTAGATTTTGCCAATATTTTTTTGCTGCATAAATCAAGTCCTGAATCAGTAATTTATCGTGACACTTAAATTCATCTAAAATACTCAATAGACAATCTAAGCGTTCAGATTTTGTCATTGTCCCCATTCCCACAGAACGGATATATTCAATCAAAATTCGCCAATGGGGAAATAATATTTTGTCTTTATTTGCCGAATCAAACCAAATTGCATAGGCATAAAAATCTGGCAAAATTTTCTGTGATTGCGGTTCTGGATGCAGTGCAATAGCAAGATGATTCGGAAAAAACATACTCATCGATTGCTGGGGATGACTACGGGCAAAAAATAAGTACTCGGGTATTTCGTAAAACTTTCCTAGTAATGCTAAACGTAACAAAAATATGGCATCTGCGGCTCCATGACTACCCATTTTAGGAGATTTTTTTAATGCTTCTGTACGCATAACTCCGTAACATTGATAGCAGAAATGCATGACTAACAATGCTCGAAATCTATCTACAATATTATCGACATCGGCAGCAATATGAATCTGATATTGTCCAAAAACTTTACCGGTTTCATCGATAAAATTAGTACGAGTATGGCACAAAATAATACTCGGATCTGCATCTAAAATCTGGATACAGTCTGCCAAGAAATTTGGTGCATGTAAATCATCGTAGGCAGCCCATTTAAAATACTTTCCCTGGGCTAATTCACGCACGCGATTAAAGTTTTGGGCACAACCAATATTTATCGGATGACGATAATAGCTAATACGTCGATCTTGTTGAAGATATTCTTGACAAATATCCACCGTTCTGTCGGTGGAGGCATTATCACAAATAATTAATTCAAAATCAGTAAATGTCTGTGATAGCAATGAATCTAGTGCTTGGGCTAGATATTTTTCACCATTGTAAACTGGTAGTCCAATTGTTACTTTAGGAGCTATTGAGGACATAAATATTTCATTTATTTACTGTTACCTATCTATTACCTACCGCAGTTCTAAATAGTTTGTGAAATCCTATATGTAGGTTTGTTCAGGTTTGACGGTTGACGGTTAACAGTCACCAGTCAACAGCACGCTATTTTTCACTACTTAAACCGGATTGCTATATCTGTATTTTTGGCTATTGAAATCCGGTTTAGTTTTTGAATCGAATTATTAATTCATCCCAATTATTTGTGAAGCCGCTCGCAAATTATAACCCACCCTATAGAAGTGTTTTCTCACGGAATACCTTCTCCAAGATTCGGGGAGGAGGTTCTTGATATGCATCTTCTGATTAAATCGCTATGAGAGAATAGTCAGCAGAAACTGGGTGGAATTTTCCCAAATATGTAAATAGAACTACCATAACCAACATTTATTTAATTTTGGTAATATCAACCGTTTGTAACCAAGCTTGAATTTTCGCCATCCCTTCAGATAAACTCACTTTGGGTTCGTATTTTAATTTAGTTTGAGCTTTAGTGATAGAATATGCATAGGGACGACTCATAAAATCAATGGATTCTGGTAATATATCCACCTCCTTACGTAATAACTTTTGTCCCTGCGATCGCACTTTCAAAAATAATTTAATTTCCTCTTTTCCCAAGGAAAAGGGGGAGGAATAATTACCTATTTTTGCTAGTTGATCAAAATATTCTTTCCAGCTTGTATCTTGACCGTCAGTAATGTTAAATATTTCTCCGTAGGTTTGCTGCTCTATTGTTAAAAAAATGGCATCAATTAAATTATCCACGTAGACATGATTCATTACCCCTCGACCATTGTCAGCGTAAGCAAATTGTTTTTGTTGCATCATTTGCAAGGGACGGACTACCCAGGGTATACACCCAGGACCGTAGACATCACCAGCGCGAATGATAATTACGCCGAAATCGGGAGGATGATTTTGTTGTAGAACCAACTGTTCCGCTTCCAATTTGGTTTGACAGTAGGGATTAGAACTAGGAGTTAACTGGACATCCTCGGTAATGCGATCGCGATAATCAAATCCGTATACTAATCCACTTGATAGGTATATAAATGTACTAACTTTACTTGCCTGAGCTACATTTAACAGGTTTTTGGTTCCCTCCACATTTAGCTGACGAAAGACTTTAATTGCACCACCTTCCTTCGCTAGTTCCTCCGTATGGAGGATGATATCCACACCCTGACACGCGGATTTTGTGGCTGTTATATCTGTCACACTTCCCAGGGTGACATGTACCCCTAAAGCCTCAGCCAACTTTGCACGCTGGGGAGAACTTTCCATCCCCCGTACTTTCATTCCCCGTGCGATCGCAATTTCTGCCATCCGTAGACCGATAAATTCACCAACACCAGTAATCAAAAGAGTTTTTTCGGATAAGTTCATTAGCAAAAATTTAATAGGAATACAGTTGAAATAAGCATCGGAATTGATTTTGGATTTTAGTGTCGATAGAACAACTAAAAGCTCAAAGTTAAAATATGTCTGCTGGGTCAGTAGAGCGTAATTGATTAATAGTTAAAGCACCGGATGTCATACACATCAAAATAGTTGATACTAAGACGATTATCATGTTTTGTCCACTCATCATAATGGGTAATCTGGTGACATCCATTGCAAATTCATACAAACCAATGGAAAAAATAAAACCTGGTATATAGGCTAATAAAGCTAAAATTATTGCCTGTTGAAAGACTACACTAAATAAATAATTATTAGCGTAGCCAATCGCCTTTAAGGTTGCATAGGCTACTAATTGACTGGAAATATTACTATAAAGAATTTGATAAACAATCACAATTCCTACAATCGAAGCCATTGTTAACATCAAGTTTAAAATAAAACCAATAGGTGTCCGGGTTGCCCAATAATCCTTTTCAAAGTCAATAAATTCCTGCTTTGTAAACACAATTACATCATTGGGTAATACAGCCTCAAGTTTCGCCCTAATATCCTTCAAATTAAAGCTAGGTTCTACTTTAATTACACCAATATCAATCATTTCGGCTGGACGGGTATTGGGAAAAATCCGTAAAAAAGTTGAATCACTTACCAATAAATTTCCATCCACACCAAAGGAGGGTCCTAAACTAAATAAACCACCAACTCTCACACGATATCCTGCTAAGGCATTAAAAGGATAAATCTCAATTACCTGGTCTTGTCCCTGTTCAAATAACTCGGCTACATTTCCAAATTCGGGACGGGAATTACGGTCAAATAAAACCACATCCGGTGTTTTGATTTTATCAATATTTTCCTTGACTTCGGGAATATCAATCGGTGATCTACTTGGTTCAAATCCAATCACATAAATTGAATATTTTTGTCCCGTAGTCGGATTTCTAAATTTAGCAAATCCCATTGAAATCGGACTCACCGCCGCAACCCCTTCAAACCCTAACGCTTGATATAATCGCGAGCGGAAAAAACTTTGATTTGCGGTCAAGGATTTATATTGTGAACTAACTAGAAATAAATCTCCTTTGAGATTTTTATGCACCTGAGTTGCACTTGCATATAATGCATCCTGAAAACCCAGTTGCATAAACATTAAAATTACCAGAAAGGAAATCCCTGCTACAGCTACTAATGAACGAACTTTATTCCGAACTAGCTGTAGCCATGCTAAGGGTATTTTAAAACTCATGTAATTGATACTGCTTTACTTTGGATTGTTTACATATCCCATTTTTATTGTTAAGGGTTGACAGTTAACTGTTAACTGTCAACAAACAACAAAATTTCTCGAGAATAATTTTTGTCTTCCCCAAGGGATTAGATTTGGATAGATACATCAACCTGTAAATTCGTTAATCGCGCAACTAATTGACTGTCCTCTGGGTCATCAATACGAATTTTGACTTGAATTACACGACGGTCTGTATCTGCTGCGGGATTAACACTCAAAATTCTTTGACGTTCAACCTGTAAACCAATATCGGTGACAACTCCTTCAATTTGACGGTTGAATGCAGTGCTAGTAATAATTGCTCTTTGTCCGGGTTTGACTTTCGCAATATCGGTTTGATAAACTTCCGCGACCACATACATTTGTGAGGTTTTGCCAATATCCACAATACCCTCACTACCAATTACTTCACCGGTTTTGGTATGAATTTTTAAAATCTGACCGTTAACAGGTGATTTCACCATCGTTAATTCGTGTTCTGCTTTCGCTTTTGTTAATGCACTACGGGTACTTCTTAATTCTGCTTCCGCTAATTCCACATCAACCGGACGCACTTCATTTAAACTCGCTAATCTCGCTTGTCCTTCCCGAACTTGATTGGTAATTGTATTAATACTACGACTCAAGGTTGCTTTCGATTCACGGATTTGTTGTCGCAGGGTATCAACTTCTAAACGTTTTGATTCTGCTAAAGATACGGATACTGCTCCGTCCCGTAGTAATTGTTGATAGCGGTTATTTTCAGTTTTGGCATTATTTAACTGGGTCTGAAGTCTCGCAATTATCGCTTGCTGTGCTGCTACTTCACCTCGGAGTTGAGCATTTAATTGAGCAATCATCGCAGCTTGTGCTTCAACATCAGCATTTTTTGCTCCTGCTTTCACCTGTGCTAACCGTGCTTGACTAACTTCTACCTGGTCTCTTGCTTGTTGTAGTGCAGCTCTTGTCCTTGCATAACCTTCTAATCGAGCAATTACCTGTCCTTGTTTAACTTCTTCCCCCTCGGTAACTAACATCTGTTCAATCCGGACACCACTGAGGGAACTTGGTGCAGATAACTGGGTGACTTCACCTTCTGGTTCAATTCTTCCTAGCGCTGTGACTGCAATTCGAGTGGGGGTAACTTGGGGTGTTTGATTGGATGTCCCTGGTACTAGGGTTAAAAATCTGGATGCATTATAAATTACAAATGCTAAACCAGCGATACCTACTGCAAGTGTGAGTAGCATTCTCCAGCGAAAAGTTGAGTTGGCTAATATCCGTTTCTCGTTTTCAATTGACATTGTTGTTATTCCTTTTTGGTTTTTGGATTATTCCTGAGTTGATCCGTTATTTCTGCATTTTTCACTAAGTGATAAGGGTTGATTTTCCTACTACTCACTATTCTCCATTCCCTAATTCCTGTAATTTTTAGGGGTATTCATCTGTCGATTTTGGATTATATTTGCTGCTAGCTGATTTCATGGAGTATAAAAATAAGGGATTTCACTGTTTTTGTTTTGATTTCCTGTGCTATTTTCCCTATCGTAAGTTAGCTTAGTTTCACTCTAAATAGATTGTTTGATGATTGCAGATTTCAGTCATCAGCTTGATTCTCTCTTTGAAACACAGGCTAGTACTAAATGGCAGGAAGCTCAAAATATTAATATATAGGCTTTTCTCCTCTAGTTAATGGTTGCTTTATTTACACCGACCGTTACTATGAGAGTTATTTCGGGTGTAGAGATAATGCTGAAAATTCATCTTTTTCCTGGTAAAGTTGGGATATTTGTAACCTTAATAGCAAAAATTATGCAAGTTTTTTCCAATTAGTAGTCGTAGGTAAAATCAAATTTTTATGCACCTGAAAAATTCCATGTTACTACCATTACATCTTCAATTTTATTGTTGAATAAATTGCTTAAATGAAGTGTAAAATTAATGACAAAAATCAGAGTATTCAAATTGCATAAAAGATTGATTTAACTGTATTTCTCACGGGAAATTCATAACCGATTGATTAATGGATTGATTTTCCTACTACTTCCTAATACCTGTTCATTACTCACTGAAAGTTTGAGGAGTTCGTGAGAAATCTGGGTTTAATCCTTGATTTTTAGGATAACACAAAAGCAATTGATTGCACTATCAAATTTTGGGCTTTTGTTAGGGAGTAACTACTTTATTTTGATGGATTTAATGACAGATTTTTACCACTGATGTTGCTACTTTTTGTTAGTAGTTAACAGTCAACAATATTGCTAATCCACCCATACCTCCATCAGAGGAGAAAGCTGTCACTACATCATTACCTAGCTTGCTCCCCGTCAGAGGGGAAAGAAAGTGGTCACAAAAATCTTGCGATCGCTTCCCGACACAGCGTTGCGATCGCTGCGGATAAATCTTCTCTCACGAGAAGACGTTGCGTAAACCCTGTATTGTATATAATGTGATCGCAAATTTGCTTTCAGACTGGAGAGAGCGATCGCTTTGTCACGGATATCCTCATATCGTTTACGCTAATGCTTGCTACATATCAGGGGCTGTAACCGTTAATTATTCTAGTTTCATTTATTGCAAAGTACAAGATAATCGATATCACTCATGGCAATTTCAGCAGCACAATCTGCGAGAAAACTAATTTTCAGTTTGTAGTCGGGGATAAATCCCTGACTACAAACCTAATCATTCCCCTTTCTGCAAAAGGTGTTGAGTAGCGGGTTGATTTTCCTACTACTCTCTGCAAGCTTTTGGGGTTTGTCAGAAATCCGAGAAATGACCTGTTGATTGATGCTTACCTCCAGGAGATAGAAAGTGATTGAGATAGTTAGAGAATAATTGGCTTGGTTTATCTATAAATTTGGATTTACGCAGTACAATCCCTCTCTATTTCATATTCCCATAGATTATCTATCTGAATAGATATTTATGCTACTCCACTATGGAAGACGAAAATATTTTTCTTTGGTTTCTTAATTTCCACTATTTAATTATAGTTATTGATTAACAAAAACTATGCTAATAGTCTTTAATCATTTCCTAATTACCTGTTATCTATAGCAACACAATTTAATTCGTGAAAAATATTGGTTTTGGCTGTAACCGGAAGTATTCTTGTTAAGAAGTCGCACTACAGGTGCCTACGTCTATGGCTATTTACTGTCAACCGTTAACAATCAATAACCCTAAATATAAGATTTTACAAATCATTTAGGACTGCTATACTCCCTTTAACTGTTAATCCCTAACAATCAAAAAGTAAATTGGTAAATCTATCTTTGCTCAGATGACATTACCCAAGCATCTAACATTATCCTAAAAAGAGCTAAATAATTTAATTCCCAGTAGTCAAGCTATTTTGCACGAATATTTTACATATTTGTAAATTTTGACTGATATCTGGGATGAATTTCGCTATCATCAAATTACGATAATTTATCACTAGGAGATAGACTTGTCACAACAAATGTTAGCGATTAACAATTAATTATGTACAAATTGTTCAACATTTTGCAATTTATGATTTAAACTGAAGACAAAGGATGTAAATCATCTCTACATCTATTCACTTCCAGAAAAATCAAGTAACTTTCGGTAACGGAGATGTCAGACTAACAAAACAGAAAATCTCTAAACTATATAATCTTAGTCCCTATTGTTGGCGTTACTCTGGATGCAGCAATATCAATAAGTGATGTTATTTATCCCAACTAATTGATATTATTAAATTCATGGGTAAGCCCAAGACAAAAGTCTTTCTGTTCCCATCGCTACTTCTAAATTCCCTGAATTTAAACTAGAATCAGTTTCTCCTAGTTTGTACCATCATCAATTGATTGAATTTACCTGGTTACAAATTTATCCTATGGTTATTTCACTAGTCCTCATAATTTAATTGGTTTACTTCTCAATTTTTGGGAATCAAGCGTAGTCTAGATTTTATTCGGGAATAATTGCAGATACATAGTTATTATTTTGACGAATTATACTAGTCGGCTTGGTTTGTTCAGGACATCTCATGCTGAAATTCTGTATATCTGGATAGAATCAATGAGATATTTATCCACATATATCATTGAAAAAAATGGTTTATTAGATGAATTATTTCGAGATGAGCATGCAGAATTTGTATAGAGAATTAATCCGAAATTTCATCACACTAAACTGTAGTGTAAATCCATATCTTGGAAGATAATATTTTCAAGGGTTATGAAGTCGGAATAATTCATCGCATGTGTGATGTCTAATGTATTCGAGATTCCTGGAATCGCAGAGTTATGAGGGCAGTTTACAAAAAAACAGTTGAAAATTAGCTGGTTCAAGATGCAAAGCTGATTTTCTAGCTGCACTAACTCATTTTATGCTTCCGATTATGTACTTGAACAATCTGGATAATTAACAGACCTATTCAATATTTTGGGTAGCTAAATTACAGTTTTTTGTAGCTGTTTGATTGAGTTTGTTATTTTTATGCCGCTCCATTTTCTTGACCTTAGTTTTTTAAATTATCTATGTCTGCTTCCTGGATAGAAAATGCTTTAGCGCAGTTAGAAGCACAAATAAATAATTGCGAACAAGCAGTAATTCGCGTTATCGAAGACAAAAAAAGGATAGAGAGTAAATCTATGGCAAATGATAGCTTAAATCATAAATTACAGTATAGTCCGATTGCGATTGTGGGAATGGCTTCATTGTTTCCCCAATCACGGACATTAGAGGATTATTGGGAAAATATTATTAATCAGGTAGATTGTATTACTGATGTACCTGAAAGTCATTGGAATGTGGATGACTATTTTGACCCCAATCCCCGCACAACTAAAGATAAAACCTATTCTAAAAGGGGTGGATTTATTCCCCATGTTGATTTTAATCCGATGGAATTTGGTTTACCACCGAATATTTTAGAGGTGACTGATGTTTCCCAGTTGTTGAGTTTGGTAATAGCCAAAGAAGCAATGGAAGATGCGGGATATGGTCTATCTCGGGAATTTAATCGGGATAAGGTGGGGGTAATTCTGGGTGTGGCTATGGCCAGAAATTTGGGAATTCCTCTGTCTGCGAGGTTACAATATCCGATTTGGGAAAAGGTACTCAAAAGTAGCGGAATTAGTGACCAGGATACGCAGAAAATTATTGAAAAAATGCAAGCTGCTTATATTAAGTGGGATGAAAATGCTTTCCCCGGAATGCTTGCAAATATCGTTGCTGGACGGATTGCCAATCGTTTAAATTTGGGTGGAATTAATTGCGTTGTTGATGCAGCTTGTGCGAGTTCCTTTGCAGCTTTAAAAATGGCGATTAGTGAACTAGTGGAACACCGTTGCGATATGATGCTAACTGGTGGGGTAGATACGGATAATTCGATTACTGCATATATTTCCTTTAGTAAAACCCCCGCTCTGACACCCAGTGACAAAGTGCGTCCCTTTGATGCGAAATCCGATGGGATGATGTTGGGTGAAGGGATTGGTATTTTGGTTCTCAAACGCTTGGAGGATGCGGAACGGGATGGGGATAAAATCTATGCGGTAATTAAGGGGATTGGTACATCCAGTGATGGACGGTACAAGAGTATTTACGCACCTCGTCCGGAAGGACAAATGACAGCTTTGCGACGTGCTTACGAAGATGCGGGTTTTGCACCAGCTACAGTTGGTTTAATTGAAGCTCACGGAACTGGAACAATGGCTGGAGACCCGACGGAATTTGCATCCTTGCGTGAATATTTTGGCGAGGAAAATCCCCGTCGTCAGTATATTGCCCTGGGGAGTGTGAAATCGCAGATTGGTCATACAAAAGCGGCGGCGGGAGCAGCAAGTCTAATTAAAACATCTTTGGCACTGTATCACAAGGTTTTACCGCCAACTATTAACGTTACTGAACCTAATCCCAAATTTAATATTGAAAATACGCCTTTTTATATTAATACCCAAACACGTCCGTGGATTCGTCCCCAGGGTGAAGTTCCCAGAAGAGCTGGTGTGAGTGCTTTCGGATTTGGTGGTACTAATTATCACGTGGTGCTAGAAGAATATACTGGTAAACCGAGTCCGGAACTGCGGGTTCACCACACACCCTATCAAATATTGATTGATGGGGTAAATCCAGAAGAATTGCGATCGCAGTTAGAAAATCTGTTGGTGGATTTAGGTGCATCCACAGGTCAGCTTAAATTTATTGAGTTGGTTAAGTTGAGTAAAGGGAAAGAAATCCCTGTCCACCATGCTCGGGTGGGATTTGTGGCTCAGTCGCGGGAAGAAGCGGTTAAATATCTGGAAATCGCGATCGCTCAACTGAAAAAACAGCCAGATGCGGTAGTTTGGGAACATCCCCAAGGAGTATATTACCGTCAACAGGGGATGGAATTAAAGGGTAAGGTGGTGGCTTTGTTCTCTGGACAGGGTTCCCAATATTTGGAAATGGGTCGGGAAGTGGTGATGAATTTCCCGGTGATGCAGGAATTCTATGGTTACATGGATAGTTTGCTGCTTAAGGATAATATGCGACCTTTGTCGGATGTGGTTTTTCCACCACCCGTGTTTAATGAGAATGACCGGGCTATCCAGGTAAGTGCCCTACAACGGACTGAGTATGCCCAACCAGCCATTGGAATGATGAGTGCAGGATTGTATAAAATTTTGCATCAAGCCGGATTGAAACCGGATTTTGTGGCTGGTCATAGTTTCGGTGAAATTACGGCACTGTGGGCGGCTGGTGTATTTAGTGATGCCGACTACTGTGGGTTAGTGAAAGCGCGGGGACAAGCGATGGCTCCTCCCCAAGACCCGGATTATGATGCGGGAGCGATGTTGGCGGTGAGGGAGAATTTAAGTACGATTGAAGCCTATTTAAAACCCTTTTCCCAGGTAAGTGTGGCGAATCTGAATTCACCCCGTCAGGTGGTGTTAGCAGGACCGACGGAGGAAATTACCAAAGTGCGTCAGGTGTTGGTAGAGCAGGGATTTGCAGCCATGTTGTTACCAGTTTCAGCTGCTTTCCATACTTCCTTAATTGCCTTTGCACAGAAATCCTTTGCGATCGCCCTCAAATCGACAGAGTTTAAACCTCAACAGATTACTACCTATAGTAATGTTACAGCCCATCCCTATCCCCAGGAACCGCAGAAAATTAAACAAATTCTGGAAACCCATTTAGCGAATCCAGTACTGTTTAAACAGCAAATTGAGAATATTTACAATGCGGGGGGATATTGCTTCGTTGAATTTGGTCCACGCAGGATATTAACCAACCTGGTTCAGGATATTTTAGGTGAAAGACCCCACATCGCGATCGCCCTAAATCCCAGTGACAGAAAAAATAGCGATCGCAGTTTACGGGAAGCGGTTGTACAGTTACGGGTACATGGGGTTCAGTTACGGGATATTGACCCTCTGCAAAAACCTCCCACACCTCCTGTACCGGAAAATCCCAAAGCGTTGAATGTGCGTCTCAATGGTGTTAACTACGTTTCCCCCAAAACAGCGAAAACCATCGCAGAAGCACTGCAACCAGACCCGAACCTGAAAGTGGTCATTCCCCAATCAACGGTGAATAAAGCTTCCACTAACGGTAAAACCAAAATCGTTGATATCAAATCGGAAATAGTCCCAGGGATTCCACCTACCAGTAGTTCTAGTGCTACTTCTTTCCAATTACCTAGTGGTCATAGCCAAAAAACTCCACCAGATATCACCACTGGTGTCGAAACTAGTGCAACTAACTCCCCCACCCAACCATCGAAACCAAACCCCACATCACCTGTTGTCAAATCAACGATGGAACAAGTACCAAATCAGCGAATTAATTACCAACAAGTTCTCGAAAGCTTGGAATTCGTTCTCAGTCAGTTTCAGCAAAATAATAGCGAGAATTTGCAGGTTCACGGACTCTATCTCAACCATCAGCAAAAATACGTTGAGACATTTTTCCAACTCCTACAGCAACAGCACAAGCTGCTAATTGACCAAACCTCCGCTACCAAAAATATTAAATCAATGGTGACGGAAAGTTTGGAACGTAGCATGACCCAATTTAGCTCTCAGCAAGCTGAAACCCTCCGGGTACATGAACAGTATCTCCAAAACCAATTAGCCTATACTCAAAACTTTTTCCAATTCCTCCAACAGGAATATCAAGGTTTGCTTTCTGGTCAGGTTCGGGTCGCGGAAACACCTGTTAATCCAGTAGTTCAAAAACCAGTACAGGAAGCACCAGTCAATCCAGTAGTTGCACCTATCACTCAACAACCAGTACAGGAAGCACCTGTTAATCCAGTAGTTCAAAAACCAGTACAGGAAACACCAGTCAATCCAGTAGTTCAAAAACCAGTACAGGAAACACCTGCGAACCCCGTTCCCCAACCAACACCAACTGCAAGTATACCTACTCCCAGCGTTGCAGCAGGTGATGTCGCAGAAACTTTACTCGCAATCACTAGCGAAAAAACCGGTTATCCAGTGGAAATGCTGGAACTAGATATGGATATGGAAGCAGACCTGGGGATTGACTCCATCAAGCGGGTAGAAATCCTCGGTGCAATGCAGGAAGCCTATCCAAATTTACCCCAACCTAACGTTGAAGATTTAGGCGAACTACGGACAATTGGTCAAGTTGTCAATTATATCCAATCCTTGATGGGTCAAGGAGGGGAAACTGTCTCAATTCAAGCAGTTGCACCAATTGCAACCCAGAGTGTAAATACGGAGCCAATCGTCACATCCGTAACTACAAATATCGACAATCTAGTCTCCGCCAGAGAACCAATTACCGTAAATGCCATACCTTCGGTGAACTTCGCCAACGCAACTACATCGGTAATCCCAGAAACACCAACTCCGGCGATCGCAATAGCCACTACACCCATTGAACCGGAAGTTCCAGTCAGTTCCAGTGTGAATGCAGAGGAAATGGCCCAAACTCTACTAAATATAACCAGTGAAAAAACCGGTTATCCGGTGGAGATGTTGGAACTAGACATGGATATGGAAGCAGACCTGGGGATTGACTCCATCAAACGGGTGGAAATCCTCGGTGCAATGCAGGAAATCTATCCCGACCTTCCCCAACCCAACGTGGAAGACCTGGGGGATTTACGCACCATCGGTCAAATTGTTAACTACCTGCAAACCCTGACAGGTGGAGAAAAAAAAAATCACCACTCCCAGTCTGAATTAACTCAATTAAGTCAACCTGAAGTCAATCAACCAGAGGAACAAAAAGCAACCCAACCAACTACCCCCAGCGAACCATTAACAGCAAGTCTCAACAAAAGTCCCCTACGTCGTCAGGTGTTTCTCAAAACCCTTCCCCAACCCGATTATTTAGAGTTTAGTTTACCAGAGGGACACATCGGTTTAATTACCGATGATGGAACCCTCACCACCACCAAACTTGCAAGCGAACTAACTCACCTAGGTTGGAAAATCGTCGTTTTGAGTTTCCCCGAAACCATCGTGTCCCAACGCTCACCCCTACCCTCCGGGATTGAACGGGTCGAACTTGACAACATGGATGAAACCCACCTCCAGGAAAAACTGAATGCAATCTGCCAACATTTTGGGAATATTGCTGCATTTATCCATGTCAATCCCCGCTTTGAACTCAACCAAAATGGACGTATTCCTTACATCCCCACCGAAAAAGCCGTTGTGAAACACGTATTTTTCATCGCTAAACACCTGAAAACCTCCCTTAACCAAGCAGCAAAACTCGGTAGAGCATGTTTTTGCACAGTTGCTCGTTTAGATGGTGCTTTTGGACTCGACCACAACCTCAACTACAGTCCCATCAGCGCTGGACTATTTGGACTCACCAAAACTCTGAATTGGGAATGGGAAAAGGTCTTCTGTCGAGCAATTGATCTCAACCCCACCATCAACGCTGACCAATCCAGCAAAAACATCATTGCTGAACTCCACGACCCTAACCGCTATATCACCGAAGTTGGTTACGGATTGAATGGACGTACAACATTGGTTAGTCAGTAGGGTTTACAGACGTATGTAGAGACGTAACATGTTACGTCTCTACGGAGGGTCGATGTATCCCAAAATCCAAAATTAAATCGGGTCTACCATGCAGGAAATCACCTATATTGGTCGGATTATCGACAACAAAAAACAAGCACCGATTAGTGGTGCAAAAGTATTACTTAAAGGTGATGGAATTTCTATCTACACCTACACAGATATTGAAGGTATTTATCGATTCCGCATTATTCCTGGTAGTCGGGGAATGGATGCAACAATCACCGTAGAAACCAAAGGATATAGTCCCTATAGCCGTTCGGTTTACTTATCCAGTCAGGATCAAGACCTGGGTGATATAAAAATCGGTGGTTCATCTTCCACCTCCTCCGATCGACCTAGTAGTCGGTCGGAACGAAATAACCGTAGTTCAGGGTTTTTCCCGCTAGTGATTTTGATTGCGATCACGGTTATGGTTTTCGTGGCTTTTTCTAACCGTACTCAAATCAATCAATCTCCTCGCAATCAGAATAATCCCAGTGGAAATTTAGTTCGTTAGAAAATTAGGAGACAGAAGACAAAACTTTTCAACATCTTCAAACTAATTCGTAATTACGAATTACAAATTACGAATTATTTAACTTGATGTTTATAGTATAGCTTTCATCGATTGCTGTAGCTAACAAGATTTGATGAAGGATATGTGGGAAATTTCATCAAATTTATATCACAAAATGTACTCACAGTTACAGCAAGAACTAATTTATTTTTATTGTTAAATTTATCGAGTGAAATATGTTGAGTATTAATTATTCAAGCTAGAAGACGACAAAACCAAATCCAAAATCCCATGACCCATTGCAATTGATGGGTAAAGACCACCCGATGAGTGGTCTCTACTAATCCAAAATCCATAGACGCGAAGCGGCTTCTCGTACTCGTAGAGTAATCCAAAATCTAAAATCCCATGACTATGCTTACAGCTATCCATCCCGAATCGGTATTTATTGTTAGTGGTGGTGCGAGGGGAATTACATCTAAATGTGTAATTGAACTGGCTCAAAACTATCCTTGTAAATTTATTTTGTTGGGACGTTCTTCCTTATTAGAAACAGAGCCGATTTGGGCACAAAACTGTCAGGATGAAGCGAGTTTAAAAAAACAAATTATGCAACATCTCCTGGAACAGGGAGAGAAACCGACACCTTTGGGTGTGCAAAAAATTTATCAACAAATTGCTGCAAATCGGGAAATCAAACAGACATTAACCACGATTCAGCAGACGGGTAGTTACGTGGAATACCTGAGTGTGGATGTCACTGATGCAGAAGCTTTACAACAAGCAATACAAACAGTCAGCGATCGCGTGGGTAAAATTACCGGAATCATCCACGGTGCGGGGAATCTCGCGGATAAACTGATTGAAAAGAAAACCGGAGAAGACTTTGAAAAGGTTTATACAGCGAAAGTTCAGGGATTGGAGAATTTACTGACAGCGATCAATCATCAACAATTAGAGTATGTAGTGCTATTTTCCTCAGTGACGGGATTTTACGGCAATATTGGTCAAAGTGATTATGCGATCGCCAATGAAATTTTAAATAAATCAGCTCACCTCATCAAACAGCGTCATCCCCAATGTCACGTTGTGGCGATTAATTGGGGTGGTTGGGATAGCGGGATGGTGACACCCCAATTGAAGAAGGAATTTGCAAAACGGGGAATTGAAATTCTCCCGGTGGAAGTGGGAACGAAAATGTTTGTGAATGAATTGCATAGCGCGAACCATGAAACTACACAAGTGGTGATTGGAACTCCCATGTTTCCCCCTCCGGTTCCTTTAGATACGGAATTAAAAACCTATCGTATTCGTCGTCAATTAACAGCAGCAGCCAATCCTTTTTTAGTTGACCATGTAATTTCTGGTAATCTGGTTTTACCAGCTACCTGTGCCATGTCCTGGATGATAAATGTGTGTGAGTATCTTTATCCAGGTTATCAATTATTTCGTGCGAGCGAATTTAAAGTTTTGAAGGGAATTATCCTCAAGGAAAATATTAGTTCTGAATATATTGTCGAAGTTCAAGAATTAGAAAAAATCAATGGTGAAAAAGTGGAAGCTCAAGTCAAAATTTTGAGTTACACCGATGTCGGTCGAGTCACCTATCATTTTAGCACCAAAACCCTTTTAGTCCGGGAAATACCACCAGCACCTGTCTATGAAAACATTAATTTAGTGGCGGATAATATTATTACCACCCAGGGAAGTGATTTTTATCGCACTAGTCCATCAGCTCTTTTTCATGGGCCAACTTTTCAATCAATACAACGGGTAATTAATATCAGTCCGGAAAAAATTACCACCGCATGTTATTGGAAATCAATTAATTCAACCCAACAGGGGCAATTTCCCTATGATTGGGTCAATCCCTACGCCGCAGATTTAAGCACCCATCCTCTATGGATTTGGTTATACCACTATCATCAACAAATTTGTTTACCAGGGCAAACCAATATTTACGAACAATTTGCACGCACACCCTGTGATGAATTGTATTATGTTTCCTGCGAAATTAAACAAAAGACGGCAGCATCTATCATCGCGGATTTCATTATTCACGACCAAGACGGCAAAGTCTTCTACAGATTATTAGGAACCAGGGGAATTATTTTACCCAAATTATTAGATTAGGCGGTGGAGACGCGATATTGGTAGAGACGCGATATATCGCGTCTCTACGGGGGAATGTTCCTGGCATTATACATTCATCAATTATCGAGATTATTAACCGTGGAAAAAATAGCAATTATTGGATTTTCTTGTTTATTTCCCGATGCGAAAAATCCCGATGAATTTTGGCAAAATCTCATTGCGCAGAAGGATTCAACGACATCGATTAGTATTGCAGAATTAGGTGTAGACCCCAGAATATTTTTTGACCCGCAAAAGGGTAAACCAGATAAATTTTATTCCCTCAAAGGTGCATTTATTCGTAATTTCAAATTTGATGGCAAAGGATATAAATTATCTGCGGATTTTCTCGAAAGTTTGGATAATACTTTCAAGTGGTCTTTATATACTGCTCAACAGGCTTTAGCTCATAGTGGTTATCTCAACAGTCCCGAAATACTAGCAAAGTGTGGCGTAATTCTGGGTACATTATCCTTACCAACTAAATACTCAAATCGCTTGTTTTCACCCATCTATCAGGAAGCTTTAAATGCAGCGATTCGGGAGGTGTTAGGTGTACCAGAATTTGAGTTAACTAGTTTAGCTGGAAGCAATCGTGTATCTGCCCATAATGCAATGATATCAGGATTACCAACGGCGGTAATTTCCCAAGCGTTAGGACTTTCCCACCACCATTTTTGTATTGATGCAGCTTGTTCTTCCCCCCAATATGCGATTCGGTTAGCTTCCCATTACCTATGGACCCATAAAACCGATTTGATGTTAGCAGGTGGTGTCAGTGCGTCCGATCCATTATTTTTGCGGATGTTATTTTCCAGTATTCAAGGTTATCCCGAAAATAATGATATTAGTCGTCCTTTAGATAAATCGTCACGGGGATTGATGACCGCAGAAGGGTCGGGAATGGTAGTACTCAAACGTTATAGTGATGCAGTCCAAGATGGCGATCGCATTTATGCCATCATTGCTGGTAATGGTTTATCGAATGATGGACGGGGTAAGCATATACTCAGTCCGAATTCCAAGGGTCAGATATTAGCCTTTGAACGTGCTTATGCTGAGGCTAAAATTGCACCGCAGCAAATTGATTATGTAGAGTGTCACGCAACGGGGACGTTGTTGGGTGATACAACGGAATTTCAATCGATGCAGGAGTTTTTTGGCAAACACAAAGCAACTCCCCTCATCGGTTCCGTTAAAAGTAATGTGGGACACTTATTAACAGCAGCGGGTGCGGTTGGTTTAATTAAGGTTCTTTTGAGTATGTCTAAAGGAGTCATCCCCGCAACAATTCATGTCAAGGATGGGATGGGGGTAGAGGGTTCAGCAATTTCGCGTAATCAGATTGTTCGTAGTGCTAAAAATTGGTCTGGTCAGGATACGGTCAAACGAGCTGCTGTCAGTGCTTTCGGTTTTGGTGGTACAAATGCCCATATGATTTTGGAACAGGGAATGACTTCCCATGTCAGTCAAAGTCCAGAACCAATTTCCCCTGTAGCAATGGCGATTGTGGGGATGGACGGATTTTTTGGCTGTTATGATGGTTTGGATGCTCTAGAGCGATGTATTTATGAGTGTCGTCAAGGGTTTAAATCCTTACCAGAGTCCCGTTGGTATGGGTTAGAAACTCAGCCGGAAATACTTAAACGCTATGGGTTTACGGATGGTAAACCTCCCCTAGGTGCGTACATCGATACCTTTGAAATTGATACCCTCGCCTACAAAATTCCTCCCAATGAACTAGGAAAACTCAATTCCCAGCAATTGTTAATGTTGAAGGTGGCTGATAATGCCCTCAAGAATGCTAACCTCACAGAAGGTGGAAATGTGGCGGTGTTAATTGCTACCGAATCTGAATTCTCTGTCCACCATTTACAGCAGCGTTGGAATTTGACTTGGCAATTACCGGAGGGTTTGGAAAAATCCGGTTTGGTGAGTCATGGTCAGGGTGTGGAGGAATTGACAACCGTTGTCCAAGATGGTATTCATCCACCGGTGGAAACGGGGGAATTTATCAGTTACATCTCGAATGTGATGGCCAGTCGGATTTCTGCTTTGTGGAATTTTTCTGGTCCGTCTTTGGCAATTTCGGCTGGGGAAAATGGCGTTTTCAAAGCATTGGAAGTAGCTCAACATTTACTATCCACCGGGGAAGTGGAAGCGGTGTTAGTGGGTGCGGTGGACTTAGCCGGAAGTTTGGAAAATGTGTTGCTGCGTAGCCAAGCTGCACAGGTGAATGGGGGAGTACATACCCTCAGTTTCGATGGTAAAAGTAATGGTTGGTTAGTCGGAGAAGGTGCGGGTGCAATTGTACTCAAACGCCAAAATTCACACACCCAAACCCACCACCGAATTTATGCCACCATCGACGCGATCGCTCTAGTCCAACAACCCGCACCATCCCATCCTCTGAAAACCCGTTTAACTCGACCCGATGCCAAATATGTCACCCAGGTATGTCAACAAGCGCTACAAACTGCTGGTGTGCAACCTCGTGATGTCGAATATCTGGAGGTCTATGCTAGCGGTGACGCGACGGAAAATCAAGCTGAAATCACAGGTTTACTCGCTGCTTACCCAGGAACAGGGGAAAAATTAACCTGTGCTATTGGTAGTATTAAAGCTAACATAGGTCATGCCTATGGGGCTGGGGGTATGGCTAGTTTAATCAAAACAGCTTTATGTTTGTATTATCGCTATTTACCAGGTACACCCCAATGGTCAGGTGTGGATGACACCAACCCCTTACTAGGTAGTAATTTTTATGTAAATCCCGAATCCCGTCCGTGGTTCCTCGGTAAAGACCTGCGTACCCGTGTCGCCGCCGTTAACAGTATGGGGATTGATGGTAGTTATGCCCATGTCATTCTGGCGGAGGTAGAGCAAACCGCACCCCGTCCCCACACCTACCTAACCCAAATGCCATTCCAGCTATTCCCCATCCCCGGTAATAGCCAAGCCGATTTAATCGCTGGTTTACAAACCTTGCAAACCCAACTGGAAAACAGCGATTCTCTCCCCCAGGTAGCCCGTAACTGTTTCATTAATTACCAAAACCAACCCCAAGCCCAGTACACCCTCACCATCCTCGGTCGCACCCTCCCCGAACTCACCAGGGAAATTACCGCCGCCTTCACGGGTGTCACCAAAGCCTTTAACACCGGGGAAGATTGGCTCACACCCCAGGGAAGCTACTTTACCCCTAATCCCCTCGGTTCTAGAGGAGGAGTCGCCTACGTATATCCCCCGGCCCTCAGTTCCTATATTGGTATCGGTCGCGACCTATTTCGCCTATTTCCCCAAGTCCACGACGACCCAGCCTTAAAAAGCTTGTATAGTCTAGTTGCCGACGTATCCCAACTAGTCTTTCCCCGCAGTTTAAATAAATTAACACTGCGACAACTAGAAACCCTAGAAAAACAACTCCTCGACGACTCCCGGGCCATATTTGAAACCGATATGACCTTCGCCAAACTCATCACCCTAATTATCCGCGATCGCTTTCAAGTTCAACCCCAATTCGCCTTTGGTTATAGCCTGGGGGAAACAAGTATGATGGCTGCAACGGGTGTGTGGAGCGACTTTAGCCAAGGAATCAACGCGTTCCATACCTCCCCCCTCTTCGGCGATCGCCTATCGGGTGCGAAAAATGCGGTGCGGGATTTCTGGGGATTACCCCGTGCTAAATCTGGAACTGAGGATAATTTATGGAGTACATATCTATTAATGGCTCCCAAGAGTGAAGTGGAAGCTTGTCTCCAAGGGGAATCCCAGGTATACCTCACCCAAATTAACACCCCGGAAGAAGTTGTCATTGCTGGAGCATCCCCAGCTTGTGAACGGGTAATTAAAGCTCTAGGATGTAACGCCTTTCGCGCTCCCTTTAATCATGCCATCCATTGTCCACCCATGGGTTCCGAGTACGGGGAAATTGCCCGCTTAAATAGTTTACCAACCCAAGCAGTACCATCGATCAAATTCTATTTATCCGCCACCTACACAAATCTTAACCAACCCGGTGAAGTCATCGACCCCCAACTAATTGGTGACAGTATCGGTAAAGGTTTAACCAGTACCCTAGACTTTCCCCGCTTAGTCAACCAAGTTTACGCAGACGGAGCGCGCATATTCATTGAAACCGGTTCTGGTAACATTTGCTCCCGTTGGATTGACAAAAACTTAGAAAACAAACCCCATATTGCGATCGCTCTCAATCGTCGAGGAGCGGATGACCACAGTTCCCTGTTACGAGCGTTAGCCAAACTCGTTAGTCACCGTGTTCAACTCGACCTTTCGTCCCTGTATGCTTTAACGACCACCCACAGCAAAACCCCCAGCACCAAACCCGTCACCATCGGTGGACACCGCATCATCGACCAAATCTGCAAAGACAATAACCGCACCCACTTCCGCAAAATCATCACCCCCCAAATTCCCACACCAGTTTCCCCATTACCTGAATCCCCCCAAGAAAAGGTCATGAATAACAGTTTTAACCCCAATGAATCGTTAGAATGTGGTGCAGATTCATCAAAACCAACCCCGCTTACTAATTCCGCACCCCCCAACAAAAACCTTACCATTCCTACCCATCTCCAATCCCTCACCCAGAACAATTCCCGCATCCACCAGACCCACGCTACATTCCTCAAATCACGACACGAATTTAGCACCCAAATCAGTGAAATCATTCAACTACAACTAGCCTGTGCAGAAAATTTATTGAAGGAAACTAGGGAGTAGCATACAAATAATACTTAGAGGATGTTTGTCAATTATTAATTATCAATATTTTGACTATCGTTCGGACTCTGGACATGGGGTGATAAAGCTGATTTTTCCTTCGAGAGTACAGACGCGACATGTCGCGTCTCTTCCTGCTCCCAAAACGATAATTCAAGTATTAAAAATGACTTTTTAAACATCCTCTAAGAAAACACCCTTGCTATAGTCCTATGAAGCGCAACTACAAGTCAAAAACAGAGGCTCTACTTTTGTTTACATAATACTCTTTGAGAAGATGCTACCCATCTATGCTTTTTAAGTTCTTCATAAATAAACCTCATCCATAATCAAAACAGGAGTTTTCCTCATTGCACTTCTTCCCGTAGCAAATCGACCGTAGGGTCATAAAGTAGACACGCAGCAACTTCTTGCAAAGTAGCAATCTCAACAATCGGGAATGAAAACTACGATTCTCAATTCAGGGACATGGTTAAAATTCAGTTTCTCTGTCAAATTTGTTAATGACACATGAATTAAGTAAACATAACCTGATCAATGACACATGAATTCAGTAAACATAACCTGATCATAGACTATTCCAAATTCCAAATTCCAAATTACGAATTCCAAATTACGTAGGCGTAGCCTTGCCGTAGGCTATTACTAATTACGAATTATATTTCCTGTCTCCTCAATCCAAAATCCCATGTCTGTCTCCCTCTTGAATCAAAATTATAACGGTATTACCTATAACTCATTGAACCCATTCACCATTAATCAAACACTCATGTGGAAAGGTGATTTAGACTCCCTCACATTTGATCAAAACACCATCAAAGCTAAATTATTAAACCTAAATCAACCCTGCTACATTGTCAGTGTTAACGGTCAAGTTGGTGTCACCCAGGAAGGCTATGTAGTTACCGCAACTGATAGTAATAGTGATAACATCAAGCTGATTGCCATCAGTAACCCCGTAGGATTAGAAAACCTCGGCGATCGCAATTTTTGCCATCACCACGGTGTTAATTATGCCTACATGACTGGAGCAATGGCTGGTGGTATTGCTTCGGAGGAAATGATTATTACCCTGGGTAAAGCGAAAATTCTCGGCTCCTTTGGTGCTGGTGGTTTAAGTCCAGACCGTCTGGAAACGGCCATCAAACGTATTCAAGGGGAGTTACCCCAGGGACCCTACGCATTCAATTTAATACATAGCCCCAATGAACCCAGTATTGAACAACGGGCAGTAGAATTGTATCTGCAATACGGTGTTCCCACGGTTGAAGCCTCCGCATTTCTCGATTTAACTGCCAATATTGTGCGCTACCGAGTAGCCGGATTAACCCTGAATTCCGCCAACCAAATCGAAATTCACAACAAAGTTATCGCTAAAGTTTCCCGACGGGAGGTTGCGACTAAATTTCTGCAACCCGCACCTCCCAGGATACTGAAAGAACTCGTGCAACAGGGATTTATTAGTGAACAACAAGCTCAACTCGCAGCCTACGTACCAATGGCTGATGATATCACTGTTGAAGCTGACTCTGGTGGACACACCGACAATCGTCCTCTAGTTTGTTTATTACCTTCGATGGTGGCTTTACGGGACGAAATTCAAGCCCAGTATAATTACGTAAACCGAGTCAGAATTGGTGTAGCAGGAGGTATTGGCACACCCCAAGCCAGTTTAGCTGGTTTGATGATGGGTGCAGCCTATGTCGTTACCGGTTCTATCAATCAAGCTTGTCTAGAATCGGGAAGTTGTCAACACACCAAAAAATTGCTTGCGCAAGCGGAAATGGCTGATGTGATGATGGCTCCCGCAGCAGATATGTTTGAAATGGGGGTAAAACTCCAAGTCCTCAAACGGGGAACATTATTCCCCATGCGATCGCAAAAATTATATGAACTCTACCGTACCTATAATTCGATTGAAGAAATCCCCCTCTCGGAAAGAGAAAAGCTAGAAAAACAAATTTTCCGTAAACCCCTAAGTGAAATTTGGGAATTAACCGTATCCTATTTATCCCAACGTAATCCCGAAAAACTTGCTAAAGCGGTCAACAATCCGAAATTAAAAATGGCTCTTATTTTCCGGTGGTATCTAGGATTATCCTCCCGTTGGTCAAACTCCGGTGAAGTCGGTCGGGAAACAGACTATCAAATTTGGTGTGGACCAGCAATGGGTAGTTTTAACGACTGGGTACGTCATACCTATCTTGCAGAACCACAAAACCGTCATGTTGTTGATATTGCAAATCACATCATGTTAGGAACTGCCTATTTATATCGCATTCAAAATCTGAAAATGCAAGGCTTACAATTACATGATTTTTACACCCAGTATTATCCAACGACATCAACATTGGAGGTATGTGGATAATGCAATCAGACCCACCCCGAACAGCAGCAGAAATTGAAAAATATCTCACTTCTGTAGTTGCTGAAGCATTAGGAGTCAATCCACAAACCATCGATGTTAATCAATCCTGGGATAATTACGAAATCAATTCTCAACAGGGAATGAAAATAGCTTTACAAGTGGGTGAATATTTAGGATTAAAACTATCACCAACCATTCTCTGGTATTACCCCAGTATTAATTTATTATCACAGCGATTAGCAGATGAGTTTACTCACGAAAAATCTGAGAAATATTTGATTTAAAGAATACAGAATATAGGATATGGCATACAGGAGGTGAGTAAATAAAAAATCTGATATTTCTCAGCAGTCAGGTTTTGATAATGATTTTCTGGAATTTCAGATATTTTTTGTAACAACCCAATTCTTATCTCACGAGTAATGTCTACTACAGCATATGGGAACAAGGACGTGAGTAAATTAAAAACCTCAAAATTTTTCTCTCAGAAGTCGGGTTTCTCTCAACATTTCTATGAATTATTCACGTTCCTACCAGTTAATAAGTATTAAAACTAAAGAGTTTTATGCAATGCTTATAACTTTTCATCAATCAGGACTAAACCTGTATATTAGAGCAAGCAATCCATAAGTTTTGATGAACGGGTTGATTTTTCTACTACTCCCTATTCCTTATTCCCTACTCCCGGAAAATTTTATTTTAGAGGTTTCCAAATCCGGGTAAAGTCCTGATACAAACTTGTAAATACAGCATTCCGAGCGGGATTTGTGAAATATTATATGTAGGGTTATTAACAGTTAACAGTCACCAGTCATCAGCCAAAGACACACTATTTTTCACGACTAAAATCGGATTGCTGTAGTCATAAATTATTGACATTCAAATCCAAAATCCATAGACGCGCGTAGCGCGGATCGACCGAAGAGTAATCTAAAATCCAAAATCCCATGATTAGTCCCAAACAATCCCTCAATGCTCATGAAATCCAAACTTGGATGGTATCAAAACTAGCAGAACTCCTCAATGTTGACACGAGTGAAATTGATATCCATCAACCCCTAGAAGATTACGGCTTAGATTCATCCAGAGCAATGTTAATTGTCACCCAAGCCGAAAAAATCTTTGGAGTGGAAATCTCTCCCACAATTTTGTGGCATTATCCCACCATTGCAGCACTTTCTCAACGACTTGCTGAAGATGTGGAGGAAACAAATTTAGTTGGGAATGTAATTAATCCGAACTTAGCAAAAATAGCTGATACTAGCCTTGATTTACAAGCCGAAGTTGTCTTAGATCCACGTATTTATCCCCCCTCCACCTCTTTTGTATTTAACCCTAATCCAATAGCCGTATTTTTAACTGGTGGAACAGGATTTTTAGGTGCATTTATTATTCGCGAATTACTGACCGAAACCCAAGCTGATATTTATTGTCTAACCCGTGGAAAAACGATAGAAGAAGGTAGAAATAAACTCCAAAATAATCTCACTCAATATTACATCTGGAATGATAATTTATCCCACCGCATTATTCCCGTATTAGGCGATTTATCCCAACCATTATTAGGAATGAATGAGGCAGAATTTACCAAACTAGGTAATACTATTGATGGCATTTACCACAGTGGAGCAATGCTCAATTATGTATTTCCCTACGCAGCAATGAAGCCAACCAATGTAATGGGTACACAGGAAATATTACGATTAGCTTGCACTGGAAAACTTAAACCTGTCCATTTAGTTTCTAGCGTCGCTGTTTTTGAATCCGATTACTATGCTGGTAAAGTCGTGAAAGAAGACGATGAATTCGACCATTGGGAGGGTATTTTCTTAGGTTACTCACAAACTAAATGGGTCGCCGAAAAATTAGTGAAATTGGGATATAGTCGCGGTATTCCCATCACTATCCATCGTCCTCCTTTGATTGCTGGTGATAGTAAGACCGGGGTTTGCAATACGGATGATTTTATTAATTTAGCCATTAAAGGTTGTTTACAAATGGGTTGCTTCCCTGATGTGAATTATATGCTGGATATTTCCCCAGTAGATTACGTTAGTAAATCAATTGTTTATTTATCCCTACAACAAAAATCCCTCGGACACGCGTTCCATCTTCAACATCCTGAACCAGTTCCCTTCATGGATATGGTTAAATGGCTACAAAGCTTTGGATTTCCCATTGAAATTATACCCTACGAAGAGTGGCAAAATCGTCTGACCACAGACTTAGTAACACCTGAAAATCCCCTATATACTCTCCGACCTTTTCTGTTAGAACGTTGGTCAAAGGATAAACTGACAGTTCCCGATTTATATTTAAATGCACACCGTCCCCAAATTAGTTGTGCAGCAACCCAACAAGCACTTGCTGAAAGTTCGATTCGTTGTGCACCCCTAGACTCAAAATTATTTATTACCTATTCCAGTTATCTGATTCAGAATGGATTTTTGGAAGTCTAGGAAATAAGTTCAATGTACTTTCTCGCTTGACAATTGAGTTTACGTTTCTAAGAGGTTGTTCAAAAAGTCATTTTTAATACTTGAATTATCGTTTTTGGAAATGGGGGGTAGTGCTTTGTCCCATTAAATTTGATGAGTCAATAAAGGCACGTAGTAGCGCTTTATTTTCAAGCTTTTTCTATACTAAAGCCACAACTACAAACCCCTCAGAACTTATGGAACAGACCACTACTGCCTTCATTCACGAGACAGGAGTCTCGTGGATCTGTACCCACGCGGAGCATGGGTACAAGGGAATCAAGCACTTCTGGAAGAGAGTAAATCGGCTCAAACGGTATATTTGTCGTTATAAACAGACGCGACATGTCGCTACTGATTCCCTGCTTCCTGGAGAGATGACCCATCGGTTCATCTCTACTCCCAAAAAACGAGCTTATTTAGTATTAAAATCGACTTTTCAAATACCCTCTAAACACCCTCTAAATACTGGAACTTAAACCGACTCTAAATGTAAAACCAGGACTATAAATTCTATTCACCTTTTCATACTGTTCACCCAACAGGTTTTCTAGATAAAAAGTTAATCCCAAATTTCTAGCAAGAGGTACACGAGCACTCAAATCTAAATTGAAATAGGAGGGTGAAAAATCTGTATTTCTGCTACCCGGAGGGGTAAATAAAGCCCTACGAGCACCACTATAATAGCTAGCATATAAATTTGCCTCCCACCCATCTTTTCCGTAGCCAATTCCCGCTTGTAAATTCGAGTAGGGAATCAAACCTAATTGTAACCCTGCTTCAGACCCAGTTTTGATTTTGGCATCAGTATAGGTGTAGTTCAAAAATGTTGACCAGTTGCGTGTCACATTCCATCTGAAAGCAGCTTCAAAACCGTTTGTGTCTACCAGTCCTACGTTCTCCCATTTTCCACGAATAATTCCCAAACGATTGTTCAAACTACTACCAAAATAGGTAAATTGACCAGTTAAGTTTTGAGATAAACCAATATCAATACCCGCAGTCCAATTAGAACCTGTTTCCGGTTTTAAATCACTATTTGGCAACCATCCATGTACAGTGTCATAAAGATACTTCTGGTCTAAACCAGGATTACGCTGTACAGAAGACCAACTTCCACGGACAGCAATATTTGGTGATACTCCGTAGCGAAACCCAACACTTGGATTCAAGTAATTACCATATTCGGAATCAAAGTTTTGTCTGAGTCCCAAATCAACTTGAAATGCATCACCAATTCTGACAGTATTTACAGCAAACAAAGCTGTATTCAATAAACTGCGATTTTCTGTTTCATTAAAAATAATTCTGTCTGGACGAGTACTATCTGTAGTTCCATCCAAGTTGAGATTATTTACATCCGCACCCCAACGTAATTGATAATTAGGAGTGATTTTCCACTCATGGTCTAATCTCGCAGTATATTGTTTCGTATCTAAAGTACCCGTCCGATAATATTCCACACCACCAAATACAGTTGGACCATAGGTATTAAAGAAATCCTGATTAAAACCAAATGTCGTTGTCAATCGGGAATTTTCCGCAAGTTGAGACCTCCAACTTAAACCCATATTTAATCCATCATGGTCTAGTCGGTCTTTTTGGAGGGGAAAACCAAAATAAACCAATCCACGACGACTACTGAGTTTTTTCACGTCGAAACTGAGAGTATTCTTCGGGTTTAAATCTACTGCTATGTTGCCAAAGTATGTGCTAGTAGCTGTATCTGCATTGAATAAATTTCCATTAGCATCCCGGTTTGCAGCACCGACGGGAACGAGATATTTGTTGTCGATAAAAAAGCGTTCAAAACTAAAGTTATATCGGACATTTTCTGTCCCACCACTAAAACTCGCTTGTTGATTATTTAAATTTAATGAACCAAATTCAACTGCTGTATTTAACCTCGGTCTACCACTACCTTGTTTGGTAATAATATTTATAACCCCACCCACCGCAGAAGAACCATATAAACTACTCGCAGCACCGCTATATAATTCTACCCGGTCAATGGCTTCTACGGAAATACTATTTAAATCTGTCGCACCATGATAGGTATTCACATTAACGTTCACCTGTCTACCATTAATCAGAATCACCGACTGATTAATTGATGCACCTCGATAGTAGGTTCCAGTATGAATATCTGCACCATGACCAACATCATTAATGGCAAATCCAGGCATTCTTTTGAGGACATCCGCTACACTCGATGCACCTTGTTTTCTAATTTCTTCTTGGTCAACCACATGAATGGGTGTGGATTCTGGTAGTGCGTCCTTTTCACCTATCACTTCTAATTGAATTTCAGAATCCTGCTCAGAATTATTATCAGAGATTTTTTCGCTACTAATTATTTCCCTTACTTTTCCCTCTGCTAGTTCATTTGAAGATTGGGTTAGTAAACTAGCTTGAGTGACTGGTAATTCCACTTCGCTCAAATGGGGAATCTGCAATTGATTGACTCTCCCTTGCTCTGACTTTGGTAAATTGACCTCTGGATGGGATGCAACTGATGGTGATGTGAATAATGAACCTAATAAACTAAGGAAAAACAGAGGAATACTTTTTTTCATTTGCAAAAGTTATATTTGTACTGGTAATTTTTATCTCGCCGAATATACAGAAGATTATCGATATTCAAAATCTGTTGTCAACTACTTTTACCACAAATTTTGTGATAATATTATTAACTTTGACAAATTGTCTTATTTCAGTCTTTTTATCCCAGAAAAGTATGACAATTCGTCATACTTGGTGAGCGATAAATAAACATGGAATTATCCACCAAAATAGGACAGATTTTCTTTTACCCCCAACAGTTTCATTCCTGCAATAATCACTTTCTCTGGGGAACTACATTTACCCCGAATTTTTCACAAACTTCTCAAACTTTCAATGATTAGTCCGTGATGGGATTAGGGAGTAATAATGAACTATTTTCCTGGTTAGTTGTGTGTGTCTAAACGACATGGGGACTGATTAATTAAATGAGCAATCAACCGGATGTCTAAGGGGATGTTTGTCAAGTATTAATAAATTCTTTATCAACCATTTATTGAAGGTAGGAAATAGGCTCAAACCATATATTTATCATTATAAAGTCGTTATAAATCTGTACAGACGCAACATGTCACGTCTCTACTTCTAAAAAACAAGCTTGTGAAGTATTAAAATCGACTTTTCAAACATCCTCTAATATCGATTATCTTGTACTTTGCAATAAATGAAACTAGAATAATCAACGGTTACAGCCCCTGATGTGTAGCAAGCATTAGCGTAAACGATATAAGGCTTTGATGAATATTGCAGTTTTCTGGGACAATCGATACACTACGTCTATCCAATCCCATCCCGAACTACCGCAGTCCGAGCGGGATTTGTGAAATCTTACATGTAGGGTTGTCAACGGTTGACAGTTGACGGTTAACAGTCATCAGTCAATGGCACGTTATTTTTCACCACTTAAATCGGATTGCTATATATGATTATTTTCCCATTTGCAAAACCATGTCTCAGAATTTTGTGACAACTGGAACCATCGCCGCGATCGCAACTGCAATTGTTCCCCAACAGGGTAGTGTGGGAATTGTCAGGATGTCGGGGACGGAGGCTTTAAGTATTGCGAAACGGCTATTTACTGCCCCTGGAAAGCAGGTTTGGGGAAGTCATCGTATCCTCTACGGTTATGTGCGTCATCCCCAAACCCAGGAGGTGATTGATGAAGTTTTACTGTTGATCATGTTAGCTCCCCGTTCCTACACACGGGAAGATGTGGTGGAGTTCCACTGTCACGGGGGAATTATTGCTGTTCAACGGGTTTTACAATTATGTATTGCCGAGGGCGCTCGGTTAGCCCAGCCGGGAGAATTTACTCTGCGTGCCTTCCTCAACGGCAGAATTGATTTAACTCAAGCAGAAAGTATTGCTGACCTGGTAGGGGCAAAATCACCCCAGGCTGCCCAAACTGCCCTAGCTGGGATACAAGGAAAACTCGCCCAACCGATTCGGGAATTGCGCCAACAATGTTTGGATATTTTAGCGGAAATTGAAGCGAGAATCGATTTTGAGGACGACTTACCACCAATAAACCTTGACAATATTTTTGCCGATATCACCAAAATTGCCAATCAGGTGAAATATATCTTAACAACTGCCGACCGGGGGGAGTTATTACGCACAGGTTTAAAGGTGGCTATCGTGGGTCGTCCGAACGTGGGGAAATCGAGTTTACTCAATGCCTGGAGTCGTAGCGATCGCGCCATTGTCACAGACTTACCAGGTACGACCCGCGATGTGGTGGAATCCCAATTGGTGGTGGGGGGGATACCGATTCAAGTCCTGGATACGGCAGGGATTCGGGAAACAGAGGATACCGTGGAAAAAATCGGAGTCGAGCGATCACGTCAAGCAGCAGAATCGGCCGATTTAATTTTATTTACCATCGATGCCAGTCAAGGTTGGCAAGCTGCTGATGGGGAAATTTACCAACAAGTTCAACACAGACCGTTAATTTTAGTGATTAACAAAGTTGATTTAATTGACCAAGAAAAAAAAGAACTAATATTCGCCAATCTTCCCAAATTTAGGCAAAAAATTTACACTGTTGCGGCGAAAAATCAAGGTATTGACGAACTTGAACAAGCCATTTTAGCCACGGTAAAATCAGAAAAAATCCAAGCTGCGAATATGGATGTAGCCATTAATCAAAGACAAGCAGCAGCCTTAATTAAAATCCAAAAATCCTTGGAACAACTGCAAAATACTATTAAACAAAATTTACCCCTAGACTTTTGGACAATTGATCTACGTGATGCCATTTATGCACTCGGCGAAATTACTGGAGAAGAAGTCACCGAATCTGTTTTAGACCGGATTTTTAGTCGTTTTTGTATTGGTAAGTAGGGTTTGCTGTCAAAGTATTTTCGTGAGGGTAGGGAGTCGGCAATAAAGAGGACACGTCGGGTCGTCTGTAGGGGAATAGTGAGTAGAAAGAAAATCAATCCGTTACTCAAGGCTTACAACTTACTGATGAGAAATCCAGGTATGGTAGTTTTTCAGAAATTCTGGGAAAAATAGGGGTAACAAATTTTGGAGTATCTAGATGGCGCTCGATTTGGATGATTTAGATGTTTTGTGTGCGGACACAAGGAACAACAATAACTATCTGAAGGTTGGTAATGCAGGAAAAGTCAAGGACTTTAAAGATGCTGTACTTTCTGATATACAAGAACCTGTAAACAAGCTATTTAGGGATGGCTATCCATGCGAAATTCTCAAACCTGGATTTGATTGGCAGGAGGGAACTATTAAAGCACGGATAGTTTTTGAATTTTAACGTTATCAAGATGAAGATGATGATGTGGATAATGAAGGGGAATAAATACCTTTATTTCTCATAAAATTCTACGTATTGAAATGATATATTTTATTTATTTTACTATTCCTCTTTCTTATTATTTGCAATTAGTGCAATAACACTTGAAAGGGGATTTTTTTGAAGCTTTTAAGGCGAAGGGAATTGCGAGGAGATGAATCGGGTAAATATAAATAACGGGACTTAAATATTTTTGAGGCAGAAATCAGCTTCAAACCCATACAGGGGAAGGAAAATACACTACATGCTCAAAAATGCTTGAAATCTAGATATAGCAAGAAACTACTCAAAATGATGTTAAAGTCTTGCTGTGTATACATTTGAACGGTTTTTCCGGTTATTTTTTGTCTAAGTCCCAATAACACAACATAAAAATTACCCATCTTAAAACTAGAGTGTCAACGATTCATAAAACTCCAGACCTTGACTTTTTAGTTTTTTCAGAAATCTAAGCATGAATCCCACAGGTGTCACATACGCAACATAGAGTTATATTTATAACAGTATATACTGAAAATGATTAGGGTATGATGTAGAGCTTGCTGGTTAATCGCCAATTTAAGTCAGGGACTTTGCTGACAACAATTCGTGGCATATGTTAAATTTTATCATCCTAAATGTAAAGATATCTACAAAAACCCTGAATGATGATTATCAGTGTGAACAACTAAATCGTGAATTATCAGTAAATATAAGGAAAGTACTTAGTGATTCAGTTAAGTGTAATTATTCCTTGCTACAACTGTGCTGAGTATATTGGTACACAGTTAGAAGCATTTGCCCATCAAGAGTATTCCCAGCCTTGGGAAATCATTATTGCCGATAATGGTTCTACTGATAACACCCTGGAAATTGTTCGACAATACCAGCAGAAAATGCCTCACCTACGTATTGTTGATGCATCAGGTGGGAAAAAATGTGCTGCCTATCCCCGCAATGTTGGAGCGCAGGTGGCAAAGGGAGAAGCTTTAGCCTTTTGTGATGCCGATGACGAGGTGTTCCCAGGTTGGGTTGCGGCAATGGGTGAAGCTTTGTCAAAATATGATTTTGTTGCTGGCAAAAGAGATTTTCAGAAACTTAATGCTCCTTGGATAACTGAAGCTTGTGCCTATCGAGAAGGGAATGGTGTCCAGTTTGGCCATTACCTTCCTTTTGCGGGGGGTAATAATCTTGGAGTGAAACGCAGTATATGGCTAGCAGCAGGTGGTTTTGATGAAAACATACCCGTTGCAGATGATTTGGACTTTTGCTGGCGTGTGCAAGCGGAACAAAATGTTAAGCTTGTGGAGGTGCCAGAAGCAATGATCCATTTTCGCTTCCGTGACACTATTAAGGGTATGTATAAGCGCTGGTATGGTTTCGCGGAAAATGACGTTTTAGTCGCGTACATACATGGTTTTAGTTTTAGTTGGCAAGATTGGTTGAATAATTTTGTGATGTTAGTAGCAAGGTTGCTAATTAAAGTTCGCTCCCGTGTGAGTTTTGCCAGATGGATGATGGACTTAGGTTGGTTTCTTGGCAAAATAAGCGGTTGGTGGAAATATCGTCATGTGCGATCGCAGGTGATGGCAAGAAAAAAAAGTACCCCATCAGCTTGTTGCTTCTCACATGATGACTGATAGTTGACCATGCCTAAAGGCGATGGGCTTTCTACTCTAGGAATTGTAATGTTGGGTGACATACTTGACTGTTTGCCGACCTCAGTGTAGCATCCCCCTATGAAATTAAGTGTCATTATCCCTTGCTATAATTGCGTTGCCTACATTACGACCCAATTAGAAGCATTTACCCAGCAGGAGTATTCCCAACCTTGGGAAATAATTGTGGCTGATAATGGTTCGACGGATGGAACCCTAGAGGTTGTGAAACAATATCAAGAGAAATTACCGAATTTACGGGTTGTTGATGCATCCAGTGGGAAAAAATGTGCGGCATATCCCCGGAATCGTGGTGCTGAGGTCGCAAAGGGGGAGTTATTAGCTTTTTGTGATGCGGATGACCAGGTGACTCCGGGTTGGGTTGCTGCAATGGGGGAAGCTTTGTCGAAATATGATTTTGTTGTTGGTAATAGTGATTACACAAAATTGAATTTACCTTGGGTGGTGAAAGCCTGTGCTTACCGAGAAGCCAATGGGGTTAACGATAATCCCTATTATCCCTATGCTGCGGGGAATAATATTGGTGTTAAACGGGAGATTTACCAAGCAGTGGGTGGATTTGACGAGGAGATTCCCATACTGGATGATGTGGATTTTTGTTGGCGTGTGCAAGCACTGTGTGGTGTCAAATTAACCGAAGTACCAGAGGCGAAGATTTACTTTCGTTTCCGTGAAACTATTGACAGAATGTATCAGCGTTGGTATGGAATTGCTGAAAGTAATATTTTGCTGTTGGGTCGTCACGGTTTAAGCTATGGTTGGGGCAATCTTTGCCGGGATTTGATAATGTTGGGAGTGAGATTTCCCATCAAAATTCGTTCCCGTGCTACCTTTGCTAGATGGATGATGGATTTAGGTTGGTTTTTGGGGACGGTGAATGGGATGTGGAAATATCGTCATGGGCGATCGCAGTCATAAGTAGGTAGGTGCAATTAAACATAAAACCGTAACGGAAGCAATCATTCGGCGTAGAGACGACCCGACAGGTCGTCTCTACTCCCTGGTCTCAACTTACTGCTTGGGAAATACGAAGAAATCAACGCGATCGCACTGTTGATTGGCAGTTTACCACCACAGTATAGATGCACGGATTCAACTTGAAACAACGTGAGTTCGATAAGTTATAAAGCCTGAAACTCTTGTCCAGTAATATTCGTAGGAAATAGAAGTTTTTAAAAACCTCCTAGGATGTTGAGAATAAAATCATTAAACCTGGAATCAGTCAGTTATTGAGTTTGTTCTCAACTAATGGATGAGGTTACTTTAAACCTTAACTTTCAAAATCATTGATTCACAGAGATTATAGCGTTTACAATCCGTCGAATTCACGTTACAACAGATTTATTTTTTGACAGACTAGTAGTTTGAGAGAAAAATATCTGAAAAATCCGATTTGCGGTGATAGATTAGCGATTCAAGACATCATTTCGATGAGCAACAGAACCCACAATCTGCACCACCTCGTCAATTAAAGCTTGGGGAACTTTCAACTCAACCAAGGTGGCAACTAAATTCTCCGCGATCGCATCGAAGTGACTATCGGTTAAGCCCATCTCAGTTACTAATTGCCTATGTGCATCCCTCATCGGACGACCGTTCCAGTGTTCAGCACCACCAAATGCGTAGGCCATAAAAGCTTTTTGATGCCGTTTTTGTTGCTGCATATCCGTATGAGCAAAGAACCTCTGAACTCGCTCATCAGCTAAAACTTTTTCATAAAACTTTTCTACAGCTAGATCAACAGCCTCTGCACCACCAAGTTTCTCATACAGTGTGTTCATTGAAATCCCTCCTTATCATAGTATGGAGACCAAGGAATTTATGAAAGAATCCTAAAGGACTTAGACCGTTTTCATAACCCAATGCAACTGCCGATTTATCACACCCTCAAAAACAACACTACCATTGAACTAGACCGGATGCACACTGAGGAAATTGAAGCAGTGCGTCAACTTTTCAACACGATTGTCCTCGAAGGAACAACCTATCCCCAAAATCAACCCCTTTCCCCCTCTGAATTTGCCACATACTGGTCAAATCATGATGGATTTGTGGTGCGAACAACAGATACTAGTGTTATCCCCCGCATTATTGGTGCTTTTTTTATCAAACCCAACTTTCCCGGAAGGTGTAGCCACATATGTAACGCCGGGTTTATCGTGGCAGAAAATTGGCGCGGATTGGGTCTGGGTCGGTGGATGGGGGAATCGATGTTGAAACTAGCGGGGGATTTGGGGTATGAAGCGGTGATGTTTAATTTGGTTTTTGCCACGAATATTCCCTCATTACGTTTGTGGGAGTCCCTGGGTTTCATGGTTTTAGGCAAAATTCCCCAAGCCGTGCGTTTTGAAGATGGCAAGATGGTTGATGCGGTAATGATGTACCGTAAACTAGACAATAGGGTAGTTAGCCAGGATGAAAGCAACTTATCTTAATCTAATTTGAGATATGATTAGATATCATTTTTTGTGTAACCGCAGCCAGCAATTGTACATAAATGTTAGTATTGCCACAGAGCGAGAAAAGCGAATATAGAAGGAAAAAGAACTGAATGGGAGAATTTGAGAAGTCAATATCCTTTGACGGACGGGATATTCGACTGAAGATTGGTCTACTAGCTCCCCAGGCTGGTGGGTCTGTTTTGATACAATCTGGGGATACGGCAGTATTAGTAACCGCGACGCGTTCGACGGCAAGAGAAGGGGTAGATTTTTTGCCCTTGACTGTAGATTATGAAGAGAGATTGTACGCAGCTGGTCGCATCCCAGGAGGGATACTGCGTCGTGAAGGTCGTCCACCGGAAAAGGCGATTTTAACCAGTCGTTTGATAGACCGTCCGCTACGTCCATTGTTCCCGTCATGGTTACGGGATGATTTGCAAATTGTGGCGCTCACCCTTTCGATGGATGAGCTGGTTCCACCAGATGTTTTGGCTGTAACGGGTGCATCAATCGCCACATTATTGGCAAAAATACCCTTTAATGGGCCAATGGCTGCCGTGCGTGTGGGTTTGGTTGGGGATGATTTTATCATTAATCCCACCTATGCCGAAATTGAATCTGGTGATTTAGACTTGGTGGTTGCAGGTTCCCCCGATGGGGTGATCATGGTGGAAGCTGGTGCAAACCAGTTACCGGAACTTGATATTATCGAAGCGATTGAGTTTGGCTACGAAGCGGTTCAAGACTTGATTAGCGCTCAAAACGACTTAATCGCGGAATTGGGTATAGAGATACCTCCACTGGAACCACCGGAAGAGGATGCGACCCTCGACAACTTTATTAGCGATCGCACAACTGAGGCAATTAAGAAAATCCTGTCCCAGTTCGATTTGACAAAGAGCGAGCGTGACGCGGCTTTGGATGAGGTCAAAGCTGCGGTAGAAGCAGAAATTGAGCAACTGGCTGAAGATGACCCAGTTCGTGTGGCTGCGAGCGCCGATAGTAAAGCTGTAGGTAATACCTTCAAAAGTATTACCAAAAATCTGATGCGCAAGCAAATCATTGAAGATAATGTGCGTGTGGATGGTCGGAAACTGGATGAAGTACGTCCCGTTTCCTGTCAAGTGGGAATCATCCCCCGTCGCGTCCACGGTAGCGGGTTATTTAATCGCGGTTTAACCCAGGTTTTATCGGTGTGTACCCTGGGGACTCCCGGCGATGCGCAGAACTTAACCGATGATTTGCAACCAGATCAGGAAAAACGCTACATGCACCACTACAATTTCCCCCCCTTCTCCGTGGGAGAAACCCGTCCTTTGCGAGCTCCCGGTAGACGGGAAATCGGTCACGGTGCGTTAGCGGAAAGGGCTTTGTTACCCGTATTACCGCCAAAATCAGCCTTCCCCTATTCCCTGCGGGTTGTCTCGGAGGTTCTGTCCTCTAATGGTTCAACTTCAATGGGTTCTGTCTGCGGTTCGACCCTAGCGCTCATGGATGCGGGTGTACCCATTATTAAACCCGTTAGTGGTGCAGCGATGGGTTTGATTAAGGAAGGAGATGAGGTGCGTGTTCTCACCGATATTCAGGGGATTGAGGATTTCCTGGGTGATATGGACTTTAAGGTTGCAGGAACTGATTCGGGGATCACAGCCTTACAGATGGACATGAAAATCTCCGGTTTATCGATGGATGTGATTGCCAAGGCAATTCACCAAGCTAAGGATGCGAGGTTACATATCCTGGAGAAAATGCTGGCATGTATTGATAAACCCCGCACGGAAATGTCACCCTATGCACCACGTCTACTGACTTTGAAGATCGATCCAGATATGATCGGTTTGGTGATTGGACCTGGAGGTAAAACCATTAAAGGGATTACGGAAGAGACAGGTTCGCGGATCGACATCGACGATGATGGAACCGTCACCATCTCCGCAGTCGATGAGAGTAAAGCCCGTCGCGCACGTAATATCATTCAAGGCATGACCCGCAAGTTGAATGAAGGGGATGTCTACGTCGGTCGGGTGACGCGCATTATCCCCATTGGTGCATTTGTGGAATTTTTACCCGGTAAAGAGGGGATGATTCACATTTCCCAATTAGCTGATTACCGAGTGGGTAAGGTAGAGGATGAGGTTTCCGTAGGCGATGAGGTAATTATCAAAGTACGGGAAATTGACAGCAAGGGTCGTATTAATTTGACCCGCTTAGGTATTCATCCTGACCAAGCAGCAGCAGCTCGGGAAGCAGCAGAGGTGAATCGATAAACTGGAATGTTCAACCCGGATTTTAGGTTTTTACCCAGCAAACATCTAAAATCCCAACCCAGCGATCGCATTTCCCCCAAGGAGCGATCGCTCTTTGTAATTTGTAATCGTTCGGTTTATGTTAACCTGAGTTCGATGAACTTCACCCCAACCCCTCTCCAGGATGGAAAGGGGCAGAAAAATCTGTAGTTTTAACCAAAAATCTATGTTTTCAAAGCCTCTCTCCAAGAGGGGGAAAGGTTTGGAGAGGGGTTATTTGAATCTGTCGAACTTACGTTTTGTTACATCAAGAAAAACTTCTGCCCATAGATTAAAATCATCCCTTGATTATGCAACGCCAAAAAATTACTCTCCCAATCCCTATTCCCCACTCCCCACTCCCTTTCAAAAACTAATTTGGTCAGAGCGATAGGTTGGTGGTTCCACATGAATTAAAATCCGCACGGGACTGTATTTTTCTGCCAATTTTTGTTCCACCAACTCGGTGATTTGATGAGCGGTATTGACATCATCGGTATCAACAATTAAATGCATTTCCATAAATACCTGTCTTCCCCTCAGACCTCGGGAAGCAATATCATGGACATTCACCACACCAGGAACCGCGATCACAATTTCATAAATTTCCTCTGGGGGAACGGCCATTTGGTCAACCAACCAAGGTAAATTTTGCCTGATTACATGCCATCCACTCCAAAATACCATCAAAGCCACCGGAAATGCGATCGCAATATCTAACCAGCGATACCCCAACCACACCCCAATCAACCCACCAATCACCCCAATTGTCACCCAGACATCACTCATGGTATGGATTGCATCAGCAACCAAAATTGGACTACCAATCCGTTTTCCCACCCACCGCTCATACACAGCCACAAAAATATTCACACCCAGCACAATCAGTAAAATCCATAATTCGGATGGAGATACCTTGACCTGATTTTCCCCAGAAATAATTCTTTCTACAGCACCTTGCAAAATTTCAAAACAAGCTACCCCCAGAAAAGCTGCAATACCTAATGCACCCACAGCTTCAAATTTTCTGTGTCCGTAGGGATGTTCTCGGTCTGGAAACGGAGATGCAAATTGGTTCGTAATTAAACCTAATACATTATTCGCACTATCGGTAACACTATGTAATGCATCGGCAATCAATGACAGGGAACCCGTCAGCATCCCCACGAATAACTTTAATCCCAGGACAAAAATATTCAGCAATAAAGTAATAACTAAAACTCTCCGTACAACTGACCGATTATCTTGAAGCATATTTTGATCACATCCAAATTCCCCTGTTTATACTGTAGCTGTTTATATCCGCATTTAATATTGCAATTCCTTACGGGATAAGGCTTTCAAGTTTTAATAAACAAGGTTATTTAGAGAGCTTATTGCCAAATATTCTGATGAAAAATCCGCCAAAAAAACCAAATAAAAATACTTCCTTTTCAAGTTATTTAGCAACAAATTATCAGTAAATAGTACGATGAAAGGGAGTGGGGAGTCGGGAATAGGAAGTAGTGGGAAAGTTAACCATTACTCAACGCTGATGGTGATACCTATAAAAAATGCAAAATCGGCACAATTGAATCTAAAATCCCGATAGGATTAAAATTACTACCCACTCCCTACTCACTACTTTATGGACTCACCCCGATTAACACTCAACCTCGAAAATGGTTCGGTCAGCGTTGCGATTCCCAGTGATGCTGTCAAAGAAATCAAAACTGCTCTCGATAGCTTAATCAGCAGCTTAAAGATAATTTCCGCAACCAATACAGGTACAAGCAAAAAACCCTCACCCCAACCAGTTATGGAATATCGCCATGTTTCCGGAGTCTTTTTAGAACTATTTTGCAACCCTAATATTTGGCCCACACCCTTTGCTGCTAAGGTATTATTAACGATTCGTGATCAGCAAATTAAACTGACAACAGAAGCCGAACTTACCCGTGTGGTTGAAGATGTTAACCAGTATTTAGAACAAAATAGCTAATAGGATTCCCCATGATTGAGGAATAAAACCAACTTACGGAAAATATCAGAGGAAATAGGAGGATAGATACAGAGATATTTTATGGTTGAGGGGGAATGACAGGTGTGTTGGCTTGGGGTGTGGTTAATTTTTCTAACTGCGATCGCAATTCGTTACCCTTGTCTCGACCAATAATTACAACCAAAGTACTTGTATTTCGCTGTTGGGAATTGTAATTGATTTCGATTTTTGCTAGCTTTATCTTGGGAGTACTAGCTGCTCCGGCGATACCCAAAAGAAAATAGTTAATCAGTGTTTTCTCAACGTTATCAATTTCTATATCCTCGTATACAAAGCTATTGAACTTCTGGGGAGTAATCCGAACACGGCGACTAGAACTTTCTCCTGCTTCTTGATGAATTAGTATTCCTTCCTGGTCAACTTGGATTTTACACTCCCCCTGAATTTCTACGTTGTTACTATTGAAACTACAGTTTGCAGTTGTTCCCCCACGCTTAGATAAGGGTATCGCCTCAAAATCTTGACATTGGGAGTTTAAAGGAAATGTGGTACATAACTCGTGTAAGGTTTGTCCTTTAATTACCGTTGTTGTCGCAGATACACTAACCACCTCAATCGCCAAGAGAGCGATCGCGGAAATAGTCGAAATTACCCCCTTCCTCAGCCAACGCTTTGCCATGATTATTCCTGAAAATACTTATATTTGTACAGCTAAAAAATTCATCCTTTAGACTCGGAAAGTAGTTATATATCCTCTGAGCAATAGAAAGTATAGTTGTCTAAACGCTGAAAAAATAGTAGAAATCATACATTCATCTCTTTCCGAATACTTCTTTTATCCTTCGTTTGCCTGTATTCTCTAAAAGGCTGTTGAAAAAGTTATTTTTCATACTTGAACTATCGTTTTTGGGAATGGGAAGAGACGCGACATGTCGCATCTATACTCTCGAAGGAAAAATCAGCTTTATAACCCCATGTCCAGAGTCAGGACAATAGTCAAAATAGTGATAATTAATACTTGACAAACATCCTCTCAGCTGTATTCTCTTTTCCCATCCTCAATCCCAACTCCCTATTCCCTTCCTCAAATTGATAAACTAATACAGACAGCTATGGTGGCGATGCGGAATTATTTTCAGCCAAAGATGATTTTATGAAAATTCTCGTTGTTGAAGACGATAACTCGATTGCAGAACTTTTGGCAGAAATTTTGATCAACCAAATTTATGCCGTGGAAATTGTTGCTGACGGAAAATCCGCGTTAGAGTTAATTCAAGCCTATGATTATGATTTAATTATTTTGGATGTCAACTTGCCAGAGCTTGACGGGTTGAGTGTCTGTCGTCAAGTGCGACAATCTGGTAAGCAAATGCCGATTTTGCTACTGACGGGATGTGCAAGCAGTCACGAAAAAGCAATTGGTTTAGATGCAGGTGCGGATGATTATATTGTCAAACCTTTTGAGCAAGAGGAATTAGTTGCCAGAATTCGGGCTTTGTTGCGACGCAGTACCAGTTTAGCTCAACCAATATTAACATGGGGAGAATTGCATTTAGATCCGACTAGCTGTGAAGTCACCTATGCAAAACAGGTTTTATCCCTAACCCCGAAGGAATATGCTTTATTAGAATTATTTTTACGCAATACCCGACGGGTGTTTAGTTGTGGGATGATATTAGAGCATCTCTGGTCCTACGATGATACACCAGGGGAAGAAGCTGTGCGTACCCATATTAAAGGTTTAAGACAAAAACTCAAAGCCGTTGGCGCTCCAGCAAATTTGATTGAAACTGTTTACGGAATCGGTTATCGCCTAAAACCAGTAGAAAACGAACATCACCAACAAAATACCGAAAAAGCCCAAAATACCAATCTCAACCAGAAAAATGGTAAAGTTGGTCAAGAAGAAGTTGAAAATGCCATACACCAAGAAAGTCGCTCCGCGATCGCCCAAATTTGGCAACGTCATCAACCACGGGTACAAGAGCAGTTAGCTATTCTGACACAAACTGTCACTGCTGCTCAAAATCAGCAACTTTCACCCCAACTGCAAAATACAGCTCGTCAAGAAGCTCATTCCTTAGCGGGTTCTTTGGGAACATTTGACATCGGAAATGGTTCTGCGATCGCTCGACAAATTGAAACAATCCTCCAATCCCACCAAGATTTTAGCACTCAAGAAGTAGCGTATTTAACTGACTTAGTTGACCAGCTACACCAAGAAATTAACCAACACATCACCTCGACGGACTCCCCTACCTCCAACATCGCTCCGCAGTTGATTGTCATGGTGATCGAAAATCATCATCGACAGCAAAAATCCCTAGCAACAACCATCAACACCACTGATTTACAAACAAAATTAGAGAAAGAAATTGCCACAATGGTAGTCAGTGACCTGGAAACAGCACGCAGAGGACTATATCAAAAGCATCCCAATTTAGTAGTTGTAGATAGCAAGATTTCCCATAATCGAACTGAATTATCCAATTTTATCAGCGAATGTGATGCACGTAAACCCTCAGTTCCAGTTGTAATCATTGGTAATCAATCAGAAACAGAAATTTTACTCCATTCAGTCCGCAACAATCGTCATCGCTTCATTGAAACACCTGTTACTCCTGAAAGCTTAAATACTGCGGTTCAAGAGATGCTTCAGCTGACCCTGAGCGCAGAAGCCAAGGTTTTAATCGTTGATGATGATAAAAGTTTGGGTGCAGCAGTCCAAATTTTATTGCAACCTTGGGGTTTAAACGTCACAGTTCTCACCCAAGTTCAACAATTCTGGGAAACATTGGAAACCGTTGCTCCCGATTTGTTAATTTTAGATGTGGAAATGCCGGAAAAAAATGGTATAGAAATTTGTCAAGAAGTCCGCAATCACCCCTATTGGAGCGAATTACCCATTGTTTTTTTGACAGTACATAATGATGCGGCAACTGTCAATCAGGTATTTAGTGCAGGAGCAGATGATTTTGTTTGTAAACCAATTATTGGTCCAGAATTAGTGACAAGAATCATTAACCGTTTAGAAAGGGTTAAAATTTGGAAGAATTTAACAGAAACTGACCCCTTAACAAAACTCGCAAATCGTCATAAAGCCCAACAAGAATTAGCAAAATTAATTAGTTTAAGCCGTCGTTATGGTCATAGTTTATGTTTAGTTGTGTTGGATATCGATAACTTTCAGAAAATTAATTTGCAGCAAGGAAAAGAAAGTGGAGATAGGATATTGCGGGAGATTGCTTCCCATTTATTAGCAGAATTTCGTTTAGAAGATGTTGTCAGTCGATGGGGAGGCGATGAATTTGTCATTGGTTTATATGGTGCAGGTCGGGATGAAGGTTATGCATGTATTATGAAAGCCTTAGCAGGTTTAGAGGAATTAGGAATTACCTTTAGCGGTGGAATTGCCGAATTTCCTGATGATGCACAAACACTAGAAGTACTATATCAAACCGCCAGTAGTGCCATGAGAATCGCGGCAAATTTAGGCGGAAATACCATAATTCGTAATTCTTGAATGATGAATATATTTTAATTAGGACTTTTTGAAAAATCGTCCAGATGCAATAAATTGTCTCTCTATATCTTGTCAGGTATTGAAGATATTTTAGTTGCAAAAACTGCTTTCCAAATAGGTGTGTGGAAGTTCAAAAACCGGACATCTGTAGTTTTTTGGGTTTTGTGAACAGTGGAATTATTAGCTTAAAACTACTCCCTGTAGAGACGACCCGACGGGTCGTCTCTACCCACTCCCTATTCTCTATCCTCGCGAGAAGACTTTTTCTGCAGATCCTACTCAGTACCCATTGTCTGCAAATACTGTCAAAATCGAGATTATCTCAGGAGAGACACTCAACAATACCACCATGATTTCGCCGAATTTGCTAGTAAAATATTTCAGCGATCGCGTAATCTATTTTAGGATTTACCTAACCAGTTATTTTAAGTTCGTAGTGAAGACTTTACCTGGATTTCTCACGAGTAAGTTGTAAGCCTTGAGTAACGGATTGATTTTCCTTCCACTCACGACTCCCTACTCCCTATTTCCTATGAGTTTTAGGGTTTTGTGAGAAATGGGGATTTAGTCCTCAAAGTCAGCGCAGACAGTGCTAACTACAAACAAAAAATCAGAATTTTTGTGACATTTGCATAAGTCCTATCTACACTATCTCCTGTCCCCTATGCTCAAAATCCTTCATCTTTCTGACATTCATATGGGTAGTGGGTTTTCCCACGGACGCATTAACCCAGAAACCGGTTTAAATACCCGTTTAGAAGATTTTGTCCAAACCTTATCCCGTTGTATCGACCGTGCTTTGAGTGAACCCGTTGATTTGGTGCTATTTGGAGGGGATGCGTTCCCGGATGCAACCCCTCCCCCCTACATTCAAGAAGCTTTTGCAAGTCAGTTTCGTCGGCTTGTGGATGCACAAATCCCTACTGTACTATTAGTGGGTAATCATGACCAACATTCCCAAGGACAGGGGGGTGCAAGTTTATGTATTTATCGGACTTTGGGTGTACCTGGTTTTATTGTTGGAGATACCCTGACCACCCATGTGATTCAAACTCGCAATGGTCCGGTGAATGTGATTACCTTACCCTGGTTAACCCGTTCGACTTTGATGACACGACAGGAAAGCGAGGGGATGTCATTGTCGGAGGTAAATCATCTGTTAACGGAACGGTTACAGGTGGTTTTAGAGGGGGAAATTCGTCGTCTCGATCCCCAGATTCCCACTATTCTATTAGCCCACTTAATGGCAGATAATGCCACCCTGGGAGCAGAAAGGTATTTAGCTGTGGGGAAAGGGTTTACTTTACCCTTATCCTTATTGACCCGCGACTGTTTTGATTATGTGGCTTTAGGTCATGTCCATCGTCACCAAAATTTAAATAAGCACAATAATCCACCTGTAATTTACCCCGGTAGTATTGAACGGGTTGATTTTAGTGAGGAGAAGGAAGATAAGGGTTATGTGCTAGTTGAAATTGATAATGGTCAGGTAAATTGGGAATTTCACCCTTTACCCGTACGGGTGTTTCGGACTATTGAAGTGGATGTATCGAAACAGGAAGACCCCCAAACGGCCATTTTAAAAGCGATCGCAAAACACGATATCACCGATGCGGTGGTACGGCTAATCTATAAACTCCGCTCGGAACAGTTGGATTTAATTGATACCCCCGCTCTCCACCAAGCTCTCAAATCTGCCCACACCTACACAGTTCAACCAGAATTAATCAGTCAATTAGCTCGTCCCCGTGTCCCAGAGTTAAGTGCCTACAATAGTATTGACCCTATGGAAGCACTACAAAAATATTTAAATAATCGTGAAGATTTGAAGGATATTTCCCAATTGATGCTAGAAGCGGCTCAAAATTTAATGTCTACGGCAGATGATAATTGGGACGAACCTGCAAATAACGACAACAAAACCTCCCCAGAGGATAGGGAAAATCCAGTTGCAGCAATAGACCTACAACTCAAGTTACTGTGATTAGGTTTTGGTGCGAAATCTGCAAAACCCGGATTTCTCACAAACCCTAAAATTTACAGCCATTAGGGAGTGGGGATTATGGAGTAGTGGGAAGATCAACCCGTTACTCGACACTTACCGCTCACCTATGAGAAATGCGGGAAAAGCACATGTAATTTTGCAGTCAACAGTCAACAGTCAACTTAATTAAATGCACCCCAGCAGATCAACACCAAAACCACCCACCATATCTTCCCAGATAGGTAGGAAAAAGCCTGATTGATTAGATACTATCGCTTTCCATGTACAACAGCATGAAAGCCATTGTGACTGCGGGGAAAACCAGACCAGTTAGAGGAACCAAAATCGAAGGTAAAAATGACGCTGCCATAATAAATATTCCTTCCTATTAAAATCGACAACACAACTCAAACTGAGCTTACTGCACATCCTGGACTTTTGTCGCAAATCCTCAAGATTTTTAATAATTTAATATATTCAGGACTTACGTAAGGACAACGTAAACACCGTCATTGCGGTCTAAGGAAGCAATCCCAAACACCTGATTTCTCGTTAATATGTTAATAATATTGTTAATATGTGGTGATATATCTCTTAGTCGCAAGATAGCTGCTCAGTTTAAAATCCCTAGGCGTTGTTGTAGAACAGGTCTACAAAACTTATGGGACAGACCACTACCACTATAAAATGTTTGAATGGGAACACTAACACACCAATTGTCCGATTTCAGCTTTGTTGACAATTAACGGTTAACATGCAATCACCATCGGATATTTGTACAACAAACACTTCCCCATCCAAACATCCTTCCCCGTACTAACCATATCATGGTCACTCGTCGTCAATTTTTGCAACTTACAGGAATTTCCAGTCTCGGTATGGTATTGGGGGGTTGTGGAACTCCCATTGGTGAAGATATCATCGGAACCCTGACAATGCCTCTCAATGAAAAATTGGAAAGTTGGATTTTTCGTCCTCAAAAACTCGTTCCCGAGTTTTCCCCTTCCCAAATTGAAGCAAAAGCCCTAATTGTCAATACATTTCGCAATACCCCCATCATACCACCCGATGAATATCGCCTCATTATCGATGGAGAAGTCAACCAACCCCTTTCTCTGAAATTAACAGAAATTCAAGCTTTACCCTCCACATCCATGATTATCCGTCATGTGTGTGTTGAAGGGTGGGCTGCCATTGTTCAATGGGGGGGAGTCCGTTTACGGGAACTAATTGCGATCGCCCAACCAAAACCTGGTGTGAAGTATGTCTATTTTACCTCAGCTGATGGATATTATTCCAGTTGGGATATTGCTTCGGCTGTCCACCCCCAAACCCTCATGGCATACCAAAAAAACGGTGAACCCCTACCGATAGAAAATGGCGCTCCCCTACGTCTAGCTGCACCCATTAAATTAGGTTATAAGCAAAGTAAATGGGTGACTCGGATTACCCTCGTCAGTCAATTATCCAGATATCGAGGTTACTGGGAAGACATGGGATATGAGTGGTTTGCTGGGATCTAAAACTGGAAATAAAAACCCCTAACCATTAGCTAGGGGTATTAAATATACCAATTCATCCAATGTTTGTTCCAAGTCAATTTAATAACCCCATCCTACCGCAAGCCCTTCGATTTTGGATTAACTCTCGCAAAATCCATCACTCAGAATCAGTCCATCGATTGCTGAAGCTCAGACTTCCAATGCAATGATTCAGATTATTCTGTCACCGAACGATAAAAGCTGGGATGCACCCGAGATGTTCTTATTTTGGAATTTGGAACCTTTGAAAAAAGGAGAACAGGGGAAATAAAGCTAATTACTAACAGCTAAAACCTCCTGTCTCCCGTCTTCTTTCCTTAACTTTCCTTAACCTGCTTGGGCGATCGCTAACTCTTTGTGACTGGATTGATTGACGACAACTTGACCGTTTTCATCGATGTCAACCACAGCCCGATCACCGTCGCCAATTTTACCTGCTAACATGGCTTCTGCGAGGGAGTCTTCTAATAATCGCATTAATGCACGACGTAGGGGTCTTGCACCATAGCTAGGGTCGTATCCCTCTTCCACAACTCGCTCCTTAAATCGCTCGGTGACTTCCAGGATGATGCCTTTTTCTGTCAAGCGACCAGCAATTTCCTTAAGCATAATTTCGGCGATTTGTTTCACTTCGTCTTTTTTGAGTTGGGTAAAGACGATGACATCATCCAAACGATTCAAAAATTCGGGACGGAAAAAGGCCTTTAACTCCTCATTTACCAAGTTGCGAATCCGGTTGTAGCTAGCTTCGGCTTCATCTTCAAACTGGAAGCCAATTCCTCCACCACCTTTTTCAATCACCTTAGAACCAATGTTGGAAGTCAAGATAATCAAGGTATTCTTGAAATCAACCTTACGTCCCTTGGAATCCGTCAAATGTCCATCATCCAACATTTGCAATAACATGTTGAAAATATCGGGATGGGCTTTTTCGATTTCGTCAAACAAAATCACCGTATAGGGACGACGACGTACAGCTTCCGTTAATTGTCCGCCTTCATCGTAACCCACATATCCCGGAGGCGAACCCACCAACTTACTGACGGTGTGACGCTCCATATATTCAGACATGTCTAAACGAATCATCGCTTCTTCGCTACCAAAGAAGTAGGCAGCGAGAGATTTGGCAAGTTCGGTTTTCCCTACCCCAGTCGGTCCAGAGAAAATAAAACTGGCAATTGGACGATTGGGATTTTTCAATCCGACACGAGCGCGACGAATCGCCTTAGAAACCGCATTCACCGCCAATTCCTGTCCAATCAAGCGCTGATGTAGGGTATCCTCCAGATGCAATAACATCTCCGATTCCGACTCCGTCAACTTGTTGACGGGGACACCAGTCCAAGCGGCAACAATTTGGGCGATATCTTCCTCATCCACACAGGGATTACTGGTAAAATTTTCTGACTCCGCTTGCAGTTGAGCTTCTAAATCCAATTCGCGATCGCGCAGGGTTGCAGCTTTGTCAAAATCCTGTATCCGCACAGCATTTTCTTTTTCCTTCGCCACCTTGAGCAACTCCCGCTTAATCTCCCGACTGGCTGCATGTTGGGAATTGCGCAAACGCACCCGACTTCCAGCCTCATCAATTAAGTCAATTGCCTTATCCGGAAGGAAGCGATCGCTAATGTAGCGATCGGACAATTTCGCCGCCGCAAATAAAGCCTCGTCCGTAATTGTCACCCGGTGATGCTGCTCATAAATTCCCCGCAATCCATAGAGAATCTCAATGGTTTCCTCTACCGATGGTTCTCCCACCATAATCGGCTGGAAACGCCGCTCTAGAGCCGCGTCTCGCTCGATATGTTGACGATACTCATCCAGGGTCGTCGCCCCTAAACATTGAATCTCACCCCGCGCTAGGGCTGGTTTGAGAATATTCGCTGCATCCATACCACCTTCGATTCCACCCGCACCCACTAAGGTGTGGATTTCATCAATCACCAGGATAATATTGCCATGACTGCGAATTTCCTCCAGGATTTTTTTCAACCGCTCCTCAAAATCTCCCCGAAAACGAGTTCCAGCTACCAATAACCCCATATCCAAGCTGATAACTTGCTTTTCTAAGAGGATTTCCGGCACATCCTGATTCACAATTCGTTGAGCTAAACCTTCGGCGATCGCAGTTTTACCCACACCTGGCTCCCCAATCAATACGGGGTTGTTTTTTGTCCGCCGTCCCAGGATTTGTATTGTCCGCTCAATCTCTTTTTCTCTACCCACAACCGGATCGAGTTGCCCCTGTTCCGCTAACTTGGTTAAATTTTTACCAAACTCTTCCAAGGTCGGATTCTGCTGATTGCGACGCGCTGAACCACCCCCTGACTTCGGAGCAACCGTCGCCAAATCCTCTCCCAGACGACGAATCACCATCTTACGAACTTCCTTCATATCTATACCCAAGTTCTGTAAGACTTTTGCGGCAACCCCTTCACCCGATTCCGTTAAACCTAACAGCAAATGCTCGGTACTAATATAATTATTACCCAGCGTTCTCGCTTCCTTAAATGCCTGTTCAAATAGACTTTTTACCTTCGGGGTAAACGGAATTTCCGATGGCACAAAACCCGAACCGCGACCAATAATTTTTTCAACTTCCCGACGTGCATCCTTGAGGGTGATACCTAAATCGCCCAGCACTTTGGCTGCAACCCCTTGACCTTCTCCAATCAATCCCAGGAGAATTTGTTCGGTGCCGACAAAGTTATGGCCCAGTCGGCGTGCCTCCTCCTGAGCAAGCATGATTACCCGAATGGCTTGGGAAGTGAAGTGTTCAAACATAGCGGGCTTTTGCCTCCCTTGCTGCATTGACCTTAGCTGAGATGAATCGCTCCTCAGCTAAAGTTTTGTGTACTTTCTTTACAATCAATGACAATGTATCTTTATTTAGCAATTAGTGACAGTCGTGAGAGCCGTATGTGCTAAGTTGTGTTTGCCGACTCCTGGGTTACTGAGTAGTTTTGTCGCCAAGGATTAAAGTATAAATACTGCTTTAGTTTCAATTTTTCTCCTGCTTGTTCGTTTACCAACGAAAATCAAAATGACTCAGGGCTTGAGATCGGCTGATTTTACTTGGTTCGATTTCCAATTCCTGACGATAGTACTTTAGAACTATACTCTAAATGATCTTAAATACTAAACTTACAATAAAACTGGTTGAGTTTCTGTAGCCAAGATTTCCTGTGATAAATTTTAACCTATTGGCTCAAAATAACCACCGTGGCATGGAATCAGTAAGTATCCTCAGATAAGGCTCAAGGTTCACATGTCCTAATTTTAATAAAAAAAATTAATAGATTGCCATCGCCACGACTATCAATTTTGTATTGTAATACTAAACTTCGTCCAGAATCAAAACCCCAGGAGTTTTGATGAACAAAGAACAACAACATCCCCAATACAGCCAAGATAGTATAACTGTGGCCAGTTTATTCCAGGAAGGGCCAACAGACCTAAATTTAGCCGAATTAGCTCGTTTGCGTATCCGTTATCGAGGCTTTCCCGGTGCGCGAGATATTCAAGCGAAGTTGGATCAAATCATGGAAATGTGGGAATTGAACGAAGAAGAGTTATTTAGCAAAACCCGCGCGATTCATGAAGCAGGGGGAATTTACGAAAGTCGCGGGAAAAAGGAAGAACAAGATTGGAGTTGATTGAATTTCGTAATTCCGTAGAGACGGGATATATCGCGTCTTTAGTCTTTAGTATTTTTCTCATTAGACCATCAATAACGATAGGATACGGATATTGACAAATTTACTATTTCCCTTTATATTTTGCATCTTTAACATCTTCCTCGGAAACCAACTGGGCTGATTTATCCTTTTGCTTCAGGATTTGGGTGAGACGGTTGATAGTTTGTTGGCGTTGTAAATCAACTTGATGGGTTGTGGGAGCTTGATTGGTACTCAGTTGAAAAGTTGTGGAACTGAGGGGTTTACTACCCAATTTAATTGTTTCCAGGGATTGGGCTAATTGCACTTGCTGCTCAATTTGTTGGGTGGAGGAAACCAAACCACTCAGACCGTTAACTAATTGACGTAGGTTCTGACGGAATTTGGGGTCTCCGGTTAATTCATCTAAATCAGCAGTAATTTTTTGAGTATTTTCAAAGGTTAATCGGGCAGAATCCAGGGTTTGTTGTAGAAGTAGGGTGTTTTTCGGGTCGGTGAGGGATTGACTGGCATTTCGTAAATTTGCTGACGCTTCAGCTGCGTTTGCGGTCAGGGTTTCTAAATTTTGTACCAGTTCACCCTGGGTTAACCGATTCAAAGAGGGTGATAGGGATGTTAAAGTTACTTGTAGCTGTTTGCTGCTGGCTGCGAGATTATTTAATGTGGAGACGAGGGTGGAGCGGTTACTTGCGACCAAACCATCCAAATTATTGACAAGTTTACTTACTTGTGAAGAAGTGGCACGGATTTCGTTAGCGGTTGCACCGAATTGGTTGAGGGTTTGATTGGCAGTGGTGCTTAATCTAACTGTGGAATCACCGAGTTTTTCGGCTGTTTGTCCGACAGTTTTAGCAGTTTGGGAAAAACTATCGAGTTGGGATTGGGTATTAGCAGAAAAACTGTTAAGTTGGGATTGGGCATTGCGGCTGAGGGAACTGAGGTTGCGACTGAGTTCTGCCACATTCGTAGCCGCGATCGCACTTTGTTTAACTAGGTTATTCACATTCTCATAAAATTGCTGATTACTATAGGCTGCGGCAAAATCGGATGTGGTACGTAATACCTCATCCATGCTGACACCAATTTGTCCCCGTAAACGTGCATTTGTACACAAAATAATTTTCTCGTTACAGGTACTATCAGTGGGATTACCTGCTTCCTGGATAGCAATTCTCACGTCTGGTTTTCTAGGTAAAATATCCACCACACCCTCACTAATTAACCCCGATTGGTTAGCTTCAATTTTCACGTCACGGGGAATCACCAAGTCAGGTTGCTCAATTTCCAATTCCACCTCAACCCCATTCGCATTAGTCCGGATTGCGGTAATATTACCCACCTTCACACCACGGTAACGAACGGGAGCGCCTTTTTGCATTCCACCCACGTTATCAAATTCGGCAATAATTCTGTAGGATTGGCGATTAACGGTAAAACGATTCAGCCACAGCATAATCATACCAGCTATACCTAATCCAGCCAGCACTAATAGTCCCACACTACCTTCTCGAATTGTCCGCGAAGTTCCTCGCATTGTTAACTAACCTCTTATTCGGATTTGAGATTTTAGATTTGAGATTTTAGATTTGTTGTCAAGCGATTCCATCTAAAATCCAATTCCCAATCAGCCAAGCCAAATTCCTATCCAACTACACGAATCGGTCCTTCTGTACTACCGCTCATAAACTGACGAATCACTTGATTGTCGGTTTGATCGATTTCATCAATATAACCTTGCCATTGCACTTTACCCTCATACAAGAACACCAGTCTATCAGCTGTACGGCGAATCGTGCTGTCTTGGTGTGTCACAATTGCATATGTATTACAAATTCCTTCTAAACGATGTAGTTGGCGAATCAAATCTTCAATTACGGTTGATGCAATTGGGTCTAGTCCCGCCGTAGGTTCATCATAGAGCAAAACCTGGGGATGGGATTGGATATCTTCTGGGTTGTACATAATTGCTCTGGCAAAACTTACCCTTTTACGCATCCCCCCGGAGAGTTCGGAGGGATATCTATCACCAGTTCCCCCTAAACCGACCATTTCTAAGCGTTGATTCACTAAATCACGAATTCGCTGACGGGTTAACTTCGATTTCTGGTACAGCAAAAATCCCACATTTTCATCGACTGTAAGGGAATCAAATAAAGCTGCTTGTTGGAACACCATCCCAATCACAATCGGGTCGTTAGCATCTTCAATTAATCCCTGACGTTTTTTCCCAGCAATATAAATTTCCCCTGCATCTGGTGCAATTAATCCAGCAATAATCCTGAGTATGGTTGATTTTCCCGTTCCACTAGGACCAATAATGCAAAGTGCATCACCCTTATAGATGGTCAAATCGATATTATCCAGCACCAAATTCCGACCAAATGATTTGGAAATTCCTTTAAGTTCGATAATGGGTACTTTGTTGGTTTCATTCATAATCATTTAAGTTCGATAATGGGTACTTTGTTGGCTTCATTCATAATCAGTTTGGTGGGGAAAATTATCTAATTTTAGATTTTAGATTTTGGATTATTCTTCGGTCGATCCGCACTACGTGCGTCTATGGATTGTGGTTCATTGCATGAATTTGGATGAATGAAAAAAGGCACGTAGTTGCGCTAGTTTAAGACAACCCTGCTGGTATAGCGCCTTCATCTTAAAGCTTTTTTGTGGCTCAAGTCACTACTAGGAACTCCTCAAAATTACTAGTTTGTCCCAGCGCATAGGAGAGTGATTTGAAAGTGATTAGTGGGACTTATCGCGTTTTACTTGGGAGTTGAGACCTGACGGGGAACAGGGGAAGAAAATGTATCAGCATTTGAGTGAAATGGTACTAGTACAGGTTGGCGGAAATAAACCGAGTATTAATTTAGTCATAACTTTTATCTAGTGACTATGCTCTGCGCTCTGCGTGGTCACTCAGTCAGCGAGGGCTACTTACTGCCTTCATTCACGAGGTCGGAACCTCGTAAGTTCCGCACCCATGCTCTGCATGGGTGCGAGGAAAACCCACGCTCCGCATGGGTGTGAGGGAAAAGGTAGGCGTATTTACGCCACGTGGTATTGGACAAAAAGTAGCTAGAAAAACTAATCAAATGTATATACAGCAAGACTTTGAGATTGTTTTGGATAGTTTATTCCTATATCTGGCATTTTTGAGTCTGTAGGATATTTTCCTTCCTCTATATGGGTTTGAGACTTATTTTTGCCTCAAAAATGTTTAAGTCCCGTTAGAGAGTTGGGAGTGCGGTAGTAAGAGAAAAAACACTTTCATGGGTTATGGTGTAAACATTACATGTAGGTTATTCCCTGATTTCCTTGTATTCCTCCAGTATGAATCAAAAGGAGGCGACAATGGCGGAAATAGCCTTGTTTAATTAAGTCGATGACACCGTAAAACATTTTTGCTGTGTAAATGTAATCTAGTGTTATTCCCTGGGTTTGGGCAAATTCTTTTTGAAAATGTAATAATTCCTGATTGATTTTGCCATAGCCACCAAAGTGGTAATCACAAACTAATTGCCAATTTAGACTTTTATCGCCGGGTACGGGTAAATTACTGGCTAAGTATTGATGAAGTAAGTCGTTGATTGCGAATTTTAAATATTCCCCTCCTTTGAGAACGGGAAATCCGATTACTTGTTGATTTTTGGCGGTTGACAGGGTAATCCCGACTAATGTGGTGGCTGTGCCACAGGCTAGACAAATGATATCAAATTGCTCTGCTGTTTCTGTCTTGATTTTTGCCAATATTTCTGTACAGCCTCGTATTCCATCTATATTACAACCCCCTTCCGGAATGATAAAAATATCACCAAATTTGGCTGTTAATTCCTGGTGAAAGGCTGGGGTGTGTTTTTGTTTGTATATTTCCCTACTGACATACACTAGCTGCATTCCCTGACTTTGGGCAAAATCCAAGGTGGGATTTAAGGGTAAATGTTCTTCCCCACGAATAATACCAATAGTGGGGAGGTGAAATAATTTTCCTGCGGCTGCGGTGGCGTAGATATGATTTGAGTAAGCTCCACCAAAGGTGAGGATTTTGCCGCGAAAGTGGGGATAGGTTTGGGGATGATTTAAATCTAGGTTGATTGATGAATTCTGGGGACAATTTTGGCTAATTGCTGTTTGTAAATTGTATTTGAGTTTGAACCATTTGTTGCCACTGACTAGGGGATGAATTAAATCGAGTCGCAACACGAATAATTCAACGTGATACTGGGTAGCACTGGGATGGTTGATGGGCTGGATAAGTAACAATTTTAGCTGAGATTATCGGTGGAAATATCTTGTGCTTGTAACTTCGCTAATAACTCTTGATAGCGATCGCGCTGTTGTGCTAACTCTTGTAAGGCGGCTTCTTTGGCTTGTCGTTCAGTTTCTGCTCGTTGGTATTCCTGTTCTGCTCGTTGGTATTCCTGTTCGGCTCGTTGACGCTCCTGTTGCCGCAATTGGTCTAATTCAACGGGTGTTAAAAACTTTTGTCCAGATTCGGAAAAAATTTCTAGGGTATCGGCTGTCAGTTGAAAGCGGATTTTTAATCGTGGACTGACCCACCCATCGATTTCTTCGATGACTTCAAAGCTGTTTCCAGAGCGTAACAAACCGTTTAAATCGTTTTTTTCCGGGTCATATATATAATATTCTTCCACCCCATAGCGTTCGTAAAATTGCAATTTTTTGGTCATTTCTTTTAGGGTATTACCAGGGGATAAAATTTCAAATACCACCTGGGGGGGGATATTATCTTCTTCCCACTGCAAATAGGAACCCCGTTTTCCTTTCGGTCTACCAAATACTACCAGGGTGTCAGGAGCTTGTTTAATATTCGGATTTCCCTGAACTGGATACCAAAACAAATCTCCAGCGACAAAAACATCAGCTTGGTTGGCAAACAGAATTTCTAGATTCTCTTTAATTTTGACAATCCATGTAAACTGTTCCGTATTGTCTGCCATTGGCTGTCCGTCGCTTTCTGGGTATATGATTGTATCGGTGGTTTCTGGTGTGATTTGCTGTACCATGACAGTACCTCCAGTTGAGAATTTTCTCTTGACTTTGCCCCTGTCCGTGCTTGCTTGTAAATAGGGAACAAGGAATAGGGTGTAGGGAAAATAAAAACTAATAGTTTTTTATATTTTCTCGGGTTGGCAGTACATATATGCTATTCTCCTCATCTTAATACCAATTTGAAAAATAATTGTGACAAATGTGTATGTGATACTAATGATTTGTCAAATATAGAATAGAATTACGCAAGTGTCACAAAAATCTTGATGTTTTGTTTGTAGTCAACGCGTATACCGCTTAATTTGAGGACTAAATTCCTCACGACAAACTTCAAATAATATGCCTGTTACGTAAGTCCTGAGTAATCCAAAATCTGATTACTCAACAACTTCATTGATGGGGAAGCGGTCGATTAACTGCATTGCTCGATAGGCGTTACGGTAGAGCGCGTCACTCAAATTGGGAACATGGGGGATTTGGGAAAGTAAATCAAGGGTACGTCGGAGAATGCGGACGACATCACCTTCATCGAGGGTAGTGCGATCGCATAATTCTGTCCATTCCATCCCTAAAGCCCATTGTTCTACGAGGGAAATCAGGTTAATATAGCGATTTTCTAAGCCTACGGGTAAAGCAACCCCATGTCGATATTGAACTTTTAACACGGAACGGCGAATATTACGTAGTTGTGACCAAGCTGCATCAGCTGCTTCTGATAATTGAAATTTGACCTCACTGTCGGGACGGGGTGTTTCTGTCACCATTGCCGCAACGACTGCGGCTAGATGTTGGGGGTCTAGATAGTCCAGTTGTCCACTTGCTAAAACTAAGCCTAGCCACAGTTCGTTTTCTCCGCGAATTGCGGCTGCAATCTGACCGAGGTCGGTGGGGACTAAATTTTCATCCAAGCATTCAAACCACTGTAAAATCGAAATTAAGTTCATAAACTCGTCCCAATATCTTTGGGACTCTTTCTCGACATTGGCTCGCAATTCGGTGATTTCTTCAATGAGTTCGTTGGCTCGATTTCTGCGCTTGAATAGGGTACTGGGATTTCCACTTTGATGGAGAGGATGGGCTTCAATTTCTGCCTGTAGTTTGGCGACTCGATGTAATTGTTCCACAACTTCCGGTGGTGTGTTTGCGATCGCGTCTGTGTTGGGAATTTGGGCGGCGATTTCTTTGGTAATGATGTCTCCCCGTCTGGATTGTCCCGGTTTTAGCAGCATTTGAGCCGGTGGTAGGAGGTTTTCGGGTATATCTAAGCGGGGTATTTCCGCGTATAAGTCAACTACATCACCTGTAGTGGCTACGTACCAACGGTTATCATTCCCTAAACAGATTAAATAGGGTGATATTCCCGAACCTTTGGTTTTACCAATCAAAACGGCAGTAACTGGGTTGGTGACGGTAATATTTTTACCCTTCAAACTCAAAATCGTTCCCGATACCGCAAATTGCAGCAACATACTAATATCTGCTTGGCGGACTTGAACAGCTTGTTCTTGAAGTGTTTTCAACAACTGCCGTTCTACTTTCATCCGTTGACGCAATTTTTCGTAGCTGGCTATTTCCGCTTCTTCGATGGTGGCGATTTGGGTTTCTAATTCCCCTAATTGCCGTTCCAATTCACGGATATACTCCAGTTGGGGACGGAGGTGGAGGTTGGCAATGTACTGACCAAAACTACGTTCTACTAATGCCTTGGCTTCATCTAGGGAATGGGTTTGCAGCAAGTTTAACACCATCCCATAGCTGGGTGTAAACTGACTAACTAAGGGGTCGGCTTTGGATGTGGCTAGGTAGGCGGCTTCTTTGGCTCCCTCAAAGGGTGTTTGTAATGTCACCACATGGCCCTGTTGATCCATACCCCTGCGTCCAGCTCTACCGGCCATTTGTAAAAATTCAGACGCATTCAACAAGCGATGTCCAGTATCGGTTCGTTTCGATAAACTGGATATAACCGTTGTCCGGGCTGGCATATTAATCCCGGCAGCTAAGGTTTCGGTGGCAAAAACAACTTTAATTAGTCCCTGTTGAAATAGTTCCTCCACCAACACTTTCCAAGCGGGTAAAATTCCCGCATGGTGAGCTGCTATCCCTCGATACAAAGGCGCAATTTGCCCAGCCCTACCTGCATCCGGATTCCGAGCGAGAAATTCATCGATTTGTCGGCGTAAAATTTGTGACTCCTCGTTATTCACCAACCAAATATCACCAATTTCTTCGACGGCTTTATCGCAACCCTTGCGACTAAAAATAAAGAAAATCGCTGGTAACATGTCCCGTTGATACAGTTGGTCAACCGTAAAGGCAATACTAGGAGCTTCGGGACGGGGTGAACGACCCTTATTGTTGTCTCCGCGACGTTTGTTGCGTTTCTGAATCAGACGGGGGTTAATTTTGGTTTTTGATTCGTTTAACAGAGGAAACAACCCTTTGGGATTGCCAAAGTAAAACTCTAGGGGAACGGGGCGAAAATCGGAATAAATTAGGTCAGTTGGACCATGAACGTAATTGAGCCAATCAGTTAATTGGTCGCTATTGGCAACGGTAGCGGATAAAGCCACAAGTTGAATCGAGTGGGGACAGTAAATAATTGATTCCTCCCAAACCGTTCCCCGTTGTCGATCATTCATGTAGTGGCACTCATCCAACACCACTGCTTCCACATCCACCAAGGAAATACCCACCTGACCGATGGGTGTACCGTACAGCATATTACGAAATATTTCCGTGGTCATCACCACTATGGGTGCATCCCGATTAACTGAGACATCACCAGTTAACAATCCGACGCTATCAAAGCCGAATTTCTCACGGAAATCGCGCAATTTTTGATTAGACAGAGCCTTTAAAGGAGTTGTATAAAAAACCCTCTTACCCCGTGCAAGGGCGCGGTAGATGGCATATTCACCGATTAAAGTTTTACCTGACCCAGTAGGCGCACAGACAACTACCGACCGTCCAGCATTCAGGGAAGCGATCGCATCTAGCTGAAATTGGTCGAGCGCAAACGGAAATATAATATTCGGGTCAACATCGTTCGAGAATGCAGGGTTGTTCACTCAATATCTATAGCAATCAGACTGCTTTAATAATAATTCCAATCATTAATCGGAGTTTAAGAAAATTTTGGCAAAAACGTCGGTCTCAGACAAAAATTTCTCACCCTTTTAGTGATTTGCTAATAATTATATCGGAGCCAGCAAGTTTTAACCTGAATCTTTCCCTGCTATTTACTCTCGATTATACATTTTCGCCGAGAAAGTAATTCCGGAATTAGGATAACACCCCTGGTTGGGAATTCATCTTGGAACACTCAGGAAACAATGTCTGGTTAAAAAATAGGGAGTAGGGAGCAAGCAGTCCGTGATGGGAGTAGGAAGAGCTACTTTCTTGTTTAGTTATGTCTCAACGACATGGGGGATTAATTGGATTTTGTTGCGAAAACTACAATTAAACTGCATAAAACACCAAAAACGAACCTATTTGCACTCAGAACCATAAATCAAAGATTAATCAACAATATTATGATGCATAGAATACTCACAACTTCCTTGCTGGGAATTAGCCTACTTATCCTGACTACAAGCAATTTAGTATCCACTCAAAACGCCCAAGCCACGACCTATGGTCGCCGTAATCCCACCGATGTCATTCTACCAGATTGGCAAGGTCGCTGGAATTGTAATTTGGATGGACGTAATGCGGTTTTAGAATTGCGTTTGGGGGATTTAGTTAGAGATAATGGTGACGGTACACAATCAATAGTACACGGTGTGAAAATTGTCGGTCGTATTCGCGATAATGGGGGAGCTTGGGTACCCGTGGAACAAAGAAACTTCACACCATCCGATTTGGCTTCCTCTCGCCGTGACCATATGTTACCTTTGCGCTACAACAATCAAGATAACTGGATGCTGATGATGCACACCTGGAATCGTAGATATGCTAGTGGTTACACAACTTGGAACGGTATACCTTTTGGATTCCAGTGTCAAAAGTCTTAGTTTTTACCCCATAGAGTTGGAACGCAGCCAATAAGCTACCACTACGTTCCACCTAACTTGGAAATCGGATGGATTTCACCCGACCTGAAGCAACACCAAAACCACTCAACTGGCACATTTTTGGAGCGTGAAAACCAACGGTATATTTGTTTTTATCAACTACTCCCGATTCCCTACTCCCTGCTTCCAAAAAACGAGCTTTTTGGGGATTAAAATCGACTTTTAATCCCAAAATAATTTTACCAATAGATGATTCGGTTTTAATTCTGAACATCAGAATCCAGCCAAAGGATCAATCGCGTAGGAATCGGATGGGGTGGGTTGGGATTTGAGATAATTCAAAAAATCAATCAATTCATTTTCATCTAACAGGGTGCGTCCCCGTTTTTTGTAGGTTTTAATTAAATAATCCCGTCCCTGTTCCGGTGTCCAACCTAAACGCTGCATTTCCACATCGGTTTGAGCAATAATTCCCGATAAATCAACGGGTTCGTTTTTCTTGCGTCCACGTTTACTCGTTGCTGCTGGGGTTTTGCTTTCCGATTTAGGTTGGCTAATAGCTTCCGTGTCGGTGACGGGATTGCGGGGAGCAAAGGGAGTGACGTTACTGCTGGGAATATTACTGGGATGCTCAAAATTCAGGATTGGTTGTTCTGGGTTCGATGGTGCTTCCCCTTGAGGAGGATGGGGGGGAAGGTGAGATTCTGGATTTAGAGGGGTGGGATATTGCCTTGTTTCGGAAGGGAAATTGGTTGGCGATAGGTTGAAATTATTAGTTCCTACTGGTTGACTTGGTTCTGGGGTCAGGGTTTGTGTGGGTTGATGCACAGGTTCGGGTGGAGAAATTTGCTGTTGTTGATCCTGGTTAGTTACAAAGGATTGATTTTCAGGTGATTGATCGCTGTTTTTTGTGACTTGAGGTGTCAGTTCTAATTGGTGGGTATTAGGTTGGGTGGGAGTGGGTTTGGCTGCGGTTTCGGACTCGATAGTTTGACTTTTTGGCTGAATTTGTTGTGCTGATGTAGGCTGGGAAGCAACGGTAGTTACTTGATTTGATGAGAGATTTAAATTATTTTCCCTTGGGGAAATTTCTATTGGTAATACGGAAATCGCCCTTTGTCTGGCTTGGTCTTCGGCAACCTCAATAGTTTCCGCAGCAGCCATACCCGTTGCCCGAATTGTACCTTCAATTTCAATGCTGGCACGAATAATATATTTTCCGTTATAGATATGTAATAGCTCAGATGTTAAGCAGGCTGTAGGGTACAAACGCTGAAATTCTTGCAACATAGTGACTCAATTTTGGATTGTGGATTTTGGATTTTGGATTACTCTTCGGTTGGATCCCCACTACATGCGTCTATGGATTTTGGTGGAATCTAATCTGCTTTCCTGTCTGTGGTTTTTGGGAGACGCGACATGTCCCGTTTGTACAGGGATAGGGGAATTGGTAGAGACGCGACATATCGCGTCTGTTTATAATGACAAATATACCGTTCGTTTTAGGCTATTCCCTGTCTTCAATCAGTAATTAATAAGGTATTTATTGACACTTGACCAACATCTTCTCCGGGACGGTGCAGGGAGTATTTCGGCTTTTGGGGTCAGGGAAGGGTGTGATCAGTTCTTTGTAATGGGTTGATTTTCGTACTAATCCCTACTTCCGTCACTGACTTACTTGAAAGGGTGTGGGAAGTAGGGAATAGGGAAAAACCACTTTCATTGGTTCTGGTGTCAACATTAGATGTAGGCTGCTCACTGAGAGTTTTGGGAATATTTTGAATTTTGGCTACAGTTGAGTTATTCCCCAGAAAAGGGATTTCCCTATGGGTCGGAACTGATGTGGCTGAAAGAATAAATCTTCCAGTAAACTTTCCCTGATGGATTTGGGACTTGGGATGAATTTTCGTGCAATGTGTTTGCGTGTCTGTGGTTTCATGTATTGGCTTGATTGTGTTCTAGTACTAGGATAATGCAATCGTACTGATTGTAGTCTATGCAATTGGCAAATGTTTTTAAGTTACAATGCAAAAAATCTCCGTATTTGTCGTACTAATGCTATACTAATTACTCGATTTACTAGATTTGATATCCAGAAATATTTTCTGGAAGTACGCTATAAATCTACAATAGTGAAGTAATGGTTCCACCTCACTGCTTGTTAGCTTGATAAACGGATTGTTACCGATTCTACATGTGTGACGAGCAAGTTTACAGGCAATATCTCGGAGTGAAAATTCTGAGTATGTATGATGACGTAAAAGTACCTTCGGGCTAGACAATTTAACACCTGTAAATTTCTCTCTGCTAGAAGCCGTGCGCAGCGCGTCTACAGAAGGTTATGTGGGGATTGTCTAATCGCAAGAAATCCCTGTTGTGCTTTTGCTACGCATTGAGTGATTTCCGGTTGGGGGCGTTTAATATCAGGCGTGCTTGTTGCGACTGAGGTTGTCCGAAGTTACTTGATAACTCGCAGGGAAAGGAAATTGCTAGGGATGGTAGAGGTTTGCTCAATTTCGGGTTGGCTGCCCGAAGGAGTGCAGTTTAACTGCTTTAAAACTTTTGCCAAACTGTAATGACCGAGTTTTCATAGAACGTACTGCGTGTATTCGGTTCCGATGGTAAATACAAAAGAACCAATTTCAATCCCAAATTAGATGATGTTTTGACCAAAGGTCGGTTCACTGCATGGAATTTTCAATCGCTACACTCCTTGCCAATTTCACCGATGATAAATTGGTAGCGCGTAAACTGCTGGAAAAAAAACTGGGTTGCGAAGATGAGGAAAGTTTACAAAAACTCCACATCGCCTTAGAGGTCTTGGAAAAAATTGGGCTTTTAGTCAAGGAGCGGGGTAAATATCGCCGCGTACCGGAAGAGGAGCTAATTGAGGCCAAATTGCGGTGTTCGAGTAAGGGGTTTTGCTTTGCAATTCAAGACACAGAAGGCGCAGAGGATATATATATTCGCGAGAGTCATTTAAGTAATGCTTGGAATGGCGATCGCGTGTTGGTCAAGGTACTCAAGGAAGGAAGCCGTCGCCGTTCTCCGGAGGGTGAGGTGAAGTTAATTTTAGAACGTTCAAATCACACCTTATTGGCGCGGATCAAGCAAGTAGAAAATGGTTTTCGGGCGGTTCCGTTAGATGATCGCCTATTGTTTGAATTAAAGATCCAGGACCCGGATGTTGAGGTTTTGTCGGAGGCTATTGACCATTTAGCCCATGTGGAGGTATTGCGCTATCCTTTAGCCCAGTATCCTCCGGTGGGACGGGTGGTGCAGATTTTAGGTAGTGATGCGGAAGCGGCTGCGGACATTGATTTAGTGACTTGCAAGCATGACCTTTCACGTACTTTTACGGAAAATGTGTTGGATGCAGCTAGTAAATTACAGAAAAAAATCCTCAAAGCCGATTTAAAAAACCGGATTGATCTGCGATCGCAATTTATGGTTAGTATTGCGATGGCGGATGATGGAGTGCTGGAGAATGCTTTGAGTTTGGAAACCCTGTCTGATGGTAATGTCCGGATTGGTTTCCATATTAGCGATGTAGCTCATTATGTTCCTCCAGAGGAAGCGTTAGACCGGGAAGCTTTGAAACGGGGACGTTCGGTTTATTTGGGGGATTTAATTTTACCGATGTTTCCGGAAGCGGTGACGGAAAGATGTGGTTTGCTTGCAGGTTACGACCGTTTAGCTTTATCTTTCCTGATTGATATGGATCCGCAAACGGGGGAAGTTGTGAGTTGGGAAGCTACACCCAGTGTGGTAAAAGTAGACAAACAACTGACCCATGACCAAGCAAATGCTATCTTTAACGGTACAGCCCGCAAAACTAAGGATACAGGGGAAATCCTGGAAATTTTGTCTACCCTACATCAGATTAGTGGAGTATTACAAGCCAAACGGTTTCAGCGAGGTAGTTTACAATTAAATTTACCCCCAACAAAAAATCCCTACAATGATGAGGGTAGTTTGGGCTGTGTACCCAAAACTGATTCGCCAGTGCAAATGATGATGACGGAATCAGTGTTACTGGTAAATCAGTTAATGGCAAAACATTTGAGCATTTTGGATGTGCCAACGATTTGGCGCGTACAAGGCGCACCTGATGGGGAAGATGTCCAAGAAATGTTGAAATTGGCGATGAATTTAGGTGTGGAGTTGGTGCTACCTGAAGACATCGATATTCAACCCCTTGATTATCAACATCTGACCCGTCTATTTGCCGAGTCTGCATCTGAGCAGGTGTTGACCTATCTACTGCAAGATACCCTCAAACCAGCCGTCTATAGCACCCACAAAGGACCCCATTTTGGGTTAGCCTTGAGTGAAGGGTACATACACTTTACCTCCCCTTTGCGTCGCTATCCCGATTTGCTGATGCAGCGTATGTACTATGCATTGCTAGAACATGGACGCGATCGCCGCAATACCCGTGTGAAGGAACGGATCAATTTGCGTTCTTCTAGTTGTCACACAGAAGAAATCAACTGGAATGTACTTGCACCGGAATTGCATCAGGAATTACAAAGTGACCTGGTACGGGTAATTACCCAACTCAACGACCGGGAAAAAGAAGTTCAAGAAGCCGAAGCGGATTTAGCAGGTTTGCAACGAGCAGCACTGATGAAACAACGCATTGGCGAAGTGTTTAACGGAGTGATTACGGGTGTCCAGTCCTACGGTTTCTTCGTGGAAATTGAAGTCACTCCCGAGGAAGGACAAAACTCAAATTCTGGAAAAGAAGGTGGTGATCCAAGCAATACCAAACCTTTGCGGGTAGAAGGACTTGTCCATGTTAGTTCCCTCAAAGACGATTGGTACGAATATCGAGCGCGTCAACAAGCCTTGTTTGGTCGCAAAAATCGCGCTTCCTATCGCTTAGGCGATCGCGTCGCAGTCCAAGTTAAAAGTGTTGATTACTATCGTCAGCAAATCGATTTGGTAACGGTCAGCAGTGATGGCACACCAATCATCGACAAGGATTATAATCTCCACGAAGAAGTTGATATGTACGATGATGATGATTTAGATGATGAAGGATTCGATGATGACTACGAGGACGAATAAACCTTTGTCGAGGACTTAATTAACCCTGAAGGCGCAAATTTATGCGCCTTCATTACTTGTAGATAGAGTCAGTAGTGATTAGGGAGTAGCCATCTCGAAAAGAAACTGTTTGTGCGCGTTTACATGTAGGTGTAGTGTTGTCGTAGAGAACTGCGTACACCACAACCGATAAAAGTAGTTATTTCCCACTACCCACTCACCACTCCCCTGCATCAAGCAAGACCCTAATTCTTAATCCAAAATCCATAGACGCACTTAGTGCGGCTTCTCAGAGAGTAATTTCAAATCCAAAATCCGTCTTGGAAAGTTTGGTGGAAGAATAAATCTCAACTTTCCGCAAAATCTCAAATCCAAAATCCCAAAAAGCAAGTGTCTAATTCCCATCTACCCCTAATTATCGGTGTTACCGGTGCATCTGGATTAATTTATGCCGTCCGCACCTTAAAATATTTGCTCGCGGCTGACTATACAATTGAGTTAGTCGCATCAAAATCAACCTACATGGTTTGGCAATCAGAAAACAAGATCCGAATGCCTGTAGAACCAGAACAACAGGAACAATTTTGGCGACATCATGCAAATGTACCAATCGCCGGGAAACTGCGCTGTCATCCTTGGGGGAATGTGGGTGCAAACATTGCTAGTGGATCATTTCGGACTTTAGGAATGATGGTGATTCCCTGTAGTATGAGTACGGTTGCGAAACTTGCCAATGGATTAAGTTCTGATTTACTAGAACGTGCGGCGGATGTACAAATAAAAGAGGGACGTAAACTAGTTCTTGTACCTCGTGAAACCCCTTTTAGTTTGATTCACCTACGCAACCTGACCACCCTCGCAGAAACAGGTGTACGCATTGTTCCGGCGATTCCAGCTTGGTATCATCATCCCCAATCCATTGAAGATTTAGTCGATTTTGTTGTCGCGAGGGCTTTAGATCAGTTTGAGATTGATTGCATCCCCATAGAACGCTGGAAGGGAAACGAAGAGGGGAGAGGAAGCGGGGGTAATGGGGAGCAACGGGAGTAATATCGTTTTACTTACACATCCTGTCTCCTAAAATCCAAAATCCAAAATCCAAAATCCAAAATCCAAAATGACCGTGATTCGCTTAGTTTTAATTTTTGTTGTCATTGGTAGTGTCACCCTGCTGGTGATACAAAATTTTTCACCATCCCTTGCGATTAAGTTTTTGGGTATGCGATCCCAAGCTCTACCTTTTTCGATATGGGTTTTAATCAGTATTGTGGCTGGTGCCCTCACTTCTTTAATAATTAGTAGTTTATTACGCCTTAGCAGCTTTAAAATTGGCGGAAAACAAGAATCCTTGATCCCACCGAGTCCTCCCCGTCCTCCCCAATCTCCGAGGGAACGGGTCGCTACGAAAAATCCTAGTCCCCAACCAGATGTTGAACGTAGAGTCAATCGGGATTTAGACGAGTGGGAACAAACTGCAAGCGAAGATTGGGATTTTGAGGATGATGTGGTCAAGGAAACTATCAATCGCGATCGCCTTTACCAAACCCCTAAAAAAGATCATAATCCAGATGTACCCAGGGATAAACATCGGAATACAAGAGATTTCGATGATGATCTGGACGAGGATTTGTTTACACCGGATCAACAACAAACAAGCAAATCACCAGCACAACCCAGTTCGGACTCGACCTATTCCTATAACTATCGCGAACCGAAACAAACTGGGGTGGGAAAAACTGAATCGGTCTACGATGCAGACTACCGAGTTCTAGTTCCACCTTTTTATCCCAAATCTGAACAACAATCACCACCCGATAATTATCAGGAAAATAATCAAAATAACCCAGATGATGATTGGGGTTTTCTGGATGAGTTAGATGGGGAAGATACTAAAAATACAAAGAATGAATGAGGAGAGGGGAGGAGGGAGGCAGAAAGGGAAAAATAAAGTTACCATTCAAAATGACTGAAAAGCTGACTACATATACACTTTATATACACTTTAAATTTCTTTTGCCCTTTGCTTTTTTTACGAGTTCCCCATAACTCCTTTGACTCTACTTTTGCGCAGTTTCTAGTATTTCCCGTGATTGCTGCTTTACTTGTCCCATCATTGCAGCTTCCTGTAGCATCATGAATGCCTGAAAATCCTCCTGGTCATAGGGGTTAGCGAGCAGTTTTCTCAGGCTTTCCTCTGCTTCTAAGGTTAGATAACCTATTGCTAAAGCCACTTTGACCACATCACGAATCCGAGTCATGGGTTCACTCCTCAAACTGTCACATATATTAATATCTGTTGGCCAATGGCAACATATGCAGATTCCGGAAATCATAATTCACCTAATACTATTGCCATCTGACTTGCTCTACATTCGACCTATCCATAAGCTAGAACCTAAACTATTTGAAAGTCAATACTGACAATGTTTTTAAACTTTTATACGTTACAAAACAAAAGATCAAGTTAGGGTTTGCAGCAGATTATTGGTTTTTCGGAGGTATGTTGTTTAAAGTTTTCCGGCTAGCTCAAAACTGTTTTTACGAGCATATTCTGTATTCTTTATATTCTGCTGTCAGTTCTGTTTCGGCTTTACTTATGAACAAGTCTGTTAAAATTAATCACCTACCTCTGGTACATTTTTATTGCCATTGTCTATAATTACACCAACTTCCCAGAAGAGAGTATCAGTAGTGCATATTTGTGAATCCATGTTTTTGTTTTATTGACAAATTTACTG
>CALJJQ010000013.1 GCA_937973965.1 uncultured Calothrix sp. | reverse complement strand
ATATTACCCGTACTCAACCGATGACTATTAGAGAGTTTAAATATGCTCAATCTTTGACCAAAAAACCTGTTAAGGGAATGCTAACAGGTCCAGTGACAATGATAAATTGGTCTTACACAAGAACAGATATTTCTCGTCAGGAACAAGCATATCAAATTGCATTAGCTTTACGGGATGAGGTTGCAGATTTAGAAGCAGCAGGTGCGAAAATTATCCAAATAGATGAACCTGCATTACGGGAAGGTTTACCACTGAAACAAGAACGTTGGAATGAATATTTATCTTGGGCTGTAGATTCATTTAAATTAAGTGCAGGAATTGCCAAACCAGAAACGCAAATTCATACCCATATGTGTTATTCAGAATTTGGCGATATTATTACCCACATCGAACGTTTGGATGCGGATGTTTTATCAATCGAAAATAGTCGTAGTAATAATGAAACTCTCTATGAACTAACAGATGGAGGGTATTCTAAACAAGTAGGAAATGGGGTATATGATGTTCATAGTCCAGCAGTTCCTACTACTGAACAAATGCTTTCCCAATTACGTACAGGAATAGCTAATTTACCTGTGGAACAAATTTGGGTGAATCCTGATTGCGGATTAAAAACTCGTCGTTGGGAAGAGGTTATTCCCTCGATTAAAAATATGGTGAATGCAGCAAAAGTTTTACGGGAGGAGGCAAGTGTTAACAAAGGAGAATAATTAACTTGTCAAAAGGATTAAATTTCACCAATTTTTTACTAATTGGTTATACGGCTTGGAAAGGTTTTTCCAAGGTAGGACGGGGGGTCGTTTTTTGTCAAATCAAAAAAGTTGATTTACCCCAAGTTCCTTTTCTTCATGTACGTGGTAAATATCACACTGCGGATGAAATTGTGAGTACCCATTTTTTGGCTAAAACAGAACTTGTCGCATATTTACATGAGTGGATGGTGGGGAAAGAAACAGTTATTAGGATTGTACAAGCTGTTGATAGTTATAATCCCCAGCAGGATATGATTATTTTGGCGAAAGAAGGTTCTCAAATTGAAGTAGATATTCTGCAAAACTCTGTAATGACACCGATTGAATGTTACCAGCAAGTTCGTCAAAATTGGAATGAGTTCTCTGGTTATATTTCCCAAATCAAGATATAGGATAAATCTATCTTCAAACTATCATTAAAAGTATGTTACAACTGATTAAATTTGGAAAACTTGATAGTGACAAATCCGGTTAATCCGATGAGAATATAATGATGATTGTAACTTCTGTATATTGAGGATAACTAAGTGCAAAACAGACTCTCACTCCTAACTAGTAAGCCTTTAGCATTGGTTTCTCTGGGTTCATTATTAGTGACAGGAAGAATTGCTGTAGCAAATGAAACAGTTAGGAATGTACAACCAATAGAACGTCCCGATGGTACCTTGACACCTGTATCAGCAGATAGTCAAAGAGCTTGTATCAAACATCCAAAAATTGGTAAATTCTTCTGTGGAAATACACAGGAGTTATCTCGCTTAAAAAAGGGTAATCCAGAAATTGATGAAACCGATCTAAATAATCAAGATGCATTACTTGGTATCACAGATGAAGAAAGTGATGCTGCTGTAAAGATGTTTGGTTGTGATTATATTGCATCAATTAATTGTCTGCGTCGTTTACGGAATAGTTTACCAGACTAGAATATTTTGTTTTATTCGATAGTTGGTTAAGTCTTAAATATAAATATATAGGGTGTAGATAATTAAATGGCGTAGTCAATACATGCAATCAATTAGGGGCATACTTAGTTATGTTGCATAGATTATTGACTACGCTTGATATTAATCAGAAATTACGCAAGTATTACAATCGGTTAGTACATGACACCCCAATCTTTATTACCTTTATTACTAGGTTCAGAATTTCTATAAGTATCATATCACTCTACAAGGAAATATGTGAGTTGCGTAAGTTAGATAAAGAATCACAAAATATTACCTGAAAAGATGAAACGTCGTCAATTTATAAATCTATTGAGTGTAAGTTTATTCCTAAGCCTTTCCCCTTTATTCCTAGCTGTTGTTTATGGGAATAAACCCAAATATAAACCCAAGAAACAAGAGAATTGGATTTCTATAGGGACAGTAGCAGAGCTAGATAAAAACGGTCAAATCCTCAAAGAAAAAACATCTTTAGGTGCTATTTTAGTAATAGGGACATCTGAAAGTCAAAAATTAATTGCAGTCAATCCAATTTGTACTCACCTTGGCTGTACTGTAGATTGGGAAGCAGAAGAAAATATCTTTTTATGTCCTTGTCATGCTTCTGAATTTACCGCAGAAGGAAAAGTACAAAATGGACCAGCAACTAAACCTCTTTCAATCTATAAAACGAAAATAGAAAAGAATACAGTTATGGTGACACGAATTTAAATTAACGCGAGTTCGATGAATTACAAAGTTTAAAACTCTTGTCCAGCAATATTTGTGTCAAATAAAAGTTTTTAAAAACCTCCCTCCCCTACTGAGAATAAAATCAGTAAACTTTGAATAGCCAGTTATTGACTTGGTTCTCAACTAAACTGACAGTTAGCTTTGAACCTGAACTGACAAAATATTTAATTCACAAGAATTATAGAGTTTAAAGTCCGTCGAATTCACGTTAAATTAATACCTAACTAATAGGAGTTTAACATCAAATGTCTTCAGAAATGAATCTCCAGGATTGGCAACAAAACTTTATTGCTACGAATTTAATTGCCATTGGCTATAATTCTTGGTTAGGTTACTTAAACGGCGATCGCGGTGCAGTAGTTTGTAGTACAAATTCACCTCATCTAGGTATTTCTGGGGAAACATTCCCATCCCATTTTGTTCCCCGTTCCAATCTTGCTCCTTTCCTCAATACTTGGTTAGCAGTACCGGATACGGTAATAATGCAAAGACATTTTATGAATGGTCATATACTACAAGCTGTGGATAGTTATAATCCAGAAACAGATGTGGTATTGTTGTTGGAGTATGGAAATCAAGTTTCTTTTTGTTACTTGACGAATCTACCGATTACACCTCCACGGTCTTTTCAAATTGTTTGTCAAAGACGTGATGATTTTCATATGAGTTCGACATCAGTCTATAGGTAAGTTATGGCTTTTTCATTGTTTCTGCTGCGACATTTATTTTGAATTATCTTAGTGCTATTAAATTTTAATTTTTTGATTGAATTGTGACTCGCGACAATAGTGAGGAAAATCAAGATTTATCATAAAGATTAACCATATCCCTGATTTCACAAATCATTTCTTGACGCAAATCCCACGGTAATAAAACCTCAACCTTTGCTCCTAAAGCTCGCAACCACCGGATAACGTAATAATCCTTAACTCGATAATTAACTTGGTAATATGCATCGCTACTGGAACGAGATTGGAGAATCTGCATAAGTTTCTGTCGATGCTCGTGGTTAAGTATATGTTGTTGAATTAGTTTTATCGCTTGTTCATAAGTAATTTGGGCAAATGTGTCATGAATACTGATTCCATTAATATAGGATTGATGAAACTCTTGCTCAAATCGTAGCAGCATTAAAGATTCTGGTTTATAAAAATCACATCCCCAAGCTTCTTTAAGTTTTGTATTCACAGTTTTAGGGGTTGGTAATTGATAATTATCATGAATTTCCCTTAAAATTTGGGGAACTCGCACATCTTGCCAAGATAATTCTTCTATCCATTCTGAAAGAATGCGATCCAGACGATATTTGTACCAATTAATATCATTGTGGGGAGTTGTTCCGTAGCCACAGAGATATTTCGCACGCTCCATAAAATAAACACAAACTGGATAAACAACACACCCATGAGTATATCCGAGTTTGATAAGTATAAAGTAGACCACTTGTTTTTGCTGATTGGTGAGAATCCTTTACCTAACTACGTTGCAGCGAATTTGTTGTTAAACAAAGAGGGAACTGTATATCTAGTACATACTACGGGTACAAGTGAATCAGCAGAAAGACTACAGAAGATTCTTAAAAGCGAGTTAAACGGGTTTAAGGATGTAGTGTTGCGATCGCTAGGTGATTATGAGTCGGATGCATTTCACATTCAGAAGAAAATTCGAGAAGAATTAGAAAAAATCAAAAGTGGATTACGAGGATTGAATTATACTGGTGGAACCAAAGCAATGGCTGTACATAGTTACAAAGCAGCTTTTGCAAATTGTCCTGATGCTATTTTCAGCTATCTTGACCCTCGCAGGTTAGAAATGTGCATAGATAGGGAAGATAAAGAGCGCGATCGCGTAAAAATTAAACCAGAAACTTTACAAGTTGAATTAGTTAAACTTTTCCAATTGCATGGGTTAGAGTTAAAATCAAAACCTACACAACAGCCACAATTAGCAAAATTAGCAACAGAATTTGCTCAAGTTTTTCAGGAAGAAGCTAAAGCAAAGCAGTGGTTTGATTGGTATGACAAAATATTTTGTGAACAAGCGCGTAAAAAGAAAGAAAATGGTAGTTGGGGAAATTGGAAAAGTAAAACTGATTTAGAAAAAATAGTTATCAAACTGGATAATTTACTACCAGAAATTATTACAGGATTTCAGCAGGAAGGATTTATCACGGATGATAATCAGCTTTCGTTATCAAAAGTACAATCAACAAGTAATTTTAAGGAACTAGAAAATTTTTGTAAATGGCTAGATGGAATATGGTTAGAGAATTATGTGTTAGAACAAGTTCAGAATATTGCTAGTAGTAATTTTATCGGAGAATATATCATCGAACTAAGAGATATCTTACGTCAAGAATCTCTTGCTACTGAGAGTTTTCTGAGTAATATAGGTGTAGATAAACTACCATCATTTCCTGAATGTAGTAAAGATATTGATAAGTTAGCAAAAGAAGGATGGTTAGATGACATATGTGGATATTTTGACGCAATTGAAGCAATGGAATTTTACCTTGAATTGGATGATTAGACATGATATACAAACTGAAAATTAAACTATTAAGTGATACAACTTTTGGTCGTGGTGATGGGGTTGCAGGATTAGTTGATCAAGAGGTAGAGCATGATATATATGGATTACCTTATCTACGTGGACGCACTCTTAAGGGTTTATTAAGTGAAGAATGTGATAATTTAATTAATGTTTTGCCAGATGAAAATCAAAGGAATTACTGGATGAGTATAGCTTGTAATTTATTTGGTATTCCAGGAAGTAAATTAGAAACAATTGCTGCAATGCATGTAGGAGATGCATATTTACCTGATGATTTACGTCAAGCTGTTGCGTATGAAGTGGATAATCAGCAACTGACAAATCAAGATATTTTATATTCCTTAACTACAATTCGTCGTCAAACAGCAATTAATCATGAAAATGGCGTTGCTGAAAAAGGAAGTTTACGGTCATTTCGTGTTGTGATTCGTAAGTTGGAATTTCAAGCAGAGTTATTATTTGAAAACCAACCTAATGAGGCAATGCTATCACTATTATCTGTAGGAACACTCGCACTGCGACGTTTAGGAAGTGGAAGAAATAGAGGTCGTGGTCATGTTTGTTGTAGTTTACATGATGCTGATGAGAAGAATATTACACAGCAATATTTAGAGTTATTTGGAAAGGTTCTGGAGACGATTTAATGAAAGCAATTACTTTTCCGTTGCATACAAAACAACCATTACTCGCGACATCATTTCAGGGAGACCCTAATAGTGATGTATCCTATTCTTACATTCCCGGTAGCATGATTCGTGGTGCAATAATTGGACGTTATATGAAGCATCATAACCTATCGGAAATAGATTTAGAAAATGAACAAGTACAACGGTTATTTTTTGATAGTAATCAGGTGAAATATTTGAATGCATATTTACTCAGTCAAAAGCAACAACGCACTCTTCCCATCCTTCGTTCCTGGTTTCGGGATAAAGAAACCGAACTAAACGAAGATGTACAAACTATTAATGTTTATGACTTTAGTGTGGAAAGAAACGAAGGTGAACCGGAAACACCTAAATTTGTCGGAGAAGGATTTTGGACAAAAGAAAGTGGCCTTGTTAAATACTATAAAGAAAAGCGAAGGATAAATATCCATAATCGACGCGATCGCACAAAAGGACGTTCGACACAAATAACAGGAGAAGGAGAAATTTTCCGTTACGATGCAATTGATGCTGGACAAACTTTTCAAGCAGTAATTTTGTGCGAAGAGAGAGATACGCATCTATTAGAATTACTTCATAAATCATCAGATATTTGGTTAGGTGGTTCCCAAAGTGCAGGTTACGGACATACCAAAATTGCACATATTCAAACCCATGAAAACTGGAATGAAGTAGTTTCTGCTGAAAGTCGCAGCGAACATGAGAATTTTACAATCACACTCCTAAGTGATTTAATTTTACGAGACGAATGGGGACAATATGCAATTATTCCTCCATCAGAACAACAAACATCTACATCACTCCAAAAAGCTTTAGAAACCGCATTAACTAGAATAATTGGTCAGGATATCAAACTGCAACCAAAAGTAAGTTTTACAAGTTCTACATTAATTGGTGGATTTAATCGGAAATGGGGATTACCCCTACCTCAAGTTCCCGCATTAGCAGCAGGTAGCGTATTTGTTTTTGAAAACCTAGAGATAACAGCAGAACAAATTGAAAAATTAGAAACAGCAGGTTTAGGAGAAAGAAAAATAGATGGTTTTGGTCGAATTGCAGTAAATTTACAAAAAGACAATTCTTTTCAATTTACTTTGCCTAAACCGGATAGACCGAAATCTAGTCAACTACAATTAAAAAATCAATTATCTCGTGATATTGCAACCCGAATGGTTAGAAGATTGCTGCAAGAAAAGTTAGAGCGCAAGCTAAAACAAGAGCTTAGTTATCTATCGATAGAAGGTAATATTTCCAACAGTCAATTATCTCGCTTACAATTAATTGCAAGACAGGCATTGCCAACCGGAAACTGTGATTTAGTTTTAACATTACTAAATAACTTACGACCAAATGCTAACGAACAATTTGAAAGAGCTAAAATCAATAATGAATCTTTCAAGCAAAAGTTAAAAAATTGGTTAGAAAAGCCGGAATCATGGACTAACAATAAACAAGACTTAATTGCAAAAATTAGTGATATTAAAATTACTTTAAATCCTCAATTAGATAAAGAATATACATTACGCCTAATTATAGCGGTTGCTAAAAAGGCAATGAAGGGGAGAAAATAATGAGTAACGAATGTCTAGATAAAAATACAAGAAATAGAAATCAACGTCATATTATCGAACGCATTATCATCAAGGGAAATCTCATCCTAGATACCCCTACTTGTTTCGGAAGTGGTAACAATGACGGTGATACAGATTTAGAAATTTTACGAGATAGTATTGAAGACAAAGCTTTGTTAATGGGTTCTTCCATAGCTGGTGCTTTAAGGAACTATTTACGAGAATATCAAAATGGTTACGGTACTGTAGATAATTCTATTTTATTTGGTGGACAGCGTAGCAACGATGATGGAGAACAAAGTCCTTTGATTATTAATGATGCTTTAAGTAGCGAAACAATAAAAGTCGAACTACGGGACGGAGTGAAAATTAACAGCATCACCAGAACAGCAGAAGATGGAGCAAAATACGATTTAGAATTTCTAGAAACAGGAACGCAGTTTCCCCTTTACTTTGAATTATTAGTTGATGATAAACAACATGACAGAACACGATTAATTCAAGAACTAGCAATTAGTTTACAAGGATTAGAAACAGGAGAAATCCGTCTGGGAATTAAAAAACATCGAGGTTTTGGTCGCTGTCATGTGGAAAAATGGCAAGTATGGCAATTTAATTTACGCAATCACGAACAACGTATACAATGGTTGAATTTTCACCATTGGGAACCAGGGTTTTTAAAAAGTCATCCAACTCACGATAATATTGCTCAAGCTTTAGGTGTAACTTTATCTGAACAAGAAATAGAAGACAAAAGACAGCATCTAACGATTACCGCAAAATTTACCCTTGCGAGTCCTTTATTAATTCGTTCGGGACAAGCTTCCACAGATACAGCATCGGATGTGGTACATTTGAAATCTCAACGGAATGGTGAATTAAAGTCAATATTATCTGGTACAGCTTTAACAGGTGTGTTGCGACATCGTGGGGAAAGGATAATTAATACTATTGGTGCGGATACAAATATTATTAGCGATATATTTGGCTTCGTGGATGAACAAACCAAAAAAGCAAAAGCAAGTCGTATAATTGTCGATGAAGTGGAAATTAATAACACCACAGATTTAATACAAAATCGAATCGCAATTGATAGATTTACAGGTGGTGCTTTACATGGAGCATTATTCGATGAGCAACCTATTTTTGGTAATGATAAAACCAATTTGGAAATCAAATTAACATTACGTCAACCAAAGGATGCAGAAATAGGATTATTACTGTTATTACTCAAAGATTTATGGACTGGTGATTTACCTGTAGGTGGAAGCAGCAGTATCGGAAGAGGAAGATTACAAGGAAGGGAAGCGACTATTACACATAATGATAAAACCTGGAAAATTTCCCAACCATCACCAATGGAATCTCTGGTAATAGAAAATTCCGAAAAAGAAGATTTAGAAAAATTTGTTACTGCTTTACATCAGGAGGTGACACCTTGAATCAAGTAATTAATCGACCAAAGTGTGAATCGATAGAAGTACCAGAAAACTTAGACTTGAAAGAATGGCTAGAAATACAAGCTAGTAAATATCAATTAAACTATTTATTAGCACATGCAGAAGATGGAGTGATTTGGGGAAAATTCCAAAATGGAACATTGAAAACGTCAGATAGCGTGTTTCCTCAACTTGCAAAGTTGCATCTATTGACTTTACAGCAATGTCGGATTTTTGGTGAAAATTCGGAAGTAATGCTGTGGAGAGATGATGATAAACTTAAAGCTCGTTTGGTTGAAGACACACATCTAAATAAGGAAGAATATATTTCGGAAAATCAGATTCTTTGGGGTACACAAGCAGAAAAAATTAGTGATGGTTTTACTTTAGTATCGGATGGTTCCCAAGGTTTGCGTCATGCTGTCCCATTAATCGATATTCCTTTTAATAGCAATCAAAAATTATATCGTCCATTGCGTTTGTGTGTTCGTCATTATATTGATGATGACAAAGAAACAGGTTTAGTTCGGATTTATTTAAGTCGATTAGTTAATCTTACAATTGAGAAGGAGTTGAAAAGTGTTACCGAGACAATTAAATAATATTTCTGAGAATAGAAAAGCCATAGCTCCTTATAATTTTGTCGAGTTACCAGATAAAATTGTTGAAGTTAAAGAAGAAGATTTACCACAACAAAATATTTATTCAGAAAATCGCCATACAGGTAGAATTGAATGCACTCTGACAACTGAATCACCTTTATATATTCGTTGTGGATTAACTAAAGCAGAATTTGAATGTGGTATAGAATCGAAAGATTTACCCGATTTTTTCTATACTCAACCAGAATTTAAGCATTTAAAACCTGTACTTCCTGGTAGTAGTTTGCGGGGAATGATTCGGAGTTTAGTTGAGATTATTAGTTTTAGTAAAATAGATAAAGTTTCTGATGCTGATAAATTTTTCTTCCGTGCTGTTGCTGCTGATAAAGATGATCCATTAAAGGATATATACAAAAATTACCTGAACAAGGAAAATATTAAAGCAGGATATCTGTTAAAAAAAAATGATGGTTGGTATATCCGTCCAGCTACAAAAATTGAAGGTAAATATTTTATCTATATCGAAGAAAAATCTGTGGAAGGAAAGATTGATGGCTTTATATGTATGAAGTCATTAGACTATGTACCTCAGTATATACAAAATATAAGTTTTGGAGATTTATATACTCAAAATGGTCGTCATTGTGCGAAACAAATAAGTAATGACTGTACAAAATTTAAATATATAGGAGTATTAATAACTAGCGGTAATATGCTAGAAAATACTAATTTAGACGAACAAGAACGTGAAATAAAGCTGAAGAGCAAAGAAGGGCGCAAATATCATTATTTAGTTGAAAGACCAGATGAGAAAGCTCAACTGATAAAAATAAATGATGATGCAATCAAAAATTACTCTAGTGCTTTAACTTCTTTTCAACAGGCTAAATCGCCTTACGAAAATAATCCCTTCGATGAAAATAACGGTGTTTTAAAAAATGAGCGTGTTATTTTCTATTCACAAACTGAATCGGAAGAAATAACATTATTCGGTCAAAGTCCTAATTTTCGTATTCCATATATTCCAAAAAATAAACAAACAGCAGCATCGGCAGTTGATTTTATTCCTGAATATTTACGCGATACATCTATAATTGATATCGCTGATGCAATTTTTGGGTTTGTCAGAGATAAAAAACAGAAAGATGAAAAGCAACAAGCTAGGAAAGGTAGAATATTTGTAAGTGATGCTCAATGTTTAAGCAATACTGATAATATTTGGTGGGAAAAAACTGCCAATCATGTCATCACACCTCAAATTCTTGCTAGTCCAAAACCAACAACTTTTCAACATTACTTAGTACAACCAAAAGATACGCAAGCACAAAAAAAACAACTTAAACATTATGCTAGTGAACCGGAAAAGGAAACAGTAATTCGTGGACATAAATTATATTGGCATAAAGGCAGCAAACCTGATATTAAACATCCCAATCCTGACGAAACTTCAGAAACTCAAAAAACAGAAATTAAACCGATAGGAACTGGTGTTAAATTTAAATTCACAATCAATTTTGAAAATCTCAATGATGTAGAACTTGGTGCATTAATGTGGGTACTTGATATTGCTGCAAATGAAAAATATCGTCTATCCCTAGGTATGGGTAAACCTTTGGGAATGGGTGCTGTGAAGATTGAACCTAAGTTATATTTTAGCCATCGCATTTCTCGTTACAAACAATTATTTAGGGGAAATAATTGGGAGATGGCAGAAACGCCAGAAGAATATACTAAGTATGTCACAGAATTTGAGAAATATATTCTCACTGACTTACAAAAAGACAATTTTGATTCTAAAACTAAAATTGCAGAGTTTAAAAAAATTCCTCGAATCAAAATGCTTTTAGAGATGCTAAATTGGCAAGAAAATCCTGGAGAGTTATTAGAAAAAACTCGTTATATGGAGATTGAGCGCAAGCAGCAACCTCGTTTAGGTGATGATGAGAATGAATATAAAGCAAGAAGAGTTTTACCTACACCTTTAGATATAAAGACTCGTGAGGAATTTCAAATCGATCAAGAGGTAGATGCAAAAGTAGTGAGTTGTGAAGTTAAGTATATACAAAAAGGTAAAAAAAACCAAGAACTATAATCATGTACGAAATCGAAGGTTCAGATTGTTTGTCTAAAGCAAAGGTAAATAATAAAAAACTTGATTTGAAAATAGGTTTAATTGAAAAAGTCAAAATTGAAAAACTCGAAGGTAGAAATATTCGAAAAGTTAAAAGAATCACAAATGAATAATCAAATATTTTCCATCCCCCACCTCTTCCACACCCTCACCACCCATCACCCCTACAACTTCCAAACTCAAACCATCAACCGCATTATCAACCATGAAGATACCATTCTTCGCGCACCTACGGGTTCCGGAAAAACGGAAACCGCGATCGCACCCTTTTTATTTGCGAAAACCCTCTACCTCGATTTCCCCAGTAAGCTAATCTATGTTGTACCTCTGCGTACCCTTGCAAATAGTCTGGGTCAACGGGTGGAGATGATGGTTGCAAATTGAGAACGGTTGTATCCTCCGTCCCGTCATTTAGTAGTAGTAACCTTGCAAACGGGAGAGAACCCGGAAGACCCGCGTTTTGAAGGGGATATAATTTTTTGTACAATTGACCAAATGTTAAGTAGTTTTTTAAACATCCCCTATTCCGTAGGTCGTGGTTCGGGTAATGTCAATTGTGGAGCGATTTTTGCCTCCTATTTAGTGTTTGACGAGTTGCATTTACTTGACCCGGATAGGTCTTTTACTACTGTGTTAAAGGTATTACAAATCGTGAAGGGAATTGTTCCAGTTTGATTGATGACAGCAACGTTAACGGATGAATTAGCAGAGAAAATCAAGGAAATTATTGAGGAATAGTAAAATGTAGGGTTTAAGAGAAGAAAGAATGGTTCTGCTGAATATAAATATGTAGAAACGGAGCATTGCTATGTTTAGGTGATAAGGTATTCTAATACCCTCCATCGACCCAACCTGCAATTTGCTGACCTAAATGGAATTGCGGAGCCTTGAAACGAAGCGATTCCCGTTTACGGGATTGAAACCTGGGTAAATTAGTTATCCTAGGATATAGAGGATAATAAATTCAATTCACCCAAAAAGTTAATATGGAAACATCTTCATCACGGCAACTTCCGGGAATTATCCGCCAAATAATCACCCTGGTGGCGATAGTTGGTGCATTTGTGATTAATATCATTTCCAATATTTTTCCCCTGGGAGGGGAAACGATTGGGGAAATTTCTAATAGGTTATTCAAAGATGTATTAATTATCCCAGCCAATTATGCCTTTGCTATCTGGGGATTAATTTATCTGGGTTTGTTTGCCTTTGCTATCTATCAACTACTACCCCGTCAACGGCAAAATCCTGCTTTCAATACGGCAGGTTATTTAATTACCTTTGCATCCCTTGCACAAATTGCTTGGGTTTATCTGTTTTTACTGCGTCAATTTGTTTTATCATTATTGGCGATGCTATTGATTTTAGTGCCCTTAATTGCAGCCTATCAAGCACTGAAAATTAATGTGGAACCTGTAGATCGCATTCGCAAGTGGTGTGTGAATATTCCCATCGCTATTTATCTGGGTTGGATTAGCGTTGCGACCATTGTGAATGTAGCTTGTACTTTATATTCCCTCAACTGGGATGGTTTTGGTGTTCCCCAAATTATCACCGTTGTCATGTTGCTGATTGCCACCTTTTTAGGGGATTTGGTGCGAGTATGTCGTTACGATGCAGCCTATGCAGGTGTAGTTATTTGGGCATTAATTGCGATCGCTGTTCGTCATTTTAGTATACCAGTCATTTTCGTCACTGCCTGTGCCTGTGCGATCGCTCTGTTACTAAGAATATTTATTCCTGACCAGCCAAGACCAGTTCTGGATTCCCGCAGTTCCCCATAAATTGGGCAATATGTACAAGTTAAAATTGTAGTTGAGATCAGGGAGTAGAGACGCGATATATCGCGTCTGTTTTGAGACGAATGAACGGTTGCGTTGCGGTTTTATATTTAATTCCACCTACCTACTAAATTTTTATTATAGATTTTACTGGATGAAGAAATTAAACAGCAGCATCAAAAATCTGTTGTGCAGTGAGATTGAGTTGGGGGAAAGTCTGAGAAATGATTGGTTCATCACCTCGAAAGGCTTTTTTCACGTATTCCCCATCTTCTAAATTACAAATAAAGAGGGTGGGTTGCTTGGGATTACCGATTAAATCCCGTCCACCGAGTGCAGCAAAATCAGTAATCCAATATTCAGGAATTCCCATCTCTTCATAATCAGCAAATTTTTTATGATAGTCATCTCGCCAATTACTAGAGACAACTTCAATAATCAAGGGAATTGATATTCCTTGAATTAGGGTTGATTGGGTTTCCCATAAAGGTTCATTGACCAGATTCTCCGGATTTACTAATAAAACATCGGGGAAATATCCAGAATTTCTTTGGGGGGGTTTAACTAATGCTGTTTTGGGAAGAAGAAAGGGAAGTGCCAAATTCCGAATTTGCACAGCTAACTCTAGGGTGAGAAAACTTGTCACTTTCTCGTGTTTTCCAGTTGGCTGTGACATCTCAACGATTACTCCATCATGTAATTCGTAGCGTTTACCGTCGTTGGGTAGCCACTGGATAAATTCTTCATAGGTGACAATTTTGGTAGGGGATTGAGTCATACTTAATCAAAGATATCAGCATCAACGGGAATCAGCACACAACCGTTTATTTTCCAGGTTTGATTAGCTTGCTTTTCCATTAAATACAGACCCCGAACGGGTTTTCCGTTGGGTGAAAGGAGTAAAAGTATTTGGGTAATGTTACCTTCGATGGTGGTGATACCTTCAAAAATGACTGAACGGGGACGGTAAACGGGTGCATAGCCAGATTTCACCATGCGCATGAAGGTTTGAGGGTTGCGAAATTGGGCTTGGATGGCTGGACTGGCAAATGCAAAAGCCTGATCTGCGTTATCATGCTGAAAAGCATGGAGTTGTTGTTCAATTACAAATCTAATTGCTGTGCGATCGCTATCTGTAATTTCCATTGCCCCAGTTAATCGTTTCGGTACAAATAGGGATTAGCTATGTACGTTTACCATAAATATAGCGTTAGATCGTCTATTTGATTGATGTTAATTTGTAAATATTGTGATGGGATTACATTTTTAGCAAGCAGAATGGAATTACTGTTATCTCTGATACTTTTTCCCCTAACTAGAATGTTTAGCGTTATTGCTGTGGATAATTAAATAACTAATCGACAGGGCTAAAATTGCGATCGCTAAACCTGTGATTTTCATCCCTTCTGTTTTTCCCAGGTCGAGGATAATAATTTTACGAGCGACGGCAATTAGGGAAGTGGTAATTACTAATTCAACTTGGATAACGTGTTTTTTGAGATATCCAGTGATATTTTCGAGAATTTCTAAGGCGATTAAAAGATTCAGAAATAAGCCGAATAATTGGAATAGTTTTTGATAAAAAGTACCGTACTGGGTGGTGAAAACTTCTCGAAAAATAAATACAATTAAATCCCCGGTGGCATAGATAATAATACCCACCATCATCACTGCCAAAACTTTTGCAATCAGCACTTCTAAACTTCCAAGTAAACGAGTAAAGTTATCGTCTTTCATGACATTTCGGAAACGTTTCCACATTCTTCCCATCCCTCATAGCCTTTCCCGCATTTCTCATAGACCCCTAAAACTTGTGGGGATTAGGGAGTAAGGAGTAGTAGGAGAATCAAACCTTGACTCAACACTCACCCCCTAATCAAGAGAAATCAGGCTTTACCCCTAGCAGCTTATCATTGGGAGGATTGGAGTTGATATTCCTCTATGAGCGTTTTTTCAATTATCGGTACAAGTTGGACTGCACAGGCTTTGAGTTCCGGTTGTTGCGATTCTGGACAGGCTTGAGGGTGGGTAAGGGCATTCGCTTCGGTATTTTCCCCCCAAAGTTTACCCCAATGCATGGGAATAAACACCACACCCGGCAAGATATTGCGGGTGATTTTGGCGGGAAACTGGGCACTTCCATGTTGCGATCGCACTTCCACTACTGTACCATCTATCACCCCCAATTCAACGGCATCATGGGGATGAATTTCCATCCAGGGTTGGGGATACATTTTCTGAATCTTGTCAATGCGTCCAGTGCGGGTTTGGGTGTGCCAATGGCCGTATAATCTTCCTGTGGTCAAGACGAAGGGATATTCCAGATTTGGAGGTTCAGCTAGTCCCTGCGCATGTCTGGGAACAAAATTAGCCCGTCCATTATCTGTAGGGAATAGGGCATTAGTATACAACCTTTTTCCTCCCCATTGAATCGGTCCCGTTTCCGCTAACCGTTCATGACTAATTTCCGTCATTTCACAAACCTTTCCCCGCGTCAACTGCACAAATTCCCGATGCACACTCCCTGCATCCTCAAAGGTGAATTTGTCCGCAAATCCTAACCTTTTCCCCACCTCGGCAAAAATCTGCCAATCGGGACGTGCTTCACCTGGTGGTTGACGAAAGGCTGGACAGAGGGTGACAAATCGTTCCGAATTGGTCATCGTCCCCGTTTTTTCCCCCCACTGGGCAGCTGGTAGTAAAATATGGGCATAGGCGGAGGTTTCCGTGGGATAATAGGCATCCTGGTAAATTGTCAGGGGAGATTTCGCTAGAGCAGCTTGAGCGCGTTGTAAATTGGGTAAACTCACCGCCGGATTAGTTGCCACTATCCACAGTAATTTTACCTCTCCCTGTTCCAAACCCGTAATTATATCCCAAGCAGTCCGTCCCGGTTGTGAGCTAATACTTCCCGGTGGTAATTGCCAAAATTCTTCCACCTGCTGGCGATGGACAGGATTGGTTACAGTGCGATAACCTGGCAGTAACTGGGCTAATCCCCCACTTTCTCGACCCCCCATCGCATTTGGTTGTCCCGTCAAGGAAAAAGGTCCCGCACCAGGTTTACCAATCTGCCCTGTTAACAAATGTAAATTTATAATACTGTTGACCTTAGCTGTCCCCTCACTGGATTGATTTACCCCCATCGACCACATCGATAGGACATTTTTCGCCTCAGCCCAGTATTTCGCCGTCCTTTGCAGAGCTTCCAGGGAAATTCCACAACGTTGCGTTACCAAATCAGGAGTATAAAACTGTACTAACTGGGCATATCCAGGAAAATTATTCGTGGCATCAGCAATAAACTCTGCATCAATACAACCCCACTGCAATAAAAAATAGGCAATCCCATTCAACAAATCAATATCCGTACCGGGACGCAGAGATAAATGTAAATCCGCAACCTTCGCCGTTTCCGTACACCGGGGATCAACAACCACTAACTTAGACTGGGGATGCTTTTTGCGGTATTTCTGTAAACGGTTAAATACAATCGGATGACACTCAGCCGTATTAGAACCGATAATCACCACTAAATCTGCCAATTCTAGGTCATCATAACAACAGGGTGGACCATCCGACCCCAAAGAAAGCTGATAACCCTTCACCGCACTCGACATACACAAACGGGAATTAGAATCAAAATTATTCGTTCCCAAACAGCCTTTTAACAACTTCTGCGCAACATAATAATCCTCCGTCTGCATCTGTCCCGAACCGTACATACAGATAGCATCCGCACCAAAATTTTCCCAGATATCCTGAATCCGGGACACCATCAAATCCAAAACCCCATCCCAATCTACCCGTCGGAACTCCCCATCCAGAGAATCCCGTACCATCGGATACAACAACCGCGATTTATCCAACGCTTCCGTCACCGTCGCACCCTTGACACACACCATCCCTTGACTCGATGGATGATTGCGATCGCCCCGTACCTTCCAACGGATATTATTATTCCTATCGATTAAACTACCTACTTCCGTCTCAATTACATCCGGTTGAACAGCCAACACCTCCAACCCACATCCAACCCCACAATAGGGACACAGCGTTTTTGTAATTTCACTCACACCCAATCAACCCTGTTTCCTAACGATTCTTCACAATTACCTTATGGAACGAGTGTGATAGATAATATTGCCTATTGTCTAGGTGATTTCGTTACATTAGTTACAAAACAAGATATTTGATGCGATAAATGCATGTGATTTATGCGATAGTAGTCCACCTCACTTCAAATGGGGGTTTCTAGTTGGACTTTACCCGCATTTCTCACAAAACCCTAAAACTCATAGGGAGTAGGGAGTAGGGAGAGACGCGATATATCGCGCTCTTCCCATTCCCAAAAAAAGCTTGATTGGAACACACTAAAAATGCGGGTTCTAATGTGGGTTCGTAGTTGAACTTTAGTCCCAAAAAGTTTAGTATAAAGCAATACAGTTCAGTGAGACTTAAAAGCCTGATTATTGGCTAGGTTGGGTTGAAGAATGTAGAGGCAGTAGCCCTCGTGGAATGCGTCCCCACGCGGAGCATCGGGACAAATCACAAAAACTGTGTGAACTGATGGGTAAATTTCCACAAAATCAACAGTCTATGCAAAGCCTCAACCCAACCTACAGTTATCTTTAACACCAAGCGTATTGTGATATAAAGCACTACCAGCAACTAAATTTACACCGAGTTACTCCGGTTTAAGCGTCTCTATTGGTGTTGTTAAGGGGGAGGGTTTATCGGTTTTACGTAATCGAATTAGGGCTTCGTATTGGATACTATGATTATCGTTGATACTAGTGGAAATACCGATGGTACTAGTAGCAGCCAGCAGGCTTTGCTGGTAAGGAAATAAGAGGGGAAGGGGGAAGTTTTTGGCAAGGCGTTCCACATCGAGGAAAAAGTTACTGTTACCAGGGTTGAAGGGAGAAGGGACTGCCATTTGATAGAGGGAGGTTTGGGCGAGGGGGTTTGGGGTTGCGGGAAGAATTATATCTGTAATGGGCGCACCCATTGTGATAAATTTAACGTTATTATCCATCCAACCATGACTAGCGGTGAGTGTACCGAAAGGGGAAAACCATCGGGTGAGTTCCTGATTGGTAACGGTGGTTTTTTCAATTTTTAATTGGTACTGAGTACTCATTGCCTCATCTAACTTTTTCATCGCCGCTTCTGCTTTCGGGCGATCGCGAACTTGTACCATAAATAAAAGGGCAGCGCGAAAATCGTTGTTGGAGCTAGCGGGGACGATGGATAGGGCAAATTCACCACCCATCCAACTCAAGAAATCTTGTTCCAGTTCTAAATTGGTCAGGGATTTGAAGTCTTTACGCAACTGCTCAGGGTTGATGGGTGCGAGGGAATTACCCTTAGATGTGGCGACATAATCTGTCCATAAGCGACGCAGATTGCTTCCAGACCACAACATCATAGTTTGTGCGGGAACACGTTTGGCCATTGTTGCAGCGTTATTTTCCACTGCTAGGGTTCTGCGACTGTTGGGTTTGAGCCATGATGCGGCTTTGAGACGAATTCCTTCCGGTTCAACCGAGACAGTAGCGACCAAACCCTGATTATTTTGTAATTGCCCTAAAACTTGAGCCGGTAGTTGGCGGTTGGGTAAACCACCAATTAATTGGGCAGAGGATGGTATATTCAGGTAAAATTGAGCAAAGGGTTGGTAACTAGCGATTTTGGTAAAATTATCCGCAAAACCCGGTAATTTATTGATAGTTGTTTGTTGTTGTTGGGCATCAATTACCTGGTTAATTGCCTGGGATTCATCGCTCATGACCAGATGTTTTCCTCCATCGACAATCGCGATCACTAATTCTTCCCCATTTTCGTTTGTGGCTTCTTTAATCGTCACATTCCCATAGGTGCGATCGCGCCAAGTCTTTGCCGATACTGTCTGCATTTGGGTGAGAATTTTTCCCCCAGCTTGGGGATTTTTGATGGGTAATACCACCAGCAAGGGTTGGGGATTTATAGCAGTGTCATTGGTTGAGGGAGAAGAACCTTCCGGAGATTTTTGTGGTGCAAGCACAGCAAAAGTGACTCCATCCCCCACCCAAGGTTGAACATGTTGTTGAAAATCAAAACCATAGCGGGATAAAAAGCGATCGCGCAGAGCAATTAAATTACGATCCAATTCCGTTTGTAATTGTTTTGTCCCAAATTCCCGTAAACTATCCCACTGCTGGACATCGGTTGTCAGTGACACCGTAAATACCGCATCCTGGGGAATCACAGTTGCACCAGTAGGTAGTGATCGCCCTAATGGTTTACCCTGGGTAAAGAACCACACAGCCGCAATCCCACCCGTAATTAATACTGCTACCGCCGAAAATGTCAGTAATAGGGATGGTTTCTTTTTTTTCTCGCTAGAAACAGACGCAAGGGGCAAAGTCATCGGATTTTCGGATTTTGGATTTTGGATTTTAGATTTCGGATTTTCGATTTTGGGTTTCCGTAGAGACGACCCGATGGGTCGTCTCTACTTGAGATTGTGGGATTTTGGATTGTCGGATTTCGGATTACTCTTCGTAAACAAAGCCCTCTCCGTAATTACGAATTACGAATTACTTCAGCAGGCGTAAAGTTTAAGGCTACCCCATTCATGCAATAACGTAAACCAGTCGGTGCGGGACCATCTCGAAAAACATGACCTAAATGACCACCACAACGGCTACAATGCACCTCAACCCTCGTCATAAATAAAGTTTTATCGATGGATGTGGCGATCGCGCCTTCTAGGGGTTGATAAAAACTCGGCCAACCTGTACCGCTATTAAATTTTGTTTCTGATGAAAATAACGGCTGTCCACATCCTGCACAGGAATAGGTTCCCGGTTCGTACAACTTATCTAAAGGACTTGTTCCAGCTCTTTCGGTTCCGTGTTTGCGCAGTACCCGAAACTGTTCTGGTGTCAGTTGTTGGAGCCATTCTTCCTCAGTTTTTTCCACTGCAAATTTTTCATTAGAAGTAGTCATTGTCTGTTCTCTCTCCTCGGATATATCGGGGAAAATCCACATCAAAGCAATTAGGGCTGTACTTGCTTTACAAAAATTTAACAAGTACCTTCTTCCTATGATGACTGATTTTGCAGATACATCTTTCATATTTGGGATTTTAAATTTGAGATTTTGGATTAAATAGTACGTAATAGTCTGGGGGCATTCGTGAGAGGCCAAGGTCGGATACCTTTTGTCAATAAGTAATAGTACTGAAAATATTGCTGAAAATCGGGTCAGAAACACAATTTTTGAGCAGGCGATCGCCTAATCTGGATACCCATGATTCGTTCTTGCCCCATAGTTTCAGTACAATAACTAACTTTATACCTACTTTCCCTCGATATTTCAGCATAATTTCTAATTGACAAAAGTAAAATCATCTTAGCTTCTCACCGATGGTCTGGGGGTAAAAAATGGACGTTGCTGGATTTGGGCATGAATTTTGTCATCAAACCAAAATGATTGTATGTACGTAGTATTTACGTCTCTACACAAGGTAAAATTTTCAATTCATAATCTGTATGCAACAGCGCCAAAAAATTGTAGTGGGAGCATCTCGACCCCTATTCCTTATTTCCTGCTCCCTCCACAGACCCAAATCATCTTAGAATAGACAGGTCATTATGATTTGAGTTTTAGTAGACGCAGGCTAAAAATTCATGCGTATTTCGTTAAATTGGTTACAGGAACTCGTAGAAATAAAATTAACTCCGGAAGAATTGGCGCAAACCTTGACAATGGCTGGGTTTGAGGTGGAGGAAATTGAGGACAGACGCACTTGGGCTAATGGTGTGGTGGTGGGACGTGTCCTGCAACGGGAACAGCATCCCAATGCTGATAAATTAAGTGTCTGTCAAGTTGATATTGGCACGGGGGAAATCCAAAATATTGTTTGCGGTGCATCTAATGTTCGAGCTGATATTTTTGTGGCGGTGGCAACTGTTGGTACATATTTACCCAATATCGATCTGAAAATAAAACCAGCAAAATTGCGGGGTGTGCAGTCGAATGGGATGATTTGTTCCCTCAAAGAGTTGGGTTTACCGACCGATGTGGATGGTATTCATATTTTCCCCCAGGAGGATTTACAAGTTGGTACAGATGTCCGTCCGTTACTAGGTTTAGATGATGTGGTGTTAGATGTCACCACAACTGCTAACCGTGCGGACGCTCTGTCAATGGTTGGGGTAGCGCGGGAAGTGGCTGCTTTGACGGGGGGAAGGTTAACTATTCCCGAACCAGATGATGTGGTAGTACCCCCAGAAACAGGAAATTTAAGTATTAAAATCAAAGAAAGACAAGCTTGTCCAGCCTATATTGGGACTGTGATCGCCAATGTGAAAATTGCTCCTTCTCCCGATTGGTTGCAACAACGTTTAAGAGCAGCAGGTACGCGTCCGATTAATAATATCGTCGATATTACCAACTACGTATTATTGGAATGGGGACAACCTTTACACGCCTTTGACCGGGAACGCTTACAAGCGATCGCCGGGAGTGAAAATTTAACTATTGGTGTGCGCTTTGCTCATCCGGGGGAAACTTTGAAAACCCTAGATGGTCAAGTTCGCAACCTTTCCCAGCAAAGTCTCCTAATTACCGCTAACGATAAACCTGTGGCTTTAGCAGGGGTGATGGGGGGGGAAGAAAGCGAAGTGGTGGACAATACCCAAAATATTATCCTCGAAGCCGCCCTATTTGATAACGTCGCCATTCGCCGTTCCTCCCGCAGTGTCGGTTTACGCAGCGAAGCCTCTTCTCGCTACGAACGAGGGGTAAATTTTGCTGGTTTAGAAATAGCTACCCGGCGTGCCCTCTCCCTAATTACCGAACTCACAGGTGGTACAATTATCACCCAAAGCCAAGAGGATACCCGTCCCGACCCAGCTAATTGGAGCCGCACAGTTCATCTCCGTCTCCAGCGTGTGAATGAGGTACTTGGACCCGTTAATCTAGGCAAACAAACAGGTGAGTTAACTGCCGCCGATGTAGAACGCAGCCTGACGGCCCTAGGGTGTCAACTTACACCCGCAGAAAATTATAGTTGGAATGTCACCGTTCCCCCCTACCGCTATCGAGATTTGGAGCGGGAAATCGATTTAATTGAAGAAGTAGCCCGGCTCTACGGCTACGATAACTTCTGTGATACCCTACCCGAAACCGCAGAAGCTGGATATTTACCCTTTGAACAGGAAATATTGCGTCGTCTCCGCGCTGCCATGCGAGCTGCGGGATTAACCGAATTAATCCACTATTCCCTTGTGAAACCAGGGGAAGAGCGACAGGTGGCACTGAGTAATCCCCTATTTGCCGAATATTCCGCCCTGCGTACCGATTTAATTTCCGGTCTCATCGACGCTTTTCAGTATAACCTGGAACAGGCAAAGGCCGCCCTCAACGGATTTGAAATCGGGCAGATTTTCTGGCAAGATGAAGACGGTTTACACGAAGCCGAAACCATTGCAGGGATTCTCGGTGGTGATACCACCGTCGGTAAATGGTCACGGGGTGGAAAAGATAAACCCATGACCTGGTATGAAGCCAAAGGCATCCTCGAAAGTGTATTTACCCAACTAGGAATTAGCGTTGAATACCAACCCGACCACCGAGACAGTCGCTTACACCCCGGTCGTACCGCTTCCCTCTGGATTGGTGGGGAACGGCTGGGAACCTTTGGTCAACTCCACCCCCAACTACGGCAACAAAGGGATTTACCCGATGCCGTCTACGTATTCCAACTCGATTTAGAAGTACTATTTAATGCCCTAGACAAGGACGAAATTCTCGTTCCCCGTTTCCAAAACTACTCAACCTACCCCGCATCCGACCGGGACATTGCCTTTTTCATCCCCACAAAATACACCGTTACTGAAATTGAACGAGCGATCGCCAAAGCTGGTAAAGGACTATTGGAATCCGTCCAAGTCTTCGACGAATATCGCGGTGAAAACGTCCCCCAAGGACAACGTAGTCTTGCTTTTCGACTAATTTATCGAGCAAGCGATCGCACCCTCACCGACACCGAAGTAGATCCAATCATGGAAAAAGTTCGCGAATCCCTTGTGGAAAAATTTGGTGTCACCTTGCGCAGTTGATGGAAAACAGAGAATAGGGTGAATAGAGACGGGACATATCGCGTCTCTAATTCCCCAATCCCCCTGCTCCCAATTTTTCTCGTAAGCGTTCGTTATCCCCTTTTCCTGGGAAATATAAAAACGCAAGGTCTTGGTGATGTATGGGAGGATAGAGTGAGGAAGGTTGAGGTGAAAAAAAACCAGAATTTCATTTTGGTCAGTTATCCCACTCAAATATTTGCGGCGATGACTATCTGGTTGGTATTAGCTGCTGGGGTGCTTATGGTCGCAAGTCCTGCTAATTCCCAGTTACGCTCAAATCTAACCCCTGCACCTGCGACCAGAACCCGCGAACCGAAATTAATCTACAAAATGAAAGGACATGGGGGAACGGTAAAATCTTTAGCCTTTAGTCCCGACAGTAAAACCGTGGTGAGTGGGGGTGGAGAAAATGATGCAACGATTCGTCTATGGGACGTGAACAAAGGGAAAGCCAGAGGTATAATTAATCGCGCCCACAGAGGTACGGTTCACGCGGTGTTGGTTTCCCCCAATGGTCAGACCTTGGCTAGTGGAAGTAGTGATACCACTTTAAATCTGTGGAATTTACGGACTAATCGTTTTACAAGGACTTTTGTTGCCCATACCGGTGTGATTTTAGCATTGGCAGTGACAGCAGATAGTAAAATGCTGGTGAGTGCAGCTACCGATGGGGTGCGAGCTTGGGATTTAGTTCAACAGAGGTCTTTGGGTGCTTTGGTGCAATTTGACAATTACCTCCATGCTGTCACCCTCAGTCCCGATGGTAAATTGGCAGCCACAGGCGATCGCAATGGGGTTGTAAAGTTATGGAATATTGGTGCAGGTAAGGAACTGTGGCGGTTATCTGCACACACCCAAACAGTGACAGGAGTTGCATTTACACCCAAGGGAGACCAACTCATCACCACCAGTCGCGATCGCCAGATCAAGATTTGGGATTTGACAACGGGTAAGTTACTGCGAACCTTGAGCGACCATGACAACTCGATAAATGCGATCGCGATTCATCCCAGTGGTGAGATGTTAGCGAGTGCAGGACGGGATGGCATTAAACTGTGGAATCTACAGACCGGGGAATTAATAGCAAATCTTTATGAACACCAAGATTGGGTCAGTGCGATCGCCTTTAGTCCTAATGGCAAGTATTTGGCTAGTGGTGGTTTTGACAAGGCTGTTTATCTCTGGGAAATTCCAGAAACGCAGTAGAGACGAGATATATCGCGTCTCTACTACCATATCGCGTCTCTATGGATTTAAAATAATCGCCATATCTAAAACAAACCCCGGTAAAACAGATTCGCCATCAAGCTGAGGTGGATGTTCAAAAGGGAAATGCAGAACTTCTACATTTTGTCCAGGTCGATAAATTTCCACCAGTGGAGTTTGGGGATCAATTAACCAACCTAAACGCGCACCGTTTTCTTGATATTCCCGCATCTTACTACGTAATTTGTCTAAATTATCGGTTTCGGAACGCAGTTCAACGACAAAATCAGGACAAATAGGGGGGAAACGTCTTTTTTGCTCTTGTGTTAAAACTTCCCAGCGTTCTAACTTGACCCAAGCAGCATCGGGACAACGATAGGCTCCATTGGGTAATTTAAACTCAGTGGAAGAGTCAAAAACTTTACCTAATTTAGTTTTACGGTTCCACAAACCAAGTTCGATAATAATATCAGAGTTCCTGATTCCACTTTCTCCACCTGTTGGAGGCATAATAATCAATTCTCCGGTTTGGGTGAGTTCCAATTGCCAAGGTTCATTAGCGATGCAGAGTTGATAAAATTGCTCATCGGTCAAGCCTACGGCTGGAGGTATGTTTAATGTGAGGGCTTCCATGATAATTTTTTACCAGCGTGAATCACATATTTTTTCAGAACTGAAATCTCATATCGCCATCAAAACTTATGGGACAAAGCATTAAGACTGCATTAACTCTAACACCTGACGAATTGTGGTCGTGGGAACCGCATCGGTAATTGTGACTACTCCGATTTGGGTCGGTAAAATAAACCTCACTTTGCCACTTTTCACCTTTTTATCTAATTGCAGGGTATCAATAACTGCATCAATATCTACATCTTGCGGTAACTGAGTTGGTAAACCAGTTTTCTGGATGAGTGCATTTTGACGTTGGCTTTCCCCCTCACTCCACATCCCTAAACTTGCGGCAATATTTCCAGCTGCAACCATCCCCATACCCACCGCTTCCCCATGATTGACACGGGTGTATCCGGTCAAACTTTCCACCGCATGGGCAATGGTATGTCCATAATTGAGGATAGCTCGTAATCCGGCTTCTTTTTCATCCTTCCCGACCACATCCGCTTTCGCTTGACAGGAGCGAATCAAGATTTCATTAATCAAAGTTTCCCCAGAAACAACAGGTGTATTTACATACTGCATTTGATCTAAATGGGGTTGGGTTTCCATCATGGCAAATAACTCCCCATCCCAAATTACCCCGTACTTAATCACCTCCGCCATCCCTGCGCGAAACTCCCGCACTGGTAGAGAATTCAACACCTCAGCATCAATTAAAACCAACCGAGGCTGATAAAAAGCACCAATCAAATTTTTCCCCAGAGGATGGTTTACCCCCGTTTTCCCTCCAATGGACGCATCCACCATTGCCAACAAAGTCGTTGGTACTTGGACAAAATTAATCCCCCGCAGCCAAGTTGCAGCAGCAAAACCAGTCATATCCCCAATGACACCACCACCGAGAGCAACCAGCGTCGAACTGCGTTCCAAACGCTGGGCGATCGCCACATTATAGATTTTTTGAATCGACTCCAGATTTTTGTAACCCTCCCCATCGGGAAGAATACAAGTACAAACCTGATAACCAGCATTTTCTAAAGCCGCGATCGCGCGATCGCCATACAAGGGAAACACCGTCGGATTAGATACAATTAATACCTTCTTCCCTAAACCTAACCCTTGCATCCTTGCACCCAGGGAATCCAGACCACCCGGTTGAATGACAATTTCATAGGATTTTTGTGGTAACTTCACCTGAATTATCGAACCCGTATCCATTCCCATCCAACCAAACTCCCTGACCACAAAAATAATTTTTCCCACCCACCTATTTCGGGGGATTTTCCGTATCAACAGAAGGTATCGGTACTACCAACACCTTGTCAACACGATTACCATCCATATCCATCACTTCTAAACGCATTCCTCGCCATTCAAAATAATCGGCAGCACTGGGAATTTTCCCCAGGTGATTAATCACAAAACCACCGACAGTCTGATAATTACCGCGATCGCGTTCACTACTATCGTACATATCAATGTGGAATAATTCAAAGAAATCATCCACCGACAACATTCCATCCACTAACCAGGAACCATCTTCCCGTTGAACAATTTGTGGTTCTCCCTGATTATCAATCATGGGAACATCGCCAACAATTTCAATCAAAACATCATTGAGAGTAACCAGTCCTTGAATCACACCGTATTCATCCACAACCAAAGCTATATGGGTAGCAGTTTGTTTAAACAATTCCAGCACCTTCAACCCACGGGTACTTTCGGGAACGAACACCGGTTGATGTAAACCGACAGTTAAATCCATGCGCTCCCCACACAAACAACGGGTGAGTAAATCCGTTACCGGAATAATACCCAACACATTATCTAAACCACCTTGACAAACAGGGTAACGGGAATATCTACTATTAACTAACTTTTGCTGATTTTCCTGTGCCGTATCTTCCAAGTCTAACCACACAATATCAGGACGGGGAGTCATCAAAGCGCTGACGGGTCTATCTCCCAAGCGAAATACCCGCTCCACCATATCCTGTTCCGCTTCTTCAAAAGTCCCCTCCTCCGTTCCTTGCTCAATTAATACCTTAATTTCTTCCTCCGTCACCATTGGTTCCGAAGAAGGTTGGATACCCAAAACCTGTAAAATCGTCTCCGTTGATGCACTTAAAATAAATACAATTGGCGAACCCAACCGAGAAAGAACTTGCATGGGAATACCAATAATCGTTGCGATCGCCTCTGGATAACTTAACGCCAAACGCTTAGGAACCAATTCACCCAAAATCAAAGTCAAGTAGGTAATTACTACAACCGCCAATCCCCTAGCAATTTGTTCTTGCCAAGAAACGACAGGGGGACGCTCAATTATACTTACCCCCAAAAAAGGAGCAATACGTTTAGCGATCGCTTCTTCTCCAAATGCACCGGATAAAATTGTTAGTAAAGTAATCCCAATCTGAACAGTACCGAGAAACTGATTGGGAGAAGATGCCAAATCTAAGGCTATACGTGCCTTTGTATCACCCTGATTTGCAAGTTGCTGGAGACGAACTTTACGAGCCGAAACAATTGCTAATTCGGACATCACAAACAGTCCGTTGCCAAAAATTAGGAGGAGAATTACCAATATCTCAGAAGTTGGGGACATTCGCTGTATATAGCCGAACCCATCGGCGCTGTTTGCTCAAGGTTTAGTGGTTTAAATTCATGGTATCGAAATTTGCTAGGCGCTAGAAACACCAATGAATACACTAAGCAAGAAATTTTTGATGACTGTAATTGCATGTAGAGGTATTCTACCTGAAAAGGGGCAAAATCATGCCAGCAACATTCAGGAGACAGAATCCAAACTGATACTTTCCCCCTACATCCCTACCCGCCATCAAATAAACTACCCCTACCGACCCTCAGCAGGAAATTGCCTAGAAGTTCTAAAATAGTTGAGGTATTTCCACAAAAATGGGAAAACAATTACCTTTCAACTCCATCATACTTTCGATTATCAGCTATGGCTCTCGCATCAATTGTGCGTGTTTTGGGACGTTCACCCCTGACAACCGAACTCTTAAATAAGTTAAAAAAGCAACATTCTTTAACTCTCAACGGTATCTCCCGTTTACCAAAAGGTTTGGTGGCTTCGGCTTTAGCACAAACTGCTGGGCAGAACTTACTGGTAATTTGTGCAACCTTGGAAGAGGCGGGACGGTGGACGGCACAATTGGAAGCGATTGGTTGGCAGCGTGTTTATTTTTACCCCACCAATGAGGCTTCTCCTTACGAACCCTTTGACCCAGAGATGGAGATGGTTTGGGGACAAATGCAGGTTTTGGCGGATTTGGTTTTAACCGCAGACCATCGGGAACCTGCGGTCATTGTGACGACGGTGGGAGCGCTCCAACCCCATTTACCACCCCAAGCGGATTTTAAGTCCTTTTGTTTGCCGATTATGCGGGGGATGGAGTGGGATTTGGATCAGTTTGGGGAACAGCTAGCTCGGTTAGGTTACGAACGGGTGGCTTTGGTGGAAAGTGAGGGACAGTGGAGTCGTCGGGGGGATATTGTGGATGTGTTCCCCGTTTCGGCGGAGTTGCCGTTTCGTTTAGAGTGGTTTGGGGACGAAATTGAGAAAATTCGCGAGTTTGACCCCGCAACCCAACGGTCAGCTTTGGATAAGGTGGAGCAAGTTGTTTTGACTCCCACAAGTTTTGGCTCGATTATTAGTGCAGCCTTAGCAAAAAAACCGGACCTATCATCCCTTTCCCCCCTACTCCCCTCTCCCCTAGATTCCTCCACCCCCCTAGAAGGTAGTCGGCGCTTTTTAGGTATAGCCTATGACCAACCCGCAAGCTTACTAGATTATTTACCACAGGATACAATTATCGCCCTGGATGAGCCAGAACAGTGCCATGCTCACGGCGATCGCTGGTGGGAAAATGCCCAAGAACAGTGGGATTTTTTCGCTTCGGGGGCTGTGGAAATTACGGAGGATAACCCCGATGCAGTGCCGATTCCCGTGGAGTTACCCATCATCCACCGCAGCTTTGAGGATTGTTTGCAGGAGTTGGCAGAATGCGATCGCCTATTTTTGTCGGAGATTGTGGAATCAGGAGTCGAAAAAGATACATCTGCGGTCAATCTGGCGAGCCGACGTTTACCTGTGACTCCCCACCAGTTTGCCAAAATTAGTGAAACTTTACGGGGGGAGCGCGATCGCAAATTTGCAGTCTGGATTGTTTCCGCTCAACCCAGTCGCTCGGTGTCTTTGTTACAGGAACATGATTGTCCAGCCCAGTTTATCCCCAATCCCAATGATTTTCAGGCCATTGATAAATTGGTGGGTAATTATACCCCGGTGGCAGTTAAGTATTCCGGCTTGGCAGAACTGGAAGGATTTATACTACCCACCTATCGCATTGCGGTAATTACTGACCGGGAATTCTATGGACAGCATTCCCTCGCAACCCCCAGTTATGTCCGCAAGCGACGACAAGCAAGTTCCAAACAAATTGACCCGAATAAGTTGCGTCCAGGGGATTACGTGGTGCATCGCAATCATGGAATTGGTAAGTTTATCAAGTTGGAGAGTTTAACGATTAACCACGAAACCCGCGATTATTTGGTGGTGCAATATGCCGATGGATTATTACGGGTAGCAGCAGACCAGGTAGGAGCCTTATCACGGTTACGGACAACCACCCAAAAAACCCCGGAATTACATAAAATGACCGGTAAGGTATGGGAAAACACCAAAAATAAAGTCCGTAAGGCAGTGAAAAAGTTGGCGGTGGATTTGCTACGCTTGTATGCAGCCCGCAACCAACAACATGGTTTCGCCTTCCCCCCAGATATGCCTTGGCAACAGGAACTAGAGGATTCTTTCCCCTACCAAGCAACTCCCGACCAACTCAAAGCCACCCAAGACGTGAAACGGGATATGGAAAGCGATCGCCCGATGGATCGGTTAGTATGTGGAGATGTGGGTTTTGGGAAAACAGAAGTCGCAATTCGCGCCATATTCAAGGCCGTAACAGCAGGAAAACAGGTGGCACTCCTAGCCCCAACGACCATTTTAACCCAACAACATTACCATACCATCAAGGAAAGGTTTGCCCCCTACCCCATCAATGTGGGTTTATTAAATCGTTTTCGCAGTCCCCAGGAACGACGGGAAATTCACAAACGTTTAGCCAACGGAGATTTAGATATTGTCATCGGAACCCACCAGTTACTCAGCAAAGAAGTTAAGTATAAAAATTTAGGCTTATTGGTAATTGACGAGGAACAGCGATTTGGGGTCAACCAAAAGGAAAAAATTAAATCCTTAAAAACCCAGGTAGATGTCTTAACCCTTTCCGCCACACCCATTCCCCGCACCCTATACATGTCCCTATCGGGGATTCGGGAAATGAGCCTAATTACCACTCCCCCCCCATCCCGACGACCGATCCAAACCCACTTGGCTCCCCTACATCCAGAAACAGTACGCAGTGCCATTCGTCAAGAATTAGACCGTGGTGGGCAGGTATTTTACGTAGTACCGAGAGTCGAAGGAATAGAAGAAAAAACCGCCCAACTGCGGGAAATGCTACCAGGAATTCGGATTGCGATCGCCCACGGACAAATGGATGAGGGGGAGCTAGAATCCACCATGTTGACCTTTAGTAACGGGGAAGCGGATATCTTAGTTTGTACAACCATCATCGAATCAGGTTTAGATATTCCCCGCGTCAACACCATTTTAATTGAAGATGCCCATCGTTTCGGTCTAGCCCAATTATACCAATTGCGGGGACGGGTCGGTCGAGCCGGAATTCAAGCCCACGCCTGGTTATTTTATCCCCGCCAACGACAACTGACGGATGCCGCTCGACAAAGATTACGCGCCATTCAGGAGTTTACCCAACTCGGTTCTGGGTATCAATTAGCAATGCGGGATATGGAAATTCGCGGTGTCGGTAATCTATTAGGGGCAGAACAATCGGGACAAATGGATGTGATTGGTTTTGATTTATACATGTCCATGTTAGAAGAGGCAATTCGGGAAATCCGTGGTCAAGAAATCCCCAAGGTCGAAGATACCCAAATCGACTTGAATCTCACCGCCATGATACCCAGCGATTATATCCCCGACCTCGACCAGAAAATGAGCGCCTATCGAGCCGTTGCTGCTGCTAAAAACAAAGAAGAACTAGCCCTAATTGCCGCCGAATGGAATGACAGATATGGGAATTTACCCACACCAGCACTGCAATTATTACGGGTTATGGAACTCAAGCAACTAGCCAAATCCCTAGGATTTAGTCGCATTAAACCGGAAAACAAACAACACGTAGTATTAGAAACACCAATGGAAGAACCCGCTTGGAACCTATTAGCAGCCAACCTCACAGAAAATATGCGTAATCGGTTTGTCTATTCCCCCGGAAAAGTCACCGTCAGGGGTTTAGCCGTCCTCAAAGCCGACCAACAACTCAAAACCCTAATAGATGCCTTTGAAAAAATGCAAGGAGCAGTAGTTGAGTCGGGAAGTAGGGAGTAGTAAATGATTCATAATCACCGAAAACCCTAATGCTGCTACTTTCTCCAGCAGACTTGGGTAAAGTTCAATACGGTTGGTGTTAAAGATAACTGTAGGTTGGGTTGAGGCTTTGCGTAGACTGTTGATTTTGTGGAAATTTACCCATAAGTTCACACGGTTTTTGTGGTTATCTCGTCCCTATGCTCCGCGTGGGGACGCATTCCACGAGGGCTACTGCCTCAAATGTAGAATTGTGAGCAAAGAGGATCATGATGACCCTCCCAAGGTGTAAGATATCAGCCGATACCTTCAATCACCGGATGAAAATAAAACGCTAATCCTAAAACAGTATAGGTAGCTAGTAGCAAAACACCCTCTAGCCAATTTGATTTACCATCAGAACTAATGGTATTGGCAATTAACACCGCAACAGCCACCGCAACCAATTCAAAAGGATTAAAATCTAAATCCATCGGTTGTCCAAATACCCATCCCGCTAAAATTAAAACCGGAGCCACAAATAGGGCAATCTGCATACTAGAACCCACAGCCACCGACAAGGACAAATCCATTTTATTCTTCATCGCTACCGTCACCGCAGTTGCATGTTCTGCGGCATTACCAATAATTGGTACAAGAATTACCCCTGTAAATAAGGCAGTTAAACCCAGTTGGGATGTGGCTGCTTCCAAGGAGTCTACCAATAGTTCCGACTCCAGAGCAACTAACAAAGTAGAACCAAGTAATACCCCTCCCCACAACCAAATATTCGGTGTATGGGCTGGATTTTCAACTATGGGACTATCGGCAACCCCAACATCATACAGGTAGGTATGGGTTTTCATGGAAAATAGTAAGGTCAGGGCATAGACAATAATTAAAACTATAGCCACCGCCACGGAAAGGCGTTGTAATGTCTGTTCACTGACACCACTAGATGTAACATCCATTGCCGTTGGCATTAAAATGGCAATCACCGCTAAATTCATGGAAGCCGCATTTACACGGGCGACAATAGGTTCAAATTTCTGTTCTTTATGGCGAAGTCCACCGAGAAACATTGCTAAACCCATTACCAGTAATAAGTTACCCAAAATCGAACCCGTGATACTGGCTTTGACCACATCCACCAGTCCCGCTCTGAGGGCAATCAAGGCGATAATTAATTCCGTAGCATTCCCAAATGTGGCATTCAGTAAACCACCCACCAACGGACCAAGAACAACAGCTATTTCTTCTGTCGCTTTTCCCATCCAACCTGCAAGGGGTAAAATAGCCAAGCCCGCAGTGATAAATACTGTTAACTCCCCCCACTCGCCAAAATGGGCAATGAGGGAAATTGGCACAAAAATCAATAAAACTAGAAATAAGATATTTTTTCCCGACATACCCGACATATTGGTTTCAACAAATTAGTTAATACTTAATTTACCCACACTTTCTCACTTTATTGACTCACTCTCCTCAAAGAAAAATAAAAGCCAATTTTTTCACCCCCAACAGAGCGATAATTTGAGCGTTTATTTGCCAACAAAATTTCTCGCTGTGGGACTGCTGACAAATATATTTTTGTCAAAGGATAAAAAACAGGGATAAAACTATTCCCTGTTCCCTATTCCATTAAAATTAATGCGACAGACCACTAGTACTCTGTCAATTTTATTTTGATGGATGGCGGTGGTGCGGGCATCCTGCCTGCGTTTGAATTATGAATAAATGTATCCATCATTTCTATTTTGACAAACCACTAGTTACAGCCCGAATTTCTCACAAGACGGATTAATCTTCCTCTTAATTTTCCTCCTACTCCCTACTCCCAATACGGTTCGGTGAATGATTTTTCGTGGAGGTTTCAAAAGACGCGATATATCGCTTCTCTACAATTATTTGGGGTTTATGAATTTTCTGATCCGAACCGTCTTATCCCTACTCCCTGTATGTTTTCGGAACTTATGAAAAACATAGGACAATGCTTTTTACCTACAAACCCTATTTAATCCCGTGAATCTCCATATAGCTTAATAGCCAATTAGCGATGGTTGCGCGTCGAGTTTGTTTAGGTCCAAACTCTCCTATTTTATATCCTTTAAAGCCTAATTTTTCCTTTAACAATTGTTTATTTGCGGTTGGAATCGAGCGGGTTAATTTCATGGCTGCGGGACGACTGTCAAAAAAGTCGGGTGGTTGGGGATATTCCTCACGCCATTCTGGTAATAATTCGGAGATATCCCATGTTTGAGTGTCAGGATTGTAACGATAACCCAGATAGTACCAAACTAATTGATTAACGGTTGGATCATCGATTGTTTCATGGATAATTGCCCAAATTGTTTCTGTATTCAGTGGTGGTAAATCAGACATAGAATGTTTAGCGAAACCGTATTCAATCAATTATGTTAGAGACGTAGCATTGCTACGTCTCTCCCTGCAATTAAAAACCACCGATGATTTTAAATCCAGCCCAGTGGAAGGGGTTATTATACAATTTTGTTTGGGGATGATTTTGTTTGGTTTGATATAGATAGGTGGTAATGTGGGCTGGTAGGGATTGATTAAATAAATTATCGTACCATTGTTGCACCTGGGCTGGGGTTAACTCTTGAAACCAGTTGATGGTTTCGTTAAAAGCAACTGTCGGAGATTTTCCTCGATATAAACGTCGATAAAATTCCACCATCATGAAAATGTGGGTTGTTGCTTCCACTTCCCACAGGTTGGTGTGGATATGGGGGATACCTTGATGGTACAGCGCGATCGCAATTTCTGCATATTCGCTGTTCACCGGAGATGGGGGAGGGGATGAGTGTTGACTGTTGAGGGTGACTAGTTGGTATTGGTGACTAATTTCGTGAATTTGCAGGGTGTGGGTATGACTAATTCGGATGCTGGGTGGTTGGTTATTTTGCGGATATGGACTGCTGACAGCGTTGAGGTTCAAAATATCATAGTTGCGATTTAAAACTTGGTTGAAGCTTTCTGGGGAGGCATTCTCGACCAAAATGCGATCGCCTTGGCTAAGTTGACTGATAATTTCGGTTTCTGTACGGATAAATTTGCCTGTAATTTCATCTAGTTGTTTGTAGCTTTCCACACTCAACATTGTCGGGAAAGATTGCTGTCCAGGGGTGGTTTTTGATTGTGCTAGGGCTGATTGAGCCGTGGGGAGGTAGGTAATTTGTAATTGCTTACTCGTTTCTGCTGCTTCTGTATCACTGCTCAGGGTAAATAGGGCATGTAACGGTAAGGAAAATAATTCCCGGTGCGGAATCAAAATTAGTTGGCTAATACCTTCTAATTCCTGAAGGATATTATTTATACTCAGGATTTTTTTCAGTTCTAATAATCTCCACCCCATGTCCACACGCCATGTGTGTTCCTGTTGTGCGGCGGGTGTCAAACTTAAATATTCTCGGTATTTTTGTTGCCATTCATCTAGCCAAGCCTGGAATTTTAGCAGTCGCTCAACGGCTTCTGGTAGGGGAGTTTCCTCGTATTCTTCTAAATTTAACATCGGTGTAAATACGGGAATTGGTTCCGGGTGCAAGTGTTTAATGATAAAAGTATGCATGGCTACCGGACTCATATGCCAGTAGATAATGGCGGTTGTCGGATTCACCAGGTTTTGGATCGCTGCGTAGTCGGGAGTTAGAATTTGGTCGCTCCACCCAGTTAACAGCCAATGTAAACAAGCATTTTTGAAATATTCACCAATTTCTAAAGCTTGGACAAGTTCACCCGATTGAACAGCAATATCGACCCCTAATTGGCCGATTCCAGCAAATTTTAAACCTAAACGCCTTTTTTCGCCATCGCTACGTTGGCTATCTGTGAGTAATTCTGCGAAAAAGCTGCGAGCATGTTCGTAGAGAGCGTTAGCATCAGCTGTCTGCTCAAAGGCAACATAGATTTTAATTAAGTTTTGTAAAACCTCTAAATGTTGTTCCGGGAAGGCTTCTGGAGTTAAAGTGATACGGGCTTGATTATAAGCATCAAAGGCATGATACCAATCTTGACGGGGGTTGTGGTAGGAGGAACTGCCATAGCCGTAGGGACTGGTCACACGATCGCAGTAGGTATTTCCCAGAGCGAGATTAATTTTACCCCAACCTTCCGGGTGGGTTTCCGGTGAAAGATACTTCAGAGCTTCGGTGTAGGTGGTAATTTGACCATCGTATCCCCGTAAATTCAAGCTGGGGTTGGTATTGGCCAGGCTGCTATAGCTGGTAAAATAGGTATCATAGCTGGGAGATGAAAACACGGCACTAGCTCTTGCCAACCAAGCTTCCCAGTAATCGGGTTGGATTTGGATTGCCAGGTCGTAGGAGAGGATTGCAGCTTCCCATTGTTGTTGTTTGGCTAACAGTAAACCCCGACTGTACCAACCCACTGCAAAATTAGGTTCAATCTCGACAGCTTGGTTATAACAAACTAAAGCTTGCTCTGGATTACCGAGATTATCCCAGGCGATCGCCTGATTAAATCTTGCTAAATACAAATGGGGAGATATGACTAAAGCTTGTTCCCAGGATTGAATGGCCGCTTGCCAATACCCTAATTTTGCTTCCAAGACCCCGCGATCAATCCAGATGTGGTCTAACTGGGGATTAATCGTCAGAGCTTGGGTATAGGAGGCGATCGCTGCATCATAATTTTGATTGCAATCGAGGGCATAACCACGGGAAATCCAAATATCCGGGTCATGGGGAGCTAATTCCAAGGCTTTGTCGTAGGAAGAAATTGCCTCCTCCCACTGATGCAAGTTTACCTGAGCAATCCCCCGTTGATGCCAAATTAAATAGTAATCCCCTTCAGTTTCCAAAGCCTCATCAAAGGAAGCGATCGCATCGGCATATTCCCCCAGATTCGCCAAAGCCACACCGCGATAAAACCAGGTTTGTCCATCATCCGGTTCTAATTGGGTGGCAAAATCGTAGGATTGTACCGCTTCTGCTAACCGTCCTAACTTTAATAATGCCGTACCCCGACTCGACCAAGCCTCACTTTCGTCAGATTTAATGGCGATCGCTTGATCAAAACAATTAATCGCACTTTCAAACTGTTCCAACTCCCCTAAAATTGCCCCCCGATTTAACCACGCCTTATAATAATCAGGTTTAATGGCGATCGCTTCTTCGTAGGAAGCTAAAGCCGCCATCAAATCGCCACGATAAAATAGGGCTAAACCTCGGTTAAACCAATACTCATAGGCTTCCGGTTGTAATTGTAACGCCTGGTCGTAGGAGGCGATCGCCCCATCTAAATCGCCACTTTTACTTTGTTGCAAAGCCTGGTAAAATAAGGCTTGAGCCTGTTCTTCAATGCTAATAGGCGAACCATCAAATAATTCTGGTGTCGCCGATGGATTCAACAATCCCGCAGCCAATTGTTCAACTAAATTTGTACTTTGCTGCAACCGCACCCACAACTCTTCCAATGTGACGGTGACATCCGGTTGCACACCCGTCCATTCCTGTGGCCAAATTGAATTTTGAGTCTGGTCTGGTGTACCAATTATCTGTTGGAAACCCGTATTTACCTGGGTATTCCTGTCTTCTGGGTTTGCTTCGGCAATCATTTCCGATTCATCGGCTTCAACCTCATCCCGATTATATTCCTCCTCTGAAGAGGGTGGAGCAACCCATTCCTGAAGGCTATGGTCATCGGCAATAATTTGGTACTCTTGTTCTGGCTGTTCTTCCTCTTGAGAACGAACTTCCCACTCCTGTTCTAAACCAGTATCTAATGCATCTAATTCTGTTTCCCTAGGGAATATCAACTCCCCATCTGCCTTTTCCAATTCCTCTGTCACATCAACAAAAATATCATTCTCCCCAGTGCTACGGTCATCACCAATTGGCTCCATAACAGGGGATGGAGAGGATTGATTCAGAAGTGGATCAACTTCGCTAACAGAATCTGTCTCAAATCTATTTTCTAAATTAGTCTCAAAATTATTTTCACTAGCCTCTAAACTTTCTGCTAAACCCGAACTATCCCAACTCGGATTGACAAACTCAACAAATTGGACACCATCCCCATCCATCTGCACTGGTTTGACCTGAGCATTTGTTTCCTCCGGTAAAACCCGACTTCCTCCTACCTCCGGTTCATCCTCAACCCCTACCTCCCATAATTCATCCCCAAATTGTCTCAACAAATCTTGTCCAGGGGTATTTTCCAGCGCAATCAAAGCATTTTCATCCGGATTGATTTCCCAATCGTAACCATGATTTTCCGCAGGTTGGAAATCAGCATCAAAAAGAATATTATTACTAGGCAATCCTAAATGTGGTACAGCTATTTCTCTTCCCTGAGAAATAGGGATTGATACATAATCACTATTATCGACCCCATGATTTTGTTTAGGGGAAAAATTGGCAACACCCTCTCCAGATTGCTCACCATTGTCTGCAACTGAAGGTTGAAAAATATCAGGAGTTTCCCACTCAGTAGGATTAGTCGTGCGGGCTAGTAACTGCATACCAATACTACCAGCATATTCGCCAACAATCCCGATATTTAACTCACCTAACTGTACCATCCTAAACGCTAATTCATCATTAGGTACGGGAGAATTTAAGACACGGGAACCGAATATTTGTAACCATTCTAACCAGCGCTGTTCGCTAATTCGATTTTCCATCCGTTGCAAATATCGGATTGCCCATTGTTGTCCACGAGCTTGATATACACCCTCCAGTAACTGGGTGAACAAAAACTCTAAATCCGCATTTGTCAATTCTGGTAGATTCTGGGTGTGCGTCGATTCACTCCCAATAGTGTCTTGGGAATCCTGAGTAAAAATGCGTTGAAAAATCTGTTTAATCCACTTCACAAGTAGCCTAAGCATCTCCCCTAAAATTGGACTAATTTTCCCCTTAATCGCTGATTAATTAACAGTTATCAAGTGATAGCATTTAAACTTAACCAGTCTTTCAACCTAGGTATAGATATGGACTAGCTGGAAAAATAATTGTCAAAAAATAATAAGTATAACTAATACCTCTTTGACATCACTCTTACCGATAACTTACGGGAAACAAAAGTTACAATAACATTCAAACAGTTAGATATGCCATAATTTTTCCCAGCATATTTAATCTTGTTTACTTTCTTTGTATTCTAGAATCAAATCAATACAAATTTTTCATAGACATTATCAGTATAAGTTGAAATAGATACATTAACCCATGTTATCTGGATGTGGCGTTTTAAATGACTTACAGAGAAAATTGCACCCCAGCATAGCTATCGATCCAAATATGCTGCAATCTGGAATTGGGGATAGGGAGTAATCCTTTGTTTCAACTTAATTGAACTTTTTGTGATGTGGGAATGATGATTTGCTCCATACTTTCTGGTTTGCTCTAGAGCGAGCAAATTTGTACCATTTTAGATGACTTTGGGGTCGATCCACCACTGTCTGGATTTAGAGAGGAAAACCCTTACACGGCAAAACTTTCCCATGTCCATCGGTCGCATTCATTTTTCCAATTGGTATGATCTACAAATTCCATCCAAAAACCCAAAATAGTTTGCTTAAATTGCTCAAACTGTGTGAAAAAATCAGAAAATCGAACAAAATTCAATCTGACGAAAAATATCTTAGAGGAGAATAAAAATCAGACAAGAGTCAAAGCCTTTGAATTTTAGCCTCGAAGATTCAGGTACTTTCTTCGATTACCCAGAAATTACGCCACAACAAAAGTCAGAATTTGCTTTTATTTCCTAATTACGCTCTCCCATCGTGTTTGGATACAAGCAAACCATGTAGCTTGATTTATATCTTGTACCTTTACGTATACATACGTTGAATTTCAGAGTATACGCGATATAGTTATAGTACTTTTGTTTGCTTTTAACGCCAAAATACTACTTTTAGCTTTATACTGAGTATTTTATTTCCATCAGCTTTTCTTGGTGCAAGATGTGAGTTGAGTTTTAGTGCTGTACATGATTATTACTATCCGGTTCCCTATTTGACTTGAAAGTAGGGATTAGTGCAGATCCATCGGGGATGAACTCGAAAGTATGGGGAAAAACTAGTTTCATCGGTTTTGGTATCAGCACTACAGGTAGGTTGCTCCCTGTATTCTTCTTTAGCAACCTGATTAGGATTCACTGCTTCCATCCCCAGACACCACACCAGCAGTTTGCAAATGATGCACAACCGCTTGAATAATCATCTCTGGGTCATCGCTTTCTAAACCAACCTGTTGAGCCAAGTTTTGCCGTAGGGATGGGTCCTGCTGTATCAATTCAAATAACTGCTCCACAGTAATTGTTTGATACTCACCATCATCAGGTGGGGATTGCGCAGATGCGATCGCCTCTTCTCCTGTCTCTCCCAGATTACTACCTATTAGGTGCTGATTATTTGTATCTACTGCGATCGCCGCATCGGGTCCAGTATATTCCCAAATAGGCTCCGGTTGATTGCGTGTTAACAACTGCATCCCCAAATCATAGGCTGCATTCCCTACCGCACCAACTCCCAATTCCCCTAATTGCACCATTCTGGCAGCAATTTCGTTATTTGCCGAGGTGGAAGCGAGTAAGCGGGAGCCAAATTTCTCTAGCCATTCTAACCAACGCCGCTCAGAAACGCGATGCTCAAGATTTTTTAACCATCGCAAAGCCCAACTTTGTCCCCTAGCTTGGTGTACTCCTTCCAACAGTTCCGTAAACAAAAATTCCAAGTCCGTATCATCCAGGGGTGGGGGAGCTTGCTTTTCTTTGACTGGATTGACACGGGATGTTGTTTTTTTTGCTCCAAATATCTTGGAGAAAAAACTTTGGAGCCATTGTATCAATCGCTTGAACATAATTTGCACCCTCCCGTGGTGGTATGTACCCTAAGATTGTAACGGTGTCGAGACAAAATAGTTACAACTTTAGGATTTTTTACATTGAGTATTACTAAATACTAAGTAAGTAGACAGTAAGTAGGGAGTGGGGAATCGGGAGTAGGGATCTCGTTGATGAGTGGGGTGTAGCTTCTTTTTGAGATGGTAAGCCGCTAAGTGCCTACGTGTAGGCCTAGTTGCCTACGTGTAGGCCTAGTGTTATCCTGGTGGGTGTTTGTCAAGTGTCAATAAACACCTTATCAACCACTGATTGAAGACGCTCAATAGGCTCAAACGTCTCTCCCAATTCCCTTCTGCCTACTCCCAAAAAACGATCTTGTTAAGTATTAAAATCGACTTTTAAAACATCCTCTGGGAGAACTGCGTACACTAGTACCATGAAAGTTATTTTCCCCTACTTCCCTGGAGAGGACTCACCGGATCGTCTCTACTCCTAACTCCCTATTTTCAGAGAGGGATGTGACATGGGGAACTAGCTGGAAAATAGTACTTTAGTTTGTTAGTATAAGGGTATTATGATATGTCACTAATTTAAATTTTAATCTATGGGGAAAATAAAATATGTCATCAAACCAGAGATTCAGGTAATTTTATAGTTTATTTATACTTTACACGGTCAAGTAAGTAAGCTTGTTCTTTATTGAGATAGTTAATATTCCCTAATTCCTTTCAATCCTAAAACCAGTGACGTAGAAATGCGATCGCTATACCTTGAGGATATCGCTTAGTGTGCAGCTAAAAGGGAATTTGATAGATAGGGAACACGAAAAATATTTAATTTCCACCAAATTCGGGCGATTAACATACATTTCAACCAAACAAAAACCCATAACAACTGACCATTGATTTGCGTCCAATCAATGGTGGTATGATCGTGTTTTCCAAATCTAACCTAGAACAAGGATATCCTGAGAGGATGGATTTAGCGATTGCGTCGGCGTTCCAAGAAATCAGGTAAATCCAAACCACCAGATTTGCGTTTAGGTTGTTCCTCGTTTGCCGTGGGTTGGGTTGGTGGGGGAGGGGTGGGTTGACGACGGGGTGGAGTACCTCCAACCCTAGGAGTAGCAGTAGTTTGCTGGTTTGTGGTGGGAGCTTCACCCGTAAACCCTGTGGCAATTACTGTTAACCGCACCTCACCTTGGAGACGGTCATCAATCACCGCACCAAAAATAATATTGGCATTAGGATCAACCACTTCATAGATAGTTTCTGCTGCTGCATTGACTTCGTGGAGAGTCAAGTCACTACCACCAGTGATATTAAATACAACCCCCCTTGCTCCCTCAATGGAACATTCCAACAGGGGAGAAGAAATCGCTGCGATCGCAGCTTCTCTGGCTCTAGATTTACCAGAACCGATGCCAATTCCCATTAAAGCTGAACCTGCATCTGCCATCACCGCTCGCACATCGGCAAAGTCCACATTAATTAAACCGGGAATAGTAATAATATCGGAAATCCCCTGTACCCCTTGACGCAGGACATCATCCGCATATCGAAAGGCATCTTGCATCGGAGTCTGTTCCGGAATGACCTCTAACAGCTTGTTGTTGGGAATAATGATTAAAGTATCAACACGACTTTTTAGCGCTTCTATACCCTGTTCTGCTTGGCTAGTGCGACGACGACCTTCAAAGATAAACGGACGCGTCACCACACCCACCGTCAAAGCACCCATTTCCTTCGCTACTTCCGCCACAATTGGTGCAGCACCGGTTCCAGTTCCACCCCCCATTCCAGCTGTAATAAAGACCAAATCGGAACCTTCTAGAGCAGAAGCAATTTCGTCACGGGATTCCTCAGCAGCCTTTTGGCCAATTGCTGGGTTTCCACCCGCACCTAACCCCCGCGTCAACTTTTGACCAATTTGTAAACGACTAGGTGCATCAGCTAAAGTTAGGGCTTGAGCATCGGTATTAATCGACCAAAATTCAACCCCACCGACATCGGAAGCAATCATCCGATTCACCGCATTGCTACCACCACCACCAACACCAATCACCTTAATATTGGCGACGCGTCCGGGAACAATATCCCCCATGCGTGGTTCCTCGGCTGTGGGTTTGCGCATATCGTTACTAGCACCATAATTCAACCCAGAATGGTTAAAAGGGTTGGTGGAATTGTTCGTTAGGGACAACCCTGGTTGTCCGGGAGACTGTGAGTTGATGTAAGTTAGCCCTTGGCTATGATCGAGTGTCATTGTGCGTTTTGCGTTTGTGTAGATAAACGACGGTTTGAGGTGTTTCTCACCTACGAGTCAACAATCTGTGTTTGCTGCCAAAATCGTTGGTGTTATGATCTGTTTGTCTGTTCAACTGGTTAACTTAACTGGAAAGGAACGGTTCAAGATGGTTATGCAAAATTTAGCCATCTCACACCCCATATCACAGCCAATTCTAAAGAAGTATACCTAGAATTTATCTAAAAAGTTCCATGTTATTGGCTTTGACCCTAGACCTCCATCTTGGTTGTCATTTAACACATCAGCATCGCCTCTCCGCATAGATTTTGTATTATACGCAACTACTTTTATTTTGTTCACAGATTTAAGACTAGTTACTTATTTTACATGTGTCCTTGTCATTTGTTCTTTCCCCATCAAAAACAATTGTGGAGATGGAACTGACTCAAAACCTTCTGAAACACTCAGTAGATGACAGTATGCGATTGGTGTTATTGACATTGACTCCAGTTTTCCTGGATCTAATCGTCCATATAGCTAAAATATTATTTTTATTAGCCGTACTTTCCTTCCTGGGTAGTAGGAGGTAATATTAAAACTTACCACAGGATGTCTGGAATAATTAACAATTTAGCCTGTTTCATAGATGTCCAATGATAATAATCTTCATTTTGTCCATACCTAATCAGTGGTGAACCAGAATTTCAAGTCAGTTAAACAATTGTGGATTCCGGATTAGTTCCATAGATAAATCTCCTTGTTTTATACTATCTCTGCATCGCATACACAGGTACAGACGCAACACATTGCTTCTGTTGATGCAAAGGGAGTGGGGATGAGGTCTACTTCGCACGCTGATATATTTACTTTTTAGTTTACTCATAGTTGGCTGGTGATTTTTAAGCATTAACCATATAGACGAACAGTTCACTTGCTGACCGGATTCAAGTATATTTCCATGTTTGATTGTGTCCAACTGACATGGGAGCTAACTTGATTGGGATTTGGATTGTTTTTTTTGTTTCATTTGCAACATAGGTGTTTCGGGATTGCGGAGATTAATATATTCAACTTGTTCTGGCCGAACTTGACCTTTTGTATAGATATCGCGCATTTCTCCTAAACGCATCAGAGCCTCCGAAAAGTTAGTATCAATATTTCCTAAGTGAACAATTCCTAAATCCGTAGTCAGAATGAGATTAGTTGGGTCTTGAAAATTAACTTCTGAAATTGGCACAATACTTTGACGAATCGAAGGGAGAATCTTTGACCAATATTCCTTGTATTGTTCCGGATTGCCGATTACCTGTAAATTAGGTAAATTCTGAGTTGGAGCATAGTTATCAACGGGGATCAACACACCATCTGCATCCAATAGTCCGATGACTTGGGTTTGGTTGTCTGATCCTACAGCTTGTCGAGCGATCGCCACGGGAATTCGCTCCTCGACCCGAACCACTAAACCGGGAGGGAACAAACGTCGGTTCACCGTTGCAGATGCGATCGCTGGTTGTGTCACCAACCTTTGGCGAATTTTTGCTGGTTCAATTCGCCATAATGATTGGGGATAGTCAATGGATAACTTTGACTGAATCGTTTGAGTGGAGATCAGTTGATTTCCATTCACAATAATATCTTCCGCATTTCTAATCACCCACATTGGTTGAATTGCGACCCAAAACAATCCACCAGCTAATCCACTCACCGCAGTTGTCTGCCAAATTCGTTGTAAATTTTTAAACTGTCGCTGACGGCGTAATTTTTTACGCCTTGTTTCTAAATCATTTCGGGAAATTGATGCAATATCAGCCATTCAAGACCCTTCCGTCTTCAGTACAATATTCGAGCAGTCGTTTAATTTGTGTCAGTTAAATAAAACTAGCAGTTATAGATTAACGATTACAGTCTATTTTTGCTACATTTTTCCGTGATTTTTTCCAATTTATGACTAAAATCCTCAATTAATTAGCTTCCATCCCAACACCCTAGTTCTAAGCAAAAACTACAAAAATATACGTGTAAAGGTACGCGATCGCTAATTTAACCCGTATGTCCAAAAGTTGAATCTTAACTATACAAAAGTACTGTGAACTTCACCAGTGGAGTAATTGATCTCTAAATGTTGAGTTGGAATTACCCTATCCCCATCAGCTATACTAAAAACCTTGAGAAATAGGACTTTCCACATCCGGAAAATACCCTTGAGTGAGGTGATACAGCTAACCGCTCGCAATATAAACAATTTTGGATTCTAGATTACCCTGCGAATACCCCCATGAGCGTTTTTGGAGACAAGCTGCTACTGGTTTGTGGGATTGACCCTTAGATTCATTTTCTTGCTCTGTAACTATCTCTGCATAGCTTGATGGAAAGACAGCAGCGTACAAAAAATACCACCCACGGACATCTACAAACAATAATGACTCACAATCTCTAATTGCTGAATAAATAATATTTACTAATGTATGCAGTTAGTAGATGCCTCTTCTATTTAGATCACCTTCGTAATGCCCTGACCCGTAGATGAATTTTACTCCATCCACAAAAAAATAGTAACTAATTATGGATGTGTCACGTAAACAAATCATGACGAAACCATCAAGGTAGAAAATACATTCCTGAAAATACTCCTAATGAAGTTTGACAAGTAAGAGACTTAGTGATAAGACTACCATGACATTCATCAAAAAATGAAAAATCCTTAAAGAAGGAAGTGGGGAGTCGGTAATTGGGAATCTTGTTTCTATCCACTTTTACCTCTTTGGGTGTCAAAGACCCCATTTCTATGAGTGACCTGGTTGACAATACGTATAAAATCAAACTTTTTGTTTCCTGTAATCATTGAAAACCGATCCTAGCTAGGAGAGAAATTGGGAGACTATGTATATAAAGATGTACAGAAAGTTTATTTACCTCCTCTATTTGAGGTGAGTCAACCGTAATTTCCTCTAGTCAGGTGAAAATTGTCAAAACATGAAAACAGGGTGTAAAAAAGACGAATATCGGAAATTACCATCAAGGGAAAAAAGATTATGCCCCTATGGGGAAATAGTAGCAATAACAGCCTCATGTCTGGCAATTAACTTTGTCCGAAAAGTGAGATTGACTACTCCCTACTTCTTCTGGGTCCTAAGGGTTCGTGAAGAATGGAGGAATGTATACTTTCCACGTTAATTAACTGTCACCTGTCAACATTCAACAAACCAAAAGGGCAATATATCAGCGTGTGAAGTATATAAGGGTGATTATCTATAGCAATATTTGGGAAAAACTAGCATCTACATGAAAACAAATCTTAATTTGTCCAGATTTTTTAAAGCCTGTAACCCCAGTAAAACTCTAGTTATTGGTGATGAACTTGACCGTCAGTACTACATTGATTTTTCCGATGTGCGGGGGTGTAAGATTGTTGAGGAACTTCAACGGACAATTGTCCGTATTTCCCCGGATGAACCCACCTGTCAATTATTTACAGGACATATTGGTTGTGGGAAATCTACAGAGCTTCAGCGTTTAAAGTCCGAATTAGAGGCAGCGGGATTTCACGTAGTATATTTTGAGTCCAGTCAAGACCTGGATATGGCGGATATCGATGTCAGTGATATTTTATTAAGTATTGCCCGTCAGGTCAGCATCAGTTTGGAAAATAGAGGGATTACACTCAAACCCAGTTATTTTGCTAATTTATTTCGGGAAATAGGTGATTTTTTGCAAACACCCATTGAAGTAAACGGTGAAATTTCCTTGGGAATTGCTAAGATTAGCACTCGTACCAAAGACAGTCCCCAACTGAGAACTCAATTACGTCAGTATTTGGAGCCACGTACCAACAGTATTTTACAGGCCATTAACGAAGAAATTTTAGATAAGGCTAACCAACAACTCAAAACCAAGGGAAACAAGGGTTTAGTTGTCATTGTTGATAACTTAGACCGGGTGGATATGCGACCAATGGCTAGTGGGCGATCGCAACCGGAGTATTTATTTATCGACCGGGGAGAACAGCTACGTCGTCTCAATTGCCATTTGGTTTATACAATCCCCTTAACATTAATTTTCTCCAATGAATGTGAAACCTTGAAAAATCGCTTGGGAGGAGGGATTGCTCCCAAGGTGCTACCGATGGTATTAGTTCGACAGCGCGATGGTAGTGACCATGAACCGGGAATGGTGCTTTTACGCCAATTAGTCATGGCCCGTGCTTTCCCGGAAGTCCCGTGGAATGCCAGATTAGGGTTAATTCACGAAGTTTTCGATGCTCCGGCTACTTTGGATCGCTTGTGTCGTGTCAGTGGTGGACATATTCGGAATTTATTGGGATTACTGTATAGTTGTTTGCAACGTCAAGACCCACCCTTTTCTCGAGAATGCTTGGAAGCAGTCATCAAGGATTATCGAGATGATTTGTTACTGGCAATTGATGATACCGAGTGGGAATTGTTATACGAAGTTGTTCAACAACAAAGTGTGAAGGGTGAAACCGAGTATCAACGCCTATTACGTAGTATGTTTGTATACGAATATCGGGATATGAGTGGACGCTGGTTTGGCATTAGTCCTGCTTTGGCGGAAACCGAAAAGGTCAGTGCTTGGCAACAACAGTTACGTACTGATTTGGAGGTGAAACCGGTCACGATGTGAAGAGACAGGAGTCAGTATAATACGGTTCGGATCAGAAAAAAACCAAAGTAATTGTAGCGATATATCGCGTCTACCGAAATCACCACGAAAAATCATTAACCGAACCGTATTGGGAGTCAGGAGATATGGAGACTGAAGGTAAGGGAAATGACTGATAATACGGGAATACTCAGATACGCAATTATCTTCGCACCTCTCTGTGCTTTTCCACTCCCTACTTTCCTACAGACGATCCGGTGGTTCCTCTTTTCCTACTCCCCACTCCCCTATAGACGCCACATGTCGCGTCTCTATCCACTCCCTTACAACAAAAAACCGAGTAAATGATTGTTTTAACTCAATATAGGTGAATTTACAGTCATAATTGCCTGGATTGCGTAAATTACGTAGTTATATCCGTAATTCTACAGTATCGGAGTTAAGGAGTAAATGACAGAATCCTATTTTGACAGCCTGTCGGCAGCTTGTACTGGTATATCACCCAAATTGATGTTATGACCCAGTGGGAATTCACTACTGCGACTATTTCTGAAGGTGTGGCAAATCATTCTCTTGCCACCCTCAATCAACGTTCTTTACAAAGGTTGATTCGAGCGATCGCACTTTCTGGTGGAAATTTTTCCTTAATTCTGGTTCGGTGTAATTACCGGCAACTGTCCCAGCAGATTCTGGATGAGTTGCGGATATTGACTAAAGATGTGAATATCCGTGAGGTGTTTTTATCGCCGCAGACAACAGTAAATTTACATAAGACGATTATTTCGGAACTTTATTTAGATATTCCGGCGGTGGCTAGTGATAGTCCACCTTCGGCGGTGATGGTGTTTGGGTTGGAATCGGTAACGGCGATTGAGGATTTGTTGACTGGTTTAAATCAAGCTAGAGATATTTATGCCGATACATTTCCGTTTCCCTTGGTGCTATGGTTGAAGGATGAGACTGCGGCGATGTTGTCTCGATTAGCACCTGATTTTAAAAGTTGGGCCGCGACAACCATTAAGTTTGAGATGGCAGCTGGAGATTTAATTGGGTTGATTCGCCAGCAAACGGAGCCTTTGTTTGAGCAGATATTGGCAGCAGGAGCGGAGCATTTTCTTTCTAATGCGGCTTTAAATGTTGATCCGGGTTCACAAAATCGTCAAGAAATTACAGCTGCTCGCCATGATTTGAAGAATTTATATAATATTAGCCTAGAACCGGAATTAGAAGCAAATTTAGAGTTTGTATTGGGACGAGATGCCTACAGCAGCGATGAAATTGAAACCGCGATCGCTCACTATCAATCTAGTTTGGCTTTGTGGCAACAACAGGCGACATCGACCAGTTTACCGGATATAGCCGCCAAAAGTGCTATTTTTTCCCCCCATACTGCTTGTTTACGCCAAGGGGTGGTATTGTTCCATATCGGTTTATGCTACCGACGGATGGCTGATTTACGTCCAGCCCTGAATGTCAGCTATTGGCGTGAAGCTCACAGTTGGTTTGAACGCTGTATCTACCGCTTTAAATCTGCCCAGCGTCCGGATTTGGTGGCCAAGTTTTTGGCTGCGGTTTGCGAAATGCTGCAACGCCTCCAGGCTTGGGATGAGTTGGAGGATTTAGCCCAACAAGCTTTAAAATTACATCAGGAGAATGGAAGTGCAGCCCAAGTTGCCCAGGATTACGGCTTTTTGGCGGCTGTGGCTGGTGCCCGGGGAGATTGGCTCAAAGCCTATGAATTGGCAAATATGGCCTTGTCCGTAGCTGAGACGGCTGCCAATGTGTCCCGCCAACAGGAAAGTTGGTATTTGTTGTTACTTGGTCGCGCCCAGTGGCATTTAGGAGAATCGGAGGAGGCGATTAATAATTTAGAATGGGCGAAAGTTGTTTGCGAATTGCAGTATGAACCGGCTTTGTATTTAGAGATTGTTGAAGAATTGCGATCGCTGTACTTTTTTGAGCGTCGGGATTACAATGAGGCATTTCTACTCAAGCAAGAAAAAATCCAAATCGAACATCAGTACGGTTTCCGGGCTTTTATTGGTGCAAGTCAACTCCAACCCCAACGCTACAAGCTCAATCCAGCTTTAGACCGCCGCACCACTCCCCACATCCCGGAAGCAGTAGCCCAAGAAATTGCCGCTTCGGGACGACAAAAGGATGTGCAAAGATTAATTGAAAGGATTGCCCGCACCGATTGTAAATTAACGGTGGTACATGGTCCTTCCGGTGTGGGTAAAAGCTCCATCCTCAAAGCCGGATTAGTTCCCACCCTCCAGGATCAAGTTCTCGGCGATCGCACTGCCAAGGTGTTGCTGATTTCTGTATATAGTGATTGGATTACTGTCCTCGCTCGCAATTTAAATATGGCCCTGGCTCAGGTGGATTTGTCCGTATCGGCTAAATTTACCACCCAAGTACTGCTGCATAAAATCCGGGAATTAACGGAGCGCAATTCCACAGTGGTATTAATTTTTGACCAATTGGAAGAGTTTTTCTTCGTGGTCAAAGAACAAAGTCAACGGATGCAGTTTTATAAGTTTATTGGTGAGTGTTTAAATATACCATTTGTCAAAATAATTTTTTCCTTACGGGAAGATTACCTGCATCATTTACTAGAATTAGAGCGCTTGAGTCAGCAGCAAAGCACGGCGAGTTATGATTTAGGAGCAATTAATCACAATATACTCGATAAAGATATTCGTTACTATATCGGTAATTTTTCCGTTCAAGAGGCAATTGGTGTGATTGACGTATTGCAAGCGCGATCGCACTATGAGTTAAGCAATGAATTAATTAACCAGTTAGTTAGGGATTTAGCCCACGACGAGACGGAAGTCCATCCGATTGAATTACAAATCGTTGGCGCACAACTGCAATCGGAAAAAATCACCACCCTCAAAGAGTATCAGGAATCCGGGGGTTCGGCAAAGCTGGTGGAACGGTGGTTATCGTCAGTAGTTAGGGACTGTGGTCGAGAAAACGAACAATTAACCTGGAAAATACTGTTTGAACTCACCTCCGAAAAAGGAACCCGTCCCCTACGCAGTAAAGCCCAAATTGAAGACGCAATTAACCACAACCTGGAATTAGGAGCAAAATTTGATACCAGTTGCCAATTGATTTTGGATATATTGGTCGGTAGTGGATTGATATTATGTTTACATAGTGATGCAGGCGATCGCTATCAATTGGTGCATGATTATTTAGTCGAACCAATTCGTCAAAAAAATAATTACGGTATCGTCGCCGAATTAGAAAAAGTCCGATTTGAGAAAACCCGCGCCGAAGTTGCCCAAAAAATCAGCCAAGAACAACTAAACCAAATTCTTGCCCGTCGTCTGCGGGAAGCACGCACAATTGGGGCAGTTTTGGCCACCATGACTGCCACCATTGGGGGATTATGGTGGCACGCCGACATCCAAAAACGGGCAGCCATTCGTCAAACAACCCGCGCCGAACAAAGTGAAGCCAATTTAAGAATAGCCGCCATTGCCGCTTCCAGCGAAGCCCTATTTGCCTCCCACAAAGAATTTGATGCCCTAATCGAAAGTTTACGGGCTTGGCGACAACTGCAATCTGTCAGTACAGCCCTGCAACACTCAGAGGAGATCATCAAACCCGATACCAGGGTCAGAGTAATTACCGCCCTCCAGCAGGCAGTTTACGGAGTATCAGAAATTAACCGGCTGGAAGGACATGTCGATAACGTTTGGGGAGTCGCCTACAGCCCCGATGGCAAATTAATCGCCTCAGTTAGCACCGATAAAACCCTGAAAATTTGGCGCAGCAACGGTCAACTACTGCAAACTCTAACCGGACACACGGAAGCCATTACCAGCGTCACATTTAGCTTGGATGGTCAAAGTTTGATTACCACCAGCATGGATAAAACCGTGCGAATTTGGCAACGTCAACCAGACAGCGAAGAATTTCAGAGTTATCGCATCCTCACCGGTCATACCGATTGGATCAACGCCGCCGCCATTAGTTCCGACAATCAGATAATCGTCAGTGCTGGCAAAGACGGTCAAATATTGATTTGGCAACGGGACGGTAACTTATTGAAAAAAATTCCAGCCCACACCAACCGGATTAACTGGGTGACATTTAGCCCCGATGGACAACTAATTGCCACCGCCGGAGAAGATAGCACCGTCAAAATTTGGACAAGAACAGGAGAACTGATTGCCAACTTACAAGGACATCAAAAAGGAGTGAGCGCGATCGCCTTTAGTCCCGATGGACAAACTTTAGTCACAGGCAGTGGGGATACGGATATTATCATCTGGCGACGGCAATCTACCCCCAACGGCAAAATTAAATTTCAACGTTGGCGCACCATCAGCCAACATACATCCATAGTCTGGAGTTTAGCCTTTGCCCCCGACGGCAAATCCTTCATCTCCGCCGGCGATGACAACATGATTTACCAGTGGAATTTAGAAGGGGCAAGAATGCGCACCTTTAAAGGACACAGTGACGCGGTTGTCAGCGTTGCCTTCAGTCCCGACGGCAAAAATATCGCCTCCGCTAGCTACGACAAAAGCATCAAAATTTGGCGACTCGACGCTCCCCAACAACCAGTCCTCACCGGTCACGACAAGCAAATTATGGGTATTGCCTGGAATGCCGACGGTCAATTACTGGCCTCTGCCAGTCGCGACAACACCGTCAAACTCTGGGGAAAAATTCCCACCACCGACTCGAAAACCCCAATCCAACTCTTACATACCTTCAAAGGTCATCAAGAACGGGTCACCAGCGTCAGCTTCGATCCCCGCAATCAACTTTTAGCCACCGCCAGCTACGACAAAACCATTAAACTATGGCGATATGACGGTACTCTAGTCAAAAATATTCACACACAGGAGCAAATTACCAGCATCAACTTCAGTCCCGACGGCGCACTCCTAGTTTCTGGCGGTAAAAACAAAACCATCAAAATTTGGAGTCGGGAAGGACAATTATTACATACCCAGTCAGGACACCAAGCCCAAATTAACCACGTCTCCTTTAGTCCCGACGGGAATATCATCGCCAGTGCTAGCGATGACCGCACCGTCAAACTGTGGCGACGGGACGGTCAACTACTCAAAACCTTTCCCGTGCAAAACGCTTGGATGATGGGAACCAGTTTTAGTCCCACCGAAAAAATACTCGCCACAGCAAGTTGGGACAACAGCGTCAAATTGTGGAAATGGGACGGAACCCTGTTGCAAAACCTACTGCGGGGTTACAGCGATAGTGTCAACGCCGTCAATTTCAGCCCCAATGGAGAATACCTTGCCGCCGCCAATTGGGATAGTACCGTCAAACTTTGGAGCCGAGACGGCAAATTAATTAAAACCCTCAACGGACACACTGCTCCAGTCCTGAGTGTTAGCTTTAGTAACGACGGCAAAACCCTCGCTTCCGCCGGAGAAGACCATACCATTAAACTGTGGAACCTGGATTTAGAAGATTTAGCCAAAAAAGGTTGTAACTGGATCAGGGATTATCTTCAGCATAACCCCAACCTGGAGAGCCGCGATCGCGATTTGTGTCCATCAGAAGATATAGACAGGAGACAGGAGACAAGTTGATATCTTCCACCCCATCTACTCCCCATTCCCCTCCTGCTGTTCCAAATAGACAAGAAGGGACTTTAAGCGCATTCGTTCAATATAGGGCCAACCCCCTTCCGCTTCAATTTCCCGTAACAAAGCATACAGGTGCTGGCGGTTTTGCGGTAAATTTTCTTGAAACACAGTGTCGCGAATTTCCCGATGTAAGGCTTCCAACTTCCGTAATAATGCAAGAATCGCAATCACATCCGTCCCACAAACCGCGATCGCATCTCGAACTGTCGCATCAATTTCTTGCAATTTGCCTGATAAAATACTTGCATCAGCCCCAAAATTGTTATCCATACTACCCTCCGTTCCATAAAGCCAAATCAAATTCAACTTGAGATTAACTCAAATCGTGTGTTTGCCAGTTAACCAGCGTAACCAATACAACGCTCGATTTTCAAATCATCATCAAAACCTTTTGATTTTGAGGTGGAAAAAATCGTATGATCTGGCTGAAACCTTTATTAGTCTGTTGGCTGTATTTCCCAGCAACAGGCACAGCAAATGGGGCAAACCACAGTGGTGGAATGTAGTATTCTCCCCCCAACTGGCTCAAGTTAGAGTCCATTGTTGACTGTGGAATCATTTGTCGGTTCGCGATGGGGTGAAACCTCCCAGCACCCACATCCAACCGCTAATGGTAAAACTGCAAGCTGTGTGTTTGGTATTTAAGTAGTAGTGCAAAATTAATTGTGGATACCAGAAAGCGTCAACTCTGGTGCGAATCAGCAACAACGCCTACCTAGGTGTCCTGCATCCCCAGAAATTCAACTATACTGCGGACAAGAAAAATTCTGATTGCATCAACACCTACTTAATTGCCTGTTTGGAAATGGAGGTTCAGATCCCATCCCTAACAGATTCCGTCGTCCGAGCGGCGGAACCAAACCATAGCCCAAAAAGGGTTCAGACCATACATCAATCGTCAAAGTAACCGCAGACGAAAATGGGAGACCCCTCAAGGCGCTGTCGTTTTCAGGTGCAGCGCTCAACACAGGTCAGACAACCCTTGATTGTCTAGTACCAAACCTGGAGTGCAGTTTGACAAGCTTTTTTATTTTTGATCGATTTTTTTACATTGAGGTTGACCATGAGGTATCGTGCTTTAATTGTTGCATTTTTAGCGTTATGTATGGGGTTTTTGACTGCGTGTAATGACGTATCTGATATCGCAAGTGTTGAAACTCTTACCTACGACCAAATTCGAGGTACGGGACTTGCAAATAAATGTCCCCAATTATCTGAAACTAGCCGTGGTTCTATCCCCTTAAATTCAGGTGATTCCCTAGTCATCAAAGAGTTGTGCTTAGAACCAACAGCATACTTTGTCAAAGAAGAACCCACTAACAAACGCCAAAAACCAGAATTTGTCCAAGGTAAAGTTCTAACCCGCAAAACCTCATCCCTTGACCAAATTCAAGGTGATTTGATTGTAAATGATGACGGTAGTCTCACCTTTAAAGAGAAAGATGGTTTTGATTTCCAAGCCATTACCGTTAAACTTCCTGGTGGTGAAAGCGTTCCCTTCCTATTCACAGTTAAAGGCTTAGTCGCTCAAAGCCAACCTGGATTAACCAGCATTAATACCTCAACCGATTTTCAAGGTTCCTTCCGCGTTCCTTCCTACCGTGGTGCAACTTTCCTCGACCCGAAAGGTCGTGGTGTTGCCAGTGGATATGATAATGCTGTAGCCCTTCCAGCCCATGCTGATGAGGAAGAACTCAAAACAGCAAACGTGAAGCGCGTTGAAGTGTTAGACGGTACTATTTCCATGTCTATTGCTAAGGTCAATAGTTCTAGTGGTGAAATCGCCGGTACATTTGAAAGCATCCAACCATCTGATACCGACCTAGGAGCCGATGAACCCAAAGAAGTTAAAGTTCGTGGTGTGTTCTATGGTCGCATTGAGCCGAAAGTTTAAATTTGGACTTTGATTCTAAATTCCCAATTGCTCGCAAATCGGGAATGAGACTCAGGGAAAATAACTATGAGCGGTTAACAATATGTTTTGTTAGCCGCTCATATTATATTTTCCAAAGCTACCTAAAGTATGAAAGCGCCTAGTACCGCGCGGCGTAAATACACCTACCTTTCCCCTCGCTCCCATGCTCCGCGTGGGAGCATGGGAGCGAGGCTCCTGCTTCGTGAATGAAGGCAGAGCCTTCAACTCACTAAGCGACTACGCGGAGCATGGTCACTAGATAAAAAGTTAATACTCGGTTTATTTCAGCCAACCTGTACTAGTCAAATGTAATTACAAACTTGATTCCATCCGCTATAATGTAGGGCAATATCCTTTGTTTATAAAGGTTCTGATGGACTAAATTAAGCTCACAAGACAAGGGAAAGAAATTTCTTAATTACGCCTTTAACGTTGCTAAAGGAAAAATTCATGTTAACACTGGAACAAATCGAAACGGCTATCCTTCAGCTTTCACCGAATGATTTTAATCAGCTTTTAGAATGTTCTTGGATTTAGATTATCAACGTTGGGACGAACAACTTAAGAGTGATATTGCTGCTGGAAAATTGGATAACTTGGCTCAAGAGGCACTGACTGAATTTGAGGCAGGGCACTACCGGGCAATTTAATGCATTTTACAACTCGTAGATTTTGGCAGTGCTATGACTCCTTACCTGAACCTATTAAACAGTTAGCAGATGGAAATTATCAATTATTGAAGACCGATCCATCCCATCCGTCATTACATTTCAAAAAAATCGGAAATTATTGGTCAGTTCGAGCCGGTCTAGGTCATAGGGCATTGGGAATAGAAGTGGAACATGGAATTCTATGGTTTTAGATTGGCACACATGCAGAGTATGAAAGGTTAATCAAAAACCAGTAGCTGCAAGCCTAACATTGACTTGGTACGGACGATAAGTCGTAGCGCAGTGAGTTTGAGGGAAAAACATTTAAATTAACTGATGGCAAGGATAAGTTTCCAGCAACCTCTTAGTGATATCAGTAATAACCCTGACATTTCTTGATGGAAAATTATTATAAAAAACCCAGTTTATTGATTATTATTCTTTTAATGTCGAAAAATTTTCCCGTGTCATTACTTTCCCTTTAACAGAAATTACGTACTATCTCGGTTACTGATTCAGGTGTAGAGTTTATATCCTATTCCTATGTAGAAAATCAAGAATACAAGTTAAACGAGAGTCAAATAGAACTACGCACAAACTACCAATTCACGTCGTTACGTGGAAGTGTAGTGGCTTGTCGCAGAGTTGCAAGCCAACAATTTAATAATTTCAAAATATGATTTTTACATGATGGGTGCGCAAGTTCTATAAACGTCCAAAAAATTAAAAACATATATATCTTCGCTGAACGAAGTTAGTGAGGCATGGTTGCAAGGTAAATGCAATTATGGCAGTTTTTGTCTACCATATTCGCGTTTACCGAACTACCAGTGCAATACTGTGCAGCGAATTTTTTTTGCCCATTTTTATTCTGGTAGTAAATAAGGTGCCATGCCTACCATCGCCACCAATGAATTAAAACACGAAATTTGGCAATTATTGCGCGAGTACCAATCTACTCAATCCCCTGATATTCGTAACCAGTTAGTTCAATTAAATTTCGGATTAGTTCGAAAGGAAGCGCACTACTGGATGAATCAATGCCAAGAAAGCTATGAAGATTTACTTCAAGTTGGCTGTTTAGGGCTGATTCGAGCGATTGAACGCTTTGAAATTAGTAAGGGACATGCCTTTAGTTCCTTTGCAATTCCCTATATTCGCGGTGAAATTCAGCATTACTTACGTGATAAAGGAGTAACTGTTCGCATTCCTCGGCGTTGGTTGGCAATTCAGCAACAAGCTATTGGTGTTTCCCGTTCCCTACGCGAACAATACAATCGTCAACCGAGTGATGCTGAACTTGCTGCGGCTTTAGGTATATCCGTTGAAGAATGGCAGCAAATTCGCTTGGCTTGGATTAATCGTGCGCCGTTAAGTTTAGATGTACCTATTGATGATGATGATGGTGCTGCTTGTTTAGGAGAACTAGTTCCTGACCACCGTTACCGTAGTTTTCAACTTGCTCAGGAAGACCGAATTCGTCTACAACAGGCTTTACTTCGGCTGGAAAATCGCACTCGTGAAGTTGTTGAATTTGTATTCCTACATGATTTGACCCAAAAGCAAGTGGCTGAAAGACTAGGTATCAGTGTTGTCACCGTATCTCGACAGGTGAAGAAAGGTTTAGGACTGCTGAAGCAACTAATGGGTAGCTACGAATAATTCAGATCGCAAACAAGGCAATTGGCAAAACTTGAGTTATAACATATTCATATTTACAGACAAATCATCCCCCTGTGGATAGATTTATCCAAGCAAAATTTTCTAACAGGTTTTTACAGGAATGGGCAAATACTTCCAACTGGCAACACTTCCCCAACGAGTTGCGATCGCGCTCGTTCTTGTGTTCTCGATGCTACTTGGTGCTTGTGGTGCAGGAGGAGAACAGCAGGCTGACCAGTCTGCCGACACGACCGACTCGCAAACAAGTGGTAGCAACGATCCATCTACCAATGGGGCAAATTCACAACAAAACTTTAATAATCCAGTGGTGGCAGGTAAAGGGACAGACGGCTTACCAACATCCGTCGCTGCGGCTCCCAATTTAATTCAACCAACAAACCCAACCGAGCGAGCAGTGGTGGTTGATAGGGGTAGGAGCGATCCATTTGGGCAAATTGTCAACCCCCAGTTGATTCCCCAACCGGGAAGCAATCAGGCTCAAACACCAAATCAAGTATCTAACCCACGTCGTCCTGTTCCGACTGTGCCGAATTTACCAACAAGTAGCGGTAATACAACTGGGATTGCCAGGGTAAATCCTGGTGTAAATCAAGGTAAACGTATCCAGCGCTCACAGGTGGCTAGTGCGCAATTACCAAAACCCCCACAAATTAGACCTGTGATGCCAAGTGCCATGCCTCCGGTTGTTCCCGACCCATCCCTAACGGCTGCATTACCTCCCACACCTGAACCAGAAACCGCTAGAGCAGTAGTCGTTTCCGGTGTAGTGATGGTGGGAAATCAAGCCCAAGCGATTATTAAAGTTCCCAACGAACCGAGCAGTCGTTATGTCCAAGTAGGCGATCGCTTATCCAATGGGGTACTAGTTAAGCGGATTGAGATGAACACTGGCTCCGACCCAGTAGTGATATTTGAACAATTTGGCATCGAAGTTGCCAAAATGGTAGGAGAAGGGTCCGCAACTACAACTGCGGCGGTGGATAGCAATACTCCCACCCCCCCGAATGTCCCTACCGGAGCATCTTAAAACATGCCAACACGTGAACGTATCGAAATTACTGGATTACCCTTAGCTGTATATCGGGAACTTGCAGCCCACCTACGTCAAGTTGATCATGTGTCTGTAGAAATAATTCCCCAATCTTCCCCACAGTTTGATTACTCCCAAAGTCAAGTGGAAGGACTGTGGCTGAGTTTCGCAGACGACATTTCTGTTCAAGGTCGTCACCAAGTTGAGGAAATCCTGAAATACTACCGAGAACGTTATGGTAGTTAAGATGAGTTGAACAAAGTTTTTGTAAAATTAACGTGAATTCGACGGATTCAAATAATCCCTCTCCAATCCTCTCTCCAAAAGGGAGACAGGCTTTGGAAACATTGATTTTTGGTTAAAACTGAAGATTTTTCTGCCCCTCTCCGATTACCCTACGGGAAGCAATCTACGGAGAGGGGTTGGGGTGAGGTTCATCGAGTTCACGTTAAAATTAATTTTGCACTATAGGAATCATATTTGATTTCTGAAAAACACGTAGAGTTGCAAATGCCTATAAAATCTAGGTTTTAGACAGATAATTGTACTTAAATTTTTCAAAAATCAAACCGGATTCCTATACTACTTATTATTAGGACGAACATATGTTCGCCCTAATCTATTAGGGGATTTTTCTTGATTCCTGTATAGTTTCTTTTGCCCGAATACTTGTTGAACTGAAAGGTTGAGGTTACAATTATGACCACTTTCTGTTATCCTACGTCAATAAGCGTGTATCACAGAAGTGTAAATAAACTTACACTGCTTTAATTTTTCAGCAAAATGCCACAAATTGGGAAATTAGATATATACGGTCTGGGTCGCATCGCCTTAGTCTTCTTCAAGTTGGGAACTTAATTACTGAGATTTTCTCAAAGATGATGTTCAAAACAAAACGTGAATTCTGTGATTCAATTTGGGTTTGCTGAGGTAAACTGACAAGCAAGGTAAGGCATAAAAAAGTGCGGTTCGACGGTTTTATCATCACCTAGCAATGGAAAAGTGGCAATTTTTGATACAAAAACAAGGCGAACGGGTTTGGCAGCCACTCGAATCTCTGAATCAGGAAATTCCAGAGGGGCGGTATCGGATTGTTGCTCGTTCTCATCGCCTAAATACGGACGTGGAGATACGTGTTTCCCATGTATCTAATATAGGTAATCCACTCACCCAGCCTCCGATACGCAAGGTTCATAAGCGATCGCGTCGCACAAATCATGAAGGTTTGTTGGCGGTAATTCCTTTTACCTATTTTCAGCCTGGTTTATGGGAGATATGCTGTGGCGGTAGTTTAATTGCCGATGTGATGGGAACTCCTTGGCAACAAATGATTACCTTGAAGGTAAAAGCTAATTCTAGTGATGTGAACCGCGTTCCAGGGGTTGACCAACCAAGTCCCAATCATGTTTCCGGTGAACGGAAGATATCGGTTTTACCCATTCCTCCCGCACCTCCACCAGTTGCACCAGTTTCATCTGTGTCGTCGTCGGGTTTAAATCAGAAGCCAGATGCTGTCAGGGAAATTACTGACAAAGTGGTCGCTGAGTATATTAGTGATTTGGATGCTCAGGGGGGTGGATTAGGTCAAGCATCGGTTCCTAAAAGTTTTCCAAATGTTAATAATTTGCCCAAAACTCGATTGGGTGATACACCTTCTCCCTCTGAAGAAGTAGCAATGATGGAGATGGAAACGGTTGTTGATTCTCAGGATGGGATGGAATCGAGTGATAATGAGGAAATTCTTGAGGCTTTGTTAAGTTTGAATGAGCCAATTGAGGAGGATAGGGATGCTGTTTCTGCGGATGTTGGTGGTGGGAATATAGGTTTGGCATCGGAATTAGTAGTTGCTCATACTGGTGAGGTTGAGGGTGGAGTTAATCTGGAATCGGCGGTTTTAGATAATAATGACGATAATTCTGATGTGGATAGAATTATTGATTTCAAGGCAGATGATGGTTTAGTTGATAATATCTCAAGTGTGAGTTCGAGTAATCTGCTGGAAGAAAATCAAGCGGATATCCAGAATGATGGGGTTATAAATGGGAATGAGGGTGAGGATGTAGTTGTGCATTCTCCAGTTGACCTTGCTGAAAATCAATCTTTGACTGAGATTACATCAAATTTAGAAGCGACAAAAAATTTAGATTCTGATATTTCGACGACATCAAACTTAGAAGTAGCAACAAATTTAAATGCTGATATTTCGACGACATCAAACTTAGAAGTAGCAACAAATTTAAATGCTGATGTTTCAATAAAATCTAATCTAGAAGCACAAACTACTTCCCAATCTTCACAGATTACAGAGGATTTGAGGATATCAGTTGGTAGTTCTACACCAGTTGATCCAATAACCACGGTTTCACCCACCCAAATTAACTCAACTGAGATTTTAAATCAGTTTGATATTGTTATTTCTCAAGGGATAGATGGAGAGGATGTATCATCAGAGGTCATATCGAACCCAGTTTTATTATCTGAAGAAAATCAAGTTTCAGCAGTTTTAAATACTGGGAATACTGAAATTACAGATAATGGGCATGTTGATGTATTAGAGGAAAACTTAGATACTCAAGAAGGTGACACTCAGGTTAACCGGGATGAATCCAATTCTCCCAATTATAGTGATAATTCCATCAACCATACAGAAGAGATTTTTGCTAATTATCCTGTATCTGACACAGTAAAAATAGATTCAGAAGCTCCCAAAACTACATTTAAGCTTGACTCAGAACCAAGAAAAGAAGTTAACACACCAGAGATAACACCAATTGCGATCGCAGAAGATGATTTACCTGTGGCTATAGTATTAAGAAATGATGCGATTGTCCATCAGCCCACTCCAGCACCTTGGGTGCAGGGAAGTTCGGCGGAGGATATATTACAATCCTTACTGGATTTAGCTTTACCAAATCCAGAACCCCTGCTAACAGAAGAAACAACCGCAGATGATGCTGTTACTCCCCAAGTATCTTTACCTTTAATCATTAATTTAGAAGCCCAGAATTATGTCTCACCTTGGGGTGTACCCTTGACGATTGCGGGTAATGTGGAAATTAACCCCAAACATGGACAAACAGATTCTACCAATACGATTAGAGCCTATTATCAACATGTGAGCAATGTGGAAGTTCGCTTAGATGTGCGATCGCCACAACAGTTAGAAGTATTAACAACTGTTCAAGAATCTTTAGGGACTGAGGAAATAGTTCCCTTCCCGATTGCTGTCAACTGTCAAATTCCCATTGATTGTGAATCCAAATTACTATTAGCGGATATCTATATCTATGGTGTTTTAGATGGAATTGGCGAATCGACCCTACTGGGGAGCCAATCATTTACTATTACAGCAGATATTAGTGCCCTATTAGCAATTAGTGCTGCTGCCAAACCTAGCGCTCCAGATATGCTGGATTATCCGGTTTTAGCTACCGCTCCCCCACCACCTCCTCCCCAAGCAGCAACCCCACCTATCGATTTGGAACTATTTAACTTGGTGAAAACCACCAAACCAGGACAAACCCTAAATATTACCCATTCCCCAACCAAAAAATCACCCAAAATTACCCTACCCCCAATCATTCAACCCGATCACCATCGTCAAGCAACCAATCAAGCGATCGCTTCTGGGTCAAAGACAATGAGGGATTCCACCCCCACCTTACCCTTTCTGCGCAAAATCTCTTCTGCTGAACCATCCCTCACTTCCCAGGTGGAAGCCAACATTGCAGAAATTATCCGTAGCTCCTTCCCCGATTTCGCAGAGTTTGATATCAACCAGGAATTTGAAGCGATCGCACCTGAAGACAATGCTGCTGAAAATACCTCCCAAGAAACAACAAATCCTCAACTTCAGCAAATTGCATCTGGGGAAATACCAGAAATATCCCCTGTCCGCAAATTGGAAGTAACGGAGGAATTTACTGCCATAGAACCAATTGGGGTGGAAACAGAAGAAATTATTTTCGATTCAGAAAATACCCTATTCATTGGAGAAAAAACTACCCAAGCACCCTTAGAACTTTCCTTTGAGCGTTCGATGTCTCCATTAATTCGCCAATGGGTAGCCAGTCAAAACGAAAAAATCACTCCTAGCGAAAGTGATTCCCCAGTAGAACCAACCAACAAGCTAACAGACGATGATACTCAAACCTTCATCGGAGGTAGAATCCAAGAAAATATTCCCGGTTCCATTCCCACACCACCACCGCTAGTTTATCCCTCCCTGCAACAACAACCTCCCCGTTCTTGGGTCAGTAGGGAAATTATCGTGGATGACGAACCCATCGAATTACCTCAACCAAATCAAGATAATTCCTCCGACCCCAATCAACAATCAGAAATACCCGAAAATCTACCCACACCCATTATCCATTTATTACCAGGCGACCTAGTAGCTGGTCGTGTTATGCGTCTACGGGTGGAATTACCCCAATCCTACCCCCAAGTAGCTATTAAACTATGGATGGAAGATTGTCAAACTCGCAGTTTACTAGATGGTCCCCACCTACTGACAGCACTATTACCCAATAGCAAAGGGGGAGCAGAAACCATCGCGCAAATGAATATTCCCTTTGGTTGTATCGAAGTGCGAATCGGTGCGATCGCGATTCATCTTCTTAGCCAACAAGAAAGCCGGAAAACTACCATCCAACGTAGTGTCATCCCTCCCGACTTACCCAAATTAGGTATAGACCAGATGTATGGAATCTAAAATAATTCGTAATTTGTAATAGCCTACGGCAAGCCGCTTCGCGTCTACGTAATAGCCTGCGGCAACGCTTCGCCTACGTAATTTGTGATGGCGACAGCATAAGGGGGGTGATTAAATTAATTTTGGTCAATTCCGCCAAGCCTCGTTCAGCACGGATCCATCTGCTCCCACTAATTCAACGTGCAAAGGCATTTGTCCTACTGCGTGGGTCGAACAGCTTAAACAGGGGTCAAAAGCTCTAATTCCCGCCTCTACACGATTTAACATACCTTCGGGAATATCTGAACCGTGGATAAAATATCTAGCAATTTGAGCAATGGTTCGATTCATCGCTAAATTATTTTGACCTGTAGCAATAATTAAATTTACTTGCTGAATTAAGCCATTTTCATCCACTTGATAATGGTGGAATAGGGTTCCCCTCGGTGCTTCGCTAATACCGATTCCTTCTAATTGATTGATACCAGCATCGGCACGTAATCTCTTAGATAGGATATCGGGGTCATCTAATAAAATTTCGATGCGTTCAATCGCTGCCAAAATTTCAATTAATCGGGCATAATGATAAAAAAAGGAAGAGGTGACAACACCTTGGCCGATGTCTCGAAATTCTCGCAGTTCCCTATCTGCTAAATCCGTACCAATGTGGGTACAAATATTCAACCTTGCTAAGGAACCAACTCGATACATGCCACTATCTAAAAGACAGGATGCGCGGGAATCGGGATAGCCGAGGGGTCGGTAGTAGGGAGATTTTAAATAGGAGTCGGGTTCCACAGCTTCGGCAATAAATTCCTGATAGCAATTAGGGTCTAATTTATCGGCAATAATATTTCCACCACTATCCACAAAACGAATATGTCCATCGTAGTGTTCCCACAATCCTGTGGGTGTCACTAAACCCATAAATAAGCTGGGAAAATTGCCGAAGGTTTGTATTTCTTGTTGATACTTATTAAGTAATTGTTTGAATCTTGCTAGGGCATCGAGAATAATATTTCTAGCCTCAGAAATTCGATTTTGTATCTGGGTACGTCCCTCTGGTGATAAAGCTTCCCTAACACCACCAGGAACAGCCCAAGATGGGTGTATTTTGCGCCCTCCTAATAGTTCAATTATCTCTTGTCCAAATTGACGCAAACGAATCCCACCACGGGCTAATTCGGGTTCTGAGGCGATGAGACCAAACACATTTCGGTGGGAGGGTTCACTATCCATTCCTAATAATAAATCGGGAGCGCTGAGGTGAAAAAAACTCAATGCATGGGATTGGATAATTTGAGCTAAATTCATTAACCGACGGAGCTTTTCTGCTGCTTTAGGAATATTCACAGCTAAAATGCGATCGCCTGCTTTGGCTGAGGCTAATAAATGACTCACGGGACAAATCCCACAAATCCTAGCGGTAATTCCTGGCATTTCCCACAGGGGACGACCTTGACAAAATTGTTCAAATCCGCGAAACTCGGTGACATGAAAACGAGCATTACTTACCTGTCCGGTATCATCTAAATAAATGCTAATTTTCGCGTGTCCTTCAATGCGGGTAACTGGATCAATGATAATTTTTTTAGACATAATGATTTAGGGATTGTTTGAAAGGTCGTTTTGAATACTTAAATCGTTTTTTGGGAGTAGGGAATCGGGAATCGGGAGTAGTCGATAACGATAGATAGCCGTCATGTAAAAATGACACCATAACCAATAAAAAATAGAATTTTTTTGTTTATTTGTAGAGACGTAATATATTACGTCTCCTATTCGAGATATATTACGTCTCCTATCTCCTATGCGGGATTATATTACAAACATTTTCGGAATCGGTATGATTCTGTTAAAAACATGGATTAAATCAAGTGCAATTTTGATTTTGAAGTAATAAGTATCCCAATACAGTTCAGTTAGACTTAAAAGCCTGATTATTGGGTAGGTTAGGTTGAAGAGTGTAGAGGCAGTAGCCCTCGTGGAATGCTTCCCCACGCGGAGCATCGGGACGAGATCATCACAAAAACTGTGTGAACTTATGGGTAAATTTCCACAAAATCAACAGTCTACGCAAAGCCTCAACCCAACCTACAGTTATCTTTAACACCAAGCGCACTGATAAGTATCCTAGATTTAATCGGAATATCATAATGGGCTTTGTCAACCATACTAAACTACAGATGAATGCAAGCTATTAAATTCTCTATTTTTAACCAAATTTAATCAATTCTCGTCCGATTAATTGGGGAGTTTTTCCTTGTAATAATGCTGCTAATACGGTTCTAATTCGAGTTGCCGAGGGTGGACAACCAGGTAAATAAACATCAACATTAACTACCCGATGAACGGGTTGTACTTTGTCTAGTAAAGGGGGAACAATACCCGTTTCCTGGGGGATTTGGGGATGGGTATCAGCCAAATCCATGTAACAACGTTGTAGGATAGATTCAACATTATCAGAACCTAAAGGATTGCGTAAAGCCGTCACATTCCCAGTTACTGCACAATCTCCAAAGGAAACCAAAATACGCGATCGCTCTCTAACTGTATAAATCGTTTTCAGATGTTCCGCATTCCCAACTGCACCCTCCACAAGAACTATATCCACACCGGGAGGGTATTCCTTAATATCAGCCAAGGGACTGTAAACCAAATCGACCTGAGTCGCTAAATCTACTAACCATTGGTCCAAATCAAGGAAGGACATGTGACAACCGGAACAACCACCTAACCATACCGTAGCAAGTTTCATACGAGTCAAGACCATTGTTTCTTCTCCCTTGCGGTGACAATAAATTTAACGCGATCGCGTTGATGTACCATTTCTCCAACGCTGGAACCTTGATCAAAAATTGCACCCGTCGGACAAGCATTAACGCATTTACCGCAGGAAGTACAAGTATCTGAAGTTCCCCAAGGTTGATTTAAGTCGGTAATCACGTGGGAGTTTTTTCCCCTTCCAGCCATATCCCAAGTGTGCGCTCCTTCGATTTCATCGCAAACACGCACGCACCGAGTACAAAGCACACAGCGATTGTGGTCAATACCAAAGCGCTTATGGGAAATATCTACCTGACGCTGGGGGAATTGATATTCCAAGCGGACATGATCCATACCCATTTCAATGGCTAAATCTTGTAATTCGCAATTGCCATTAGATACACACGCCGCGCAAATATGATTACCCTCTGCAAATAACATTTCCACAATGGTGCGACGGTATTTCTGCAATCGTTCGGTGTTTGTCATCACTTCTATCCCTTCTGCAACTTTAGTTACACAGGCTGGTACAAGTTTATTACTACCGACAATTTCCACTAAGCACAACCGACAAGCTCCAACCTCTGATAATCCTTGGAGATAGCAGAGGGTGGGAATTGAAATACCTGCATCTTGTGCAGCTTGGAGAATGGTTTCTTCCTCGTCTGCTCCAATTGGTTGGTCGTTGATTGTTAAGGTTTTGACAGCCATAGTTTTAATTTGTAATTCGTAATACCCGCTACGCGGGAAGCAAGCTACGTAATTTGTATTTGTTGCTGGATTTTAGGGGATTACTATGACTTTTTACTTTCGCTTGCACTGACTATCCTATCGCACTTATACACCAACAGTTTGAGGAAGTTGTGAGATGGTTATTTACAATTAGTAACATTTAAGTAAGTAGTACAAAAAGGTAAAGGCTAAAACTAAAAAGTATAGATTTTAGACAATAGCTACTGTTGGTGTAAACGATATCAACTGTGTTGTATGATTGCAACTTGGTCTAAATCTCCAGGCAATTCATCTGGGGACTAGGGTCAGGGAATGTTCTTTGCTGTTAGTAGCTTTTCCATGATTAGCTAACATAAATCTTCACAAGTTCCTCAAGTTTATTAGATACACTCAAACTATTAGAGACTTTACTGCAAATTAGTCCCCGTGTCGTTATAGACATAACCTTTCACAGGTTTGGCGCGGTCTAACAGGAAAATAAGTTCATTTCTATTCCCTGTACAGACGATCTAACGGGTCGTCTCTACTCCCTATTTTCAAACGAGAATGTACTTCTTAAATATAATTTCAGGGGCGAATTCATGAATAAATATTTAGTTGCGGTAATTGATGGTGCGAGGGCAAGATTTTTAACACTTGAACCGCTCGATGATAACTCCTTGGATGAATCTAATTGTCACCTAGTTGAACACAAAGGACTCTTGAATTCGGCAAAATCATTGCCAGATAAAGACTTGTGGACAACTACGAAAACGGGTCGTCATCAAGGAACTGGAACTCAAGTCCATGCTTATGATGATGGTAGGGAAAGCCACCTCAACGAATATGGAAGACGTTTTGCAAGAGCGATCGCTGATGAAATGATTGAATTTTGCCAACGTCAATCGATCCAGCAATTGGTAATTGTCTCGGAACCACGAGCCCTAGGTATTTTGCGAGAAGTCGTGATTCCTTCACTACCTGCAAATTGGCGTGTACAGGTTCTTGCTAAAGATGTATGCAAGCTCAAACCATCAGAAATACATGCATATTTAGCTGAGAAAAAACTCCTGCCCGCCCATAAATTTGTAGTATAAATTACATAAAGTTAATGAAATCACACAACTTTAGTTAAAGTCAAATTTTCCAGCTATTCTCAAATAAAATATCTGAATAACCTACATGTAACTATTGACACTAGAACTTATAAACAAAAGTCGTTTTGTCCCCCTAATACCATTTCACGAAAATTGTGACACATTTTCTTCCCCTGCTCCCGAAAGCTCGCCCAACTCCCAATTCCCCACTCCCTAATCCCTCTATATAACAAATGAGGAGGTTGATTGACTATGGCAACTACCGTTAAATATGACCTAGAGGTTTTGCGAGCAGAAGCTCGTCAACTTGTGGAAAAAGGAAAAGTTCAACGTAATGATCCGATTTATGCTTTGTGTAAATTTATCCCCGGTCACGATTGGGTCTGTATTGAATTAGAATTAGAAGAAAATGATTTTCTTCTCCGTGATAAAATCATCGATTTGCTAGCTCAGGAAGAATGGACGGAAGATAATTAAATCTAAATCAGTCTCCCACGTTCTTGGTACACAGCTAAACCATATAAATAAATAATTCCCACGATTATATAGGACAAAAAATGGACATTTGGTTAATAGTGATTTGAATGGTGCGCTGAATATTGGTAGAAAAAGTAAACATAATGGTTTTACCGGAGTGTCTAGGGTTGCATTGACCCAGCCAAGAAGGATTAATCTTCTGAAATTCGAAAAGAAAACGTTACAAACAACAACTAAAGCTGTCGTTTGTAGCGTCCTTTTAGAATCCCCTCGGTCTTAGCCAGGTGAGGGTCAACCCTTGAAAATTTTGCGTATTGTAGATGTAGTATTGCTACATCTCTACTACGATAATTGTGGTTTGAATACAAAATGTAAATAACGATAATTCATACCCAAATTCCGCAATGCCTATTTTTTGTTTCCCTGATCAATCAAAGCCAAATACTCATCCTGAAAATACCGCAATGTACTAAAAACTGGGTTTGGTGCAGACTGTCCTAAGCCACATAAACTCGTATGCTTGACCATGTCAGATAATTCCTCTAATAATTCCAAATCTGCCATTGAAGCTTTCCCTGCAAGAATTTTTGTCAGTAATTGATACAACTGCACCGTCCCTACCCGACAGGGAATGCACTTCCCACAGGACTCATCCATGCAAAATTCCATGAAAAACTTGGCAATTTCCACCATATTGATGGTTTCATCCATGACAATCATCCCCCCGGAACCCATCATCGAACCTAGTTGGGTCAAGGACTCATAATCAACGGGAGTATCAAACGCGGAAGCCGGAATACACCCCCCGGAAGCACCACCAGTTTGTATGGCTTTGGCTGTTCCTTGGGCTACACCTCCCCCCATTTCTTCCACGATTTGCCGCAAGGTAGTTCCCATCGGCACTTCAATTAAACCTAAGTTGCGTACATTACCAGTCAAAGAAAATACTTTTGTCCCCTTACTTTTTTCCGTGCCGATACTTGCAAAGGCATCTGCACCATGACGGATAATCCAAGGCACATTGGCAAAGGTTTCCACATTATTAATGAGGGTCGGAAAGCCCCATAAACCCTTCTCTGCGGGATAGGGTGGTCGGGGGTGGGGGACACCCCGTTTACCTTCAATCGATGCCATCAGAGCTGTTTCTTCACCGCAAACATAGGCCCCTGCTCCGATGCGGATATCGATGCGAAAATCAAAGGGGGAGTCAAAAATACGACTACCTAACAAACCCAGTTGTTGGGCTTGATCGATGGCGATTTGCAAGCGTTGGGTAGCTAGGGGATATTCGGCACGGATGTATATGTAACCGTGATTTGCACCGACTGCATAGGCGGCAATTATCATCCCTTCAATTACGCGATGGGGATCGCTTTCTAATACACTTCTATCCATGAATGCACCGGGGTCGCCTTCATCGGCGTTACAAATCACGTATTTGCGACTTCCTTTAGGAGTATCACCCCGTGCTTTGGCGACGGTAGCCCATTTTAAACCTGTGGGATAACCTGCTCCTCCCCGTCCCCGTAATCCGCTACGAGCGATCGCATCTACAACTTGGGTGGGTGTCATTTCTTGCAACACATGTCCTAGCGCTCGATAGCCATCGTGGGCAATATAGGCTTGAATTCGCTCTGGATCAATTTTGCCTGTATTTTCCAGGACGATGGGTAATTGCTTGGTAAAAAATGGATGGGTTAAATCAGCTTGGGGAAGTTGGGTTGTTTCTTTTCCCGCTAAAGCAGCAATGATTGCGGTTGTCTTATCTGGGGTGACTTGCTGGTACAGTATGCTGTGTTTTTCTCCTGGAGTAATGGTATCAACTCGCACCAACGGAGCTTGACTACACAACCCCAGACAACCAACACCACATACCTGCACCTGGTTTTCTAAACCAGAGGTTTTGACTGCTGCATCAAGTCGTTGTTTAACTAGTTGGGAGTTAGCAGAAACGCAACCAGCAGCAACACAACATTTAATTTGGGTGGGTTTTGCTGATTGACGTTCCTGTTCGGCAATTTCCCTCAGTTCTGTTAAATCCATTGATTAAACTCCCATCCTTTCCAGCGATCGCTCTCAATATCCATGAGATTAGGAGAAAATATTGAGAATGTTGTGGTGAAAAATTCGGTTCGTTCTCAGAAAATGTTTGGAAACTGTCAAGTCGCCAAGCGGTAATTCATCATTAATAATGCAGGAGTGCGGAGGATCAACGCTAGCATAATTCTTAATATTTGTCGTTATCAACTGACTTGAAAGCGACTAGGGAGTAGTGAGTAGTGAGTGGGAACAAAACCACTGTCATCTCAAAGAGAAGCTGCGCTACGCGCATCTACAGTTTTGGTGTACGTAGTACATGACGACTACTCCCGATTTCCTTCTCCCTACTCCCAAAAAAAACGAGCTTGTGAAGTATTAAAATCGGCTTTTATAACATCCTCTCAAATCTTCCTAATCTGTTCGCCAATGAATTCCGGTGTGGTGCGACCAAAAAGCACCCCATCAAACAGAACAACAGGTGCTAGTCCACAAGTACCTAAACACCTGGCTGTATGCAGAGAAAGTTTACCATCTGCCGTTGTTTGACCTGTACGGATATGGGTGGATTTTTCTAATTTTGTGAGGATTGTTTGGTTTCCTTGAAAATAGCAAGCCGTTCCCGTACATACAATACAGGTATGTTGAGCGGGAGGTTTTAGAGAAAATAGATGATAGAAGGTCGCAACACCATAAACTTGGCTGGGTGGTAATTTCAGACTATGGGCTATGTGCAGTAATATATTTTCCTCTAGATAACCAAAAATTTCTTGAGCTGTGTGCAATATCTCAATTAAAGCATCCTGCTGATACTGATACCGCTTAATGGTAGGGTCGAGTTTTTGCAAGTGGTTATCGGTGGGTGGTTGCTGTGTTGGGTTTGTCATTATCTGTGAGGGTAGGGAAAAGGGAGTGGGAAGTAGGAAATAGTTAATAGTTTGAACCATTCCGATTCCACTTTTGCTTGGTTAAAAAAATTACAAATGCCGGGTTTTTAAACCTTACATACCTATTTGGAAAGCACTTTTTGCGACTAAAATACCCTCTAATTCTTGCAATATTATTTATGGTTATAGAGACGCGATATAGGCGATATATCGCGTCTTTACTATTTTTCCGCAAGCCCTATTTAACTTACTGGTATTGCCTCACCTCCAGACATTACCATTGGGAAGTGATGGACATTGGGAGCGTGCATTGCTTGGATTCCTAGATTTGCTCGATTGAGTATATCTGCTTCCGTTCTGACAACTGCACCCTGACTATCTAGTAGGGAGTGGTTAAAGTTGAAACCGTTTAAGTTAAATGCCATCGTTCCCACACCCAGCGCAGCACACCAGATACCGACAGTTGGTAATGCAGCTAGTAAAAAATGGAACCCACGGTGATTTATGCTGGCAAACCAAGGGATTAATAAACGTCCTAAAAAACCACTGTGTCCGGCTAAATAGTTGTAGGTATTTTGGGTTTGACCGAATTGATAACCGGTTGTAATTGCTTCCTTGTCTGTAGTGTGGCGATACAAAGTTGATGTCACCAAGGAGCCATGCAATGCACTTAACAATGCACCACCAAATACCCCCGCGACACCGAGCATATGTCCGGGATGCATCAAAATATTGTGGTCAGCTTGGAATGCCAACATAAAGTGGAATGTACCAGATATTCCTAACGGTAAACCATCAGAAAAACTACCTTGACCGATGGGATAAATTAAAAATACCGATGTCGCAGCTGCAACGGGAGCAGAAAAAGCGATCGCAATCCAAGGACGCATACCCAAGCGGTAACTCAGTTCCCAAAGTCGTCCGAGATAGCACCAAATCCCTAACAAAAAATGCAACACAATTAACTGATAGGGACCACCGTTATACAGCCATTCATCTAAGGATGCAGCTTCCCAAATCGGATAAAAATGTAGTCCAATGGCTGCGGATGTCGGTACGACTGCTGCTGTGATTAAATTATTACCAGCCATCAGGGAACCGATCACAGGTTCACGGATTCCATCCATATCTACACTGGGAGCAGCAATAAAAGCCAGGATAAAACAGGTAGTTGCAACTAGCAAGGTGGGAATCATTAACACCCCAAACCAACCAATATAAAGTCGATTTTCCGTGCTGGTGATCCAATCACAAAAACTATCCCATATTTGGCTAATAGATAATCCTCGACGCGGTTGAATTATCGTACTCATGGAGATGTTCCTCCTAATTTCCTGGATTGAATGTAATTAGGGAGTGGGGAGTAATGATTAGGGAGTAGAAATGAACTATTTCAGCGCTTTGTGCCAAGCTAATGCTACATGTTTAAGTCGGGATTTAAAGAACACTTTCATTGGTTCCGGTGTATTGTTTGGATTTTGATTGTGTTTCCCTGACCCCATCTACAAATTTCTTCGTTTCGTCGTGATTTTGAGGATGTTTGGAAACTCCCACTCCCAAAAAACAAGCTTGTTAAGTATTCAAAGTGATTTCTAAAACATCCTCTTCTGGTTTTACGCTTTCCACGTTTATAAACTGAGTTTTTCGTTTTGACGGTTAACACTAAAAGGTCAACTGCCACCGGTTAACAAACCAAAAGAGAATATATCAGTGTCTGGAGTATAGCTATTGTCCTGTAGGTACAAATTTGGACTCTGCTATGTGTACTGTTATAAAACAAGAATGTGAGGAAGTTGTGAGGAAGTCGTGGAAAAAATTAGGTGTACTTGTTGAGACTGGGAGTAGGGAACACAAAAAGCAAGGTATGTAACCTGTAGTTCTCACAAATTTCTTAAACCTACAGGGAGTAGGGAGTTGTGAGTAGGGAGTAGAAGGACAATTCATCCGTCAACTGTTAACAACCCTACACGTAAGATTTCACAAATTATTTAAAACTGCGGTATATAAACTTATTTCAATAAGTGTACCTAATAGTTAATTTAGAGGGAAAATATAAATAGGAGATACAGACGAGGGAAAAACTGATACCAATTTGTAATTTGTAGTAGTCTGCGGTAAGCCACTACCCTGGATTTCCCACAAGTAAATTTTAAGTCTTGAGTGACAGACTGATTTTCCTTCTACTCCCGTCACGGACTATTCCCTGTGAGTTTTAGGGTTTCGTGAGAAATGCGGGTATCGGTGGTTGCAACCAAAGGGGAACAATCTCATCAC
>CALJJQ010000012.1 GCA_937973965.1 uncultured Calothrix sp. | reverse complement strand
ATCTCCCAGTTCTTGCTGTTAAACTAAAATAGTGAATTCACTAATCAGTAATTATGCTCAAACGCTCTCGATTCGAGACTACCCAGACACAGATTATGCACCGTGCGGAAGACCTAATTAGTGCCGCATCTAACCGTTATCGGATCACGGTTCAAGTTGCGAATAGAGCTAAACGTCGTCGCTATGAAGATTTTGACAGTGGTGACGATATGGTGATGAAACCTGTTTTGCGGGCTATTATCGAAATGTCTGATGAGTTAACCCAACCAGAAATTATTGGGGAAGTTTAAACAGAAAATTCCACAAGGTAAGTTATGAGGGTTTCGTAGTTGTGGCTTTAGTGTAGAGAAAGAAATTAATGACATGGAGTAATGTCATTAGTTCTGAGGGGTTGGTAGTAGTGGCTCTAGCCTCGAAAAAGCTTTAATATATAATATAAAGGTGCTAAAGCGCTACTACGTGCCTTTTTTAATCCATCAAAATTAATGGCATGGAGTAATAGTGATCAGTTGAAGTTAACTAAAGTTAACTATTTCAACAAAAAGCTCACTGACTGGATAAGGTACAATCAACCAAAAAGTCAGAAAATGAGATGAAGCGAGTTGTTAAATCAGGGAAAGGGTGGCGTGTAGGTTATAATCCAGGAGCGGTCGAATTTACAGCTTTACTGGGAACCGATGATTGGGCTGTGGAAATGACAACAATTGAGTATGATGACTTTTGTCGGTTGCTAGAGGAATTACTTGCAGCGATGAATGCGATCGCATCGGAATTAATGGATGAGGAAAAAGTTACCCTTGAAGTTGAAAGTGATATTGTTTGGCTAGAAATATCCGGTTATCCCCAGGAATATTCTCTTCGTTTTATTCTCAATTCCGGACGTGGGGTAGAGGGTTATTTTCCTGCTTCCGTGACTAGGGAACTACTATCCGCAATCACGACACTGCAAGTTTTTTAATTTTTTATCGACCACTACTTACTTGCCTGAATTTGCCTGACTACCGTCAAAGCCGAATAACTAACTCCTGCGGTTCCTTCTCCAGGGTGAGTAGAATCACCGACTAACCAAAGTTTGTTGATGGGGGTACGATTGGCAAAACCAAACGGACCAAAGGTGGAAATTCTCTGACCGATACCACCGACTATTCCCCGATCACGGGCTGTATAACGGTAAAATGTACGAGGTGTGGCGGCTTCTACATGAACAATTGTTTCGGGGGTGAGGTGAAAAAATTTACTGAGATGGGAAATGGCTTCATCTGTAAATTTTTGTTTCAGGGTCGGATAGTTGTCCCCATCCCACCAGGGTTGTGGATCAACGAATGATGAGGCGATAATGGTGGCATAACCGGTAGGAGCGCGTCCATCATCAGGACGACTAACGGAGACGAACAGGGAATTATTTTCGCCAATGGGCCCATTCATATCATAGAGGAACTGGAGATGGGGCGGACAATTGGGGGGTATAGCGGCTGCTGTGACACCTAAATAAATCACAAATGCACCGGATGCGGGGGGTAATTTGGCAACACGATGTTTGTATCCCCGTGGTGCTTGGTCACCTAATAGTTGCACCAGATTCTGGACAGTGACATTGGCTATAATGTGATCTGCGCTTTCTTGCCAAACTTCGCCAGTTTTTTGGTTGCGGATTGTCACCCCACGAGCTTGATTTTTTTCCACATGAATACTTTCTACAGTATGACGAGTTAGAAGTTGACCACCATCCCGCTGCAAAGATTCCACCAAGCGATCGCATAACACTTGCATACTTCCATGTAAATGAAATAACCCCTGGGGTTCCTGGGACACGGCTAAGGCTGTCGCTGCATACAATAAAGCCGTTTCTTCCGCATCTACCTGGGAGTAGAGTTTTAACTGTAAATCCAAAAATAATCGTAATCGATAATCTCCGTCTAGTTTGTAAGCTCGCAAAGCATCGCCGACCGTGAATAGGGTATAGGGAAAAGTGACCATTGTTTTCGGTCGTACAGCCCTGATTAGTTGCCATAGATCCCAAGGATGACGAGGTGGTAAAACAGGATCACGAGCTTGAAAGTCCCAACTTGCTTGGAACAAAATTCCTAACAAATCCCAAAACATCTCACTTCCAGGAAACTGACGTTCCCGTTCAGCCCGCCATTTTTCTGGGTCACGCCAAACATTAATAGGATAATTTTCCCCCGGTAAAAAGACGGAGCAAGCAGGGTCGCAGGGGGTAGCCGTTGGTAATTCAATACCTAGTTCCGTAAAAATACGGTGATGAATTCCACCTGGTTCAAGACCTGCTACCTGAGTTGCACCGACATCAAAGGTAAATCCTTTACGTTGAAATGTGGATGCACAACCGCCAGGAATTAAAGCTTGTTCGAGGACAAGGACATTATAACCACGATGAGCCAGAAGAGCAGCTGCGGTTAGACCACCAATTCCAGCACCAATAACGATAACGCGAGGTTGGGTTTTGCCATTTTCAGAAGTTGGCATTTGGGTCAAGTATAGTTTGCATTTTGGACGTAATATTTACAATTTTAACTAGAAATCTCAGCATCTTGCCGCGTTTGATTTTATTTCTCGTTTGTAAATAGGGTGAGTTGGGAATAGTTGAGATGTACTGAGTACACCAGAACCGTAGATGCGCGTAGCGCAGCTTCTCTTTAAGATGAAAGCAGTTTTTCTCCTACTCACTTTCAAGTCAGTCCCCCACATCCTTCGGACACAACCAAAAAAGAACCGACTCCCGACTCACCTATTGACAAGCAAGTGGGAATAAATTCAATTTTCAGTAGGATGTAATTTCTGAGAAATTTTTGGTATGATATCTCGGTCAATGGGCACTATTTTTTCGAGGAGCTTGAAAAATTCCCCGACATTATAGTTGACTAGGCGGCTTCCTGTTGGTTGCTAGTGCATCCTCCAACGATACCAGTTCCGTGGGCAGAAGCATAAGAAAGCTAAATTGCATCACAAAAAGGAAAACAATTTAAAAAAACAAACAAATAAGGTATCGTATTGAACAGGCTAAAAATTGTAAATGCCATTTATTGGTGAAAAGAGGAGTTATGAAGATTAAAGTACTTGGTTTAGCATTGATGTTAAGCGTGGCTGCGGTTTTAGGGGCTTGTGATGCTGGTACAGAAACCTCTCCAGGTGGAAACACAACTCCTGCTGAACCTGCTGATGGTGCAGGAACAACCCCAGCAGGAACTCCAGCAGCAACTCCAGCCACAACTCCATAGTTTGCTGCTGTAGCTTGAGGAAAAATTATTTAATCCCACATCTGGTGGTCAGGTGTGGGATGTGTTTTCTGGAGATTTTAGTTAGTGATGGAAATTGCGAGTACCCGTCTAATTTCTCGCTTTGGCTTCATGGTCATATTCACGGTGATGATAGTGTTGTTAGCTAATCATCACTTTGCCTATTCCCTACCTCCTGTCGAGGACATCCCCGAAGAAATTTTGCGTACTGAGGTGATTACAATTGCGCGATCGCCGATTGATGGTAAACCCCTCGGTGCGGCTGAATATGCCCAATTACAGGCAAAAATCCAAAATGCTCCACCTCCTAAGTTGGATTCTAGTATTCGGGAAACAATTTTTCTCATTCAATTACTCAGAACCCTGAGAACAATGTTCCCTTTTCTGAATTTCTTTTAGTAATGCTGACACTAGAGCTAATATCAAGTGGTTTTTGCTACTCCCTGTTCCCCACTCCCTACTCACTGAAAGTTGGACAAGTTTGTGAGAAATTCGGGAGTTATGGGTCTGCAATCATCCAGGAAAATTATACGTGGTGGACTACTTCGTCACAACCGCTTCAACTGTGACTTTTTGTTTTTCCTCGTCAACGGATGTTACAGCCCAACGAAGGGGTTCACCTTGTTTTTTTAACTCGGTGGTAATCGCCTTTTCTAATTCAGTCGGGTTTGCTTGCAAGTCAATTTCGGCGGCAATAAAATGTGTAGTCATCAGTTACTCTCTTTGTGATGATAAGGATGGTGGATACAGAATACAGCATACAGGATCAAGAAGATAATATACAAAAATTAAGCTTGATTTTGATTTATACTTCACACCGTCAATAAGTGAGCTTTTCCTTTAGATGCTTAATGTTTGAAGATATAGTAATCCTGTTTGATTTTTGAATTTATCTGTCAAGGTCAGGGAGTAGGAAGTAGAAACCATACTGAGTCTTGTTCAACATTCAAGTAAGATTCCCATACTTAAGATAGCTGTGTCTCTACTGTCACCTGTCAACTGTCAACAAACCCCCAGGAAAATATATCAGCGATAATAAAAAAAAATCTCAGAGGATTCCTATATTTACTTCTCGCTAACTTGCTAGAGAAATGAGATATTTCATGATTTTTTAATAGTTTAACCTTATCATTTCTATAGTAGGCTGCATGAAGTAGCTCTACATCTGCAAATAACTCGCTTTCGGAAAAATAATTACAGCACAAAGTGGAATTTATTTGCTGCCAAAATTAAAAAAGGAGTTTTAAATATCTTTCAGAGGATGCTGGTCTAGTGTCAATAAATACTTGATTAACCACTTCTTGAAGATGGTCAATCGGCTCAAACGGTATATTTGTCGTTATCAACTATTCCTGTAGAGATAATCTGACGGGTCATCTGTATTCCCAAAAAACGATATCTTAAGTATTAAATCGACCTGAAAAATATCTTCTTAAAGCGATTTAAATTACATCCTATTTTCACGTTACTTTCATAATTATTGGAGCTAAATTTATGGCAAATTCGATATTTAAACAAGTTACTCTCCCACCAATGGATGAGTACAATCAAAAATTAATTTCCCATGTTCATCCCCCCGATTGGGTTAATCCCCAACCTGCTGATTGTTACGATTTAGTGGTAATTGGTGCGGGTACAGCAGGGTTAGTAGTTGCAGCTGGTGCAGCAGGTTTAGATGTGGGATTAAAAGTGGCTTTGGTAGAAAAACATTTAATGGGTGGGGATTGTTTAAACGTGGGTTGTATCCCTTCTAAATGTATGATTCGTTCCTCTCGTGTTGTCGGTGAAATGTGGTCAGCGAAAGCATTGGGAATTAATCCACCGGTAAAGATAGATGTTGATTTTCCCGCAGTGATGGAACGGATGCGTCGTTTACGGTCGGGTATTAGTCATCATGATTCTGCCCAGCGTTTTCAAAAGTTAGGGGTTGATGTTTTCTTGGGTAGTGGTCATTTTTTACAGAATAATGTGGTGCAAGTGGGTAATAAAACCCTACCCTATAAAAAGGCTGTGATTGCAACAGGAGCTAGAGCCACACGACCATCAATTCAAGGGATTACCGAAGCCGGATTTTTGACAAATGAAACTGTTTTTTCCCTCACCAAATTACCCAAACGTTTGGCTGTGATTGGTGGTGGTCCGATTGGTTGTGAATTGGCTCAGGTTTTTCAACGTTTAGGTAGTCAAGTTATCCTATTTCATAATGCTTCCCATATTTTAAACAAAGAAGATACCGATGCGGCGGAAATTGTGCAAAATGTTTTCTTGCATGAGGGGATTCAGTTACTTTTAAATAGTAAAATTAACAGTGTGGAAAAAACTGCGGAAGGAAAAATTATCCACGGGATTAGTAATGGTTCTAAAGTATGCGTTGTTGTTGATGATATTTTAGTGGGTACAGGACGCACACCGAATGTGGAAGGTTTAAATTTAGAAGCAGTTGGGGTGGAGTATGACCAACGTCAGGGAGTGAAAGTTAATGATTATCTACAAACCACCAATCCGAAAATTTACGCAGCTGGAGATGTTTGCATGGATTGGAAATTTACCCATGCAGCCGATGCCGCCGCACGAATTGTAATTAAAAATACATTGTTTTCTCCCTTTGGTTTGGGAAAGTCGAAGCTGAGTAGTTTGATAATGCCTTGGGTGACTTATACAGACCCGGAAATTGCCCATGTGGGGATGTACGAAAAACAAGCTCAAGCACAGGGTATCAATGTCAACACGATTAAAATTCCTTTTAGTAATGTGGATCGGGCGATCGCAGACGGGGAAGAAGATGGGTTTTTAAAAATCATCCATAAAAAAGGTACGGATCAAATTTTGGGTGCAACCATTGTCTCCCGTCACGCAGGGGAAACTATCAGTGAAATCACCACGGCTATTGTGAACAAGGTTGGTTTAAATGGTTTATCTGGTGTCATCCATCCCTATCCTACCCAAGCTGAAGCCATTAAAAAAGCCGCAGATGCTTATCGTCGGACTTTGTTAACACCAACATCAAAATGGATTTTGGGATTGTTGACGAAGTTGTCTTAATTGTCGGCTAAACCAGTAAAAGGTGCGAAAGCGAAATTTTGATTATTATTATCCAGCAAAAAGCGATCGCATAGATTGAGTAATTCCACCTCGGTCTGTGTCTTTCGCATCAATCGCAGAAACTGACCTTCAGCATCAACCAATAGGGCAATATAATTCAGAAACATCTTCAGATAGCCAACACGCGCTCTGTCTGGAACTGTTGCTGAGTTAGGTGTCTGCAATAAACGATCAATATAGTTGCGTACCTCAACCAAAGGAACAGGGGTAATTTCTTCTCCTCGTAAAGCCTGGCGAATTTGACGAAAAATCCAAGGATTAGCAATTGCCCAGCGACCAATCATCACCCCTGCTGCTCCTGTTTGGGATAACACTTCCAACGCATTCGCAGCAGAATTAATATTACCATTGGCAAGCACAGGACAGTCAACCCGCTTCACCGCTTCGGCGATTAAATCGTACCTTACTTTCCCCCGATACATATCTTTGACTGTACGACCGTGCAAAGACAGTAAATCAATCTTGTGACGAGCGATCGCATCTAAAATTTCCCCAAAAAAATCCGTATTCTCAAAACCTATACGCATCTTAACAGTGAAAGGGCGATCGTTAACCGTGGAACGCAATTCAGCCAAAATTCGATTTACTTTTTCCGGTTCCCGTAGTAATCCCCCTCCAACATTTTTACGGTAGACCCTAGGTGCTGGACAACCCATATTCAAGTCGATTCCAGCCACATTATAACGGCAAAGTTCCCGTGCCGTTCTCACCAAATCGGGAATACTTTCACCAATCATTTGCGCAAACACGGGACGACCTGTGTCGTTTTCGGTAATTGATGCCAAGATTTTTGGACTCAGACGCGATGTTTCGTATACGCGAAAATACTCGGTAAAAAAGTAATCAGGACTACCATAATGGGCAATAATTTTCATAAACCAAAGATTTGTCACGTCCTGCATGGGAGCAAGAGCTGTCAAAGGTAAATCTGGGTGGAGGGGTTGGGGGAGGGATAGTTGGGACATTTGGATTTTAGATTTTGGATTATCCTACGTTTACACGCAGGTTTATCATAGAAAAGACCTTTAGGTACTCTTCGAGAAGATTTCTCAGAGGATGTTTTAAAAGTCGATTTTAATATTTGGGAGTAGTTGATCACGACAAATATACTGAGTTTATTGACTGTCTTAAATCAGTGATTGATAAAGTATTTATTAACACTTATTCAACATCCTCTAATACCATTTCCCTCAAATTTTGATACATTTTAACTGTATTTCTCAATTTCTCACAAGTGAATGGTAAGCCTCAAGTAACGGCTTAATTTTCTTTCTATTCCCTACTCCTCACTCCCTATTCTCTGAGAGTTAGAGGGATTCGTGAGAAATCTGGGATTTACTCCCCCTGCTCCCAAAAGCTCCCCTTTAGGTATCAACTCCCAAGTAAAACGGTATCAGGGAGGAACAGCTATTTTGATGCTTGGTGGTGTTCCAAGCAGATGGGAAAGTTAAAAATGGATTGAGCGAATAAAATGTCTTTTATTATACAATTGACTTGTGCTAAATCTGTATTCAAAACATCAGTTAAATGATGATTATTGTTATTATCATTATATAGTCATCACTAAAAATTTTCTGGAAGTAAGTAACAGCAAATTGACTATAATTCATCAAATTAATCCGATGCATAAACCGAATCGATCTATTGCTTTATTTGGACTGGGAATAATTGGTATGGTATCGATGATGATTCCATTCCAAGCCCAAAATGCAAATCAAATAAATAAAATTGAAGCTAAGACTGAAAATCGGCAATGTCATAAATCTAGTACGGAAGAAATTGAATCACTTTTTCAGCGATGGAATCAATCACTACAGACGGATAAGCCGGAAAAAGTTGCTGCTAATTATGCCAATAATGCGGTTTTATTAGCAACGGTATCAAACCATGTTCTGAACAGTCCAAGGGAAATACAAGAATACTTCGAGACATTTTTAAAAATGAAACCCTATGGAAAGATTAATGAGCAAAATGTACGTATATATTGCGATTTAGCAATTAATTCTGGTATATATACTTTTAATTTAACTAATCATAACCAGGTCAACCAAGTTAAAGCACGTTATACATTTGTCTACCGGAAAATCGGCGACAATTGGCTAATTGTAGAACATCATTCTTCTGCAATGCCAGAAAAATAGTTGGTGATATTTGCGTATATAGATAAATAACCAAAAAATGATATTTTTCGGGTCAGAAGCTATGGAATATGCTCCCGACCTTTCTTTTGGAAAAATAAATGTAGTATTTTATACTTCTGTAATTGTCTCTCCTAGGTTAATTAATTTCCAAGTAGAAGGGAATCGATTTAAAGTGCAATACTTTACAAGAGTCGCTACGCAATCATGGGTATTGCAAATCAAACAAGATTTTTCATTTGCTTGCGGAATTTTCAATTTTGCCGTTGTATTATGCGTTGATGCTATATTTCCTCTAGCTTGAGTCTAGAGGAAAACTGTTCAGTGAATTTTGATTCTGGTCGCTGACAACACTTATTCATGGGTCATCTATTGATCGCTAGAAATGTTGCTAACTATCACCAGTATATAGGATTAGTACTTGATTTCTTTGGGTTTACTTGTACTTGTGCAGGAAAAACCAATTACACTTTCGCTAAGAGTTCCCTCCCATGCTGTTCCCTCGCTACCTAAATTATTTCAAGATTTAAATCAGATTTCGATAACTCTGATGAAGTCGTTACATGGGTCTACTCATTTATCAAAGTGGAAAATAGCAACTTGACTGCTTCTATTTTCCTGTTCAATTAGTTAGCAATTGCATGGTAATTATTGTTGCGAAAAACGTAACCAGATTAGCTGAAATAATTGCATATAATATAAAGTAAACAGAAACTATTTTAATGGTCTAATGAATATGTTTAAATCTTCATCTGCTGTATTCTTAAGCTTGATTTATATACAGTCAATTATCTCATGATCTACGACTATTTTATCTGCCAATGGACAACTAGCTACAGAAAATTATTCGTCCCCAAATTCACGTTCAGCACCTGCGATCGCCAATAATCTCTCTTCTACCTCAGTGACTACGAAATCGGGAAAACCTGCGGATAAAAAACTTCCCGACAAAATCTATAATCAGGTTTTAAGTTAAGCTATTGCTGATTACGCAGGTCAGGTGGAGAAAATTATCGAAGCAAAGCGAGTTTCCTATCCATTTCGTTGTTATGAATTACGAAGTTATGAATTACAAGCTAATCGGAGTCAACCGATAACCTGTAATCCTCCAAATAATCAAGATACTTGGAAAGTCACATATATTACGTCTCTACTGGATTTGTGACAAATATTGTTTGAATCGGTATCATCCGTAAAATCAGTGATAGGAATTGTATAATTAGAATATAAGCCTTTGTTTGACTGAAGAAATAGGAAAAATGATGTTAAAAAATAAATTAGTATTTGCAGCTATTGCTGGTACCGTTAGTTCTGCTGCTGTAATTGGTTGGACAAATCATCAAACCCCAGCACAATCATCAAGTCGTACTCCCTATCGAGCAATTAATGTCCAACAATTTGTATCCCAAAACCGTATCTCTGGTTTAAACCCTAATCAAACCGCAGTCAAACTGTTTGCAGACAAGGAAGAAGCAGAAGGGAGACAGTCAGAAAGCATATATATTAAATATTCCCGCAACAACACAGCTGTAATTATGTTAACTAAAGAAGGTTTAGCTGATGATTCTGTCAGAGCTTTACGTCAACGCATCGAAATGCGACGGAATCAAAACGGTCGCTGGTCAGTGATATGGGTGGGAGAACAAAATAAATGCCAAAGGGGACGGGGAAGTCAAACCTGGACAGCTAAAGGTTGTTTATAAAGGTTTTTAAAAAGTGGGTTTGAATACTTAACTTATTGTTTTTGGGAGTCGGAAATCGGGAATAGTTAGGCGTTTTTCCCTACACTCTACTCCCTCTGCATTAAGCGATAAATATGATTTGATAATTACTGATATTATGAGTAATCAACTTGTAACAGTTGCCACTTTTCCTAATTCCCTGGAAGCATCATTGGCAAAACAAACTTTAGAAGCGGAGAATATACCGGCTTTTGTAATGGACGATGAGACAGTGACAACTGCTTGGCATTTAAGTATTGCTGTCGGTTGGATTAAATTAAAAGTTCCCCAATCCCATCTAGAAGAAGGTATTGATATTTTAACTGCCTATAATTTTGAAGTCAATCCGGTAGTTAATCAAACAGAAGCAGATATTAATTCAGCAGAGACCGAATCAGAAAATGAAATTATCCCGAAGGGCGATCGCATTCTCAATCAAGCCTTTAAAGTCGCAGTTATTGGATTGTTTGGCTTCCCCTTTTTTTCTCCTGCAATTATACTCATTATCTTTGTTAGTCTATCTTCTATTTACAGGATTACCAATTAGTGCCAAAAATAAATGGAAATTAGGATTGACTTTAATTTTGAATATTCTAGCTATTTATTTCTTATGGGTATTTATTTCTGCCCTGATTCCTGGTGTCACTCGGTAATAAAATCCAGTTGAAATCCAAATATTTAAAATATTTAATTTTATTTACCTACAGCCCCCAACAGGAAATTAATTTGTAACCCCTCCATCCTAATTAGTACACTTGCAGGCATGAGTTCAGATGATAAATTTCCCTATCTAAATTATATTAAGGGAGCCTCCCACCCTTTCAGTAGGTAATTACAATCACCATGCTTCTCCGAAGGAATACGACATAACAATTTACTCTCTAGCTGCTAAATAAAAACACCAGATGCACCTTTAAATAACTATTTATATATATAACTAATTATCCAGATAGGTATTGAAATATTTAAATATTAAATTTAATTAATAGGTTTTGCGGTTTGCATCCACCTTCCATATCCTTTCTAGCATTTCGATGCGGCGACGACGACGGTTTACTTTGTAGCGTTTATATCCAAGGATACTAAATAAGACAAATATGGGAACTAAAACGATTAAATATCCTAATAGATTGGATGATTGGATATCGGGACGACGTTGCGAATTCAAATCATGGGTGGGATTTGGTGGTAAGGATTGGGTATACTCGCGCATTCAGACCTCTAGCTTTTGATTTACTGACACAAACACATACTTCACAGGGATAAAATGTTTTTCCAGAACAAAACAGACAATTTTGTGAAGTATGTTGTTGTTTATATTTTTGAGTATGGGCCAAATAAAAACCGATAGTGGCTGACATAAACAGGATGGAGCATAGACAACCCGTCTCGATGTCGCTTCATAAAAGCACGATAATAGACTTATATGCAGATTTTCCTGTTCCCAGTCTTAGGTCTGTAGGCTTTATCCCAAAAAACTCTGCGCTACAAGCGTCTAGAATGTAGATTTACAACTTTCCTTGACAAAATAACTGTTTCCAGTAAGTCTAAAAGTTAAAAATATTTTTTTTAACTCGGAATGTAGTGCTTTTGGATGATAAAAAACTACAGCAAGCTTTTGGGAGCATATCTCTAAAGTTCTGTCTGATGTCATAAATCTCCCACCAGCGACAGTTGGGAAAATGCAGGGAATCATAGCACAGCAAAAGCTCAACTTTCCGGTAAATCCATATACATATCTAGTAATGCTTTTAACTCTTGATGGAGAGAAACCTCCAGCAAGCCTAGAGTAATCCAAAATCCAAAATCATTTAACTGGTAATTTTCAATCAGGTAAGGAAAATGACAAATCTACCTCCCTCCGACCCTCGCTCCTCTTCCCAGCGTCGCAGTTGGGATTATGATGAACTAATCGGTATTTTGGTTGCCTTTGCAGCCATTGGTGGTATTCTCTTCTGGGTGCTGGGACGACGGTTTCCGGATTGGGATTGGACTCGTTTACCATCTACCTTTAACCGTCCAGTCCCTACCGCACCTGCTCCTGACAGTACTGGTGCAAATAATGTTCTTCCGACCCCTGTTGTTCCCACTCCCACTGTTACTGTTCCGACACCGACAAAGGGAATAACAGCACAACCAGAAGAGGACAAAGATACGGAGATTATTTCTTCCCCACCGGTTTCTGTATTGCCGATTATACCACCAGCAATGCCTCAAGAAGGTGATTTCCTGGTGACCAGTCCGGTGGATAAAATGCCTACTATTCCAGCACCCAAGGAATTTACAGATGTTCCCGATAACTTCTGGGCAAGTAAATTTATTGACACCCTATCCTCCCGAAATGTAATCAAAGGGTTTAATGACAACTCATTTCTTCCGAATAAACCCGTAACTCGTGCCGAATTTGCATCGATACTACAACAAGCTTTTGATAAGGCTGGGACAGGAAAAGTGTTACAATTTTCTGATATTTCCGGTAATTTTTGGGCAAAGGGAGCAATTAATAAGTCTGTGGGGATGGGATTTTTAAGTGGTTATCCTGACAGTAACTTTAAACCGGAGCAACCAATTCCCAGGGTGCAAGTAATTGTGGCTTTAGTAAGTGGTTTAGGAAATCTCAAAGCACCTGCTAATCCAGAACAGGTGATTTCCATATATAAGGATGCCAAAGATATTCCGAACTATGCCAAAGAAAAAGTCGCGATCGCAACCATGAATGGATTAGTTGTTAACCACCCAGACCCACAAGCCTTTGCACCTAATCAGGAAGCAACTAGAGCTGAAGTCACAGCCATGATTCACCAAACCCTAGTGAGAATGGGTCGATTACCCGCAATCGAATCCGAATATATTGTCAAACCTCGACGGTAAGGATTTTCTCCAAGATTCTGATTCATATTCCCTATTCCCTCCCAAGAAAATTAGGGAGTAGGAAAAACCACTTTTATCAGTTCTAGTCTCATCAGTACATGGGGGCTATTCCCTATTTTCAAGTCAAAAAATAAAAATGCGGTCAATTTCCAGTGATTAATCACTCAATTTGACCGCACCCAACTGAGTATATGCCGCACATCAGCACTTTTGTGTTAAATGGTCATATGCTGATAGAATTAATGATAGTGGCTTAATTTTTGCCCACAACCTGAGATTTTAAGCTTTGAATTTCGTTTGTTAATTCATGACGGGTGTTCGCTTTGAGCAAATAACGGTAGACAAACCAGGCTGAGTAACCAATACCAATTAACTCAAACGTTGGCGCTACCAAAGGGATATCATTGAGTGCATCTAAAATTGCTAAGACAACTTTGAGTGTAACAATCGCCCCAATAATCAACCCGATAATCACTAAAGGCTGCTTATACTTGTTAAAAATGCTTCCTAAGTATTCAGGAAGTCCACTTAAAAAGTTAGAAACTTGATCGAGGTATTTCTGGATCTGCTCTTGAGACTGGGGAGCTTGAATCTTGGTGATGGTTCCAGCTTGATTGTTAATTTCAGGCATTGTTGCTGCCTCTGGGGACTTAGTTTCCATAGTTTCCGATTCTTGCATTTGCGCTTCCATATTGTTTGAAAGTGAGATTTTATTCTCATCCGGACGATAATCACCAGGCTGATTCCTGGGAAACAGCCTACAAGCATTCCGTTCTGAGAGGTTGTTTAGGAATTAAAATTAATCCAACTTCAATTCCTAAGATGCCCTTGGATGGATCTTCACTAATTAAACTATAAGTTTAACTGGGAAAAACATCCTTAGTCATTAAGCCACAGGATGAGATAGAATCAGTATCCTCGGTTCAATTTTTTTTGAACATTAGAATCCTGAATTGTTTTCTAGTCGCTCAGATGTGCATATAACTGTTGCACCGCAATTACAGCTCAACTATGCACATTCAGTTTACCTTGCATTTATCCAGACAGAATGCCCAGACTGCAAAATTAATTTCATCAAATATTAACCCATTTGTTAATTTATATGACAAAATCCTCCATCTGTTAAAAAATATTGAAGTTTTCCGGGGAGTCGTGATGGAGAGACGGAGGCTAAAAATAGCAGGTTTTAAACTCTCCCCCTTATCTTCTCCTTATCCAGGCTTCCCCCTGTTCGCCCTTTCCCGCTCCGGATTCAAACCCTTTTTTGTCCTTAATTATTCGTACAAATGTTAATATTTCATTAAAAAAAGTAATAGGTTTACGGATTCGCAAGTTAGAGTCATTCGGTTAATATGACTAATGATGTGTGTACTTTGAGACTCATGACTGCGGAAAAATCCCCTACAGAAAGTGTTTGGGAAAGGTTAGAAAAAGGAAGAAGGTTAAAAGCTTTGCGAGGTGGTTACGCCGGTTACGGTTCTCCACCCTACGGATTAACATCTGTGAATGGAGAATTGGTCGATCACCCCCAGGAGCAAGCTGTGATTGAACTAATTCGTCGCCACCATAAATCAGGAAAGTCCCTACAGCAAATCGCCAATTGGCTGAATGAGCGTGGTTACACCACCAAACGAGGACAGAAGTGGCAGCGTATTTCTGTCAAGAGGGTTTTAGATCGCATGTATGGGAAAAATCCCAGCGCATGTCAAACCCATAGGGATTTAGACCAAGAGAATCAACCTGTTTTATCTGGGTTGAACACCCCAGAACCAAATGATAATCCTCCGGTAGATCAAAGACAAATCTGAATGAGGAATGGGGATTAAATAAACAGGTGCATTTCTCATTCCGCTCCCAATTATTGACATTGAGTAACGGGTTAATTTTCCTACGACTCCCCACTCCCTACAAGTTTTAGCAGGGTGGTTTCATACCATGAGAGAATAATATTTCGGAGGTTTGATTATTGACCCAATTTTAAGCAAAACAATGTTTCTATACTGAATTTCACCCCAAGCAAAAAGAGCTAACTGCTTTCCATAGCGAGTTTCAAGTTTTTTTGATTCGCTCTTACTGGGTAAAAATTGCCAAAGGGTCTTGCAAAGCGAAGCAACGGAGGAAGTTCAGTCTAAAGCTGTTCTCCCTTTTGGAGAGGGATTATTTGAATCTGTCGAATTCACGTGACGTTAATCCAAAATCATTTGGGTGCGACTCTTTTAGTAAGACGTTTTAAGTTTTGCTTCAAAGCTAGAATTATTGTTAGATAAGGAATACAGCCTTATCTCATTCCTAAAATATACTAGCTAGAATCTCTAAAACCACATCATATCTTTCGCTTATGATTGCGGTATTGCGTTGAAGGAGGAATAAAATCTGGTTTTTTCGTTCTTTGTAAGCGATCGCTTAATCCTTACGAAATCAATTTTAAAATAGAATTCCATTGGTAGACAAGCTTATAAAGCTTAACTAAATTCCTACCTTTGTCTTAGCAGAAGAGTCGCACCCAAATCATTTGACTCCCTGTCCAGCGACTACCGCAGGACCAGCCGAAACTACGACAATTTTATCGGGATGGAGTAAATTACGTGCGGCTTGATTCACTTGTGCAAGGGTAATTTCGCGAATTTTTTCCGGTAAATTCCGTAATTCCTCCCGATTTAAACCGTACACCTCATTCATGACGATTCGATATGCCAATTCTTCCGGGTTGGCAAGGGCTACTATATAGTTACTAATTAGGGTTTGTTTGGCTGTTTCTAACTCGTTGGGGGTAATACCGTTTTTCACCACATCTTCTAATAGTTTGCGGGTACTAGAAACTGCTTTGTTGGTATCTTCAGGACTGGTTTGCATCTCAATTAGAAATGTCCCCGAATTCCGACCCGCAATAAAGTGACTGTAAATACCATAGGTCAAACCTTGGCGATCGCGTATTTCTGCTCCTAAACGACTCGAAAGGGTGTCTCCTCCCAATACTTGATTGAGAATCTGGGCTGCGTAATACTGGGAACTATGACGTTTTATGCCAATTCCCCCCATATAGGTTACTGTTTGGGCTTTTCCGGGGAGGACGGAATTCACTTGGATGAGACTATTTAGGGCTTTGACGGATGGATATTTGGCTTGGGGTATCTCACCTGTAACTTTCCACTCACCAAATTCCCGTTGAAGTTGCGATCGCACCTGATTTATGTCAAAGTCTCCCACTAGCGCCAAAATGGTGGTGTCGGGACGGTAATGGGCATTTTTAAATTTAATTACATCTTGACGGTGAATGCGTCGTAGACTTTCTGGGGTGGGATGCAGGTGTAGGGGATGTTGTTTCGGATACAGTGATTGGGTAAATTTCCGCCGGGCGACTTCGTTGGGGTCGTCTAGGTCTTGTTTCAGGGATATCAGAGATTGCTGACGAGCCAGGTCTAGTTCTTTTTGGGGAAATGTGGGATTTATCACGGCATCGGCTAAGGTATGTATTAATACGGATAAGTCTGAGGATAAACTACTACCCTCAATTCTCACTCCCTCCCGCATAGCAGTAAAATCAAGACTAGCGCCCTGTGATTCTAAGCTTTGGGCTAATTGGTAGGCATTTTTGGTTTTGGTTCCGCTCATTAAGTTTTCGGCTACCAAGTCTGCTAAACCAGCTTTATCTTCCGGGTCATACTCAGAACCAGCGCGAATATGACCACTCATGGTGACGGTGGGGGTGGTGGAATCTGGTAATAGTAGTACCCGCATCCCATTATCTAAAATGATTTGTTCGGGGAGGGGTTGAATGTGCTGGACAGGTTGGGGATTAATTTGGGGTAAATATTGACGAATTACTTCCGGGTCAATTGTCCCCCCCACAATTAAATGCTCTCCAGTGACGGGTATTTTCCCCTTACCACGATTGCTATTTTTCACACTTGTACTCGGTTGGGTGGGTTGGAAAAATCCCACTGTCCGTAATTCAGGTTGTAAATACTTGCTGACGACGCGTTGTATATCTTCGGGTGTAATGCGATCAATAGCTGCTAGGTAACGGTCAATGAATTGATAATCACCCGTGGTCAGTTGGTCGTTGGCTAACTGCATTGCCAAACTAGTGATATCGCGATTACTGAGAATGATTGATGCTTTGAATTGGGCTTTAGCTCGGTTGAGTTCGGTTGCACTGGGGGGCTTTTTCCCAAGTTTGGCGATCGCTTGCCGCAATTTTAAATCCAATTTGGGTAAATCGGCATTAGGTGCAGCGCTCACTAATACTTCGTACCATCCCCCTTCAACTAAATTTGCGGTAGAACTGTTGATCTCACTAGCTAATCCCGTATCCACCAACTCCCTATATAACCGTGATGTTCGTCCATCCGATAAGATATAATCCACCACATCTAACACTGGTGCATCTTCATCGGTGATGGTCGGCGCTGGGTAAACCGCTTGAATTAATGCCGTACCCCCCGGTTCCCGTAATATAACCGGTTTATCCCCATTCCCTGTGGCTGTATTTGCCTTATGTTGTGGTTGTGATGGTAATTTTTTTTCCTCACCATCTGTACTACTGGGAATCGACCCGAAAATTTCCTCAACTTTTGCTAGGGTCGTTGTGGTGTCAAAATCTCCCACAATTACCAATACTGCATTACTAGGTTGATAAAAACGCCGATAATAGCTAGAAACCTTTTCCACACTGAAATTTTCCACATCAGCCTTTGTTCCCCCTACTGGTAAACCGTAGGGATGGTCTGGAAACATCCTCCGCATCACAGCCCGACTCAAACGATACTCTGGACTGTTTTCATAGCCCTGTAACTCGGAAATCACAACCCGCTTCTCGCTAGCTAACTCCTCTTCCTCAATCAGGGCATTTTCCATCCTATCTGCTTCCAACACCAGCAGAGCATCCAATTTATCCCGTTCTACCGTCCCATAGTACGCCGTTTGGTCAAAACTTGTAAAGGCATTGGAATCACTCCCCAAGCTACTAAACAACCGACCAAATTGAATTGGCCGCGTTTTCGTCCCCTTAAACATCATATGCTCTAGCTGGTGGGTAATCCCATTCAATCCTACTTCTTCGTGACGGGAACCCACTCCATACCAAACCTGTACCGATACCACCGGAGCAGTACGTACTTCCTTTGTTAATACGGTCAGACCATTCCCCAAAACTGTTTTAACCACGTTTGTAGCCACAATCGGTTCTACTTTGGCTGTTAATCCTTGATTGGATGTATCTAATTTATTCAATACTGTTACTTGCTGTCTATTAACTTGATTGGCAAACACTACAAATTGACGGTACACAAAATCCTCATTCAACAAGAGTACCGTGATTAAACACAGACAAAACAGTAAAAACGGAAAACGGTAGCGAGAAAAGGTTGCAAACACAGACATGGGATTCCGCAGCTTGACCTGTAAGCTATGATTACATCCAGTAAAAATAGTTACAGTTGATTTCATAAAACAGTGTATACCCGGAAACCTTTATGTTGCCTCGGCAACACTACAGAAACAGGGATAGAATATTCTACAACTAACGACAATTTTCGACTACTATTTTAGACCACTATTTAGGAGAAAATCGTTAATAAACAGATAAATTCCAGGGGTAATCCATCACTATCGGCAATAAAAGCCACTTCATAGACGCGATCGCCGATTTGTTGTTGAGTTGGTGGTAACAGAACTTGTAGCGGTTGTAACCCGTGGTAATGATTCTCAGCAGCCTCCGCCATTTTCAGTTGGAGGGCAGATAGCCAAGTCGGTAAATCTTCGACACACCCAGTTAAATCAAAAGACAGGTGATAATAACCCACATAGGATTCATCCCCAAAAGCATCTGGTGCTGGTTTGGGGGAAGGGATCTGTATTAATTCAATTCTGCCATTTAAACCTTCGAGCCAACAAGCCAAAGTAAAACCAGTGGTAAAGCGTTCGCAAACCTGAAAACCGAGCAATTCATAAAAAGCGATCGCCCGATGAATATTGGCAGTGCGAATCGAAACATGGTGCATAAATTAAAACTACTCAAATAGGCGAAAATAGGGATATCGCACTGGTACACCCGGCTCCTTTTCCAAATCAAAATTAATCACTTCCCAACAAGGGTCATCAACCGCTTCTGGACTGAACTCCACGGGCAAACCATACAAACGAGATGCACCATTGTCCCCACCACCATTGCGCCAAGGTGTACTCCGCTCCAAATATCCACTCATCAAATCTTTGTAACGCCGAGCAATAATCACCCGTGTAGCCCGATAACCCTGAGTATACAATTTATCCAGTGCTTCATGAATTTCAAAGCGAATACCATCGGGATGGGTATGCTGACGATACCACTGACTATCCCAACGTCGCCAATGCCTTCCCGACTGGAGATGGATTAGTTCTCCAGTTTGGGGATTAGCCTCAAAAGCCCCATGACGGGGACACAGATAGGTATCCGTTAGAGTTAGAGCGGGAATCGTTTGATGGCAGTGGGGGCACTGAATTTCGGAGCCAAAAATCGGGTATTGCAAAGCAGAATTCATCATCAAGTGTATAAAAAACGATGTGTTAAGAAGGCAGTATAATTATTCAGTACTTAACCACACCAAAATTAATGGGTGGGGTCAGGGAGTAGGGAGTAGTAAATCCCATTTACCAGTCAAAGTTGGTATGGTGGACTACTAGAAACCCAGATAACCACTAACAGCAGAAGCGATAGCTCCATGATAGCGGTTAGTTTCACAGTCAAAATTCATTTATCTTCAATCACCCTGCAAAACTTGATTATTAGCTGTAGACACACAAAGAAATGATATTCTAATTGTGCGATTGTCCATTGACTAGCAATGATTAATTAATATTCTCAGAAATATCCTTAGATTTATATTTCATATTCTATCGTGTCTCCATCATTCTACTGGTTGCCACCAGACATTTCCCAAGCTGCATTTGTGGCTGCAAATGCTACCGTCCTCGGTCAAGTCCAAATTGCTCCCGGAGCAAGTGTTTGGTATCAAGCAGTGGTGCGAGGCGATGTGGAAAGAATCGAAATTGGTGAAAATACAAATATCCAAGACGGGGCAATTTTACACTGCGATCGCCATCAACCCACAATCCTCGAAGACCACGTTACCATAGGACATCGAGCCGTCATCCACTCTGCCCATATCGAACGTGGCTCCCTCATCGGTATTGGCGCAATCATTCTCAACGGTGTGCGCATTGGTACTGGTAGCATCGTGGGAGCAGGAGCTGTGGTTACTAAAGATGTCCCCCCCATGTCCCTGGTAATGGGTATTCCCGCCAAAGTTATCCGTCCTACTACCCCCGAACAAGCTCAAGAATTAATCGCCCATGCCCAAAAATATCATCAATTAGCCTTGGTTCACGCTGGCAAAGGTACGGATATCGGGTTTGCATAGGGGAGAGAGAATACAGGAGAAGTCGGGTTGTTTGTATGGGATTCGGCGAAGTAGTCAGGACTTGGTGAATTCTGTCAACTTGTAAACATTCTTTACAAAATTCATTTTGAAAAAAATACCACTTCGGCTAACAATAAAATGAGAAGTGTTGATAAAACTTAGTAATCTCTAAACTAAATTCAAACTTAACAGAGGGGTTCTGAATCATGGACATTGATTTTCGCATAGCAATTGTTCTAGCACCGATTGCAGTCGCTGCTGGTTGGGCTGTTTTCAATATCGGTAGAGCCGCACTGGTACAACTTCAAAACTTTTTGAACAAGGAAGCTTAAAAATACTTAATTTGACTAGATAGCCTGGTTTCCTGTTTCGGGGGAGCCAGTTTTTTTTGGTAATTATAGGGCAATACGGTTGGTGTTAAATATAACTGTAGGTTGGGTTGGGGCTTTGCATAGACTGTTGATTTTGTGGAAATTTACCCATCAGTTCACACAGTTTTTGTGATGATCTCGTCCCTATGCTCCGCCTGGGGACCCATTCCACGAAGCTCTGCTTCTAGATTCTTCAACCCAACCTACCCAATAATCAGGCTTTTAAGTCTAACTGAACTGTATTGAATTACATGCAATACGCTTCAGTTAATAAAAATTATCGGTATTTAGTTCTTCCCTACCTCCCTAATCCCCATTACCTATTCCCTATTTTCAATCCCAGTTTCCAAAGATTGGATTAATATTACAAAGGTTTTGCGGTGGAATCATCTAGGATAGTAGCGAAATAGAATGTTAATGTTAATGACACCGAGAAAACCATATGACACCCCATGAATTAGTAACTTTAATGACTTTGCTGGTTCCCGGAATTTTACTGTCTGTGATGATATTAGTCACTTTTGCTGCTGGAGGATGATGGGATTTTGGATTACCGACTACATCCTGTATTCTCTCTCCTTCCTCTAGAGAAATTTTCCCCATCGCTAACAGCAATTAAGTTTCTTGCGACTAGGATAGAATAAAGAAGGATTGGGAATTTGCAGCATGAAGGTGGCATTTTTAGGCACGGGATTAATGGGACAACCGATGGCGCAAAGGTTGTTGGATGCAAATGTGCAACTTATTGCCTATAACCGGACTCCGGAAAAACTCGCGCCGTTAAAAGCCGCAGGTGCAGAAATTGCTGAACATCCGCGTTTTGCAATCCGTGAAGCTGACTGCGTGATTCTCATGCTGACTAATGCTCCTGCCATATATGGCGTTTTGCTGTCGGATACTTCTTGGCGAATGCTAGCTGGTCGAACTGTGATTCAAATGGGAACGATTACACCTCTAGAAAGTCAAGAAATTCGCGATTCCGTAGTGGCGGCGGGAGCAGAGTATATTGAAGCACCTGTTTTAGGGAGTATTCCGGAGGCAAAATCTGGTAATTTGATTGTGATGGTAGGTGCTTTACGGGAGCAGTATCAGCGCTATTTACAGTTATTGCAAAATTTTGGCCCAAACCCGATTTTGATTGGAGAAGTAGGTACTGCGGCGGCTTTAAAGTTAGCTTTAAATCAGTTAATTGCTGCATTGACTACTGCTTTCGGATTGAGTTTGGCCTATATCCAACGGCAAAATGTCAAAGTTGATACTTTTATGCAGATTTTGCGGGAAAGTGCATTGTATGCACCGACTTTTGATAAAAAGTTACAAAGAATGCTAGAGCATAACTATGCAAATCCGAACTTTCCGACAAAGCATTTACTCAAGGATACGGATTTGTTTATCGAGTCGGCGACTGCTCAGGGTTTAAATGTCAGTAGTATTGAGGGTGTGAGGGAGGTTTTGGATACTGCCATGCGTATGGCATTAGCTCAGGCTGATTATTCGTCGTTGTATGCGGCAATTACGGCTGCGAATGATGGGGATTAGGGTAGAGACGCGATATATCGCGTCTCCACTTA
>CALJJQ010000011.1 GCA_937973965.1 uncultured Calothrix sp. | reverse complement strand
GGACTTGCCCAGTCCTAGCTTTTGCAAGATTCAGAATATTGATTGCTGCATTCGTATCTCGATGTAACTCGCATCCACAGCGACAAACATGGGTTCGTGTTGATAGAGATTTTTTGACAATTGCACCACAACTACTACACTATTCGAGTTATTAACGATAGATTTGACTTTAGCTTTGAAAGCTTTAAAGTTATCCTCGGATGGGGTAGATTTAAACTTTCCATTTTTCTGGACAATGAAATGCCAGCCTAAAAAATCAAAACCATCTGTCGCGGAAACTAGTTTTGTCTTTTCAGCTTTGATGTTTAGTCCTATTTGATGCAAGAAATTTTCGATGGGTTTGAGTATCTCATTGGCCTTAGTGGTGCAGAAAAGTCCTGAAAGCTTGATATAGGGGGAATTTCACTGAGACAAGGGTGACAGAGAGGGGAAAGACATGGGATGCTCAAGTTTCCACACAAAAACTACCTATGTCAGTCCCCCATCTTCATCGTCAACTGCAAGCTCAACTAAGTCAATGGATTTGTCCCCAAGACCAACGACATCTGCAAGTATTTTGTGAGAATGTTGCCGCCATGTTGCAAGCTCAAAGCGCCTGTCTGAGCACTGGTTGCCCTATCTGAGTCATCGGGACTGCACAGCCCGCAGCCACATGGAGCGTTTAAACTACTTTGTCCATAATCCCAAAATCACTGCCGAGACCTTCTATTTTCCGATGTTGCAGCAGTTTTTGAACTCCTGGGAGGGCATGGCGATGACGCTGACACTCGATACTAGTGTGTTATGGGATGAGTATTGTCTAATTGAGGTCTGTTTAGTTTGGGGAGGACGCTCAATTCCTTTGGGGCAAACAGTGTTATCACACAGTAGTGCCACGGACGGTTTTGAGGACTACTGCCCGGTGCTAGAAACCACGTTGCGACTGCCACCACCGGGATGTTCGGTAACATTATTAGCAGACCGAGGGTTTGAACACGGTGCGTTGATCCGATGGTTACGGGAGTATCAATGGTCGTGGGCAATTCGTGCCAAATCTGACTTAAACATTACGCGCTCCAATGGTAAAACATCTGCGGTTGCTGATCTTTTACCCCCAGAAGGAGAAGCTTATCTCTTTCGAGAAGTCACGGTTTTACAAGACATTCAGTGTCATCTGGCAACCGCTAATTTAGCCCTAGCTCGTCAGCCTTGGGCTGTCCTCTCAGATGTGCCTCCCTCATTACAGACTTTTGAAGTCTATGGTCAGCGATTTGGGGGGATAGAACCACATTTTAAGGATTATAAATCGGCAGGTTTTGAGCTAATTTGTTCTCACTTACGCGACCCTCAAGCCCTCAATTGTCTATTGATGCTGCTGGCTGCTGCCACCCTGATTGCCATTGCCGTTGCTCTGGTTGTTGTTCACGAAGGTCGGCGCAAAATTTTTGACTGGCATAGTCTTCGGGGATTCAGTTTTTTACAATTAGGATTACGGGAAATTCAACGTTTGTGTTATCAACGCCTCCCAATTCCCCTATTACCTACCTTACCTCGAAAGAGTCCTCCACCTGCTACTGCTTCACTCAAAAAACGAACGCACATAGAGCAACAAATTGAGTTCTCCCGTATCACTGTCTTCTCCACTTGAGACTCTGGAAAGTTTTCTGCACCACTAAGGTTTTTATCATTTAGAGAATTGGTATAAGTCCCGATCGATTCAAAAATGTTTGCAACGCATCAAGAATCAGAGACGGAATATCTATGGAGACGCGATATATCGCGTCTCCACTCAAAATTATCGGGTTTTCTTCTGTTCCTGCTTGGCTTCCGGCTTTTGATACTTACCTGGATACTTACGGTGGAAATAGTATTCCATCACCTCCAAAGCCATTGGTGCAGCGACACTACCACCACCACCACCGGAATGTTCAGCAAAAGCTACTACCAAAATTTCTGGTTTTTCTGCGGGAGCATAACCCCCAAACCAAGCGTGATTTTGCTTGACACGATTCACAGTCCATGCTTCAGCTGTTCCCGTTTTTCCAGCCATTGGTGGTATTGTCGGCACATTGAGCTTTTTCGCAGTCCCATCGGTAATTACCCGACGTAAACCATCGCGAATAATTTTCGCCGTCTGGGGTTTCATCCCTGTGGTTTCCCGCCAAGATTTTGCTTCCTCGTTATCCTTGAGGAGGTGGGGTTGCACCCGGAATCCACCATTCGCAGGAACCGCGAACATCACCGCCACTTGTAAAGGTGTGGTTAACAACGCTCCTTGACCAATGGACATATTTACCGCATCACCCACGGTGGGGGGACGCTTCATCGTTCTGAGAATATAATCCCGGTCGGGAACCAAGCCACGGGACTCTTCAATTTTGAATTCAAATCCAGTTCTTTGACCGAAACCAAATCTTTTTGTCCATTCAACTAATTTTTCTGCCCCAATTCTGGCTCCAATTTGATAGAAAAAGGTGTCACTACTCATGGCCATTGCTCCTGTCCAACCCAAGGGACCAAATCCAGCATGGTTCCATTCTCCGAAGCGAGTTCCGCCAAAGCTTAGGGATCCGTAGGTTGGTAGTACAGTACTTGGGGAAAATTTACCCGATTCTAACCCTGCCGCAGTAGTCACAATTTTAAAGGTACTAGCGGGGGGATAAGCTCGTAAAGCCCGATTCAGTAATGGATGACCCTTATTCAGCAAAACCGCTTGAATTTCCTTGGCAGAAGCGTTTTGTTTAGAAAACACGTTCGGATCAAAGGTGGGATGGGAAACCATCGCCAAAATCGCCCCATTATGGGGATTCATGGCAATCACAGTCCCGTTTTTTCCTCCCAGGGCTTTTTCCGCCACTCTTTGTAAATCTAAATCCAAGGTCAAAGTAATATTTTTACCTGGTTTAGCCTGTTTTTCCCCTAATACCCGTATCGGCTTACCTTTTCCGTCCACTTCAACTTGTTGTCCACCCCATTCACCCCGCAAAGTGGATTCAAATGCGTGTTCAATCCCCATTTGTCCGATGACATCACCGAGACGATAGCCATCTGCTTTCTTTTTCTCATACTGTTCTGGGGTCAGTTCGCGGGTAAATCCAGTTACATGGGCAGTCATTTTCCTGTGGGGATAGAAACGTACCGCCTCGGTATGAATTTCCACTCTCGGTAATTCGTGTTCATATTCTTTGAGGGCGGTAACTTGTGCTTCGTTGATATCACGAGCGATTCGGACTAAACTCGTTGAAGCCGGACCAGCTTTTTTCAGTGTTTCTTCGATTTCCTTCTGGGGAATACCGAGAATTTTGGCTAGACGGGGGCCAACTTTTTCTTCCCATCCTGGTTCGGTATGAGCCATTGGCCACAAGTACACAGAGCGGGGATAGTAGGTGGTGGCGATAATTTTACCATTGCGGTCAAATACGTTACCACGTTCCGGTAGTTTATGGATGGTGCGAATCCGGTTTGCATCTGCCCTTTGGCTATATTTTTCCCCTTCAATAATTTGTAAATAGGCCAAGCGGACACCAATGACGCTGGTCAGTGCGAATGTTAATAAAATTAAAAATGCTGATTGGAAGCCGCGACCAACTGTCCGTGAATCTTTTGGTTTCCCTAATCCCGAAGACTGTAGAAAAGACATAGTAAAGCTTGATTAATATATTTTCTAATTGACACTCCCCTACCCTTAGCCGTTCGCGTGAGCGTCTCGCTAGAGAGGGGATTCTACATTCATCGTCGGAATTTGCGCTCTAGTAGGTTTTCACCAACTAGCGTAGAGATTCCAACTCCTGTAGCGTTACTTCGGGGATGTCCTCCCCTAGCTTTTGCAAGATTTAGAATATTTATCGCAGCATTTACACCTCGTTGCAACTCGCATCCACAACTACATTTGTAGGTACGAGTTGAAAGAGATTTTTTGACGATTGCACCGCAATCGGAACATTTTTGAGATGTCATTTTCATCCCTTGCCTAAAGGCGAAGGGTTTTCAACGAGTATTTTTATAATCAGTAATATTTTTACGTCAAAGCACTTCCCTGACCCGGCATAAAATAATTATCGTTTTTTTCAAGTCATTCCATCAACCCAGGGAGTAGGGAGTGCGGGAGGGAGGAAGTAAGAGATAAACACTTTCATCTTGTCGTAGCAAGCTTGCTGCGTAGACTAGCTGCGCTACGCGCATCCAGGATTCTGGTGTAAGGGTTATCATGTAGGCTACTCCCTTTTCCTTTGTGTTATATCATTTCACTAAAATTTTGATACATTTACTCCCCTTGCACCCGAAAGCTCCCCGTTAGGTATCAACACCAAAGTAAAACGGTATTACTTCACTCCTCCATGTCTTCCGCCATTCCTGGATTAATCAAAGTTATATCGTACTCAGTTGAATCTGTTTGTCCGGTTTGTTGAGAATCTTTCAACAAGTAATAAATCGCTCGCACTTGGGGACCAAATACGACTTCATCTTCATTTTTCATATCATGGGCTGGGATGCGACGACCATTAATTAGCAATCCATTGGAACTAGGTTTACCTTTGGCATCTCCATCCACTATTCGGTAATAATAACCTGATTCCTGGTCATCCCGTGGTAGTCTTACCAACGTTGCGTGACGACGAGATACAAACTGAGAAAACAGACGAATATCGCAATCGCGATCGCGACCGATTGAATAAACCGGACGTTCCAGGATAAATTCCTTCCGTCCCTGGTCATCCTCAATAATTAGTAAATGGCTTTCGTTGACTTCTGTTGCCATTGCAGTTTCGTTAATAGTATCCTTTTGGGTGCTTCCTGAGTAAGTATATAGATGATTAATCACCATGATTTGGTTCAATGAGTGGTTCTGTTTTCACTTTCGGGGAACCGCAGAGGATGACCTAGCAGGCTTTCTGGAAAATAAAGTTACATGGTACATCATGTCTGTTTTACAGGACTCCGTACTCAAGTTTTTCGATACAACTTCAACCGATAAAGTGTTTGATTTACTACGTATAACCTTAACCATGAGATGAACCGTCTGACCCTTGATAAGGCCGATCAATTCAAAAACAGTGTTAAACCCGCACTTCTCACAACACCCTAAAACCCATAGGGATAGTCCGTAGAAGGAAAATCAATCCGTCACTCAAGGCTTACAATTTAACTTGTGAGAAATCCAAGTCAAGTATCTCGGTTGGGAAAGTTTGTCCATTTCGGAATGGCGGGATACAGGGAACACAGCACAATAGGTAGCTATCGGTATAGTTTAGCGTGAGTTGGGGTATATTGCTTTAATTTTTGGTATAAATCGTCTGAAAAAGAATATTATTTTCCCAGGAAAGGAGGAATAAAGATTGAAGTAGTTGTGCCAAATAAATTATACATTTGGGTCAGGGAACAGGGAACAGGCAATAAGGAAGAAATACAGCGATTTTATTTCCCTCTGTATCAAGCAAGATTCCTATACATGCAGAAATATTGCCATTGTTAAATAAGTGTAAACAAGTCATCTTTACTACTTGAACAAATCAACTTTTTTTGAAATGATGAACATCGTAGTCTCATTGTCAACAAATTAGGAAATCATGCTGGCAAAGATGAGGGGATTAGGGATAAGCGGTCGGCTTTGCGCAACTGGTGTTGCGTTAGGGGTATTACTGGTGACAAGTGCTTGTACAACAACTCAGACACCAGGAGCGAAAGAAGAGCCGACAGGTAATCCGGTCGCAGTGAAAGCGGTTAGTGATAACCAGGTTTCTACAGGTAGAATCATCGTAGACGGTTCCAGTACAGTTTATCCGATTACCGAAGCGATCGCTGGACAATTGCAATTGAATAAAGCCCAAACGAGGGGGATGATTAAGGTCAATTTTTCGGGGACGAGGGGTGGGTTTGAGAAGTTTTGCACCGGAAAGACCGATATTAGCAATGCATCACGGCCAATTTTGCAAGCGGAAATCGATAAATGTCAAGCCAATGGGGTAGAATTCATCGAATTACCAGTAGCCTACGACGCGTTGACCGTGGTTGTCAACGAAAAGAATACTTGGGCTAAGGATATCACCGTTGAGGAACTGAAGAAAATTTGGGAACCAGCAGCTCAAGGGAAAATTACCCGTTGGAATCAAATTCGTCCCGAATACCCCAACCAACCCCTTAATCTCTATGGAGCAGGGGATAAATCAGGTACTTTTGATTATTTTACCGAAGCAATTGTTGGTAAAACCGATGCAAGTCGGACAGATTACGTTGGTAGTGAAGACGACATGGCTTTGGTCAGGGGTGTAATTAATGACCCCAATGCTTTGGGTTACTTTGGCTATGCTTACTATAAGGATAATAAAGGACCAATTAAGGCTTTAGCGATAGATAATGGCAAAGGTCCTGTTTTACCATCACGGGAAACTGTGGAAAAATCTGAGTATCAACCCCTTGCTCGTCCTTTATTTATTTATGTGAATGCCAATTCGGTAAAATCTAAACCTGAATTAAAAGAGTTTATCGAATACTATCTGCAAAATGCTCAATTAACCGTAGGTGCAGTTGGTTATATTCCCTTACCAGAGAAAATCTACCGGTTAGCCCAGCAACGTTTTAATAATGAAAAAACCGGCAGCTTGTTTGCAGGTAAAAGCGAAACCGCATTACAAATAGAACAATTACTAGAACTAGAAAAACAAGCAAAATAGCTGATTACTGAATTGTAGTATCAGTTTGTCCAAACACTGAACAGGAGCAATAGAAATGGGGATGTAGCAGTGCTACTTCTCCACCCAAGCTAGAAGGAGCAATCTACATGAATCTAGATAATCGAAATATCGATCCCAAAGCCGCAGTTGTCGGGGGAAATCTCAGCTTTTTTGAAAAATACCTGACATTATGGGTGTTCCTGTGTATTTTAGCGGGGATTGGTTTAGGTCGGGCTTTTCCTGGTGTGGCGATCGCTCTCGATAGCATGAGTATCTACCAGGTTTCTATCCCGATTGCGGTGTGTCTATTTTTCATGATGTATCCCATCATGGTAAAAATCGACTTCACTCAAGCCAAAAGAGCCATACGCACCCCGAAACCCGTAATATTGACTTTGGTGGTGAATTGGTTAATTAAACCCTTTTCGATGGTGGTATTTGCCAGATTTTTCCTTGATTGGCTATTTGCTCCTTTGCTAACAGGTAGTGAGTTAATTCGGGGTGAAAACATCAGCATAGCCAACTCCTACATCGCGGGAGCAGTTCTATTGGGGATTGCTCCCTGTACTGCAATGGTATTAATGTGGGGATATCTCTGTTACGGTAATCAAGGTCATACCTTGGTGATGGTTGCAGTCAACTCCTTGGCGATGTTATTTTTATACGCACCCTTGGGACGGTGGTTACTAGCTGCTAACGATTTAACCGTACCCTGGCAAACAATCAGTTTATCGGTCTTGATCTATGTTGGTTTACCCTTAGTAGCAGGGATGTACAGCCGTTACTGGATTTTTAAACATAAAGGTAAAACTTGGTTTGAGACGAAATTTTTAAAATACCTTACTCCCGTTGCCATTACCGCCCTACTGGTGACACTGGTGCTGCTTTTTGCCTTCAAAGGTGAATTAATTGTGCAAAATCCCTTACACATTCTCTTAATTGCTGTACCCTTATTTATACAAACCAATTTCATCTTTTTCATTAGTTACGTCGCAGCCTTAAAATTAAACTTAGCCTATGAAGACGCAGCACCAGCCGCTTTAATTGGAGCCAGCAATCATTTTGAAGTAGCCATTGCTACCGCCGTCATGTTATTTGGTTTAAATTCCGGTGCAGCCTTAGCGACTGTGGTGGGTGTATTAATCGAAGTTCCCGTAATGTTAATGTTAGTGGAAATTTGTAAACGTACTGCCATGTGGTTCCCCCGCGAACCGGAAAAAGCCACCTTAAGAGACCCTCGCTGTTTGAGATATTGAAGTAAATAGGTGAGTAGGGAGTAATACACGGTCAATAAGTCCGCTTTTCGTTCAGATGGTTAATGCTTAAAAGTCAACTGTCAATAAACCAAATAAACCAAAAGGGAAATATATTAGCGTGCAAAGTATATTTTTATGTTTGGCTGTGTTCCAGGGAAATGGGAGACTAAAATGAAAAAAGTGATGTTTGTCTGCAAAAAAAACTCCCGTCGTTCCCAAATGGCGGAAGGTTGGCTGCGGAAATTAGCTGGGGGAAAAGTTCAAGTCACCAGTGCAGGACTAGAAGCAAGTCAGGTCGATCCCCTGGCAATTCAAGTTATGGAGGAAGTGGGTATTGATATTAGTCATCATACCTCTAAACCATTAACTGATTTTTCCGCCGCAGATTACGACGTAGTGATATCTTTGTGTGGATGTGGTGTCAATTTACCTGAAGAATGGGTATTGCGGGAAATTTTCGCAGATTGGCAATTGGAAGACCCGGAAGGAGATGAAATCGGGAAATATCGCCATGTCCGCGACCAAGTAAAACACAAAGTCATGGAATTATTGGAACAGCTACAACTCAGTCAGGTGATGAATTGATTTTTAAAAAGCAATAAATGATACATGTAAAAAAGTGAGATTGATGAACCTCCCCTACATCACACAGGGGCAGAAAAATCTATAGTTTTAAGCAAAAATCAATGCTTTCAGAGCCTCTATTCCTTTGGAAAGGACTCTTGGAATTCGTTTTATTCCTTTGGAAAGGACTCTTGGAATTCGTTTATGGTAAGCCATACCGAACCATCTTAGCTAGCTCTCTCCGTAGGAATACTCACATTAATAAATAAAAAAATACAGTGATACTAACTGGAATGCAAGTATCTTTTTTTTTTGTCCATTACATGATCAAAATTTGTCCCAAAATAAATAGGAACCAGTGATTGATTTTATTTCAATAGTCTGTATCGTAATTAATAATACTTTTTTGACAAAGGTGAGTGCATGACTTTGGACAAGATTAATCAAACACTGGTACCCCTATTAACAGAATTTGGGTTAAAAGTTCTGCTGAGGGGGTGACAAGGTGGATGTAACCCAGGTAGGGTAAGCCTTTCGTCTTCACGGCTGCTGAAAAGATGAAAATTAATTTTAGCGATCGCTCAACGGGAGAATGGGAGTTTTAAGCACTGGTGGATAGAAAAACATTAGTGTTGGCTTTTTATGTTTTCAGTATCTATCGTCTGAAAAGCTTGCCTTACAAAGAGTTGATGACGCTTGTCACCCTCTCAGCGAGATACTACAAGAAGCATGGTCACGAGATATGAGTTTACGAGATACAGATACAAAGGAAATAGATCAAATGAATTAGACTTCCAAAATATCAATCTTCAAAATTCCTGCATTACCCATATAATCACGGCAACTAGAATATCGCCAATGTTGAGGTTCATCTACATATCCGCGCTTAACAGGATTATTGTGTATATACTCCAACTTCTGAATAAACATATCTGCACTAGTTATCGTCTGGGGATGGGAACCCTCCTGCCAGAACTGATAATCACGATCCACTTTATGCGATCGCTTATGAAACTTCAGTTGTGTAAGTAAATACTCAGCCCCATCTGCTTTTAAAATATCTATGATAGAGCGGGCCGTAAAAGACTTAAAATTCGCAATTTGCTTTGATAAATTCTCTGAAGAAGCAATCAGGTGTAGGTGATTTTCCATAATCACATAGGCGTGTAACGCTAAACGTCCCTCATCACATAGAAAATCTAAAGAATCAAAAATTACCTGTGCTAATTTTGGTTGGCTAAATACTGGTAGCCAATTTACAACTGTACAAGTGGGAAAATACGGATAATTTTCGATAAATCGATAACGAGAGCGTCCCATAAATATTTGTGATAAATAACCCACTGATCCAAAGATATGATTCCCAGATTTCTTAGTAGTGTTAAGCATCGCTTATCGATTCCACATATTCACTTTACTTTTCCCTGTACTCGCTCCCATGCTCGGCGTGGGAGCGAACTCCACGAGGCTCTAGCCTCGAAACAGAAGGCGGAGCCTTCCTAGCTGCGTGACCACGCGGAGCATGGTCACCAGATGTAATAAGCAGGTCACGAGATAATAGATTGGCATCAATCGCACTTCCAACCCTAACCTGCCATGATGTCGCGATGTCATAGACAGGCTACTTCGCGATCGCTTGAAGGTGAATTTATCTGCTTTTCGGCAAAGGCGATTACCAGTTACGAATAATTATAAAAGTTCGCGCTAGGCTGGAATATATACCAATGAAACCCATCCAGTGATTTAGAGAGCGGTCGTGTCCCACGTTAAGCATAGTGCGATTCACTGTATCAACCCGGAATGTGCAAACCCGTTTCCTCAACCGTGGGGAAATCGGTTTTGTACTAGTTGCGGTGCGCAATTAGAGTTACTTGACCGCTATGTTCCCCTGAAACGCTTGGGTTCTGGCGGTTTTGCCCAAATTTATACGGTTTGGGATTTGGTGATGCAGGTAGAAAAGGTTTTGAAGGTTCTGATTGAGGATTCACCAAAGGCATTGGAATTATTTGCTCAGGAAGCGGAGGTATTGTGTCATTTAGAACATCCGGGGGTTCCCCAGGTGGATGTTTGTGGTGATTTCCAGGTACAGGTGAGCTATCCCCGTCAGCGAGTTTTATCTTGTTTGGTGATGGAAAAGATTGAAGGGTTGACCCTGGAGGAGATTCAAAAGCATTATCCCCAAGGTTGTCCCCAGGGTTTGATTATTAATTGGTTGACCCAAGCGATTGATATCCTGGAACATTTGCATGAGCGTAATATTATCCACCGTGATATTAAACCTTCAAACATGATGTTGCGGAGTGGGGTGTTTTCGCGGGGAGGGACACGGGGTGATCAATTGGTGTTAATTGACTTTGGAGGGGTAAAACAGTTTAGTTCGGGTAGGTTGCGTCTTGCAGCGCGTTCTACGCGATTATTTTCCTCTGGGTATAGTCCTCCGGAACAGTTGATAGGTGGATATGTGGGTCCCCAAGCGGATTTTTATGCCTTGGGACGGACGATTATTGAATTATTGACAGGTAAGAATCCTACCGAATTGGAGGATGCAAACACGGGTAAATTGGAATGGCGACATTTAGTCACAGTAAAACCCAAGTTAGCAGACTTGTTGGATGAGATGGTACATTTAGACATGCGATCGCGTCCAGCGAATGCGGCTATTATTAAGCGTCGTCTCCAGCAAATTTCCATCGCGAGTAATACCCAGCCAATTTTTGCCCAGTTGCAGGGAACTGTACAGCAAAAGATCAATCAAACCATTAGTCAAGTTTCCCAACGGATTAATTCCCAAAATATCAATACCAATCATAATCACAATACCCACCCCATCACCCAATTTGTCAGCCAAGCGTCTGGTCATATTACCAACGCAGTTAATACAGCTATAACAGCAGTTTCCCAGACGATTATCGTGACTTTAAGGGGGATTAGAGATGTTGCGATCGCGCTTTTTGGTATAGCCTTGTCTATGTTTTTAGCATCCATTGGTGCAACCCTGGGAACAATCATCGGTTTTCTAGTTGCTTACCAAACTGGATGGGGAAAAGACTTAAGTCAATTGATTCAGAATCGTTTTTCGACAGCGATTCCAAATACCGTAGGTATTGCCGGGGCAGAAATTTTATTATTTATTGCAGCTGGTTTGGGAACTACCTGGGGTCTGACTACAGCTGGTGCATTTGGTCAAAAACGTCAATACATCAGTGCTTCAGTGACAAGTATAATTGGCTATGGGCTAGGTTGGTTGGCACTGCAATTATTAACTACCAACAGTCTGGGGGAAGGGATAATGGGTTTAATACTAATTGCCGTATCCTGTTCAACCTTGGGTTTAGGCTTTAAAAGCCATAAAATTGTTTACACAGTGACAACAGCTTTTGGAACAGCCCTATCTTTTGCTATTTTAATTTATTTTGGCTTTTTCCCAATTGAAGATTTTGCCCTACCAATAGAACCAATCGTTTCCGAATTACCATTAAAAATTATCTTTTTTACCCTTGCAGGAATTTTGACAACTTTATTTTTAGCCCTAAGTCATTACGTAATTGTACCAATTTTAAAAGCTCTTGGTTGGCGATAGTTGGTGTCATCATTAAAGATTTATTTGGTGAAGCACTACTAGTTTACCCAGTTGATTTTGGTGGAGGTTATTATGCTAATCAAAAAAAGAATGCAACAGATAAATTTTGTAGAGACGTGATATATCGCGTCTCCTATTCTAGATTTGGGGATGTTACCAAATAAAAATATTAATCGAAAAATTATCGTAGAGACGTAGCATTGCTACGTCTCTACTGAATGACACAAAACGTTGCTATAACACTACAAAAAATAAAAAACCCTATCCAAAAATAAATTTTTAAACCATTTATATTTGCTTGAAAACTAATCTCCGTTTTGCGGAGAGGTTTTCGGATAAGATTCTAAGCAGCACACAATTGTTGATTTAAACGTTGTGTACAAAGGGATTTTTCCTGACTAGTTAATTCTTGCTCTTTCACATCCTGTCGAATAACTATACCGTTATGACCCATCAACAAGCGCGGTAACTCTTGATTTTTAATCACCTTCAAAGTACGAATATCATAGGTCGTATAGGTAATAAGTTCGGGTTTTTGGAAATCAACATCAATAACTGTCAAAGTTTTTGGAGAACGAGTTTCCCGATCAATTAACGGTCGCGGTCCAGAACCCAACAGACCCGCATGTAATAGCTGCAATTTACCACGATGACCGGGATAATAGGCGTGATGATGACCACTAATATAGGTATGAACATGATATTTTTCCAACATTTCCCGAATTTTGTCAGCATTTTCCATCACATCACCCGGTTTATTACGACCAACTGCAACTGCATATAAGGGTAAATGACCAAGAAGAATTCGCATTTTTGCCGATTGTGCTGCGGGACTTGCAAGGGTTTTTTCGACCCATTGCCATTTATCATCGGGAATCCGACTGGAGGAACCATCCCAAACTAGGAAAAAAATATCTTGATATTTAAACGTATAATAAAAAGGAAATTCAAATTTATCGACAAATTCCACTCCCGGATTATGTTTCGGGTCATTCCAATAGGCTGATGCTAAATCCCGTTCCGTCTGAAAGATAAAATTTCCCTCCGTCTTGAAAGCACCACTAGCATCATGATTCCCAATTGTGAAACCAAAGGGAATTTTCAAACGACGTAGGGGTGCTGCAACATGCTGATCAAATGCAGACCACATTGCTTGAATTTGCTCTGGGGTGAGAGAAAGTTTTTGACCTGCAACCATATCTCCACCACAGATAACCAGATCCGGTTGCCAAAATGGAATTAATCCTACACCTTTATCCACTTCTGGGTCGTAATCAGTGGAACCGTAAGCACTATTCAAATCACTAATCACCACAAAACGAACATCACCACGTTTGGGATTAAACACACCCCCAGAACCAGCACTTTTGAGGATCGCAACTGTTTCTGCTGGTAAGGATGGAGAGGAAGTTTGTTGGGTTTGGGGAGATGGTGTGGGTTGGGGTGTCGGTGCTGTTTGACAAGCATGTAAAATCAGGACAAGGCATAATCCGAGTATGCATCCGATAATGGAAATTTGACGGGAAATAAATCTCCAACGCATTATGATTCACCAAATTCAGGATGATTTTTACCGACAACCATAACCCATAGTCGATTTTGGTAATAGGATGCACCTATACATCTGTGGGATGAACAACGCAGAACAACGCATTGGTAGAGACGTAGCACTGCTACGTCTCTCCAAAACAATGTAAATCAATTCATATTTGTATTCAGCAACGTCCAATTTTTTGACTGTAAACAAGACATCTAAACACAGATTCACGAGTCAGCTACCCACGGCTAAAAGCCTGTAAGCTCTAGCTCAGTTCAAAATAAATGGGGTGAAACATGACAACCCAACTAAACAAAGCCACGGCTACAGCTAGCAGTGAAATAGTACTACAGCACAAATCCTAGATGCCCGTAGTGGGGAAATCAACCTGTTACTCAAACTTTACCGCTCACTTTTTCCAAATCCCAAATTATTTGGTATGATATTCATCAGTATAGTAGGGGTAATAGTATCCTATCGGGCAAGACTATGACAACTTTCTTTCGCTCCGATGCTGACTTATATTTCCCCGACAGCGACGGCAAACCAATGGCAGACAATACCGAACAGTTTAAATGGATTGTCCTGATTAAGGAAAATCTGGAAATATTGTTTGCTAACGATCCAAATGTGTTTGTCGCTGGAGATTTGCTGTGGTATCCGGTTAAATCCCGTATTATCTCCCCTGTTGCACCGGATGTGATGGTGGTATTTGGTAGACCCAAGGGACCAAGGGGTTCCTATAAACAATGGCAAGAAGATAATATCTCTCCCCAGGTCGTTTACGAAATTCTCTCACCTAGCAACAACCTGGAGGAAATGGAGCGCAAACTAGAGTTTTACCAAACCTATGGGGTAGAAGAATACTATCAGTACGATCCAGACCGTTACGAACTCAAAGGGTGGTTGCGACAAGGAGAGCAACTAATACCAATCGCTCACATTGACGGTTGGACAAGTCCCCGTTTAGGAGTACGCTTTTCCATTGATCATCACGAATTAATTATTTACCGTCCAGATGGAACTCCCTTTCTCACACCAGTGGAACTGGAGCAAAAAGCAGAACGGGAACGTCTACGAGCAGAGCAAGCTGTGCAAAAATTAAGAGATGTAGAGACATTGCTACAAAAATACCGCGATCGCTTTGGAGAATTAGATTCTTGATTGGTTCTTGATAAGTGTTGTTTTCAAGTCTGACGGAGATAAGTTAGCGAATACATTTGACGTGCGATCGCAGAAAAACTTGACGCATCTTTCCGACACTGATGACTGTAATACAACCCCAGTAATAGTCTAAATCTAATACGTAGGAACCGTAGATATGATGAATATTAAATTAACATTAAATATTAATCCGACCTGTAGTTAACATTTGATATCCACCGACAAAGCAAGCAAGTGATAGGCAAAATTGCCACAGACTGGTTGGATTTAGAACTGCCTTACTACTGAGAAAGACAAATAAAACACCTATTGCCATTATAATCCAACCGATGGTTTTATCTCGACTCGGTAGAATAAACAGGAGTACAATTCCTAAAGTGAGAGAAAGTATGGAAAAATCGGCTGCTATTCCTCTCCACCAATAGGGATATACATTGGTAGTAAAGTAGATATTCTGTCCGAGGAAATACAGTCCTGTTAGTAATAATCCAAAACCAATTAATTTAGATAGTAATCTCATATTGTTTATCCTGAAAACTCTCAGAGGGTGTTTTCAAAGTCACTTTTAACACTTAAGAGATGCGACATGTCGCGTCTGTTTATAACGAAAAATATATAGTTTGACCTTATTTCCTGTCTCCAATAAGTGGTTAATAAAGTATTTATTGACTGATACTGTCTAAAAATCCTCTCAGTTATAGATTAACTTTACTGAATATTCTATTTGTATGTTGAATATACGGAAAATCTTAATTTATTTGCACATGACATCGAACTCGACGTAACTTCTGATGATGTTCGGTGCGTGGTGGATAGTTTTTAAAAACTATTTGGGGAATTTGACAGTTTTGGGAGGTAAATAAAGTTGCCATATTTTGACAGATAGATGATTCTATTTCTGCTTTATTTGTTTCCCCAGAAAGCTTTAATTCTATTTCAATCATATTTAGACTGACTTGAATCACTTGATATTCCAGAATTTCTGAAGATGCGGAAATAATTACGCGACGGATAAAATCAGGGAAAATAGGTTGTAATTTTTCCTGGCTAATATGGGGTAAATAAAATATATCATCTTGTCTGCCTTCAATGCTAGCGATCGCAGTTAAATTAGAACCACAGGGACAAGGTTGCTGGGCTTCTGTTAAAATGTCATTGAGACAATAACGAATTATTGGTTGGCTGCGGCGATTAAAGTCTGTAATAATGGGCATAAATTTGCCTTTTTCTTTGTCTAGATATTGTTTTTGAATGATTAAAATATCTTCATTTAAATGTAATGTGCCATATTCACAGGTGAAACCTAAGAATCCTTCTGTACATTGATAAAATTGATGGATAATTTGACCGAATACTTGACTAATATATTGATTATCAATTGGGTCTAGGACTTCGGCAACGGAAATAATTTTGCCAGGATGGATTTTTAAAGTTTGATTTTCCTGAGACATGGCAATTATTCGTAACATAGAAGGTGGAGCAACTAAAATACTTGGTTGATATTCGTTTAGTCTTTGTAAATTTCTCTCTACTGGCTCAAATAAATCAAAGTACTCAAATTGAATATGTTGCCGTTTAACGGTTTGATATAAATTACTATTTGCTCGGAGAAAAAAGGCAATTTTTTGTGGTTTAAAAATCGATGTAGGTAATCCTTTAGCTAAAATTGCACCTGCCCATTTTTGCTGCTCTTGTTGACTCACAATGAATAATCCCCGATTCCCACTTGTTCCCGATGACATACCGATGGTGAAACCATTTAATGTGGCAGCAAAATAGCGAGATTTTTCTGCTTTTAAAGCAATATCAAATGCTTGTTCTTGAGTAATACCAACCGTATTTAAATCATCAAAATTATCCATCATGATTGATTTATTAATGGTAGGAAAATCTCGCCAATTAGCTATATCCAAACCTTGATAATATGTTTGATAGAATTTAGATTGGGGAATAATTTGGCGTAAAAATTGTTTTACCTGTTTTTCTTGCCATTTTTCCAATTGCTGACGACTATTAAACTTACGTAGGTATTTAGTTTGCAAATACGACCAGAAAATTTGCATTAAACCGTTCATAGTCAGAATTTTTCCCCAAACATGTCATATTCCCATCATCACCCAATTAATCCACGCGCTACAGGTTATCCACAAAACTTGTTATACCAAGCTTCATTTCCCCAGAATGACTAAATTCTGTATCCTGTATTCTATATGATCAATTTTCCGCAATTATGCACCAAGCCAAAGTTTTCCTGTTCCTAATTGTCTTGATTTTTAGCTTGATTCTTCCCCTACCAGCCAATGCAGTAGTGTGTCGAGATGTCAATGGCCATCATATTTGTATTTTAAATATTAAGCGCAGCGCCAAGAAGTACTGGGAATATCGTGTGACTGCAAGTATTGACGGCATTACCCAACCAAGTAAAATTTACGAATGCCGCGATCGCATAAAAATTCTCCCTAATGGTACCATCCTCCGTTTTGCTAACGAGGATGTAACGGAAGTTGTATGTAGTATCTTCCGACGCTATTAATTACATAATTCTACCCTGGTTACCTGGATTTAGGGGCAAACAAGACAATTGTCACAACCACGACCAGCAAACTTAAATAACCAGATACCATCAGCCATTCCTGCCAATTTCCACTCCAGCTTTCCATTGATTTCCACAGCAAACAGACGAAATCCCCAAATCTATGTTAATCTTTGTAAAGAAAAGGTTTTCTTTTCTCAGATAACATCCCCAGTATAATCCAAAGCGGTTAGGAAGAGGATGCAAAATCGAGAATAAGGTCGTCAGAGTCATTTGTAAACTGGTTACTGAATCAAGCTGGAAATTACTTCAAAACAAACATGGTACATTATTGATTTGATATTCTTCTTGTATGAGTAAGTTTTGGCTTTTAAATTGAATGATACCGATTTAAAAATGTTTCTAAGAGGATGTTTTAAAAGTTGATTTTATACTTAACAAGCTCGTTTTTTGTGAGTAGGTAGAAGGGAATCGGGAGAGACGCGACATGTCGTGTCTGTTTATAACGACAAATATACTGTTTGAGGCTATTTACTCTCTTCAATAAGTGGTTGATCAAGTATTTATTGACACTTGAAAAACACCCTCTAACACACCCAGAATATAAGATACAATATATTGCGTTTGGTCTAACAAAATTCATATGTGGCATTCTTCTTTTTCAAATTGGTATTATCAATTAGGTCATAATTGACTTTCATGGATTTTTGAAGTTAATCAACAAAAAATCTAACTAGTTACAATCCAAAATCTAAAATCCAAAATCCAAAATCGATTATGCGTTTAACTTGGCTTGATAGTAATTCGTGGTTAATTGAAACCAAGCAGATGCGGATATTGCTTGACCCTTGGTTAGTAGGTGACCTGGTATTTGCTAACCAAACTTGGTTTTTTAGAGGATATCGACAGCAACCGCGAGCTATTCCGGAAAATATTGATTTAATAATCCTTTCCCAGGGATTAGAAGACCATTCCCATCCTCCGACCTTAAAAGCACTTGACCACAACATTCCGGTGGTAGCTTCTCCCAATGCAAGTAAAGTTGTGAAAGAATTAGGCTACACCCAAATTACCACTCTTGCTCACGGACAGGAACAGATAATTCCTGGTAAATTGAAAATCACAGCGACCCGTGGTTCCCAAGTTGGTATGAGTTCCATTGAAAATGGTTATTTAATTCAGGACTTGGATGACAATACCACCATTTACTATGAACCCCACGGTAATCACTCACCCCAATTACAAGATATACCTCCCGTAGATGTGGTAATTACCCCAACTATTAGTATCGACATTCCCTTATTGGGTGCGGTGATTAGAGGTTTAGAAAGTACGGTACAGGTTGCCAAATGGTTAAAACCCCAATATATTATTCCTACAGCCGCAGGGGGTGATGTGGAGTTTGAGGGTTTGCTTTCATCTTTGTTACAAGCTAAAGGTAGTAACGAGGAATTACGAGCTTTACTGTTGCAAAATCAGCTAGAATGCCAAGTATTAGAACCGAAACCAGGGGAAGTTGTGGAAATTGGTCGGAGTATGGTTGGTCAGTAGGCAAAAGTTTTACCCTTAAATATTCCGATAGGAATTAGGGAATGGGGAGTAGGGAGTAGGGAGTGGGGAAAAACCACTTTCGCCTTCAAGAGAACTGTGCTACGCGCATCTATGATTTTGCTCTTAATACTATCTGTAGGCTACTTATACAGATTGGCAAAATGTTCGTAACACATCCTTTGTAGAGACGTAATATATTACATCTCTACAAATTTTTTTCATTTCGGCATTAATAACACCTTCCTGATGTCTTGTGCTACCTTTTCCCAGGTAAAATGACTGAGGGCATATTCACGACATTGACTGCGGGAAGGAATGGGAATTTTTCCCTGTAGTGCGTCGATGATGGTGGTAGCGATCGCATTTTCATCGGTGGAGGAGGTAATTAATTGGGGGGAGAAGGGGGTGAGAATTTCTGGCATACCTCCGATAGGGGTACAAATTACCGGAGTCCCACAGGCTAAGGATTCGACAATGGCTAGACCAAAGCCTTCAAAGGATTGGCTGGGCATAATAGTTAGGTTAGCAGCTTGATAGGCAATCGGTAAATCCCCATCTGGTAGAAAACCAACGAATTTGATGTTATCCTCTAATCCAAGGGCTTGTACCTGAGCTTCTAGGGTTTCCTGGAGATATCCCCGTCCCGCGATCGCTAACCAAATATCTGGGATTTGGGTTTTAATTTGAGCTACTGCGTTAATCAGTTTGTCTAAACCAACTCGTTGTACTAAACGACGGGCTGTGTATAAAATAGGACGTTCTGTGTGCCAGCCTAATTTTTCCCTAGCTGCTTGTGGAGAAAGGGTAGGTGCAAATCTTTCCGTGTCGGCTGCACCGGGGATAATATGGATTTTTGACCAGGGGATATGGTATTCTTGGTGGAGAACTGTACCGAAGGCTTTACTTAAAACTATAAAGCGATCGCAGCGATTGTAGGTACGTTGTTCGATTAACCAGCGTTTGAGGTTGTTAAGTAGTTTGTTCCTGTCGGTTTCTTCTTGACTTTCGGATACCCAAGGACCGTGAAAATTAAAGGTAATCGGTACGTCTTTGGGTAATAAATCTAGAATTGGGGATGCATAGAGGGCAAAATGTAAATTAATTGCATCTGGTTTTTCCTGACCACGGGTAGCGCGAAATTGCCGACGACAGGATCGTAAACGCGACAGGATTGAGGTGTCCGGTGCAGCCAAATTAGTCAGTTTCAGATGGGGATTGCTTGTGTTTGCTGGTAAACCCACACCACAAAGTTCTACGCGATCGCCCTTGGTTGTTAATTGATGGGTTAATTCGTATACATACCGTTCTAACCCTCCTGGACTGGTGGGGAACCATCCTAATCCTAAGCATAAAATTGATGCGGATTCTAATCGCTGATGATTTTCACTTCGGTTCACCAAGTTTTCTCCTCGTCATTCATGGGATATTTTAGATTTTAGATTTTGGATTTTGGATTTTGCGGAAAGTTGGGGAAGAGAAGTTAGCGGGAAGATTTTCTTCTGACAAAGTTCTACGGTGGGAGTATCTCCCCGTAGACTTTGCTCTTTCCAGTAAACTTCGGGGAAGATTTATTCTTCCACAAAACCTTGCAACACAGATTTTAGATTATTTTTATCTGTTGGAATTATTTTCAACATAGATATAGATATAGTAATCCGTTAAGGATTTATAAAATCTTACATGTAGGTTTGTTGACTATTAACCATTGACAGTCATAGACAAAGCCTTTCCACAGGGTACAGTCAAAACCGGGTTAAAAAAATGGGCAAACCAAAGATTACTTTTTTTTACTGTTGAATTAATTTAACTATTTCTGATTTACCCAATTTCTCTGCAAGTTCTAAAGCAGTTTGACCATCCATATTTTGAGCATCAATATCTATGCCTTGGGATATAAATAAATTAACAAATTCTGTTTGTAGCGATGTTGTCATTTCATTTTGCCGAATCACTTTCATCAAAACGGTTTCTTGATTGTAGGAATCAAGTTCATTAATGTCAACACCGTGATTTAGTAGTAATTTTGCCGCATCTAAATCTGGGTGTATAATTGTATAAACGAGGAAATTCTGTTTGTTTAATACTCCTTTTGCTAACAACATGTTGAGAATTTCTTGTTTGGCTTTACTTGGTTTCCACCTAGGTAAAACAGAATGTAAAGGAGATTGGTAACTGTCATTATTTACATTTGCTCCTTGATTAATTAGTACTTTCGCTTGTACATTTCCATGCATGGCTGCTAGACTCAGAGCTGTATTTTTATCTCGATCCAGAATATTCATATCCACACCGTTAGCAATTAATAATTTAATCATTGCTGCATTACCTCGAATTGCTGCTTTGTGCAAAATTGTTTGTCCTGTCTTATCAATCGCATTGACATCAATTCCTTGCTCAATAAATAATTGAACTATGGATTTATTATTTCCAATCACTGCTGCGTGTAACAAAGTTTGGTCAAGTTCAGTTTTAAAATTAATATCCGCACCTTTCGCTAAAAATTTTTCTACTTCTTGTTGATTTCTCGTATAAGCAGCACTAAATAAAAGAACATTTACGTCATTTATTTGAGGTAGCTGCCACTTCTGTGCTGGTGTGACTGTCACTCCATCATCTAACCAACTAATATCAATTAGTTGAAGCATTTCAATATTTTTACTGTTTAATTGATTTCCTGTGGCATCATAAAGATATACCGTCGCGGGAGCGTCGCTCCCCCCTCCTGGCATTGCAAATAACATTGGGTGTCTTTGTGTTAAAATAAAATATTTTCCATCTGGACTAATGATTGGATTTTTGAAATCGCCTTGAAGAGAAGTTTGAGATAGATACATCAATAAACCAGTACTAATAGTTAAAAAGCTCAAAATACCGACACATGAAAAACGAAATTTATTGACCATGACTATAAAAATTATAATTTACCGTGAGGTCGATGAGTTATAAAGTCTGAAACTTTTGTCCAGTATCATTCGTAGGAAATAGAAGTTTCTAAAAACCTCCTATTATATTGATAATAAAATCATTAAACCTGGAATCAGTCAATTATTGACTTTGTTTTCAACTCATGAATGAGGTTACTTTAAACCTTAACTTTCAAAATCATTGATTCACAGGAATTGTCGAGTTTAGAATCAGTCTAATTCATGCTAATTTAATAAAAATTCTAGTAGCCCACAAACGTCTCTGAAAAAGAAAGTCTACTGAGACATATACAAAAGTCTATTTTTCATCTAGGAATTTTTCCACTTTCTTTGCAATTATGATTACCATAGGAAAAATTCCTATAATCACTAACAAGGTTTATGGGATAAAGCTTTTAGGAGTTTTGTGAATCACTTGAATCCTGACGCTAAATAAATCTAATTTAAAGAAATAACCCTTGATCATGAAATTTTCATAAAATTAATGTTAGCAGAAGGTATTTTTGCTAGTTTACAAAGTAAATCATTCAGACAACAGTCAACAGTGATCAACCGAAAATCTTCAAAAGACGCAGTAATTAGTAATCGTCATGACATAAATTACACCAACACTGATGAAAGTTGCTTTTTCCTACTTCCAACTCACTGATAAGTCAGGGATTAGTAAATATAATTACCCAATAAACCTACTGCATTGTTTTGGAAAATCATTCAACAAACCAAAATAAATCAATAAATCATAATATTGATGATTTTTAAACACAATCAGCACACAGCTACATTTTTTCGTCCCCTACTAGTTAAATTCATCCTGGGGATATTTGCCAGCGCTTTACTACTGGTATTGATTCAGACCCATTTTCAACTTGGTAACGTTCCTATCACCCAAGCTTACAAAAGTTCCTCACCTCCTCATAAAACCTCATGGATTGGGAATACCTTTGGTAATAATAACAAATGGGTACAAATCGATGTCCGCTCCATTTACGTCAGTGGAGATGGCACAATCTATACTAATAGTCCTTGGGACGAAGCCTCACGGGAAGCGGGTATCTATAAAAACGGTGATGTTATCGGCATGGCTAAGGATTTACATGGTTGGGGTCGCTTGGGTGGAGTTGCCGTCACCGCCGATAGTAAATATATTTACTTAGCAATGCAGCAACTTTTTGAACAAAATGCTGACCCCAAATTCGATTATCCACCCAAGGGTACGGATTGGCACTGTGTCAGACGTTATACCCTTAATGGGGAACCTGCACCTTTTCCGTCGGGAAGGGGACATGATAAAAGTATGGTGATTGTCAGTACCGCGAATGAAGTTACGGGTTTAGCTGTAGCTGGGGATTTATTATTTGTCAGTGAAGGTAAAGGGAATCTGGTACATGTCTATAACAAGACGAGTATGCAGCCTATCCGTAAATTTGCGGTGAAAAATCCGGGTGCGATCGCAGTTGCAAAGGATAATACCCTGTGGATTGCTCAAACTGGTCGGGTGTCCCATTATTCCCGTGAAGGTAAGCTATTAGCGGGAGCGATTAGCGATGTGGTGGAACCAACTGCTTTAGCGGTGGATAACCAGGGAAGGTTATTGGTGGCAGATAATGGTCCTCGGCAACAGGTATTAATTTATGCTTTAGGTCGCCAACCCAAGCAGGTGGGAACTTTCGGGGTGAAAAACGGTGTATTTGCGGGAGTACCGGGACAAATTCAAGACCAAAAGTTGTACGGTATTAGTGGCTTAGGGGTGGATAGACAGGGTAATATTTATGTGAGTAATAATGGTTTTCATCGTTCCGGTGTGGATTTGCGGGCATTTAGTCCCAATGGTAAATTAAAATGGCGGCTATTGGGTTTACACTTTATTGATAATGCCGATGCAGACCCAGCCAATGATGGAGCGAGTGTATTCGCCAAGCAAGAACGGTTTGCAATGGATTACAGCAAACCTCCAGGAAAACAATGGAATTATACTGGCTATACGGTAAATCCCTTCAAATACCCCCAAGACCCCCGTTTACACTCAGCTCCCGATGCGGCAATTATCCGTCGTATCCAGGGACGTTTGTTAATGTACCTGATGGATATGTATGGGGGGAAGGTGCAGATATACCGTTTTAATCCCAAAACCGACGGAGAAATCGCCATTCCTTCCGGTTTACTGGTGGGAACCCATCCCCAAGGGAAAGCTGCATTTAGCGGAACATGGCCACCCAATCAACCTCAAAAAGGGGAATGGATTTGGCGCGATCGCAATGGTAATGGTAAATTTGAAGCCCAGGAGTATGACCAAAGCGAAGATTATCCCTACATTGGGGGTTGGTCGGTAGATAGTCGAGGGGATATTTGGAAAACTCTCCGTACTCAGGATGGTAGGGGTATTCGTCATTTTCCGTTGCAAGGATTTGATAGTCACGGCAATCCGATTTACAGCTATGCCAAAATGGAAAAACAAACCCATCCCGATTTTATTGGCGACCTACGACGAATTGAATATTTCCCCGAAAGTGATACGATGTATTTATCTGGGTTTACAAAGGATAATCCTGCTATTGGTAGTGATTATGCCAAGGATATCGGTTCGGAAATTGTCCGGATTGATAACTGGAGCAAGGGAAACCGTAAACCCCGATGGCGCATAGTTCTCCCAACCGATAAAAGTCATCCCCCCGAAGTTTTAACTCCCGTCGCAATGGATGTGGAACGCGATCGCATTTTTGTCACCACAGCCAAAACCTGGGAAGTATTCGTCTACGACACCCAAACTGGTAAGCGACTGCAAACCCTGAAACCAGGTCCAGAAGTATCCGGAGAATTAGGTTGGGTTGACATTGCCTACGGTATCCGTGCCTACAAATGTAAAAATGGCAACTTTTTAGTGTTTGTGGAGGAGGATTTCAAAGGAAAGATTATTATGTATGAGTTGCCGAGGGGTAATCTGTAATTCGTAATAGCCTGCGGCAACGCTTCGCGTACGTAATAGCCTACGGCAAGCCGCTTCGCATCTACGTAATTTGTAATTATAGAAAAAAGAATGCGACGAACAAATATTATTGTAGAGACGTAATATATTATATTACGTTCCCTTCCCACCATTACAATACACAAATATATATTAATATTACGCCTCCATACATTACGTTCCCTTCCTACCACTACAATCAGGATTTAATTCCCTGACCGGGAACGATTTGGAGCAAGGACAATCAACGAATCATACTGTTCACCATTGGGTATCTGGGAAGCGGTGGTAGATAAACTATACACCGAACCAATGGCTTCCTTAAACGTGCGAAAATCCGGATTTGCATGGAATTCTGCGGGAACGAATCCATATATCCAGGAAAGCAGGGAACCCATATTCATGTAAAAGTATCCCTTGTTGGGTTTGGGCAAAGAATTAGTGGCAGTGGTAAAATTATAGGTAGTATTCAGAGGTGAACGGGGATTGGGAACTAGTTCCGCGATCGCACCAGCACCACTACTCATCATGATTGTATTGGGGTTAAGCCAACTGTAAGCAAATAAACTTTGATTTGCTTCCAATTCCCAACTGGTTACTGGTTGTCCCTGAACACTACGATTGGCAACTTTGAGCGCACCTCCACTGACGGATTTGAGTAAAGTTTCTAATTGACTCAGGGTATTTTTTGCGACTTCTGGCTGCTGGGTTTCCACGACAAATCCCAATCCGGCATTAAAATTGGGCAAAATTGTATTTAAAAATCCGCCCTTGGTTGGGTATAGAAATAAACCATATTCCCCATCAATCCAACCCAGGATATCCTTGTCAAAATCTAAACCAGTGCTAGTACGGAAAAATTCCCGAAAACTATTTAAACCATCTTGGAATTCCTTGATTCCCCCGAACAGATTGACAATTCCTTGCCATTGTAAACTTAAATTACTACTACTAAAACTAGTATAGGTAGCACCTGGCATTCTTCCCACCACCGGAACTGGTTTTGCATCCTTGAGTTGCTTATTAGCTGCATCTGGATGATTATGGATGGCAAACTGTATGCGTACACCTTCCGGTTGCAACTTGAATAAACCCTGGGAATAGCGATAGCCTTTATATTTATCTGGATTTAATTGGTCTTGAATAAACTGGGGTAATTCCACCTGTCCCATCCCTAAATTCGGGTCTTTGAGAATATCTTGGTACAACACCATTGTTTCTCGCGGATTTTGGTAAAGAGAAATTAAAACCTCCTCAGATTGCGATCGCGTCCAAAATTCCTGAAAATCCTGATTATTCCCCAGATGATTACCATTCCCTTGATAGTTATCAATTACCTGTTCAATCGCACTTCCACTTAACCCCGTCACCATATACCCCGGTAAACTAGCAACCGCAATCGTCCGAGATTGACCACCCAAAATATTAGTTAACGTTTGCTCCGGTAAAGCCTTGGGTACTGGTTGTGGTTTCGATGGAGTCGATAAATTCGGGGTAGTCACCTCATAAATTTTAATACCCTTGTAATCACGAGTTTTCACCCGTGTTTGGTCAGTTTCCAAAAAACCTAAAAACATCTCAGCACGGGATTGATCACGCACCGGAATCACCCCAATATAACTCGACTCCAAAGTCGCTAAACTACCCCCACGCTTCGGTAAAAACCCGAAGACAACCTGCTTACCCAACCAGGATTCGACATCCCGTTGATAATCAAAACTAACACCCTGGGGAGCAAACTGGGCGATCGCTTTTTCCGCTAAACTGTAGAGATGAAACTGCTGTAACCCCCGCCACTTTTTCGCTTCTGTACTCACAAAAATTAGATAGGGAGTATTGGAGGCAAACAATCGCTGCATTTCTACCACTGGTGCAGAGGGTGGTACTTGTAAAGGTAGAACCGGCTTTACCCGCGATTTCGTCCCCGCCAAACTTAAATTCTGGGCAACGTACTTGATATTACTTTTTAGCTCAGTAAATTCACGCTCAATACTTACTGGACTGCGGGCAACTTGTTTAAGAGAGCGAACATTAGCGGCATCAACAATACTCACATTGGTGGATAGAATTACACCAAGACTGACCGTAACTCCAACCGGAAATAGGGATTTCATGTGATTTTCTCTATCCTAGATTTTGTGTATTTTTTTACTAACACAGAAAAACCAGCCCCAACCTTAGTGCTTATTCGCGTTTATGAATGTAGCGTATTTTGGGGACAAAATATGTATTCTTCCCCTAGTCAACACAAAACTTAGAATTATCTGGGAAAAACTTGGACTTCTGAGGACTTTTTTAGTGAGTAGTGGTCTATCGTATTAATTTTGATGGATAAAGAAAGGTAGGTAGTTGCGCTTTAGCACTTTTATCTGACAATTTAGTGAGTAGTGGTCTATCGTACTTAATTATTACGAGTAAGAAAAAGCACGTAGTTGCGTTTTAGAACCTTTATTTTTATTAACGCGCTAAATTTTCAATGCATAATTGATTTTGGCACGGAAAACCCAGTGCAAAGGAGAATTTACTACTTCTCCTTCACCTCACTTTTAAGGATAATTACGAGTTGACAAAACTAATTTCACCTTAACTTGTCACGAATGGTGTTATTGTGTGCATCACCAAAGAGGAAAATAGTTGATTACGATTCCCAGTTACCTAAACCCTTGCAAATCAGGATTCTACCAATACCCTTTCGTAAGCGGTATCCTATATCTTGTATCCTGTATTATGTGAAGGTAAAAATACCCCATGTCACAACAACCAATACATGTCATTGGCGGTGGACTCGCAGGAACCGAAGCAGCTTGGCAAATAGCCCAAGCTGGGGTTGCGGTAATTCTCCATGAAATGCGTCCACAACGCTTTGGAGGAGCGCATCACACCGAACATTTGGCAGAATTGGTGTGTAGTAACTCCTTTGGAGCCATGAGCAGCGATCGCGCAACAGGTTTACTCCATCAAGAGTTGCGGCGTTTGGGGTCGGTGGTCATTAGTAAAGCCGATGAACACCAGGTTCCTGCGGGGGGAGCTTTAGCAGTGGATCGAGCTGTGTTTAGTCAGGATTTAACCACAACCCTTACACAACACCCTTTGATTGAGTTGCGACGAGAGGAAATCACCACCATCCCTTCAGGAATTGTCGTCATTGCCAGTGGTCCATTGACAAGTCCAGCTTTAGCGGAAGATTTACGCCGACTGACGGGGATGGAATACCTCAGCTTTTTTGATGCAGCCAGTCCCATTATTGTCGGGGAATCGATTAATCGTGAGATTGCCTTTATGGCTTCCCGCTACGAAAAAGGGGAGGCAGCATACTTAAATTGTCCCATGACTAAGGCCGAATATCTACGCTTTCGCGAAGAACTTTGTCAAGCAGAACAAACCGAATTAAAGGACTTTGAACGGGAAAGCGCCAAATTCTTTGAAGCCTGCTTACCCATCGAAGAATTAGCCCTTCGGGGAGAAGATACTATGCGCTACGGTCCCCTGAAACCCGTCGGTTTAGCCTTACCCAATGCACCCTTGCGGGAAGATGGTAAACCCCAATGGGCCTATGCGGTGGTACAATTGCGTCAAGAAGACAAAGCTGGTCAACTATGGAATATGGTCGGCTTTCAAACCAATCTGCGCTGGGGTGAACAAAAGCGGATTTTTCGGATGATTCCCGGTTTAGAGAATGCCGAATTCGTGCGTTTAGGGGTGATGCATCGTAATACCTTTATTAATGCACCCCAATTGCTGAATGCCAAATTGCAATTTAAAAATTACCCCCACATCCTCGCCGCCGGACAGTTAATTGGTACAGAAGGATACACAGCCGCCGCCGCCGGAGGCTGGTTAGCTGGAACCAACGCCGCCCGGATTGCATTAGGGAAAGAGCCTGTAGAACTGCCCAAAACCACCATGATGGGGGCACTCTTTGAATTTATTAGTACCGCTACACCTAAGTATTTTCAACCAATGCCACCAAACTTTGGTATCTTACCAGACCTGGAAATGAAAATTAAAAGCAAACCCGAAAGATACGGCAAATATCGCGATCGCGCCTTAGCTGATTTAGAAAATTGGCAAGCTACACTTTGAATCACAAATTACGTACGCGAAGCGTTGCCGCAGGCTATTACAAACTACAAATTATGAATTACGTACGCGAAGCGTTGCCGCAGGCTATTACGTAGCTTGCTTCCCGCGTAGCGGGTATTATAAATTACGAATTACTAGTTACTCCTCTTCTCTTGTGAAATAGGTATTATGTCCTGCCGAAACCGCCATGTTCAGGTAAAATTAAGTAAAGGAAAATAATATTTAGTTTACAAACTTGATAAAAAACCCCATGCAATCGATCGAGCGTGCATCCTGGAACCCCATCTCTGCCTTACTTTTAATTGCCCCCTTCTTTTTATGGGGAACAGCGATGGTGGCAATGAAAGGAGTTATACCTCACACATCTCCCCTATTTATGGCAGGAGTAAGGGTAATACCAGCTGGGGTGTTAATTTTAGTGGCGGCAATTTTCATGGGTAGACCCCAACCACGGGGATGGAAAGCATGGTTATGGATTTGTGGGTTTGCCTTGATTGATGTTAGTCTATTTCAGGGTTTTCTCGCAGAGGGTTTAGTGAGGACGGGAGCTGGTTTAGGCTCGATTATGATTGATTCCCAACCCCTAGCTGTAGCCCTATTGTCCCTATGGTTATTCGGCGATCGCATTGGTATCTGGGGCTGGTTGGGGTTATTTTTAGGGGTGGGGGGAATCAGTTTAATTGGTATACCAGAAGAGTTATTTTACAGTATTTTTACGGGTGAAGCGACATCAACTAGTTTAGGTTGGCAATCCATTTTTGCCGGTGGGGAATGGTTAATGCTATTGGCAGCCCTGTCAATGGCAATTGGGACAGTAAGTATCCGTTTTGTCAGTCGTCATGCGGATGTGGTGACAGCGACGGGATGGCATATGATTATCGGTGGCTTACCATTATGGGGTTTGTCAGCTTGGAAAGAATCCCAACAATGGCAGAATTTAGCTGGGAATGATTGGATTGCCTTAGCATATGCAACCATATTTGGTAGTGCGATCGCCTATGGGTTATTTTTCTATTTCGCTTCACGGGGAAACTTGACTAGTTTAAGTTCGCTGACCTTTCTCACACCTGTTTTTGCCTTGTTATTTGGGAATTTGCTCCTCCAGGAAACCCTAACTAGTTTGCAGTGGACAGGTGTGAGCTTTACCCTTGTCAGCATTTTTTTGATTAATCGAAGAGATATGCTCTCTGGGAAAAAATCACCTGAAACCCTCAAGGAAATCACCAGCACATCCTCTCAACCTGTGAGTACTGTGACTATTCCTGTACGAGAGTCGGAAGTGGATATGGTTCCTTAGTACCCGTCCATCAAGTATTAGTCGATTCCTTTGCAGCCATTATCAGGTCTGACAATTCGCCAAGTCGCTTATCAATCAGCAGGGTTTTTAATCGCGCGATCGCTTGTTCAAGTAATTCGCTCATCTGTCTTAACCTATATTGTGTTAGGTTGACGGTCACATGCTTACTAACTCCACCCATCTTTTGGGCAAACTTCAAAAGCTAACTCGTGTCGATAAAAACACACCTTGAACTCCGCAAAGAAGTTCATCTGTAGTCGGAATCAATATATTAACTAGTACAGTTTGGCTGAAATAAACCGAGTATTAACTTTTTATCTAGTGACCATGCTCTGCGTCGTCGCTTAGTGAGTTGAAAGCTCTGCCTTCATTCACGAGGCAGGAGCCTCGCAGATTCTGCTCCCACGCGGAGCATGGGAGCGAGGGGAAAGGTAAGTGTATTTACGCCGCGCGGTACTATTGTGCAAAATTTATCTAGTGACCATGCTCTGCATCGTCGCTTAGTGAGTTGAAGGCTCTGCCTTCATTCACGAGGCAGGAGCCTTGCAGATTCTGCTCCCACGCGGAGCATGGGAGCTAGGGGAAAAGTATATTTATCGGTTTAATTGTAGAATTCCCAAATTCATAGAGATTTTCATGCCTCAAGGAATTGCCACGGTACGCAACAACCGGTCAATAATGTGATGCGATCGCCTGCCGCTTGCGGGTATAATTCGATGTCCGAGGACGTGGGGGACGAGGAATTTCACATCATCGGGTGTGGCATAATCGCGACCATCGATGAATGCTAGGGCTTGGGTGGCTTTTTGCAGTGCGACTGTACCCCTGGGACTGACTCCAAGGGTGATTTCTTCGTCCTGACGGGTGGAGCGGACTAAATCTAAAATATACTGTTGTAAACTGGGTTCTAGTTTGACTTGGCTGCATTCTTGCTGTAACTGTTCCACTTCGGCTAGGGTAATACAGGGTTGAATTTCCGCAAGATTAATTCCCTGTTGTTGGCGCTGTAGCATTTGTAACTCTTCCGCCGCCGAGGGATAGCCCAAGCTTAAAGTTAGCATGAACCGATCCATTTGGGCTTCTGGGAGGGGAAAGGTGCCTTGATATTCGACAGGGTTTTGGGTGGCGATCGCAAAAAATGGATGGGGTACGGGACGGGATACACCATCAATTGTCACCTGATGTTCTTCCATTACTTCCAATAATGCGGATTGGGTGCGGGGTGTTGCACGGTTTATTTCGTCTGCGAGCAAGACATTGCTAAAAACAGGTCCTGCCATAAAGCTAAATTCCCCGGTTTTGGGATTCCAAATATTTGTACCTGTAATATCGGTTGGTAATAAATCGGGTGTACATTGTAAACGTTGGAATTTACCATCAATTGAGCGAGCTAAGGATTTCGCTAGGAGGGTTTTACCAACACCGGGAACATCTTCGAGTAAGGCATGTCCTCCCCCAATTAAAGCCACTAAAACTAGCCGAATTGCCTCGTTTTTACCAACAATAGTTCGATTTAAATTTTCTATTAAAGCGTTAATTTTGTCTGTCATTGGGATTTTGGATTTTAGATGTTACTGAATAAAAATATGAATTGAAAATTTTACGTCTCGACGATGATTTTGGTTTGAATACAAAATTTAATAGGTAAGGGCAAAAACAGGTGTCTTGCCCTTTGTTTACTTCTTGAGTCCTATCTTCAGTGTTCCCCAGTCCAGCCAAAATTAACACTTAACAGTGAAAAAAATTCCGAGTAATTACACAATCTGCTTGAATTTGGCTTTTTAAGGCATCTAGGGAGGGAAATTTCTGTTCCGGACGGATAAATTTTTCCAGATAGACGCAGATTTTCTCACCGTATAAATCCTGATGCCAATCAAATATATGTACTTCCACCGTCAGATTTTCACCTGCAACCGTGGGACGTGTACCGATATTCATCACACCATATTTGACTGCATCGCTAGCACCAATAGTAATTCTGACTGCGTACACACCTGTTTTTGGCAAAAATTTATCTGGAGGTAATTGCAGGTTAGCGGTGGGAAAGCCGATGGTACGTCCTAATTGTTTTCCCTGGATAACTTGTCCTGTTAAAGTATAGGAGCGTCCCAATAGATGATTAGCACATTGGATATCACCTTGGGCTAATGCATCACGAATCCGGGAGGTACTAACTCGTCCATCCCCAGGAGAAAATATATCTGAATGGTTATGGGTTTCCAAACAAATAATTTCCACCGGAATGGAAAATTTAGCCGCGATCGCTTGTAAATCTTTGGCAGTACCTGTCCTTTTGGCTCCAAACCGAAAATCTGCACCGACACTGATACGAACAGCACACAATTGCTCGACTAAAATTCTTTCCACAAAGTCTTCGGGTGCAAGGGCAGATAATTCACGGTCAAATGGCAAAAGTACCAATTGATCAACATGGAGTGACTGGAGATATTGAACCTTTTCCTCTAGGGGAGTTAACAATGCACGGGGTGTACCACTAAAAAATTCCTGCGGGTGTGGGTGAAAAGTGACAACTGTGGCATAGGTAGGACTGCTTGTGGTGAAATCGCGATGCTGGATAATTGAGTCAATTACCCGTTGATGTCCGCGATGGACACCATCAAATTTTCCTAAAGCGATCGCAGTTGGAGTTCGAGCTAGCTGAGTTGAAGATGTAACCCACACAGAACACCCATTTGATGACAGATTTGGCACGTCGAGTTTGGGATTTGGTTTTGCTACGTGAACTGTAAGCGCGTAGAGGGTTGATTGACATCACGGTTAAGCTGAAGGCTTTGGTTTCCATCGTCACCGGAATTGACAAATTACCAAAAAACGCGCTCCATCACCAATCTAATCTAAAATCGCCAATCACTTCGATGACTATCGTTACGTGTTACGCCGAAAATTGACCGACGTGACTCGCGGTCAATTTCTGTGCCGCAACATGTGAAACCGCAACTTCCAACTTCATCCCTTCTTTGGCCATTACCGCACCGGGGAACTTTTCGGCGGCTTGAATACCAACGTTGTCTAGGAAGTCGTCATCATGGGCTGGGTCGTGGTGAAATATAACTAGGGTTTTGACGTTCGCTGCTTGGGCTACTTTGACCGCTTCTTGCCAAGTTGAATGTCCCCAACCGATTTTTGGCGATTTCGGAGAATAATATTCCTCATCCGTATAGGTGGAATCATAAATCAAGATATCTGCATCCCTCGCCAACCATAAGACATTCTCATCCAACCTGTCGGGAAAATGTTCGGTATCGGTGACATATACGGCTGCACCTCCCCGCCAATTAACCCGATAGCCTACTGCTTCTCCAGGATGATTCAGGGGGGCTGTTTCTACGACAATATCGTTGATTTGGATTGAATGCCCTGGGATGACATGGTGAAAGTCTAAATCCGCTTGCATAATTTGCAGTGGAACCGGAAAATTCGGATGCAACATTTGGTCATTCAGCCTTTGCTCCACCGTTGATCCATCCGGTGCGATCGCTCCATAGATGTCGAAATGATTCCCTTTGACAAATCCTGGTGTAAAAAAAGGAAATCCCTGCATATGATCCCAATGGGAATGGGTAAAGAAAATATGAGCAGTAGTGGGCATTTGCCGCATTAGGGATTGCCCTAAAACGTGCAGTCCTGTTCCACCATCAAATATTAAGCGCTCACCTCCTGCTCGCATCTCTACGCATGGAGTATTACCACCGTAACGCACGGTGTTTTGTCCTGGGCAAGGGATACTACCACGAACGCCCCAAAAATGCACAGTAAATTTAGTTTCGTTCCTAGACATGGGTTTGGCTCGCAAAGACTGAGCGGGCGATTTTTCCAAAAAAATTACTTATTCTGTCTAGTGTATGCTGTAATGCCATCAATCCTAGATGAGTAAATATACTGATAAAGTCGTAAACCTTGAATACATGAACTCGCCACCGAATCTAGGAACTTCAGCATTACAGAATTATTAACCAATTGTATAACTAAACGAATCAGTAACTATTACGACCATTATTTATTTATAGCCTATATTTTCTAACCCTGCATCTTGTATTCATGCCCGTGATTATCCCAATTTGACAATCGGTCATACTTGGAGTAGTCAAGCACTAAATACGACTGTTTATATCAGTCATAATACTGACATAATTACAGGCTAATAGCCCCATCTTCCCTAGCGAAATAGGGACATTTTCCTAATCAAACAATATCCGATTACTGCCAAGTAAGTCAGCAAAAATAAACATAACTATATAACAAGCGAGGTAACCTGACTTGACCTCGCTTCTAAATAGGAAAAAGGGAACAGTAGTAAGAAAAAACTATCTTCATGTTTGGTTGTGGGTTTTTTCCGATGGGAGACTAATCCCATAACGGACTACTCACCTTACTTACCAGGGAGGCTTTTACATCGAAAATGTTTATAGAATTATTCTCGTTTTCATACAGTCAATCAGCTCCCCTACAAATCTATCCGCCAATCAGATAAATCATGAATTCCGCCTGTGTAGGTTAAATTATATTGCAATGGTGTAATACTAATGTAATTATCACGAATTACATGAACATCAATCGGTACATCAGGAGGTAAATTTAAACTAGCAGGTGGTTCCACATCCTCTAAAACCTCCCCAGTCAGCCAGTAATAGGTTTTACCGCGAGGGTCAGTACGGCGGTCGAAAACATCTATATAGCGACGTACACCTTGACGGGTGATTTTAACTCCAGCCAACTCTGGGTAAGAAACAGGTGGGACGTTAACATTCAACAACATTAAATTGGGTATAGGTGTTTGAGCTAGTTGAGCAACAAGGACTTTAGCGAAATCAGCAGCCGGCTGGAAATCTGTGTGGGTATGGCTAGTTAAACTCAAGGCAATACTGGGAATTCCTTCGATTAATCCTTCCATTGCGGCGGAAACAGTGCCAGAATAAAGAATTTCCGTCCCCACGTTAGCACCTTGATTGATACCAGATAGAACCAAATCGGGGGGAGAATCCAACAAAGCCCACAAAGCTAACTTTACGCAATCAGAAGGTGTACCATCACAAGCCCAAGCGCGAATCGATTCGTCAAACACGGATTCAATAATTTCTGCCCGAATGGGTTGGTGTAAAGTTAAACCGTGACCGGTCGCTGAACGTTCTCGATCTGGAGCAACAACGGTAACTTGGTGGCCAGCCTTTGCCAAGGTATTAGCAAGGGTACGAATACCAGGAGCAAGAATTCCATCGTCATTGCTGATCAGTAATTTCATAGGTTGGGAGGATAGCAATTTTCAATATCTTTAAATAATATTACTATTGCCAATTCAGAGTATCCTCGCTGGTAAATAGGGAGTGGGGAGTCGGAAGTTAGGAGCAAGGTTCTGGTTGTGTAAAAAAGTTCTCTAGGACAACGTTGCACTCGTAGGGTAATCCAAAATCCAAAATCTAAAATCCAAAATCTTATAGAGCAAAAAGTCCTGTCGCACTCTAAACTGATATGCATAGCCGCACAAAATCTGAGCGACAAACCCAAACATTAAGTTTAAGTTAAAGACGATTATTAGAACCAAACTCCCATGAGCAACCAACTAAGTAATTTAGAGGCTCAACTTGAAGCTCTCCGTCATGAAGGTGAAAATGCGATCGCGGCTGCGGATAACCTGGAACGTCTCGAAGAATTGCGAGTTAGTTATCTCGGCAAAAAAGGACAATTGTCTGTGTTATTGGGAGGAATGGGCAAATTACCTGCCGAAGAACGTCCGAAAATTGGTGCGATCGCCAACACCGTTAAGGAGGCGTTACAAACTGGTATCGAAAAACAACGCCACAATTTGGAAGCAGCGAAAATTCAAGCCCAATTGGAATCGGAAACCATTGATGTGACTATGCCGGGGGAATATCGACCCCAAGGTAATATCCACCCCCTCAACGGTATTATTGACCGCGCTTTGGATATTTTTGTCGGTCTGGGTTACACTGTTGCCGCCGGGCCAGAAATGGAGAGTGATTATTATAACTTTGAAGCTTTGAATACTCCCCCTGACCACCCTGCCCGCGATATGCAGGATACCTTTTATTTATCCGATGGGAATTTACTACGTACCCACACATCATCAGTGCAAATTCGCTACATGGAACAGGAAGAACCACCGATTCGGGTAGTGGCTCCGGGACGGGTCTATCGTCGGGATACGGTGGATGCAACCCACTCGGCTGTATTCCATCAAATTGAATTGTTAGCGGTAGATGAGGGTTTAACTTTTACCGACCTTAAAGGTACGATTAAAGTCTTTTTGAATGAGATGTTTGGTGATTTACCTATTCGTTTTCGTGCTAGTTATTTCCCTTTTACCGAACCCAGCGCTGAAGTTGATTTGCAATGGAATGGACGCTGGTTAGAGGTCATGGGATGTGGGATGGTAGACCCCAATGTTCTCAAAACTGTTGGTTATGACCCGGAAGTTTATACTGGATTTGCTGCTGGGTTCGGAGTCGAACGTTTTGCGATGGTTCTGCACCAAATTGATGATATTCGCCGTCTTTACAATAGCGATTTACGATTTTTACGACAGTTTCATTAGTCCTTACCTGGATTGTTCACAAATCCCTAAAACTTTCAGGGAGTAGAGAGTGGGGAGTAGTAAGAGAATCAACCCCTCACTCAACACTTTTGCTGACTTGTGAGAAGGTGAGAAAAGGCACGTAGTAGCGCTTTATCACCTTCTAAAGCTTTTTCTCGGCTAGAGCTACTACGAACCCTGCATTTTTCGGTTGCCAGCCTAAATAAATAGTGCTTTGTCCCATTAATTTTGATGGGTTGTAGGAGTAGCTCTAGTCCTTGATTGGAGGGATAAATCCCTCACTACGAATCATCAGAACTAATGACACAGACCACTAGCTGGAAAAATGAATGCGATGGATGGATATTCAAATCTTAGGGTAATCTCAAATCCAGAATCCATAGACGCGCGTAGCGCGGATCGACCGAAGAGTAATCTAATGGTATTATTTGCGATCGCAGTTGTCAACTAGGCGTAAACTGTGCCGTCTGGCATAATTGCCCCATCCCAAGTCGAACCACTTAAATATGCACCATATAAATTTGCTTTCACTAATTCCGCCGCAGTTAAATCCGCATCGACTAAATCAGTCATTTTTAACTGCGCACCAGTTAAAACTGCTCCGGTCAACTTGGCTTCAAATAAGTTTGCTCCACTCAAGTTGGCTTGACTAAGATTTGCACCGGTTAAATTGGCACGGACTAAGGAAGCTTCTGTTAAGTTTGCACCAATTAAGGTCGCATGACTTAAATCTGCTTCACAAATTGAAGCCCCATAAAAGTCTGCCCCACTTAAATCAATGCCATTTAAATATAAACCGATTAAATTCACACCACGAAAATTTCTTTCCCCTGCCTGATAGCGGCTCAAAAGTTCCTCAATGCTCATTTTTTGTCAGACTAAAATCAAAATTGTTTATTACTAGCCTGACGGGAAGATGATTATTTAACAGTTTTTTACGTTACTTCCGTTTGCAAGTAAAAAGCTCAAAATAATCTAAAAATAATCTAAATAGAAAATTTAACATTGTCCCTGACAACAAACCTCTGATGTCTGCTCCTGTTCACCATCAAAGCTAGCTGCATCCGCCAAAACTGTGTAAATCTCCCAATCGGCTCCATCCGGGTCTTTTAACCATATTTTGTCTTGTAAGGCATAGCAACAGGTTGTTTGGGCTTCAGGTCGCACCGAGAGGTCTATTTTTTGCAAGCGATCGCTGGCTTGAAAAACTTGCTCCGATGAATCTACCTCAACCCCCAAGTGATTTAAACTACCTGCTGCATCCGGATTTTCCATTAATACCAACTTTAACGGTGGCTCCGCGATCGCAAAGTTTGCATAGCCAGGACGACGTTTTGCTGGCTCCGTCCCAAATAGCTTACTGTAGAAGTCTACCGCCACATCAATATTACTGACGTTCAGCGCTAATTGAATCCGAGACATATTTTTGATGCTCCTTATATTGATTTACTTCAATATTTAAATTTATCAATATTCTGGCAAAAGATATTGATGTATGTCAATATAGGAGGTATGAATTTATCTAAACCGATAGTGAGTTGCTGTTCTCCCTTGTTAACGGGTCGTCTGACATCAGAAGAAGCGACCGAGTTAGCAGCAATTTTTCGTGTGTTAAGTGAATCGGTACGCTTGCAGATGTTAAGTTTGATTGCAGCCCAGCCGAATCGGGAAGTATGTGCCTGTGAATTAGTAGAACCGTTAGGGCTTTCCCAACCCACGGTTAGTCACCATTTGAAAATCATGCATGAAAATGGTTTACTGGAACGGGAACGAAGAGGTACGTGGATTTACTATCGACTGGTTCCGGAAAAATTAGCCATGCTGCGAGACTGTTTAACATGAAATTTACATCCCTTCATGATTTAGCCAGTGAATCCGTAGTTCACAACCCAGCAATCAAGAAAAAAGTGATGTTGCGTAGGGGAGACTTACCGCATCTGACGAATTTTTCCCAAGCGAGATTTGCTCCCGGACAGTCAGCCCCATCCCATGCCCATGATGACATGTATGAGGTGTTTTTTGTGGAATCTGGAAGCGGGAAAATTTGCATTGATGGTGAAGATTATCCGTTATTACCAGGGAACTGTGTTGCTGTGGAACCAGGGGAATTTCACGAGGTGAGGAACGATGGAGAGGAGGAATTGATTCTCACCTATTTTGGTCTACAGTAACCCAAGTTGCTAGTACCGCACGGCGTAAATACGCCAACCATTTCCCTAGTTCCCATGCTCCGCGTAGGAACTCAAGGGTGTGAATGACTACGCAGAGCATAGCCACCAGATAACATGGTCTAGATATATCCGCCAACTTGTACAGATAAATTCAGAAATGAAAGAGGATTGCTACATTATTTTGTTTGTAATGAGCAAACCTACATAAACAAGAAGATTAATATTCACAATATAAACTCAATTAGTTGGGGAATTTGAGAGATTATCCAGCAACTAAACCCATTTTTGCACTTTCCTGTATCTGCCGAGATTTCTGGATAAAAGTCTCAGAGGTTGTTTTAAAAGTCGTCTTCAAGAAGTGGTTGATAAAGTATTTATTGACACTTGACAAGCATCCTCTCAAAAAAATATCAAAAATGACCCAGAATCGGGAGGCAAAATACTTTACCCATCAAGGAATTATGGAATCGAAAATGGTCTAAGGGGAAGATTAAATGACAAGACCAGGAGAAGAACAAAAAACGGGTGGAGACTCTTTGCGACCAGAGATTTCATGGGGTGTAGCGATAATTGTACCCCTAATTATTACGGCTGCGGTGTTAGGAATTTCTCGATTACAACAAACGCAAACAAATAATAATCCACCCCAAATTCGCACATTTACTGGAGATACGGTGAATGTTTTAGGACGACTAGAACCACGGGGAGAAGTGATTCGTTTATCAGCTCCTGCGGGTGGTTTACAGGGTGCATCGCGGGTTGAACAGGTGATTGTCAAGGAGGGAGAACGAGTCAAAGCAGGACAAATTATTGCCATTCTCGATAACTTTGCTGGGAATCAAGCGGCTCTGGAACAAGCTAAATCACTGTTAAAAGAATCACGTGCTAGCCTAGTAAATATACGGACAAGTACACCACGGGATATAGAAGCTCAAGAAGCTGTGGTAAAGCGGTTAGAAGCTCAATTACAAAGCGATCGCGTGGCTTCACAAGCAACGGTGAATCGTTTGCAAGCGGAAATAGAAGGACAACAAAAAGCCCTGCGAGCAAGTGTTTCTCGGTTAGCAGCCGAAGCACGCAATGCTCAAATAGACTCCCGTCGTTACGAAAATTTATTTTATCGTGGTGCAATTTCCGAACAAGAACGCGATCGCCGAGTATTAGGAGCGCGCACAAGTACGGAACAATTGAATGAGGGAATAGCCAACCGTCGTCAGACAATTGAGACCCTAGAACAGCAATTAAAGGAAGCACGTGCGAACCAGCAAAAAACCCTAACCACTCTCAAGCGTCAACTGGACGAAGAGCGATCGCGTTTAGATAAGTTGCGCAATGTTAGCCCTAACGAAATCAAAGTAGCTGAAGCACAGGTTAGTAATGCGATCGCCAATGTACGCAAAGCGGAAGCGGATTTAAATCTCAGTTATGTTAAAGCTCCCTTTGCTGGTGAGATTATTAAAATTAATACTAAAGCTGGGGAAAATATTGGTACTAATGGAGTTGTAGAAATCGGTCGAACCGACGAGATGACCGTCATTGCCGAAGTTCCAGAGGACAGCATCAATCGTATCCGACTGGGACAAAGAGCTGCCGTAACTAGCGATAGTAATGCATTTACCGGTTCTTTAACTGGTACAATTACCGAAATCGGTCGCAAAATTGGTAGACGGGAAGTTCTCAACAATGACCCCGCAGCAGATGTAGAAGCAAGGGTTGTAGAAGTTACCATCAGCCTGACCCGCGAAGACAGTGAACGAGTTTCCGGTTTAACCTTTGCTCGAGTTTCCGTAGAAATTGACACAAATTAGACAAGGAGCAACAGGAGGCAGAATAAAAAATTTACATTTACTTCCCCTGCATCCCCCGCTCCCCCTGCTCACCCTTCTCCCCCCAGGATGTTCAACTTTAATAAAATTCCCCTAGCTTGGTTACAACTGACACGCGAACGCACGCGTTTACTAGTTGCCTTAGCGGGGATAGCCTTTGCTGATATTTTGATGTTCATGCAACTTGGATTTCAAGATTCTTTATATTTTAGTAATGTGCGTTTTCATACCAGTTTAGATGCGGATTTGGTGATGATTAGTAGCCAATCTACATCTTTGATTGCGATGGAATCTTTTTCTCAACGTCGTCTGTTTCAAGCTTTAGATGTGAATGGTGTGGCTTCAGTGCATCCAATTTATATTGATTTTAATACCTTTAGAAATCCGGTGACAGGTATTCCTCGTAATATTTTAGTGTATGGCTTTAATCCCGAAAGTAATATCTTTAATTTAGCTGGTGTACGGGCAAATTTAGACCGGATTAAAATTCAAGATACGATTTTATATGATAGTGCTTCCCGTACTGAATTTGGACCGATTGCCGAAAATTTTCGTCGCGGTACTTTACCTCCTGTTCGGGTTGGTCGTCGGTCGGTACGGGTGGTGGGATTATTTGAGTTGGGAGCTTCCTTTGGTGCAGATGGAAATTTAATTACTAGTGATACTAATTTTTTAAGGTTGTTTATTGGTCGCTCCCAGGGATTAATTGAATTAGGGGCGATTCGTTTACGTCCTGGCGTAAATCCTCAACGAGTTGTTCGTGAATTACGGAATTATTTAAATCCGGATGTTAGGGTATTAACAAAACAGGGATATATTGATTTTGAACGGGATTTTTGGGCAGATAATACAGCTATTGGCTTTATTTTTACCTTGGGTACAGCGATGGGTTTTATTGTCGGGATTGTGATTGTGTACCAAATTTTATATACGGAAGTGGCAGACAATTTGGCAGAATATGCCACCCTTAAAGCCATTGGTTATACTCAAAATTATTTATTAAATGTGATTTTACAAGAAGCTTTTTTACTAGCAATCTGGGGATATATACCGGGTATTATTTTTACTTTATTTCTCTATGAGCAAACCAGGATTGTCACCTTGCTACCGATTTTTATGACTGTAGAAAGGGGCATATTAGTTTTGGTATTAACAATACTGATGTGTTTTATTTCTGGTGCGATCGCTGTCCGCAAGTTACGCTCGGCTGAACCGGCGGATATCTTTTGAGGATAAAATCAAGGAAAACCAAAAAATCAGTATGATATTGCTTCTAAAAGCTAAGTTTTAAAAATTATTAAAAGCATCATTTTGATGGGTACAATCCAGTTTATACCCAGTTTCATAAAATTGCCAAACAAATATTTATAAACAGCAATAATAGTTACATAATCTATTCCCATCAGGTTCTAAATTAATAACAGCGACAGTATCGAAAAAATGATAAAAAACACTAGTATACATATTTTCAGCATTGTTAATTTATCGAAATGATAGTTTTAATAAATAGTCATTTTATCAGCTAAATCTAGATTAATATTTTGGTGTCAAGATATCAAAAGTTATGAAATGAATTTACAAAATCGTATTTGTAGATAAGTAGATTTATTCACCGTGCTTCTATTCAGAAAAAAAGACTTTTAAACCAGTTCTCTCTAACTATCTTCTGTTTCCCAATTTACATTTAAATATTCTCATTATCTCCACTAAATTAATCACTAGTAAAAAATCCCTATGCTTGGAAGTGAACCCGTAATTTCTATCACTAATCTAAATCATTATTATGGACGAGGTTCTTTACGTCGGCAAATATTATATGATATCAACTTTGATATTTATCCTGGTGAAATTGTGATTATGACAGGGCCATCTGGTTCTGGAAAAACCACTCTACTTAGCCTAATCGGGGGATTACGTTCCGTCCAAGAAGGGAGTTTAAAATTTCTCGATCGCGAATTATATCGAGCTAGTCAACGTAAATTAGTACAAATTCGTCGTAGTATTGGCTTTATCTTTCAAGCCCATAATTTACTCAGTTTTCTGACTGCGCGTCAAAACGTGCAAATGGCAGTCGAATTAAACGAACATATTTCCCAATCAGAAGCGATCGCGCGTGCAGAAGCCATGTTACGTGCAGTCGGATTAGGAGCGCAAATCAATTCCTTCCCCGATAACCTTTCCGGAGGACAAAAACAAAGAATTGCGATCGCTCGTGCTTTGGTTAATAATCCCCCCCTAGTCCTTGCTGATGAACCAACCGCAGCTTTAGACCGACAATCTGGACGGGATGTGGTGGAATTAATGCAACGTCTAGCAAAGGAAAAAGGGACATCAATTTTATTAGTCACTCACGACACCAGGATTTTAGATATTGCCGACCGCATCGTCAATATGGAAGATGGAATTCTCATGTATGACGAAGAAAGACCAATACGGCAAATTACCTCTTCTCCTTCTGCACCTGTCACCAGTTACGAACCAGAATTTTCCCATCCCACTAACTCCCATCTGGAAAATAAACGCGCTGGAATCGATCTATAAGTAGGGTCTAGGGAAAAAGTCTTTTCGTAAGGATAGGGAACAGGGAGTCGTGGAAAAATCAACCTGTTACCCAGAGGATGTTGGAGAAGCATTAATAAATACTTTATCAACCACTGATTAAAGACGGTCAACACCCTCAAACCGTATATTTATCGTTATAAAATATTACAAATGTGACATATTGCGTCATCAACAGTCTAGGCAAAGCCTCAACCCAACCTACAGTTATCTTTAACACCAAGCGTATTGGTTTATAAATACTGAAGAACAGATTCAGGAACCAGACGTAATTCCCCTGATTGACAACGATTTATATCCAGCCAAACTGCTGTTTTTTTCCGTTCTCCTTCCCAAAATTCAAACCGTTCAGATTGATAAAACTTTGGATCAACAAAATCACACATATATAACTGAATGATTTCATGACCGGGTTTACCATTGTAGGTAAAAATATTTTCTAAACATCCCAGATAACGGATATTTTTTAACTCCGCTTGGATTTCCTCTCGGAACTCTCGTTGTAAAGCAGCAAAACTAGTTTCCCCAAAATCGATACCCCCTCCCAGAGCGCGATAGAAATAGCTGGACTTGCTAGGGTCATATCCTTCAGAGACAAATATTCGATCACCATCACGAATAATCCCTAATGCGATCGCGCGAATTTTTCCTTCTTCATACATAGCTATTCTCCTAGTTCGTAATTCGTAATAGCCTACGGCAAGGCTACGCCTACGTAATTCGTAGTTCTTAGTTCATTTAAATCGACTTTTAAAACATCCTCCTACGGCGCTACAGACGCAACTACAAGCCATATCTATAGTATTCCTTGAGAAAATGCTGGGCATTTATGGTTTTTTCTCGCCGACTTACTTATGGTGTAAACTTGTCGTCTAACGGTGAGGGAAGGGGAGGGGAATCTCAATAATTCGCGATCGCCGACGGTAAGGCTAAACCCATGTAATTACAAATTACGTAGCTTGGCTTCCCGCGTAGCAGGTATTACGTACGCGAAGCGTTGCCGCAGGCTATTACAAATTACGAATTAATCTAGTTTTCTTCATAGTCATAAAGTGACAGGGGACGGGAATCGCTATCTTCAATTGGCCAATCCTCGTTTTCACCGCCAATATAAAGTTCTTCAATCACCACGTATTCTTGACTCAGTTGACTTAAAGCGTTAATTAAGACATCAAGCGCGATCGCATCGGATGTTCCTAAATCAAACCAACATCTAGCCCAAGTTCCTTCATATTCAAATTCCCCCATATTGTGCATTAAGGCTTTAAGACTTTGTTCGTAACCCTCCTGCTCATAGTTCATATAACTTAATTCGGAGCCAGTTTCTTGCACCTGCATGTTTTCGGCGTTAAACCCTCCTAATTTCCCTAAATAAAACCAGGAGTCAAATACTTCCTCTACATACTGACGTTCATGGGTAGAAGGAACTGTACTAAATTTGAGCCAAATCCACACATCAAAGGGATTAAATTCACGAAACTGAACTATCATCTCGCGTTCACAAAACCCGACAATAGTCCATCATACATTCCTTGTTTAGGCTTGTTGTAGAATTTGTTGATAAATAGCCCAAATTGCCATTGCTCGGAGGTAGGTGCTAGCACGGAATGTACCCACCGATGTAATTGCTTCCGGGGTGCGAAATTGTAATCCGTTGTTGTAAATTTGCTTGACCACGGTTTCGGTAATTTCCATTGCTTCGGCTTTCATCCCCATCTGTACCATAAAGGCTGCTAAACCAAAATTTATCCCTGTCCAAACTTCCAGGGGATGGGTCGCATTGGGGTTTTCTGGGGAACCGTCGGGACGTAAACCGTTGGCAACACCAAATTCCCCATTGTGGAAATTACGATAACAAGCTGTATAAATTGTTCTTAGCGTTGAGAGGATACACTCTTGGGGAACTATGTCTTCCAATCCTAATAAACGGGCATAAAATTGACCACAGAGTTGGTCTGCCATAACCACATCGGAACCACTATTACTATCAAGTCGGTAATACTGACCGTTCCAGAGTTTTTCTTGATACCTAGGCAATGCTTGATGCAGCCAGGATTGCCAGATTGCAGACTGGTGGGAAAGTTGCTCTGGGTCAATATCGGTGGTGGCAACTTGGAGAATGGTAGCGATCGCGATCGCACTTTGGAGGGCTGCTAACCATAATCCGCCACAGTAGGCGCTAATACCGGATAAACGCCAATCATCAAAGGTTTGGTCGGGTGCGCCGGAGTTTTCGGGGATACCGTCCCCATCGAGGTCAAAGGTTTTCAGGTAATCCAGGGTTTCCACGATGGCGGGCCAGCAGGTGATTAAAAATTCAAAGTCATGACCGCCGGTGTAGAGGAAATCACGGTAAACCTGGAGGACAAAATCGCTACCCAGGTCTTTCCAGAGGTTACAGTCTTGGTAGGCGGTGTAATTGGTTTTTTCCCACACATGTTCGTTGGGTGCGCCTAAATCGTGGGGTGTTGCCCCTTTGATTTTACGGGGGGCTTGGGGACTTTCCGCACCGATGGTATAGTAGTAACCAATTACACGGGTGGTGGGGTCTTCATGGGGAATTGCCCTCGCAAAGGCGCGGATAACGGCTTTTTCTAATTCTGGAAATAGTATCAACAGGGCAAAGGAACCATACAACCGCACATCTAGGCTTTCATACCAGCGATAATCCAGACATTCTAAAACCGCAAATTGACCGATGGGGTCTCGTTCACTAGCTGCACTCCAGAGTGTTCCCCCCGCCGTTAAATCATATAATTCATTGAACAGAGCCATTTTCAACCAGTTAGGTAAATCACCACTGTCGAGGAGGGGTTGTTGCCAAGCGATTATTTTCTCCCGCCATTGTTGATATTCCTTCAACCCTGTAGAAGCGATCGCCCATCCACTGCGTCCACTTTTACCCCAAAAATCCGTGTATCTACGGTAGTATTTTATTCCTTGAGCAAATTCGGTGACGGGGAAGTTCCAACTCAAGATAAAGGGAATTTCCAGACTTTCCCCTGGTTGAAGGGTAAATTTAACAGCGATCGCAGCTGCCACCTGTTCATTTGCATCGGCAGGTGTAGCATCTAAAGTTTGACCGAGGTTGCCATCAAAGGCAAACTTTTCCCAGATATCCCGGCCATTGCCGACGGGATTCCAACGTGTATGATAGGAAACTTCCAGATTTTCCCGTTTCGGTACAGCAATACACCATTCCCCCTCCCCTTCCTCACTGGGGATGGTTACACCTTTACGGGCGAGGACACAACCCAGATGTTCAGAGTTTTCCACTATATAATTGTAATTATCTTGACTTTCACCTATCCGGGGTTGATATTCGTACACCGGACTCCCATCATCCCGTAGTTTGACCTGGGGAGATTTGGAAGCATTGGTAAACCAACCTGTGAGATTTTGCCAAGTTAGCATAATACTCAAGGTGAGGGGTGCATCGGTGGGATTTTCCACATACCAAGCAAACACAGCCACTGGATAACTGGATTCTTGGTAATTATTTGCCCAAATCGGGGAAAATTGCTCACAGGTTAAATTGGCTGCAAATACCCCCTCATACACAAACCAACTACGGGGGTACAAAGCATGGTAAGTACCCTGGGAATTGGCTGGATACCACTTCCAAGCCGATAAACTGTCATCCTCCGGAGGTTGGGTGGATAAAGCATAGGCTTGGGAATATTCCGTATTGGCTTCAAAAACACTAAATTGACAGCTAGGAATCGACTTGAATACATGTTCCCCACCATCAATATGCCACAAATTAAAATCACCTCGATGCGATCGCCCGATACATCCTGCACCAAATCCCCCTAAAGGCATTCCAGTGTAGGGACCATCATCAATATTACTGGCATAGCGCACTCGATAGGGTTTTTCCCAACCGACACCAATACCGCGACTCCAGGTACAAGCTACAGGAATGTTTGCAGAGGATGATTTTTTCATAGATTCATTCGTCGCATCGATTTACGCTCAAAAAGCCTAACGTGAGTCAGGATTTTTCTCAAGTCGTTTTTTCGACAAAAATAGGGAATCATTCATCGCCATTCCCCCTGCAAGGAAAAAGCCCCCCAATAGAAAGGACTACGCCATTGGGGATTTTCCCACAACCGACGTTGAGCTATTTGTAAAGCCTGGGTGGGAGTCTTTTTCTCCTTCAACATCTGGCGATAAAACTCCTCCATTAACACTGCTGTCCCCGCATCGCTAACTTGCCATGAGGACACCAAAACCCGCGCAGCTCCGGCATACATTAATCCCCGTGTTAACCCGACTAAACCCTCACCACTGACATTTTTTCCTAATCCTGTTTCACAGGCACTCAATACAATTAATTCTGCAGGATAATCCTGATTAAATAAATCCCCTAAACGCAGATACCCCGGAATTTGATTGCCTTGCGGGTCTAAAAGGGATAAAACGATTCCCGATAATTCTGGTTGTTGTTCATTTACAAATCCGTGGGTAGCAAAATGTAAAATTCGATACTGATTTAAATTTTTGCTTGTTGCCAGATTGTAATTAGCATCAAAACCGAAGGCAGATAGGGTTTGATCTCCTGGAACCATATTTAAAATCGCCTTGGCTTCCTGTTGTGTACCAGGTAATCGATCCCAGCCATTCCGGTTTAAGCTTTTGGCAGAACGTTGTAGGGCAGTACGTTCCAGTTCTAATTCCGGTGCTAGGGGATTATTGCCGGGTTTTCCAGTTAAACGTTCGTCATGATGATTGTACACTGGGTCAGCGATAATTGCGATCGCCTTTGGTGCGGGTTGGCGTTGAGCAAGTTGACGACGTTTAATGGCGATAGTGGAAGCGGAGGGTAACTTTGCGTGTAAAGCTAATGCATCATAACCCCTTTGAGGCTGTTGTTGATGGAGACGCATTAACAAATCAATATAGAGATTATAGGTATGTTGTTGAGTTGCAAAATAGGAGGTACGCAAGTCCTCATGACTAATTTTTGTGCGCAAATCCTCAATAATTGCAACAGCCTTTTCCACATTCTGAATAGCCGCTTGTAAATTACCGCGATCGCGTTCCACAAAAGCAACATTATTCAAAGCGGTTGCTTCCCCACTCCTATCACCGACAGACCGATATAAAGGCAAAGCTTGACGATAAAAATTCAGGGCTTTTTCCGGCTGTTTAATTTCATCAAAAACTCGCCCCATCCCCACCAGAATATTCGCCTCTTCCCGTTTACGACCCGCTTGACGAAACAAAGGTAAAGCCGTTTTAAAGGATTTTAAAGCCTCTTGCGGTTGACGTTGTTCTAAATAAATTGCACCAATATTAAGTAAAACAGTCCCTTCTCCCACCCGATCCTCAACTTGACGACGCAGGGACAAAGATTGACGGAAATATTCCAAAGCCTTGTTAAAATCAGCTAAATCACTATAGGCTTGACCAAGATTATTCAAAACTACCGCCACACTAGATTGCTTATTAATCGCTTTAAACAAAGGTAAAGCCTGATTGTAATAGGTAATAGCCCTTTCTTTATCAGCTAAATCCGCATACAATAAACCAAAATTAGCTAAAACTGTCCCTTCCCCATCTTTATCCTTAACTTGCTGATATAAAGGTAAAGCTTGATGATAATATTCCAAGGCTGTTTGCTTTTCACCTACCCGGAATAAATCAAACCCAAATTATTCAAAATATTTCCTTCCCATCCCCGTTCCCCAGTCGTTTCCGCTAAAGGTAAAGCCTGATTATAATACTCAATCGCCCTTTGGGTATCCCCAAAATCTCCATAAATTTTACCAATCGTAGCCAAACAGAGCATTTGTCCCTGCGGATGATTATGCTGTCGAAAGATGACTAGGGCTTCTTGGAACTTTTGTCGAGCTTGTTGCCGAGATTTAACCGTATTCTGTTGAAATAAATTTAACCCTTCCTGACTTAATCGAGTAGCTTTACGTAAAGCTGTAACAGAAAATTCATCAAGTTGTTGCGCGATTTTTAAAGAGTCATCTGTCGCATTTACTGGTAAATAATGAGTAGTAGAAAATACAGCCATTAAAGAGATGAAACTCAAGAAATTTCTCTGTAAAATCATCAATCTTTACCCAGAAAAAATCACATCATAACCCAATTCCAGGTTTTGTAAAATGGACTTGCAGACACTTTGGAGAGGTGGTTTAAACAGTCATTTGCAATACCTGAATTATCGTTTTTGGGGAGTAGGGAGAGACGCAACATGTCGCGTCTGTACGGGATATAGTTGTAGGTTGGGTGGAGGTGCAAAGAGCAATATTTAGCGATATTATTCACCTTCAGCACCGTAACCCAACAATAAACTTCTTGGGGAAAGAGTAATTAAGGTATTTGAATGAATTTCCGATTTATTGTTGATACATTTCCAATCCAAAATCCAAAATCCAAAATCGAATAATCCGAAATGGGTGTAACATAGCCATAATTGACAGATGGAGGAAGGAGTGAGTTGCAACCAAAACATAAAGTTGGTAAATCCTGGACTTCACGGTTAATTGCAGCCATACTTTTAATCGGTCAAGTTTGGCTGCACTTAGTACGAGGTAGAATCTACCATCGTCAGATTATAGAACAAATGGTAGCAGCTGGACCGGGGGCAATTGTGCCAGCATTTTTGGTAAATTTTTTTGCTGGGATGATTTTTACAATTCAAACAGCACGGGAATTATTGAAGTATGGTGCGGAAAATACGGTTGGGGGTGCGTTTGCACTCGCTTTTTGTCGTGAGTTAGCGCCGATTTTGACTGCAAGTATCCTCGCTGGTCAAGTGGGTTCGGCATTTGCTGCAGAATTAGCGGAAATGCAAGTTACCGAACAAATCGATGCTTTACATGTTTTGAGGGTTGATCCTATCGACTATTTGGTGTTACCGAGGGTAATTGCTTGCTGTGTCATGGTTCCAGTGATGACTATTTTAGGCTTGGTTGTCGGTGTAACAGGTGGGGTATTAATTGGTTTTTATATATACAGGGTAGCTCCGGAAGTCTTTTTAGAATCCGTTCGCAATTCTTTAGGGATAGCAGATATTTTGACGGTGCTGCTCAAGAGCTTTATCTTTGGAGTTATGATTGGAGCGATCGCCTGTAGTTGGGGTTTAACTACCGTTGGTGGTGCAAAACAGGTCGGTGAGTCGGCTACTGCTGCGGTTGTCACGACTTGGATTGCAATTTTTGTGATTGATTTTCTCCTTTCCCTGCTGATTTTTGAAAAACTGGCAATTTTTGCCATCAATATTTTTCCTGTCTAGGGGTTAAACTCGAGATAAATTGGTTTATAATTATGGATTGTGTCGTTTTAATCAAAAATCATGCCGAAGCTCAAAACGCGGAAGGCTGCGGCGAAGCGATTCCGTGCAACTGGTACTGGTAAAATCGTTCGTCGTAAAGCCTTTAAAAATCACTTGCTAGAACACAAGTCATCCAATAAAAAGCGCAATCTGTCAAAAATGGCAATTGTGAATGAGCGCGATGAAGATAACGTCCGGGGAATGCTCCCTTATTTGTAAATTGGTAGGAAATTACCTGAATTGAGCAAAAATCCCTAAAACCTTTAGGGAGTGAGGAGTTAAGAGTAGTATGAAATAACGACCTGTTACTCAAGGCTGATCGCCACTTCTGCAAAATTCAGGATTAGACAACAACATCACAAACAATTAGGAATATTTATTTATGGCACGGGTCAAACGTGGTAATGTGGCACGCAAACGCCGCAAGAAAATCTTAAAACTAGCGAAAGGTTTCCGAGGTTCCCACTCGACTTTGTTTAGAACGGCGAATCAGCAGGTAATGAAGGCGCTACGCAGTGCCTATCGCGATCGCAAAAAACGTAAGCGCGATTTCCGTCGTCTCTGGATTACCCGGATTAATGCCGCAGCTCGTCTACATGGAATGAGCTACAGCAAGTTGATGGGTAATTTGAAGAAGGCAAATATCAACCTGAATCGGAAGATGTTAGCTCAGTTAGCTGTGTTAGATCCGGATGGATTTAGCAAGGTAGCTCAACTTGCGAGTCAGGTGCAAGGCTAAATTTTAGCTTTGGATAAAGTATAGGGAGAAGAGTTAGGGTTCGGCTGCTTACCTACCAAGAATTGAAGGGCATAATCTTCCGGAACAGTAACATGCTGCCCACGTTTCCGAAGTTGCACTTGAGCGTCCCGCACTCGCTGTACCCGGTTGCGAGACGATTAGCCGGAGTTCGTGCGGTTCCTGATACAGCTTCTTTGCTCCCGCACTCGTCAACTCTTCCCGTGAACCATAACCCCAAAGTACTCCAACCGGAAGCACTTCGTTAGCAAGTGCTCCGATAACGTCGTATCGTCGATCACCAACCATTACCGTATCGTTGCTCGGTAATCCAGATTGCCGTAGCGCGTGGGTAATGAGTTCGCCTTTGTCAGAAAGCCTGCCGTCCAGTTCACTTCCGTAGACGGCATTAAAGTTCTTCGCCAGTTCAAAATGTTCGAGAATTCTCTCCGCAAAGATTCTGGGCTTCGATGTCACCAAGAACAAGCAAGCGCCATGTGATAGCAGCGACTCCAGTGCTTCTGGTATGCCGTCGTACACGGAGTTCTCAAACATACCGACCAAGGCAAACCTATCGCGATACGCGGCAACAGCCGTGTCAACGCTGTCTTCCGATGACAGCATCTCGCGGAAACAGTCACCCAGTGGCGGTCCGATGAATCTCGTCAGTTCTGAATCGTGAGGCATACAGGACAGGTAGGAAAGGTTTTCCCAGATTTCACAAAGATAATCGTTCAGTTGAGTAGAAGACTAGTGGGTGGTCACTGCATCCAACAAAACGACGCATCACTTTTACTGATAAGAAAGGTAAATCTAGGGTTATATGGGACTCCGAAAAATTGCCCGATTTGCGAAAAACAGCGCCTGCAATCCTTGATATTTCGTTCACGATTGTCCCAGATTTGGAATTAATCCAGGTGTCCTACAGCATCTTTCTGCCTCAGTGACTGACTTAGGTCTTGCAAGCGATCGCGATCGCGTAACTCAATTCGTGTCCCACGAATAACAATCATTCCTTCACGGCTGAGTCGATCGAAGGCTCTAGAGAGGGTCGCGGGAATAGTGCCTAGGGCAGCAGCCAGTTGACTTTTGCTCAAATCTAACTCGACGATACAGGGAGTGGAGGTGTGATTTGGTGCAGTCGATGCAACGCGATCGCTCAAATTCAACAAGTAGGTTGCGAGGCGTTCCGGAACTTCTTTAAAAGAGAGATCTTCGACCAACTGACCTAGATGACGTGCGTGTTGGGACAGGCTAATGAGCATGGCGTTCGCGATGTCGGGATACTGATGGAGCAACTGAATAAACGCAACTCGGGGCAGAAAAATCACTTCTGATGGTTCAAGAGTGGCTGCCGATGCTGGAAAATCCTGACCATCTAAGGCGGGAACCTCGGCAAAATGATCCCCTGGACCGAAAAAGTGGAGTATTTGCTCCTTCCCTTGGGTTGATAACTTAAAAACCTTTACCCGACCTATTTTCACCACAAAAAAGCCAGTCGCCGCACTGCCCTGATGAAAGATATAGTCGCCTTTTGGGAACGTCTGTAGTTGAGCAATGTCAGCGAGTGACCTCAGCTGTGCCGAGTTTAACTCGCGAAAGATCGACGTTGTTTTGAGCCAGTGGGATAAGTCAGTGGAGGGGAGCATGGCTTTTGGGCGCGATCGCTGATAGTTTGTCTAGATATTATTCTAGTGGATGCCAGTTTTAGACTGACCAGCCCACTAAAACCGCTAGATTTTAAGCTTTTCTTCAAGCAAGGTTTGACTTAAGTCAAAGTATTTTTGGCAAAACCGATCTAAATTGATTGACCTGGGGTGGATCTAAAAATTGCACGATTTGGTATGTTTCCAGTCAAAATTCTAACTCATACACAGTGGCGGTTGAAAAAGTGGTTTTCTGTTAATGATACTGAAAGATTGCTATCACCAAGCTTCGGAACATTTGGCTGGCTGGAATGGGTAAGCTTCAAACTTTTTTAAGGTTGGGTTTGACTTAAGTCAAAGCATGTTTGGCAGGATCGACCATAAACTGAATCCTATGGAGCAAAACCTTGAATTACATGACCTGAGCAAGGGGGCGATCCCGTTTCTAGTTCAGGTTCTGTTTCAGGTTTTTTGCCTGGATTAGCAAACTGTTTTGTAACGATCGCTATGGCAAATCCAACTTTTGATACAACTGTGCCAATCCGCAAGCCAAGTAAGCAGTTAAGCTTACCCACTTGGCTAGTTTTGATCTGTATTATCACCTTTACCGTATTGATTTCGGCGGGGGCAGCGATTTATAAAAATGCGCCGCCGATTCCTGCAACGGTAGTCTCGCCAGACCAGGAAGTCATTTTAACCCAGGAAAACATTCAATCGGGTCAGGAAACCTATCTGGCACGGGGTGGGCAACACATTGGCAGTATTTGGGGACATGGTAGCTACCTCGCTCCCGATTGGACGGCTGATGTTTTACACCGTTGGGGTTTGGCGACGGCGGGGGTATTGTACAACGGCAATGCGGACTTTGAGCAGGCGGATTGGGAAGCCTTGTCGGCAAGCGATCGCGCTCTGTTGCAGGTCAAACTGCACGACGAATTTAAGACCAATCGCTATGACCCGGACACGGGCAGCCTGACCCTGACAGCCGCCCAAACCCAAGGCTTACAAAAGGTCTTTGCGGATTATCAAACCTTGTTGTCCCAAGGTTCGGCGGTGCATTCTATCCCGAAGGACTGGTTTAGCGATGCTGGACAAATCCGCAATGTCACAGCATTTTTTAGCTGGACTGCCTGGGCTGCCGCCGCCAAACGACCGAATACGCCTTTTTCTTATACTGCCAACTGGCCCCACGATAACCTAATTGGCAACCAAGCTCCGGCGCAGTTTCTCATCTGGTCGATCGTGTCAGTAATTGTGCTGATTGCCGCGATCGCTTTCTTCCTCTTTGTCTATCTCACCCAGGAAGAGGCAGAAGGCATTCAGAGCGTCGCTACCCGACCGGCAATTCGTCTGGCTACGCCCAGTCAAAAGGTGACGACGCTGTTTTTTGGCGTTGCCATGACCCTGTTTTTGGTACAAATTTTCATGGGCATGGTCACGGCCCACTATGCAGTGGAGGGTGATGGTTTCTACGGCGTACCGATTCAAAGCTACCTGCCCTATGCAGCTTCTCGCACCTGGCACTTGCAACTGGCTGTGTTCTGGATTGCCACCTGTTGGTTAGCGGCAGGTTTGTATTTTGGCCCGCGCTTTGGTCAGCACGAACCCAAGGGACAAGCCTGGGGTAATGGCGGCTTATTGGCGGCTCTGACCGTGGTGGTTGTGGGTTCTCTGGTCGGTACCTGGGCAGGGGTACAGGGCTGGTTAGGCAATAACAGCTTTTGGTTGGGGCACCAGGGTTATGAGTATGTGGAACTGGGTCGCCTCTGGCAATTGTTGCTGATTGGCGGCATGGTATTTTGGCTCTGGCTGATGTTCCGTGCCCTCAAACCTGCGCTCAAGGCGGAAGGTAGCAAAACCGGGCTAAATCACTTCTTCCTCTACAGTGCGATTACGATTCCCCTGTTCTATGCATCCGGATTGATGTACACCAACCATACGCCGCTGAGCGTGGCCGAGTACTGGCGCTGGTGGGTGGTGCATCTGTGGGTAGAAGGATTCTTTGAGGTGTTTGCCACGGTGGCGATCGCCTACCTCTGTAGTGAACTAGGTTTCCTCAAGCGCTCCTCTGCCTTACGCGCCACCTATCTGACCACCATTCTCTATCTCGGTAGCGGGGTCATTGGCACGCTGCATCACCTGTATTTTGCAGGCACACCCGTGTTTATCACCGCAATGGGGTCTGTGGCTTCGGCGTTGGAGGTCGTCCCCCTAACGTTGATTGGCTTTGAAGTCGTGAAATCCCTCAAACTTTCCCAGGAGGCTCAGGGATTTTATCGGCTGCCGCTCAAGTTCTTTATTGCCACCTGCTTCTGGAATTTGGTGGGCGCTGGCGTGTTTGGCTTCTTGATCAATCCGCCGATTGTTCTCTATTACTCCCAGGGATTGAACACCACGCCAATTCATGCCCACTCGGCGCTGTATGGTGTCTATGGCTCGTTGGCGATCGCGCTCATGCTCTTTGCCCTGCGAGAAATCACCCCGGATCGCGCCTGGGATGAAAAGAACATGGACTTTGCTTTCTGGTGGATTAACGGTGGACTGGTGCTGATGATGGTCACGGGTCTGATTCCCAACGGCTTCTATCAATTGGTGCAATCGTTCAACCACGGTACCTGGTACGCCCGCAGCGCCGAGGTGATTAGTTCTCCCTGGATGCAGTGGACCGTGTGGCTGCGGATTCCCGGCGATATTGTTTTCTCGGTCGGGGCGGTCATGCTGGTATATTGCGTTGGGCGATCGCTCGTGGGTATTTTTCAACAACCGACCCAGGTGCAACCGCCCGAATTGATCGCGGCTGAAACTACTACACACTAAATAAAACCCATAAAAAATAACCCAAGGAGGACAAAAATGGCAACCTTATTTGAGCAATTGGGTGGAGCAGAAGCAGTCAACCTGGCTGTGGATAAATTCTACGAACGGGTATTGGCGGATGAGCGGATCAAACACTTTTTTGCCAAGACTGATATGGCGAAACAACGGGCACACCAGAAAGCCTTTCTCACCTATGCTTTTGGCGGCACGGATAAATATAGCGGCAGCAATATGCGGGAAGCCCATAAAGCCCTGGTACTGGAGCAAGGGTTAAACCACGAGCATTTTGATGCTGTCGCTGAGGATCTGATGCTCACCCTTGAGGAGATGGGTGTTTCGGAGGAACTACGCGCTCAAGTCGCCGCGATCGCCACTGCACCCCAGCATAAAAGAGATGTCTTGAACCAATAACCCCCTGCATTCCTCTCCCAAAGTGGAGACTTTGAGTCCAGTTCCCCAACTTGGAAGAAGGAGTTGGGGGATGAATGAGGGTTCACTGGCAAAAGTTGAATGCCCCACCTTATAACCATCCAGGAGACAACTATGGCTACTTTGCAAGTCAACGACACCGTTGGTGCGATTGTCCGCGATCGCCCCTCCCTCTCCCGTCTATTCGAGCAAGCCCAGGTCGATTATTGCTGTGGCGGTAAAAAAACCCTGGCAGAAGCTTGTACCCAGCGCGGGATTGATCCCCAAGCTTTCCTCGCACAGTTAGAAGCCTATAGTGCAGACACAGCTGCGCCAGAAAGCAATCTCAGGGACCTGTCTTTAACGGAGCTTGCTAACCACATTGAGCAAATCCACCATGCCTATTTGCATACCGAACTGCCACGTTTAGAAAAACTGGTCACCAAGGTAGCGACCGTCCACGGTGAGAAAGAACCGCGCTTGCGACAAATTCAGGACATTTTTCTAGCCATCTCTGCTGAACTCACCACGCACCTGATGAAGGAAGAACAGATTTTATTTCCGATGATTCGGCAGTTAGAAGCCAGCGACACTGTACCCGTGTTTCACTGTGGGACGCTGGCTAATCCCATGCAGCAGATGGAACTGGAACATGAGGAAACTGGCGTTGCCCTCGCCCAACTGCGCCAACTGACCGATAATTTCACCCCACCAAACTGGGCTTGCAATACCTATCGAGCGATGCTCGATGCCCTGCACACCTTTGAACAGGATATGCACCAACATATTCACAAGGAAAATAATTTATTATTTCCCCAGGCGATCGCGCTAGAGCAAACCAAGGGACAACGATAATGCTATTCAAAATTCTGGTGATTCTACATACCCTGGGTGCCACGATCTGGACAGGTGGCCATCTGGTGCTTGCCGTCACCGTACTCCCCCAGGCATTACAACACCGCGATCCCGATCGCATCCATCAATTTGAGTCACACTTCGAGGGCTTTGGCTTGTTGGCGCTCTTGCTTCAGGTGCTGACGGGGCTGTGGCTGACCTGGATTTACTTTCCCAGGCTGGAACATTTCTGGGCTTTTGATTCCTATCTATCTACTTACATTGGCATCAAACTGTTGTTGTTGCTGGGTACCCTGACACTAGCCATGCACGCTCGCTTTTTTATCATCTCCAACCTCACCAAAGACAACCTTAACAGCCTCGCTTGGCACATTGGAGGAGTCACTATCCTGTCTGTTGGATTTGTCATTATTGGTGCAGGGATTCGCCTAGGTGGCCTCAGCTAATTACACATTTCACGATTTGTATCTGCCAGTCAAACCACTTAATGTATTACATTTGGCTTTTTCAGTGACTAGCCGCGTTACCCGCGTCCACTAAATATCTTAATTGCGTTGCTTTTAGCTGAATGGCTTGATATTTTGGGTATGAACAACGCCGCGACAGTAAGCAAATGCGATGCACTCGTTTATTAATTCTTGTTCTCCTTCTTTCTTTTGCCTTGTGGTTGTTGCCTGATTATGCTCAAGCAAGGGAACTAAAAGAGATTCGACATCAAGGTTCCCTACGAATCGCTGTTAAGGACAATATTCGTCCTTTGGGGTTTAGAGATGGCAAAGGCCAATTACAGGGCTTGGAAATCGACTTAGCGCGACGTTTGGCTGAAGATTTACTGCAAAAACCCCATTCACTGCAACTTAAACCCGTTAATAATCGCGATCGCTTGGCTTGGGTATTGGAAAATCAAGTCGATATTGCCATTGCTCGTGTCACCGCCACACCAGCGCGATCGCGTTTAGTAAATTTCAGTATTCCCTATTATCTGGATAGTACGGTTTTAATCACTAAAAACTCCTCTCTTCAGCGTTTAGTTGATTTAAAATCCCGGAAAATCGCCGTTCTACGCGGTTCTAGTACGGTTGACCGAGTTAATTATTTTATACCCAATGCCGAAATTGTTGGTGTAAATTCCTATCAACAAGCTTACCAGCAACTGGAACAAAACCAAGTGGATGCCTTTGCTGCTGATGGTAGTATTTTAACTGGTTGGACGCAATTGTATCCTGGCTATAGACTCTTACCCATAAGACTTTCCACCGAACCCTTAGCCGTAGTTATCCCCAAAGGACTACAACATGACCAACTGCGACAGGAAATAAATCAAGCGATCGCTCGTTATCTGGAAACAGGATGGCTACAAGAACGGATTGAATATTGGGGACTTTTACCATCACAATTACAAATTCCCATTTCCGAATCAACCACAAAAGACCGATAATAGGTAGGTAGAAACGTAACATGTTACGTTTCTACATGTTTGTCGGGTCGTCAACCGTCAACATCCAATATTTTTTCTCACCGAAATCGGATTACTATATATCCTGTACAAACAGCCATACTCGTCAGCGTTTAACAACAATAATGGATAACAAACTCGCAATTATTTATTTAGGGGTCTTCGTTAGCTTACTGACTTTTACATTAGTGAGTGTACTGCGTCAAATTTGGAAAACCCAACGAGTTGAACGCAATTTTTCCAAGCTACGTAACAAACTCTCCAAGGAAAAGGGTACAGCACAGGAATACTATGAATTAGCTAGTATTTATGCGGACAAAAAACTCTATTCCCAAGCAATTAGTCTGTTTCAAAAAGCTATTAAAGCCGCAGAAGCAGAAGGGGAAGGAGATGATTCTATTAGTATTATTTACAATGGTTTAGGGTATGCCTATTTTGCCCAAGAACAGTATGATTTAGCAATTCGTCAATATAAAGAAGCCCTAAAATACCAGCCGAATTATGTCGTTGCCATGAATAACTTAGGACATGCTTACGAACGGAAAAAACTCAATTCCTCAGCCTTAGAAATGTATGAAAATGTTCTGAAATTAGAACCAAATAACAAAATTGCTAAACGTCGCTGCCAATCCTTGAGAAGATTGGTTTCTGTTTAAAGAAATCGAGAGTGGGGAGTCTGGTTTCATCCCTAATTTTTAAGAATTTGTTTGATTACAAATCACATCTTCTTAATTTATCTTAATTTAGTAGATATACAGTGATATTAACGTCAAAAAAAACACTAGATATAACTATATCTACTCACAAACCTAAATCCCATGAGTTTTATTTTCTCCCTATTAACCACCCTAGTAGCAATAATTGTCTATTTTAGTTCTAGCCGTCTTGAGGATCGACGTACTGTTTAGATAGTGCGTGGAGTATCCGGTTTAATTGGTGCGATCGCAAGACAACGTAAATAAACGGGAATCAAATCACAATTTCTCGCATCACATCTGAAAACGGATATTGTTCATCATCAAAGTTGAGAGAAATATCACATTGACTGAGGGGGAAAGGTTCCAGTAAAGTTTGTTCATCCCGACTTTCGAGTCGCCACCATAGGGTTTGGGTGGCTATTTGTTTTTCTTTGCTAAATTCAAAGGTAATTTCCCCAAAGTTATTAACTCCTACCACTTCTTGGTATTTTTTCGGTGGTTTTTTGGCGTTACCGAGGTAAACGGCTAAAGCTTGCTGACGGGGTTGTTTGGGAAGGGGAGCAACGACGGGGAGAATCTGCGGACGACGGAGCGGTTCAACAGGTTCTGGTTTACCTGGGAGAAAGTCGATCCGATAGTACCATTGGGGTGGACGGGTAATTTCTAAAACCCGAAACCAGGCGCGATCGCATTCTAGGTTAATTTTCGCTGGATTGCCGCTAATTACCCAAGGGTGGGATACCATTCCCCCATCATCAAAGTGACTCACATAGCCAATTTGGAGTTTACCACGGTCGGGATTTTCCCAGCCGAGAATTTTACTTTGAGGTGAATGACGAATATGTTCGATAGGGATAAATCCTTTATAATGGAGAGTATGACTACCGCCGATACTGCTATCTTCGTTTTTGAAAGAGCTACTAGTAAACTGCGCTACCACCATCTGAGTATTAAATCGGTGTTTACCCACGGTTTGGCTGATGGCATATTGCATCCTCGCTCCAAAGCTGTAGTGAACATCTCCCGATAGAATTACGATGCGAGAATTTGCACCAGCACCCTTAGCTAGTTCCGCCAAAAACCGTTCAAAGGCTTCCGTTTGCAAAGCCCAAGCTTCCGGGTCAAAAGCCCAAGCAGCCACCCCAAATTTAGCAGTGATATTTTTGGCAACACGTTGAATTCCCTCCAAAAATGGTAAACCAATCACTGGAGAGGGTGAAATAATGATGGTGACATCCACATGGCTGCTCAGGGACAAATCGGCTAATTGTTGTTTACACCCCTCCTGACTAATCAAACCGGGAAAATCAAAATCTTGTCCGGGGAAATCCCGATTGGTTCTGGTATCGAGAACAAGCACACAATAGCTAGGTGTTAATACGGTATAGCTCCAGCGAATCGCGTCTGGTGACACAGGTAAACGTCGAGGTTGACTAGCTTGAATATCTGCGAAACTGGCAATACCCAGACGATGGAGAACTTCTTGATTGCAAGTATCATTATTACCCTGCAAAGCACACCAAGCCTTCACGGCTGTTAGTAATGCTCCTCCCGGTTGGTCTTGGACAAACTGTTGTGGAGTATTTCCCCAAGCTTGGAACAGAGCATAGGCTAACAAACCATTTTGAATTACCCTGACACCTAAAGGCTTCCTCAAAACGCGATCGCACCAGGCAAAATTGAGATACCAATCATCGGTGACTTCGTGGTCATCAAATATCATGTAGGTGGGGATATTGGCCAAACTGCGACGTACAGATTTGAGAGCGATCGCAAATTTTTTTAAATCCTCCACTTCCTGTTCAAACTCATGCTGTTTTGTGTTTGGTGCTAAGGGATACACTTGGGCACGAGTAGGAAAATCCTGTTTATCGACCCATAACACATCACTCCAAGCAAACAAATACATGCAAGCGAATTCCGAAAAACCCATTAAATGGCTTTTTGCCGCTTGGGAAATTCGATTTAATTTGGTGATACTAGCAGTCAAACCAGCAACTTCGGTCGCTAAACGATTGCGTTTTCCCGGAGCAAGTTCTGTCAAATCAGTTACATCTGGTAACTTTTCTTGCCAACCGAACAATACCTCCCCCGCATCCTGTAACATGAATAATAGGGCATCGGCAACATCATCAGCATAAATTTGATCACCAGTTAAAAACAATTGGTGGGGACGTTGAGTCGGATTTACTCGCAAAGCCTCGCGAATCATTTTATCTATACCCGCAAAAGCATCTAAACTTTCCCCGTGGGGTTTGCGACAGGAACCGTGTACCAAGCGGACATCATTTAAATTGCTGGGAACCAAAGCAAAACTGGGTAGCTGGTAGGGAGGATAGGCGATGTCTGCAATATTACCATTCCCATTAATTACACCCGGATAACCCAGACCCTTACCACCAGAAAACTCCAAATCATACAAATAGGAATTACCATATACCAACAAATCCCCAGGAACAGCAGCAGTCACCGCCACCACATGTAAGTTTATACCCAACTGTACAGTTTCGCGATCGCCCTGCAAAATTAATTGACCATCCAAATCAAAAACCTTGAGAATAACGCGCTGACTTTGTTTCAAAGCCACCCAAACCGTCACCGACCTACTATCAACCCGTCGCACAATCGGTCCTGCAAGTACGAGTGGCAAATTATTCAGCCGTTCTCGTAAAGGTTTCCATCCCATGCGACTTTTTCCTAGTTTTACTCATCATTTTCTATGATATTTCCTCGTCAAGGGATTTTTGGGTTTTGGAGTAATAAATCTGTGGGTGAAAAGTCAGATTTTTGAGAAAAACTCGACTTTTGGGACAAGTTGCTGCAAACCTTTTGAGATTTGAGATTCTGGATTAACGAGTTATTGACTTTGTTCTCAACTCAACTTCAGAGGTGACTTGGAGCCTGAACTTCTAAAATCTTGGATTCACAAGGATTATAAAGCTTAAAGTCCGCCGAATTTACGTTACCCTGGCTAAAAAACAGACTTTTAGGACGATTTGCTGCAAACCTTTTGAGATTTTGGATTTTGCTGTAGACTGGTTTTTGTGCGGTTTTCGTAAAAAACTTCCCAACACCCAATTTTCCCCTTTAAAACCAGCGCTGCTGATAAACTTGGGTTGCAGCACGATGGAGAATAGAATGGCGATAAACTAAAGCAGACATGTCCGTTGCATAACCACCACCAATTACACAAGCAACAGGAATTCCCACCTTTGTACAGGTACTTAAAACTTGCATTTCCCGACGAAATAAACCCGTATCAGTCAGTTGTAATTTTCCCAATTTATCATACATATGGGTATCCACCCCCGCATCATACAAAACCAAATCGGGTTTGACATGACTTAATAAATCCGGTAAATAACTCCCCAGGGTTTGTAAATACTCATCATCACCCATCCCCTCAGCTAAAGGGACATCCAAATCACTTTTTTGCTTAATTCCGGGAAAATTCACCTCACAGTGCATCGAAAACGTAAACACATTCGGTTCATCCCGAAAAATATCAGCCGTACCATCACCCTGATGCACATCTAAATCAACAATTAAAACCCTCCTCACCAAACCTTCCTGTAGTAAAACACGACAGGCGATCGCTAAATCATTAAAAATACAAAAACCAGACCCATAATCGGGAAAAGCATGGTGAGTTCCCCCAGCTGTATTACAAGCTAAACCACACTCTAAAGCCAATTTTGCCGTCAAAATCGTCCCTCCCACCGCAACACAAGTCCGATTTACTAAAGCCTCACTCCAGGGTAAACCAATCCGTCGCTGCTGTTTTCCATCTAAACTTCCCTGACAATAGGCTTCCACATAACTGGGAGTATGCACTAGTTCAATTAATTTTGCAGGAGGACGGACAGGTTGATGGAACTGTTCTGGTTTCGCAACCCCATCGTTAATCAGCATGTCATACAACATCCCAAATTTCTGCATCGGGAATCGATGACCTGGGGGTAAGGGTGCTACATAATCTGGGTGGTAGATAATCGGTAAGTCCATTTTGAGTGAGTGGGGAGTCGGGAGTCGGAAGTAGTGCTTTGTCCCATTGATTTTGATGGGTGAAGAAAGGTTCGTAGTAGCGCTAGTCTACGACAACCCTGCGGGTATAGCGCCTTATATTAACGTAAATTCGACGGATTCTAATAACCCCTCTCTTACTTTTGCAGAGAAGCTTGGGAAACATTGATTTTTGGTCAAAACTACGGATTTTCTGCCCCTCTCTGAAGTCCGAGAGGGGTTGGGGTGAGGTTTATCGAACTCACGTTATCATAAAGCTTTTTCGGAGCTAGAGCTACCACTAAAGGGTTCTCAATCAGAAGCAACTTCCGATTCAATAGGGTTCAGTTAAAGATAACTGTAGGTTGGGTTGAGGCTGAAATGACTATTTCCTGTTCCCTATTTTCCAAAACCAGTTTCCTTAAAAATATCATTATCATCATTGGGAGGAAGATCGGGTTTACTGGATGGATCAATGGAGGGTTGGGAATTCGTTTCTGGATAATTGATTTCCACATTCGCTTCTTTTGCATCCGTTTGTACCACAACCTGCATTGATGCTGGTGATTTTTTGTTTCCCCATTCGTCCAAGATATCCTTAACCAGGACTTCCTGCACCCAGATTTTCGTAATTACGGTGAGGGGGAGGGCTAAAAATAAGCCTAAAAATCCAAACACATTAAAAAACAGTAACTGGGAAATTAGGGTGACAGCAGGTAGCAAAGATAGCTGATGCGCCATGACTATCGGAGTGATAAAACTACTTTCCGCCTGTTGGATAACAAAGTAGAGAATCAACACGGCCAAAGCTTTCCAAGGAGCATCCAGGAGTGCGATCGCCATCGCCGGAACCACACTTAAAGTCGGGCCAATATTGGGTATAAAATTAAAAAACCCCGCTAAAACTCCCAAGGCTAAAGCCGCAGGAACACCCAATAAAGTCAAACCTAAAACACTCATCAATCCCACTACCCCAGAAGCAATAATTGCACCAATAACCCAACTTTCCAGGGAATTTTCACACAGTTCTAAAATCCGATCTACACGCCGACGATAGAAGGATGGAAATAAACGAATCAATAACTTACGATACTGTTGGGGATCTGCTAGAAACATCCCTGTCAGTACCAAGACCAGTAACGTTTTTAATAGCACCTCCAGGGAACCAGATACTAATAGCAAAGAGCTACCTAAAGCACTTTGAATCCAGGGTTCAGCTTGCTTAATTAAACTGTTCAAGTCTGGTCGATAGGGTGCAAGTTGGGGGGGAATACGCGTTTCTAATTGTTCGAGCCAAATATTAAAACGTTGCAAACCTTGGGGAACCTTGCGGGTCAACTCCTGAAATTGATCGGCAAAGGGAGGGACAATTAACCAGAAAAACCCGACAATCAAGCCCAGAAAAATCCCCACGGCCAATAATATCGCAAATCCGCGACTAGCTCCCATTCGCTGAAATCTACGAGCTAATCGGTTTAGTGTCGAAGCTAGTACCACTGCTGCAAAAGCCAGTAACAAAGCTTCCCGAATTTGCCACAGGGTATAAAGGGATAAAACAATGGCTAATAACCCAATCCACTGACCAAGATTCACTACAAACCCCCTGTAACGCCCTAACCAATCAATATTGATTGAAAATTTTTTAAATGTAAAGATGTCTTGAGGTAAATGTCGCACCCGGTATGAAGGCAGTACGGGGGTAAGGCTTTTCGCCGAATGATATCATGGAAGTTGAACAACTCAAAGCTACTTACCCAGATGCAGAAATTCAACTTTGGTGCGAGAATGAACAGTGTTTAGGACTCAAGCCGATTATTCGACAAATTTATATTCCCGAAGGGGAAACAGCGATCGCCAATGTCAACTGGAGATACAAATGGTTATGGTTGTACGCATTTGTACATCCCAAAACAGGAGAAAGTGATTGGTGGATTCTTCCTTTTGTAAATACGGAACTGTTTAACCAGGTTTTAGCAGATTTTGCTCGTGAATTCGGTTTAGGTGCTGATAAACACATTCTCTTAGTTGTGGATCAAGCTGGGTGGCATACCAGTAGAGACGCGATATATTTTGACATTTTTGCCCTCTCATTCACCCGAATTACAACCGGTAGAAAGATTGTGGACTTTAGTTAACCAACCAATTGCCAATCGAACATTTGAGACGCTCAATGATTTGGAAGAAATTTTATTTCATCGCTGTCAAACTTGACTTCAACAGCAAGATTTGATTCAAGGGCTAACTAGTTTTCATTGGTGGATTAAAATCGGGGCTTAATCGTAAGTGATTTCCCGAACATGATATGAGGGGAAATAATTGATTGGAAACGATTGGAAACCCTAATTATTGATTACCATCGGATTTAAATGAGCAGGGTATTCACCACATACATCAACGGGTAAATAAACGTGAAAACAAGTACCTTTACCAATCTGGGTCTCCACATCAATTATGCCACCGTGATTTTGAATGATTAGCTGTGCGGAGTAAAGTCCTAAACCGCTACCCCGATGAGCTTGCTTAGTGGTAAAAAAAGGTTCAAAAATGCGATCACGTATTTGTGGTGTCATACCGATTCCGCTATCTTTGACGGTAATAACGAGATAGGTACCTGGTTTGATGGATATTTGTGGTTTGTAGCAACTTACTTCTACTATCTGTGCTGCTAATTCAATTGTACCTCCTTCTGGCATTGCGTCTCTGGCATTAATAACTAGATTCATTAGCACTTGGTAAAGTTGGGTATTATTTCCATGTATGATTGGCAGATTTTTGGCAATGTGACTATGAAAACAAATACATTTAGGAAATGTTTCGTGAATAAATTCTTCCACATCTGCAAGGGTGGCATAAATATCAATCTGACTTAGTTGAGATTCAATCCCCCGTGCTAAGGATAAAACCTGTTTAACTAAATTTGCTCCTCGTTTAACATTCTTTTCTAGGGTTTTCAATAACTTCTGATATTCCGGGTTGTCCAATTTCATTTCTAATAATTGAACAGATAATAAAATTGGCGATAAAATATTATTTAAATCGTGGGCGACTCCCCCTGCCAAAGTTCCCATCATTTCCAATCTTTGGGAACGCAACATAATCCTTTCTAAACGTTTTTGTTCTGTTATTTCCCGATTTGTCACCAATACAGATAGTGGATTCCCATCTTCGTTATACAATAATCTCCAAGAACTTTTAACAACAATAATTTCACCCCTAGAGTTAACTTGCTGCATTTCACCTTGCCAAAAACCTGTTGCTAAGGTTTTTGACATTGCTTGAGCGGACAAACTTAAATCATGAGGATACAAAAGCTCAACAATACTTGCACCTAACACCCTCTCCCGTTTCCATCCATATAACTGTTCCGCACCCTGGTTCCACTCACAAATCCGATATTGTAAATCATGAATCAACATCCCCTCACTAGTCATTGCCAACAATATCCCTTGTTGTTGTAACTTCATCTGATGGTGATGATGACGTGACCAAGCCAAATGTAGATGATACAATAGTAACCCCACCAAACCCATATTCGCACTCATAGCGATCGCATAGGTGGTTAAACTCAGGTTGATACCATATCGGGACCTTTGTAAATAGGATTGCGATCGCCTGTGCAAGTTCGCGCTAATTCTTTCCAAAACTGCATATATCTCCTGATTCTGTTGTCCTCCTTCCATCCCCCTGACTCCAGTGGAAAATTGGGACTGGGATAGTTCAATTTCTCGATTCCATCTATCCATTGTTGCTGTTAATTGTTGCTGGAGAGAAACTATCCCATCTACCGATTCCCATTGACGTAAATTCTTTAAATTCCTCAGTACAGCTGTCACCGCTTGCTGGTATTTCTGGAAATCCTGTTCGCTACCTGTAACTAAATAGGAATTCTGAGTGATTTCACCTTGCTTAAATGCGGAACCTAAACCTTCTACATCCATCAAACCCTGGATTGACTGCTGCAACAAGTTCTGATTTTGGCTAATCGCTGTCACCTGAAAATAAAATAAATAAGCATTCAAAATCGTAATAATTACTAATAACAAGAGCGTTATTGGCAATTTCCTGAACAACAACAGAACTTTCTTCATGTGTATAAACCCCTGTGGAAGCTTCACGGTCATTCCCGCATTACTCCCGGATGCGTCCATTTTCTTCCGAACAATAGCCAAAAAGCCAAACACTGTTATTTGTAGTTCATTTCAATCACAGAAGGGACAACCACAATAACTACTTTTTGCCAATTAATGCTGTATCGAGCTACTCATTTAACATCTATTACAGATTTAATTTACTATATCCGCCATCTTCGGCAATTTCCCCAAATCTCAATTTTGATCCCCTATAGTTTCTGGTAAAAAAATATACTTTTATTTCGCCACATACATGCACACTTTCCCAGGATGGCTATGATAATCTTGTCGCACACCAAAAATTTAGTTAAAAAATATTGAATTCAGCACGGAAGCTTGAAGTTAGATATTAATTTTGATGATGAGGTTATAGAATGGGACGTATTTTTATATCAGCTGGACATGGGGGTCGGGAGAGTTGGGGGATTGATCCAGGTACAATTGCGGGGGGAACAACAGAAGCGAGAGAGATGATTCTCCTACGGGATTTAATTGTCACCGAATTACGAACCCGTAATCAGGAAGTTTTGTCTGTCCCCGATGATTTAAGTGCCAGAGGAACCATTGATTGGATTAATTCCCGTTCCCGACCCCGTGATGTCGCCTTGGAAATTCATGCCGATGCAGCACCGAACCCCTCAGTTCGCGGGGCAAGTGTATTTTATATTACCAATAATAACGAACGTCGCCAAAATGCTGAATTACTGTTAACTGCTTTATTAAGGCGTGTTCCCCAACTACCGAACCGTGGTGTGAGACCTGACAGTGAGTCGGGACTAGGAAGTCTAGTATTTTGTCGGCAAGTCCGGGTAGCTTCTTTATACATGCAGGTAGGTTTTCTCACTAGTCCAGAAGACCGAGCGCTGTTACAAAACCGTCGTCGAGATTTTGCTGGAGGTATTGCCGAGGGTTTGGTAGCCTGGAGTCAGATTGTTGATCCAGGTTCGGCTCCTAGTCCTGGTGAAACCGTTTATCCGCAAATTAATATCAGTATCAACGGTCAAAATTATCCAGAAAGGGGGATTTTGGTGAATGGGAACGCATATATACCCATTGATTTAGCTGACCGTTTGCAAATAGATTTATCACGGATACCAACGGTACGCCGAATTACCTATAGACAAGTTGTATATATTAAAGCGATTGAATTACGTGATTTTAATATTTCTGTGGGTTGGGATAGCAATACGCGGACAGTAATTATTAAATCCATACTCACAATTTGCCCTGGACAAATTGATCGCATTATGGGGGCTGGAAATACTTCGGAAGTGCAGTTACAAATTTTCCTACGTAATAATAATGAAGCAGCTTTAACCAGATTCCCCGATTTACCAAGATTATATCGAGAAGAAGCAGCTGTGGAAGGGGTAAATCATGATATTGCCTTTTGTCAAATGTGTGTCGAAACCGGATTTTTGCGTTTTGGTGGAGATATTCGTCCAGAGCAAAATAATTTTGCCGGGTTAGGAACAATTGGGGGGGGTGCGGAAGCAGCATCCTTTGAGAGTGCAAGGATTGGGGTCAGAGCGCATATTCAACACCTGAAAGCCTATGCAAGTTTGGAACCGTTAGTTCAGGAAGTTGTAGACCCCCGTTTTCGCTTCGTCACCCGTGGTGTTGCACCCCTGGTCGGTCAACTCTCTGGACGATGGTCAGCTGATACCCAGTATGGTCAAAGAATTATGGCAATGGTGAAACGGCTGTATGAATCTGCGGGGTTACTGTGATTAAATTATGCTTCCTTGAAAAAACGGATAATTTCCCGGACATGATCGAGGAATTGGCCATCGGTAGATAATTGGGCGATCGCTTGCCGATTTTCACGGGATAATTGTTCATGGGCTGTTTCGTTGGTTGCTCGTAGTTGTTCAATTTTGGCTGCGAGTTGGGCTAATTCCCGTCGGGTTTCATTGATATAATCCTTTTGTTTGCTAGGGATGGAATCATCAAAATCAGGATTTAGTTGTCTTTGTACCTGTTCAATATTGTCTTCGAGGATCGACACTCGATCTCGCAATTCCACCACGTCTTCACGGGGATAAGTCCATTCGCTCTGAATCAAATTTAAGCGTCTGGAGAGATATTCGTAAGCGCTAATTGCTGGTCGCAATCCGGTTAGTAATAAAGCCGCACCGGATGAAATATAACCAACTGCGCTGATACCCGTAACCGCTAGGGTATAGAGTCCAATTGCTGATAGTACATGTAAAACAATGGCAACAATTAGGGAACGTCGAGCAAGTTTTGCCACATAGGCTTTTTGATTTGGATCTACAGCGATACCTCTTTCCTGTGATTGTTCCCCTTCTGCAAATACTGCTTTTGCTTGGAAATGAATATTCCAGGGTACTGTGACAATTACTAATAACCACCAAAAACTCGCACCACCAATCACCCAATCGAGAAAATTACCAGTAGGTATATGTAACCACTGTAATAGACCAAAGGCAACTAAAATTAGTAGGACAATCGATAGACTTGAACCAACAAAGAAGTTTAAATACATATTTGGGATTTTAGATTTTAGATTTTGGATTTTGGATTTTGGATTTTGGATTACAGCAGATAGCTGGTTTTTCCTGGATTTTGAGAGAGTAAGTTATCAGTCTTGCATAAACTCTCGATTTTCTTTCTGATTTGAAAGTGAGTCGGGAGTAGTGAGTTGGGAGTGGGGAAAAAACCACTTTCATGGTTTCTGGTGTAGGCAGTAAACGTAGGCTACTCCCTACTCCCTAAGATTTTTAGGGATTTACTCCAAATGAGGGTTTTGAGAGTTGTTGAGATTCTACAGGCTTGTGATTAACGACTTTTAGCGACAAAGTTAAAAGTATTCATTATTCATCATTTCTTTTATCTTTTGACTTTTGAATCCTTTATTATCTACCGCAGTCCGAGCGGGATTTGTGAAATCTTACATGTAGGGTTTTTAACAGTTGACGGTTGACGGTTAACAGTCACCAGTCATCAGCACGCTATTTTTCACTACTTAAATCGGATTGCGATCATTCTGCTTTACAAATCTAGCGACTACCCGACTGGCACATTTATCAGTGCAGAGGGGCAAAACGTGGTGTACATTTTCTTCCCATGTTATTGCCGTTGTGTGACACTTTTATGTACCCTAAGTAAGGGTTTCTAGATTAACCTACTTGCAGAGACCAAGCAATGCCACTACGATAATTTTGGTACTCAAACAAAATGTAAATAATGATAATTCATGCCCCAATTCAACAACGCCAATGATTCTATATTTTATATTTGCGTTAGTTACAAGAAAATTGATTGCAGTTGTGATGGTTTCATAATTTACACATTGCCCTTACAGGTAAATTACCGATTCAGAATGGGTTGGAAATATTTAAGTATGTGATAGTTATGTAATTGACCTACTAACTGGCAATTATGACCTCGCTTTACCCTGGGTACAGGGGGAACAGAAAATGTATCAAATATTTGAGTGAAATGGTATGGGTAATAAATCTTGAGTGGCAGATTAATTCTCCTCTTTCTACTCCCTACTCCCTATAGGTTTATTGAAGCGAGGGGAATGCTAGCATAGGAGTACTATCCACGACCGATGATTCAGATGCCCACCCTTGGTATTACCAAAGCAATTACTAATCTCACAGAAGCCCATACCAAGCTAGTCATTTCGCCTAGTTCAGATGCGAATTTTTTTACCGAGTGGAAGGAGCCATTGCCCACCTTGACCGATGCGGAAAAAGCCAAACTCGAACTCCTCAAACGAAGATATATTTACTACGCTGATAGTAGTGCAATTACGGAAGGTACTGTCAACCTAATTTTACTCTCGCCTTTGTTAGAAACTCTTGGCTTTTTCGATCCGCCATACCAAATCCGCAACGAGAAATATGTCCGGTTTGAAATTGAAGATGGGGATACCCAACTCGAGGGTTTAATTGATGCCTTAGTAATCCACGACAGTCTGTGGTTGATTGTGATTGAAAGTAAGCGTTATGGTTTTAGTGTGCGGCAAGCAATTCCCCCAACCCTTGCCTACATGGTCGGTGCAAATACATATCCGGTGTTTGCGTTGATTACGACGGGAGAGGACTATTTGTTTGTCAAATGCGATCGCGTAGGGACTCCCCCGGAGTATGGCGGTCTTAACGATTCTGCTTATTATGCCCTGTCGGATGAATTTACTCTCAGTACAGCAGAGGGTAATCAATTGTATACAGTTGCACGAATTTTAAAACAATTGGTCAGTGTGTAATTATTGTATAACAAGCTTGTTAAGCATTAGAGGTTGTTTGTCAAGCATTAATTATCACTATTTTGGCACATGGGGTTATAACGCTGATTTTTCCTTCGAGAGTACAGACGCAACATGTCGCGTCTCTTCCTGCTCCCAAAAACGATAATTCAAGTATTAAAATCGACTTTGAAAACAACCTTTAAAAGAAAATACTTGTCCGTAATACACCTGTGGTAATTGAATCACTATTGGGACTATGCCCTGGTTCAATAATGTGAATAATTCCAGGGGTAATACTCATATTATCTGTCACCCGGAAACGGTAAAACGCCTCGATTTGGGTGGTTGTTCCCGGTTGTCCTCCCGCTTCCCCCAATCCGCCGTTGATAATATCAGGTATATTATTACCAACTGGCAGACTACTATGGGTAATCTTCGGTGGTTGTCCGATATAAATTCCCCCTAAATTACCTTTTTTAAATAAATCGGGGAAATTCATATATACCATCCAATTGGTTCTTTCCACATTCCCCGATTTGCCAGGAGTATAGGAATTACTATAACCACCCCATGCACCCAGGGTAAAGCGAGGTGATAATTGCCAGTTAATTGTCGCACCAATTGCGTTAGTTTGTACTGGTTCGCGACGGTCTGTATCTGGATTGACTGCGGTGAGACAATCATCACCCACAAAAGCTAATAAACACCCACCAGAACTGTAATTATTCACATAGTAAATACTCGTATCAATCGTATCCGTTGGTGTTAATAATAACTGAACAGCGGTTGTGGTATTACCATCAAATAAACCTGCCCGAAGTCCCGGATTTCCAGCATTTAAACTAGAATACACCGCTTGCAAACTCGCACGTTTGGCAAACTGCCAATCGAAGGCGATACCCGCTTGTCCAGTAAAACCGATATTTAAAATCGGATTACGCTGGGATGCAAAGGAGACTGAACCCGTGGCCGCATTCTCAAATCGGTTGGGACCGCGAAATGTAGTAGTCATATTTACCGTTGTACTACCAACTGCGATCGCAAATTTATCAGTTAATAGTCGATGGTAGCGCAGGTCACTTAAAATTAAACTGTTATTAGTGGGATATTCGTAGGCTAATAGACCATCATAATTAACTTCACCGTTAACTTGTCCACCCCATCCGGTTGTCCCATTCCCAGCAATTAAACCAGTAACCAGATAATCACGGGGACTAAATTGGGAAGTTAGTAATAATTGATTCAGATTAACGACATTAATATTGGTCGCTGCATCATCGGTATCTTTTACCCCATCGCGAGGATTAATATCCCCCCGGTTGGAAAATGTCCCCTGAACACCGACAATGGCAATCCCAAATAACTTGGTGGTGGTGGAAAACTGATTTGCTGCAATTTCCGCAGTCCGAGCTTCTAATCTATCTATCCGTCCCCGTAAACTTGCCAGTTCTGCGCTAAATTCTTCCTGTAACTTTTGTAACTTAGCCAAGTCCTCCTGACTGGCCAAACTCGCGGCGGCTGTATCAATTAACTCATTCACCCGATTTAAACAGGCACTCAATCCAGCTGCAAACTCGTAACGGGTCATGGCTCGATTACCGCGAAATGTGCCGTTAGGGTATCCAGCAATACATCCATACCGCTCTACTAAGGATTGTAAAGCTTGGAAAGCCCAATCAGTTGGTTGCACATCACTTAATTGGGAAACAGATGTCACCTGGGACATGGTTGGGGAATCTGTTTCTGATTTGAATTCCCCGGACAAAAATGAAGGCGAGGAAAGTTGATCAATATTGGTCTCCAGCCAATCTTTCCCAACCTTCCCGCTCGTCTCGTCTTCTTGTACTCTTTGCTTTGTCGTGGGAATAGCGGAGACGTTTGGTTGCAAGCTAAGTTCCGCACGGACTTGGCTAGTTAGTCCGCACATGGTTGCAATTAACACGCATCCATTTAAATAGTTCCTTGTCTTGAAACCAAATCGTATGCCGCTCAATTTTTTACACTCTATATTTTCAACACACTTACTTGATGAGTCTATTCAAGAAAATTTCATCCTGACATGCGTAAATACACGTATTTTGGGGTCTGAATAAACATTAAGTATTGTATAGTGGGCAACTACTGAAAAAGATGGGTATAAAAGAGGATAAAGATTTTCACAAACTCCCAGAACCATATCCGTGAATTTCCTGTTGAAAATGGGGGTATGGGGTAAAATTAATCACAAATTCTTGCATCTGACATTTGACATTCTGTTGCGAGGTCATTTCCCATTAAAAATATAAAATTTCTAATAATGGCAAAACCTGTATCGAAAAAATCGGCAATAAATAGGAGTATTGTTAAGTTTAGTGCCAATAAAGCTCAACAAAAATCCTCTGTTTCCGGTTGTTTATCCTCCTTGTTGGCGATCGCAATTTTATTTTCTGCGACTGGATTGGTGGTAGGCTTGGGTTGGTTGGGTTTTATGTATATTTTTCAACCACAGCAAGTGACCTGGATTAACCAACTGTTACCAAATTGGGCCCAGGTTCCTTGGCAGGGAGAGCGACCAAAAAGCCTGACGGATATCAACTCGGAACTCCAAAAGCAGGGAGAAATCGCTGGTAAATTCATCCCCTTAGCTGAAGACAAGGGCAGATACTTGCTACCAATTTATACCCAGCGTCCTCACTGTTCATCTAGCTGCCGTGAAATTACAGAACTACGGTTATATCAAGTGTCTAATGATGCAGAGTTTCAATCTCAACAACAAAAGTACTATTATTTACTCAGCCAAACCAGTATCACTGGTCCCGAAGAATCCTTTGTCCTTGCACCCTTGGCCAATGCGACCAATGAACATCCCGGTTCCAGCATCAATCTACCTTTAATGGAAATCGATCGGTTTTCACCCCAGTCCGCACCTCCCGGATTTTGGTTCTACTTACATGGCTCCCGTGCAGATGGTATCCATAACCTCACCTATGGACAAATATTTTTCTACACCCCAGAACGCGATCGCCTGCAACAAATGTTAGTCTGGACAAGTCCCCAGGGACAAATTCCCCAATGGCAAGAAATTACGGGTGGGGGAATGCAGGAATTGCTAATCAATCAAAGTGTGGGATTAGAGCCACAATTTCGGGTCTTCCAGGTGAAAACGGGTAAATCCTCTGTTTTTCCCACCAGTTTGGAGGAAATTCTCTTACAACCCCCTGCTTGGAATGATAAAGCTTTTACAAATGCGCTTCAGGTTGCTCGCAGTGGTTTGTGGAGTCCTGCTGATAAATGGTTAGAGTTTATTCAAAGACAAAAAAAGTCAAAAATTCCCGCACCCGCTCAAGCCCAAATAGCCCTAGTCCGTTTACACGCGGAACAAACCACAGCCCAAGCTGATACAGATTGGGCTAGTCCCGGTCAAGCAGTGTTAGCCAATCTAATTGACGGACGCTGGGGTGAAGCCTTAAGAATTTTACAAAATTCTGGCACAAATGTCAGTGAAATCTCTCGCCTACTCAAAGCTGATGGTGGTCGATTAGGTGATCGAGTCCGAACAGCCTTGGGTATTAACCCGAAACGCAGTGAAGTACAAATTTGGGGAGCATTGATTATTGCCGCTCAAACCAACGAAAAACGTGCCAATGCTTGGTTACAATCCCAACCCCATGTGACCGAACAAACTCGCAAGGAAGTACAAATTTGGTTGCAGAGATTACGAGGTGGTTAGGAGGGGAAGGTTGCTGTGATTATTTTATTTGGTAAATTATGTTTGCAAAGGGTTCTAACCTGGTTGAATATCAAAATATAATATTAAACAACTTGGCGATCGCAACGCTAGGAAGTACAAAAATTCAGTGTACTCCTAGAAGAAGGAGTTAATTCCTTCCGACGTTGATCGCCACAAAATTGAAACCTTTTAGCTCAAATTGGTTAGCTTAAATTTGGTTAGCTTTTTGCCGTTCGCCAGTTAAAGCTTAACTGTGAACATTGTCGCTCTCACTGCGTTGCCGCTTGAGATTTTTGAGTTCCTCTAGCAAGCAATCGATTTCAGCCTGCAAGTACATAAATTTGACTTGCTGATCTGCTTGATAACAGGTTTTTGTTAATTGATTAGCTTGCTCAACAGGAGCTTCAGGTTTTGAAAGGCTTGATGTAGTCATTGTCAATTCCATCCAGAACTCAACTCACACCATTAGAGATAATATAATAGTGTTTTTTTAAGAATCATTAAATTATTGTATATTTTGTGCGGCGATAATTGAATCGTCCCATAAGTATGTATAGAGACTGGGGTGAGGAATGATTTGTTTCCATAATCTTTCCACGGAAATAGTGAATCCTACTGATTTCCCCCAAAAAAATTCCCAAAACTCTTCCCATCGGTACATGTAAACAGGTAAACTAAAATGTTGCGTTAGCCGCGAGTTCAGAATTATTGTCAACCTGATTGCGGCTAGCAAGGAAACTTCAATGGATAAATTATCCCCAGTATCGGATTCCTCCAAAAGGATACTCCGTCAGGGAAATTTGTCAAATTAGAAGTCCGCCAACAAACCCAAAAAACCTACCCCCAGGGTAATCCAAAATCCCAAATCCCAAATCCCAAATCGGATGACTGTAAGCCTGACTGTTGCCAAATCCCACCGCCAACCTTGGCCTGGACTGATTGAAGCCTACCGCCCCTACCTACCAGTGAGCGATCGCACTCCGGTCGTCACCCTATTGGAAGGAAATACGCCCCTGATTCCTGTCCCCAATATCGCAGCTCATATCGGTAAACAAGTTCGTGTATTCGTCAAATACGACGGACTCAACCCCACGGGTAGCTTTAAAGACCGGGGGATGACAATGGCTGTAAGTAAAGCTAAAGAAGCAGGAGCGCAAGCGGTCATTTGTGCCAGCACCGGCAACACCTCCGCCGCCGCCGCCGCCTATGCCCGTCGTGGGGGAATGCGAGCGTTTGTATTAATACCCGATGGTTATGTGGCATTAGGGAAACTAGCTCAGGCCCTATTGTACGGAGCCGAAGTGTTAGCAATTCAAGGTAATTTTGACCGTGCCCTAGAAATTGTCCGGGAATTTGCGGAGTCCTACCCAGTCACCCTCGTCAACTCCGTCAACCCCTATCGTCTCGAAGGGCAGAAAACAGCAGCCTTTGAACTGGTTGATATTTTAGGCAACGCCCCCGACTGGTTGTGTATCCCCGTTGGTAATGCAGGTAACATCAGTGCCTATTGGATGGGCTTTTGTGAATACCACCAACAGGGAAAATGCGATCGCCTGCCGAAAATGATGGGTTTTCAAGCATCAGGTTCTGCCCCCCTTGTCAACGGTAGTCCAGTAGAATTTCCAGAAACAATTGCTACAGCCATTCGCATCGGCAATCCGGCTAGTTGGGATAAAGCGATCGCCGTTAAAGACGCGAGTCAAGGGGAGTTTAATGCTGTCACCGACGAAGAAATCTTAAACGCCTATCGATTACTAGCCTCTGAGGAAGGAATTTTTTGTGAACCAGCGAGTGCAGCATCCGTAGCGGGTTTACTCAAAGTCAAAGACCAAGTACCCGAAGGTGCAACCATCGTCTGTGTATTAACCGGAAATGGACTCAAAGACCCAGATACAGCCATCAAACATAGTCAAAGTCAATTTCACCAAGGAATCTCCGCAGATATTAAATCAGTAGCAGCAGTCATGGGATTTTGAGCTTTTGCAGCAACACGTGCCCCTAAGAAAGTTCTTTTATGGACTCTTTAAAAATACCCGTGTCTTGAAACCGGGGAAGCTTAAATCCGATTGATTACCGATAATGTAGAAATGTAGAGATGTGAAATTTTGCGTCTCTAGATCGTCTCGACAATGATTTTAGGCGTTGCTGATTTATGGGATGATTTAGCTTAATTTTGAACGAAATACTGATGGTTTCAGCCTCTGGTTCATCCCGCATTTATGCAATGCCGGATTTTATTCTGGTTACGTTACCGGATATGAAATCAACATTCCGCACTCTAACTGTCACAATCTAGTTTTTACTGTTTTTTAGGGCTAGGAAAATATATTTTATCCCTCTTTTATCACTTTTAGGAGAGAATAATCTGAAACATTTACAACACAAGACTTTTACCAAAAAAACATGATTTTAAACATTGTCTGAGAAAATAAATGCTCAAATACCTGTCCAATCTACAGTTCAAAACTTGGCTTTGATTTTTCTTTTCCCAGTCTGACAAAAAAAGAGGGTTATATACTGCATATAGTTTTAGTCAAAAGTGATTTAAAGCACAATTTAACATGAGTTAGATGAATCACAAATTCTGAAACTCTTGTCCAGCAATATTTGTGTCAAATAAAAGTTTTTAAAAACCTCTTGGTCTACTGGGAATAAAATCAGTAAACTGGGAATGGGCATTTATTGACTTTGTTCTCAAATAAACCCAGAGGTTCGTTTGAACCTGAACTGACAAAATCTTTGATTCACAAAGATTATAGGGCTGAAAGTCTATCGAAGTTATGTCTTTTAGGAGAGAATAATCTGAGATGTTTACAGCACACAACTTTTACCAAAAAACATGACTTCAAACATTGTGTGAGAAAATAAATGCTCAAATACCTGTCCAATCTACAATTCAAAATTTGGCTTTGATTTTTCTTTTCCCAGTCTGAAAAAAGAGGGCTAAAATCTAAAATCCGATGAATTCTGTATTCTCCATACCCCTTATTTCCCCAAAACTGCAATATCTGACACCATCACACACCACAGCAAATGTTACAAATAAATACATTCTAGATTGGTTGGAGTTTGGAGACTGTGAAACCAATTCCCTTCGTTGCAAATTGGGATGACATCCATTGCTTCCAAGCTTGTTTGAGCATGGTTTTACAGACATTTTTGCCAACCCAAACCCTCAACAGTAACCAACTTGAGCAAATTACAGGTAAACACGACACGAAAATAACCTGGCATACCCAAGGACTACTGTATCTTCTTGACCAAGGATTTGAAGTAATTTGCCAAAAAGACTTTGATTATCAACGCTTTGCAACCGTAGGAGAAACCTATTTATACGAAAGATTTGGACCACAGCTAGGAAGAGTCATTAGCAAATTTAGCGACATACCCAGGGAAATTACTTACGCACAACAACTTATTTCCCGTATAGACATATCCCCCTACACCCCAACCACTCAGGATATTATCACATTTTTAAACTCTGAATACCTAATCATGTGTCTAGTCAACCTGTGTAAACTTAACAACCAAATTGGCTACGACCCCCACTTCATCCTCATATACAACATTCAATATAACAGTCATGGCATACAAATATGTTGTCATGACCCTGGACCACCAGCGATCGCATCGAGAAAAATCCCCATTGAGCAATTTGAAGCAGCCTGGTCATCACCAACAAAACGCGATCGCAACCTCATCGCGATCAAACACCCCCACCACCCACCATCTGAGAACCCTAGCAGCCTTGAGTGACTAATTACTATGATTCGTACTACTATAACGAACCCTCGTACCAGCCCACAACAATTTTTCTCGCAAAGTTTGATAATAGGAGTTATTTTCCCTTAAAATAATAAACTTAGCACGACACTCCGCCATCCGGACATCAACCCGATGTCCCGGCCAAATTGACGTACCTAAAACCCCATCCGTCCACAACTTCGTACTCAAATCATTATCCCCTAGAGGCCAAATGCTCACCACCGAACCAGGGGGCAAAATCAACGGACGACTCGACAAACTCATCGGACAAATCGGGGTAATCGTAATTGCCTCCATCCCATCATGCATAATCGGTCCATTTGCCGAAACCGTATACCCAGTCGAACCCGTTGGAGTAGAAACAATCAAACCATCCCCAACACACTGATCCACCACTTCCCCATCGATTTCCATCTCCAAAATCGAAGTAATCATCCGGTCAGCAGAAGCAGGCTTGACACACATCTCATTCAAAGCCAAATAACGCTCACTCACCGGTTGCGAATTCGAACCATGTCCTTCAAACACCGCAGCTTGCAACATCATCCGCCGTTGCACCGCATAACGGTCTTCAATCAACCGCTCCCAAATCGCCTCCGTATCCTGAAACTCCTCCACCGACTCAGTGAGAAACCCCAGATGTCCCCCCACATTCACCCCTAATATTGGGATTCCAGCTGGGGCTAAATGACGCGCACTAGTTAAAACCGTACCATCACCACCGAGAACTAAAGCCAAGTCAATATCATGGTTCGCAGACGCAAGAAACACCGGATAGGGGTTATCCTTGGGACCACTCGGTCCCATTAAGACTTGGCAGTTGCGATTTTCCAGTTGTTTAGCACACATTTCCGCCCATCTTTTACTTTGGGGGTCGCGCGCTTTATAAGCAATAATTACCTGATTGAGATCCACTCTTAAACTACCATTTCAGGAGATTAAACTGCTCCATATCGACAGTATCGCGATTGCGGTAAATTGCCAACACAATTGCCAATCCCACAGCCGCTTCAGCTGCCGCTACAGTAATTACAAATACCGTAAAAATCTGACCCTTGATTGCAGTCGAGTCCAGATAATTGGAAAAAGCCATCAAATTGAGATTTACCGCGTTCAGCAATAACTCAATCGACATCAACACTCGGACAGCATTACGGCTAGTAATCAATCCATAGATGCCTATACAGAATAGCGCAGCCGCTAGTAATAAAAAGTATTCAAGTTGCATTTTCTGTTAATTTAGATTTTGGATTTTGGATTTAAGGGAGTCGGGAGTTGGGAAGCATATATTTTGAGTACTTAATCGGACTGACGAAATTCCGAAAATACATTAGACTTCCATGGATCATGCTTACGGCAGATTCGATGTTTATGAGGTACAGCAATTAATCAAAATTCACAGGCTTAAAGGCTAACCGGAAATTAGTGTACCTCATGTGCCTCAAAAGTGCTGTAACTATTATTGAGTATTCTGTCTCCACTCTCCAGTCTTTAACTTTATTGATGGTTGACGGTTAACAATTAACAGTCAGCAAAAATGAAATTTCAATCGTCTCCTGTATTCTGTCTCCCTTTTACTTACTCATTATCCTGATTTGCAGAAACCAATTCCCGTGGACGTTCGGGTAACATGAGTACAGTTTGGGACAAATCAGCAGAGGAGGACACATCCGGTAGATATTCGCGACGAGCCAAAATAATTGCACCCACCATTGCCATTAATAACAATACCGATGCTAATTCAAATGGCAATAAATAATCGCTAAAGAAATGTTCACCGATAACAACAATTGAGTTGCTGACGGGTATTGCATTCGAAAGTGACCAAGGTGTGGCTAAAACCATCGTACTTAACAGTGCAAATAGACCCAAGCAAACCACCCCAGTCACAGCCTTGCGCACCCATGCAGTCGCAATCGGGGCAAAGTTTTCCCGCTTGTTAACTAGCATAATGGCAAACAAAATCAAGACGTTAACCGCACCAACATAGATCAATAATTGGGCTGCGGCGACAAAATCTGCGTTTAATAATAAATACATCCCTGCCATGCTGACAAATACGCCACCCAGCAAAAAGGCGGAATAGACAATATTATCAAACAAAACTACACCCAGAGCTGCGCCAATCATCATCAGCCCCAGGATAGCAAACGTAACAAACTGTACACCTTCTGCTAAATTCACGTTTTTTTCCTTACTTTCGTGGTCAAGATCCAAAATTACTCAGATTTGGCGATCGCAAAACCAAAGGTTATTTCTCTGCTTGTTCTACCAAGTCTTCTGGACGCGCACCAGGACGGGGTGCATCCGCAGGTAAATCGTGGGGGTCCATCACTCCTTTGGGTAGGTAAACTAATTCCCGTAATGGTGTCACCATTGGGTCATTAGTCACTTTATAGGGTAAACGACCCAAAGCAACGTTATCATAATTTAATTCGTGACGGTCGTAGGTTGCGAGTTCGTATTCCTCAGTCATGGATAAACAATTGGTAGGACAGTATTCAACACAGTTACCACAGAAAATACAAACACCGAAATCAATACTGTAATGTTTGAGCTTTTTCTTTTTGCTGGCTTTTTCAAAATCCCAATCGACAACGGGTAGGTTTATCGGACAAACTCGCACGCAAACCTCACAGGCAATACATTTATCAAACTCGAAGTGAATCCGTCCGCGAAATCGTTCGCTAGGAATTAATTTTTCGTAGGGATATTGAACTGTAACCGGACGACGACGCATATGGTCAAAGGTGACTGATAAACCTTGTCCAATGTATTTTCCCGCTTGTACTGCTTCTTTGCCGTAATCGACAACTTGTTTGAGAAACTTCAGCATTATCCTCTCCTTAAGATATTCTGTTTTGGTTTGGGAAATTTCCCAGTTGAGATTTCAGTGCATACCTATCACAAGGTTTAAAATTACAAGCTCAAGCTGAAAAAAGCTCACGATGACAGAATCCTATCTGGCAATGTGAAGTAAAAGTCAAGCCAAAGCTGGTATTTTTGGATTTGGCATCATCTCAAAATTATCGGGCTAACCCAGAGCAAATACCCAGAAGTTGCTTCTGAATCGGGAGTAGGGAGTAGTGAGTTGGGAAGTGGGGATAATAAAATAACTCCATTACTCAATAATGACCCCTCACTTGCTCCAAATTCAGGTTACGCAATCGTGACTGAATAAATTAAATAAATCTGGTTTTGGGATTTCTTCCGACTTGACGGTCATTCGTAATTGCGTCTACGCGATCGCCAATATGGTAAATCCTGAATTCTGAATCCTCAATCCTAAATCTCACAGATAGCAAGTCTATGGGTCAATCCAAAATCTAAAACCCAAAATCCCATCACCCTCCAAAAGCTACAGGAAAAGCGAGTTTTAATGCAGCTGTAATCAAGAGATTTGCTAAACCAACGGGTAATAAAAACTTCCATCCCAAGTCTAATAATTGGTCAATCCGTACCCGTGGTACTGTCCAGCGTAGGAGGATAGCTACAAACACCAATAAATAGGTTTTGAGCAAGGTCATGGTAATACCTAGTGATGCAGCCACCACTTGGAGAATCGGACTCGTTTCGCTAACACCAAACCAGGATGCAACCACATTCAAAGGAATGGGAAAATCCCAACCACCTAGATATAGAACTGATACTAACAAGGCAGAAAGTACCAGGTTGATGTAGGAACTCAAGTAAAATAACGCGAATTTCATCCCCGAATATTCGGTTTGATAACCTGCAACCAGTTCTTCTTCCGCTTCTGGGAGGTCAAATGGCATCCGTTCACATTCTGCAAGAGCTGCAATCCAGAAAATAATAAATCCTACTGGTTGTCGCCAAATATTCCAACCGAGAATTCCGTATCCCGATTGTTGGTTCACAATATCCACGGTGCTGAGGCTGTTGGACATCATGGCCACAGCCAAAACTGCTAAAGCTAGGGGGATTTCGTAACTAATCGACTGAGCAGCAGCACGTAATCCCCCTAACAATGAGTATTTGTTATTGGATGCATAACCTGCCATTAGTAAACCTATTGGTTGAATACTTGACAGGGCAATCCACAAAAATACACCCATACCCACATTGGTAATCACCAAATTTTGTCCAAATGGTACAATCATGTAGGACAAGAATACGGGTAATACAACAATTATTGGACCAAAGGTAAATAGGACAGCGTCCGATTTGGCTGGAATCACATCTTCTTTGAAGACAAGTTTGAGTCCGTCCGCGACCGGTGCAAGTAGTCCCAAAGGACCAATATATTCAGGACCAATCCGTTGCTGGGCTGCGGCAGATATTTTTCGTTCTAACCAGACCGAAACTAGTACACCGACCGTTGCCGCAATTAGCATTAAAATCATCGGTAGTGGCATCCAAATCGCTTTGGCTGTACCACTTGGCAATCCCAAGGCTTTGAGGGATTCGATAAACGTTCCTTGCAGATCAATTCCTGAATTCATGTTTCCGCTCTAAGTTAGGTCATTAGTTCGTCGGCATTGACACCAAAACAATCTGTTAATTACTGTAACGATACAGGGGCAATTTGTGCGTCCGTGATGGGCAAAAATTAAGTTTTTTTTGCCGTCCATGCCTAGTATATCGTCCGATGGTTTTCACCCCACGAACGATAATTAGAGTTTCTGCTTATAGTCAAGATTTAGTTTTCTGAAACTATCGAGGAGACAGGAGGGATATGTTGAATAAGACTAATAAAGATATACTAACTATCTATTTCCTCTACTCCCCCTGCTATTCCCTACAAACTACCGCTTTTCAACGGGAATGTAGGAAACATCATGAACGCCTTTATAAACCTGGGTGGGTCGGAAAATCCGGTTTTCTGCAAGTTGCTCTTTCCAATGTGCTAGCCAACCCGCTACACGAGCGATCGCAAAAATCGGTGTAAATAGGTCCGTGGGTATTCCCAGTTTTCTGTACACCAAACCGGAATAAAAGTCAACATTAGGATAAATGCCTTTGTGGGCCAATTTTTCGGCCACAACAATTTCCATTTCCTGGGCGATATCGTAGTACTTATCCTGGCCAAATTTGGCAAATAATTCTTCTGCCAGTTTCTGCAAAATTGTGGCACGAGGGTCCTTGACTTTATAAACGCGATGTCCAAATCCCATGATTTTCGCTTTCCGTTCCAGACAGCTGTCAACATAGGGACGGACATTGGCTACCGAACCTATTTCCTCCAACATCTGGATCACTTCTTCGTTTGCACCCCCGTGTAAGGGACCTCCCAAGGTTCCCACCGCACTAGCAACGACCGCGTAGGGGTCTGTCAGGGTTGAAGCTGTCACCCGCGCACTAAAAGTAGAAGCATTCATAGTGTGTTCGGCATGTAAAATCAAACACACGTCCATAATCCGAGCCGCCAAAGGGTCGGGTTCTTTCTCAGTTAACATGTAGAGGAAATTAGCCGCATAATCCAGGTCATCGTTGGGTTTTACCGGGTCGTTACCCTTGCGCATCAACTGGAAAGCTGCCACCATTGTCGGGATGGTCGCAAGTAATCGCACCACTGCATCCCGAATATAGACTGGATTATGTAAATCACGACGGGAATAAAATAGTCCTAAAGCCGCAGCCGAAGCTTGGAGTGCGTCCATGGGATGTCCGCTTTCCGGAAATGATTTCATCATGTCGCGGATACGGTATTTAATCCGACGATGCGATCGCACTTCCTGCTCAAATGCTTTTAATTCATCTTGAGTTGGTAATTCGCCCCAAATCAATAAATACGCGGTTTCCAGAAAGTTGCTGTGTTGGGCTAGCTCTTCAATCCGGATGCCACGATATTCGAGTATCCCTTTTTGCCCATCAACAAAACTGATACCGGACTCGGCAGCAGGAATGCCTTCCAGACCGGGCTTATATTCGCACAATACCATGGCAACACCATCTGCTTTTGTTAATTACTTGTTCAGGCTAAAGTTAGCAGAAATTCCTACAGCCATTACAGTATCGGTTTTAACAGAACTTTTCCGAGTTTTATGGCAGAAAATCTGTTACAACAATAACCTGGGTGGTGTCAACCAAAACATCTGACTCCGACCCACTGGTGAACCTGTTGTTGGCACCTCTACCCCAATCATACCTGCTTTTTTGAGGACTATGTGGTCTTTGGTTTCCCCCCACACCAAAATTTCTGTCCACCGACTCAAATCCGGTTCGTGTCCAACCAGGGCCAATCTCGAGTTATCCCCAAATACTTGCCTTTGCCACCAATTTTCTAACCATTGGCCAAAATTACCCTCTGGTGCCAGATATTCACATATCTCTACATTTGGGCATAATCCCACTTGCGTCAGAATTTGGACTGTTTGTTGGGCACGAGCATAGGGACTTGTCAAGACTAAATCGAACCCTATTTGGAGTTCTTTCAGCCGTTGGGCAACTTTTTCGGTTTTTTTGCGTCCCTCTTTGGTGAGTTGCCGTTCGGGATGATCTAGTCCATCTTGACGTTCTTCGGCGATTCCGTGACGGATCAGGTAAACTTCCACTGATTTCAAGTAATAGGTTAGGGGCTATTGATTAGGCTGTAGGATAATTTTACTATTTTTGAGTATGTAAGTGTGCAACTTGTGTGTTCAGCAATTTTCAGAGAAGCAGGGGATGCCGGGTATGCTGGGGGAGTGGAGACAATGGATAGTTACACCTAATATCTCTATTAGTCTGATCCAACATATCCCTCCTGTATCCTGTCTCCTATTCTGTCTGAATCGGGTTATCCTTGGGGTTCACCAAACGCAATAATTTTTGTTTAATTTGGGTGTCAAAGACTTCCCATTTCAGTTTGGCGTAGGTGGAGTTTTCATTACCACCGGATAAAAATCCCATCGGGATTTCAAAACCACCAGCACTGGTTCGTCCACCCCCAAAGAAACGACCGCTACTATCCTGTCCGAATGCTTCTTTGATAAATTCGTCTGGATCGAGAGTCAGTTTTGTTGTCCGCAGTGAACCAATCACAACCTCTAGCTCGTCGTCCTCATCATGGACAATACCATAAACGACGGCTGTATGTACATTATCTTCGGTGACGATAAAATCTGCAGCTTGGGGAATCGCGTCCCGGTCGTCGTAGCGTAAATAACCAACACCCGCAATGGAAAAGTTGTTTTGCACGATTCGATTTTTTAGCGATCGCTCAATCACGTCCATGACGCGTTTAGAACGATTAGCCTGGAGTATGGCATTCAACAATTGAGAATCATAAAAGCGACTTAAATAAGCAGCTGCCATGAAATCCTCTTCCTGTGCTTGCATTAACTGAGCCGTATCGGAACGTAAACCGTGCATCAAAGCTGTTGCACATTTGACATGGGCACTAATACTACTATCTAGGGTCAGTAGTCCCGATTGTAGGTACTGGGTAAAAATTGTCGCAGTTGCACGCACGGAAGGACGAATATCGACAAATTCCGCCTTTAGTTCCCCCTGCATACCATGGTGGTCGATCACGGCAATCAGGGGAATATTTGCCTGTTGTACCACTGAGAACAATTGGGAAGTCGTTCCCTGATTATCTACCAGGACAAACCCTTGATAGGATGATAAATCCTTTGATTTCAGATTTTGTAACGGACACCGTTGTGCTGGTAAATTAGTCAGCTTCACCAAGGCTATATTTTCTTGGTGACTTAAGGCTCCAGCATAAAAGATATCACACTTGATGTCATACTGTTGAGCAATCAACGAATATGCCCATGCAGCTGAAAGTGCATCTGGGTCTGGAAAATCCTGCAATACAACCAAATGTTTCTCCAAATGGTGCTTTGCCAAAACTTTCCGAAATTCTTCTATTTTTTGGCCTGCCAACGTGTTGATCTTGGTGATACCCCCATGGGGAATTTCGTTAGCATTCTGACTCAAAAGTTTGGACGAATCATTTTCAACGCCTTCTGGGTCGAAGTCGCTGCTTATAGATGTTGCTTCACCTATGAGTGGATGAGTTTCGATCGAAGTAGAAAGTGAATTAAGTTGCATAGGGAACGCTAGTGGATGCGCAAGGCTCCTTTTTCGTTCAACATAGTTTTCGCTTTCGGCATGTTGTGTTTAACCACATTAGTTAATCTTCGCAAAAATATGCAACTTTAGGGAATTGATTCGGAAATTATCCTGTTTTTCGGACAAATCATCACACACAACCCCACAAAACACATACTTTCTTCATAACTTGCCCAAAACGGTACTCCAATTAACCTTTCCTTTCCCTTCCCACCCACAAACCGATCCGACAATACAAAACCAAAATCACGTCAATGGAAATTGATTTACAGCAAACCCTTGCCTATGACAATTTTCTTTGCTAAACTCATTAAGTTCGTTGCGGCAAACCAAACAAGACCGCGACTTAAATTCTGTCACGACGAAAACTGAATATAGTTATCTAGTTATTAAGCAACTCCCCACCAATAACCAAGCCCCCCTAAGTAAAGGTTGAAATTGCCAGATCCAACCTCAAAGGTTGGGGTGTTTAACTTGTATTTGCGGTGAAATTAACCAGGGTAGAAAGTTAAAGCCCAATTACGTATTTCTGCCATTCGTTATGCATTCCCGTTTTGAGATGCTTCCCGACCTCAAAGTAGAGACTACTGTAAGGGCGACGTGGTGGATGTCGCAATGGCATGTCAGCTTCCTGGGGTGTGCGATTGCCCTTCTTGACATTACAACGTACACAAGCTGTGACAATATTCTCCCAACTATCACCACCACCGCGCGATCGCGGGATAACATGATCAAGGGTTAAATCATCTCCTGTGTAACCGCAGTATTGACAAGTGTGCCCATCGCGGTGCAAGATATTCCGTCGGGTAAGAGGAATTTCCTTGTAAGGCACACGCACGTAATGGCGCAACCGAATCACGGTCGGTAAAGGAAAATTAGCGTAAAGATACTTGCTGTTATGTTCAACCCATTCGGCTTTTCCTTTAATGAGCAAAACCGCAGCACGTCGCCAGCTCGTTATGTTGAGCGGCTCATAAGAGGCATTCAGGACTAAAACCTTCCCCATTGATTCAGTTCTCAAGGTATTAGTTTTACATATATTAACACAAAACCAGTTGGTTTGTGGGTTGCAGACATTTTATACCACTATTCTCAAATTTTTAATAAGGATAAATTTCTCAGCATGTAGTTGTAATTATTATATTGTCTATCCGTATTATCACATATAAAAGCCAGAAAGAGCAGCCAATATTTACATAAAATCAAGACTTTAATCAAAATAACAGCTTATTAGGCGTATGTAGCATCTAAAACAATAGATATTGAAAGTAAAAATGCTATAGGTGGATTGCAAGTATCCAAGGCACAGCAACTGGTATCAGGCTCTGACCAAGTAACCGAGAGAGTTTGCATCTAAATCAATTGATAATTCAAAGATTGTTACATTTATTATTATTGCTTAACAAATATTATTCCTAAACTTGTTTTCCAGGTGATGTAAAGATTAAACTAAGCAGCGATTATCCTGCAGGAATAGCCGTTGAATCGAAGAGCAAGAATTGTAGAAGTGGTGTGTGGGGAGAGAAAAATATTCATGTTAAGCCACGAATTTAATCATAGAATTAAGCCAGCAGTATCCACAAGTGAATCAATAGCCTGGTTGTCCCAGCGAGCATGGGTAGAGATCGACCTGGGAGCATTAGCAGAGAACGTGAAGCAATTGCGGGCATACATATCCAGTCAGACCCAATTGATGGCGATAGTCAAAGCCGATGCTTACGGACATGGTGCGGTAGCGGTAGCGCAAACAGTCCTATCAGCAGGAGCGGATTGGCTAGGAGTAGCCACCGTACCCGAAGGAATACAATTGCGGGAAAATGGGATTACAGCGCCGATATTGGTCTTAGGAGCAGCCCAAACCAGGGAACAAATTCAAGCGATCGCCAGTTGGGATTTGCAGCCCACTTTATGTAGTTTGAAACAGGCATTAGTATTCTCGGAAACATTAGAGCAGGAAGGATTTACAGACAAGTTACCCGTACATATCAAACTGGATACGGGGATGTCTAGACTAGGAATCGATTGGCAACAAGCTGGGGAATTTGTGCAATTAATTACCAGTTTACCTAAACTAGAAATAGCCAGTGTGTATTCCCATTTAGCGACAGCGGATAGTCTAGATCCGACAATTATGCAGTTGCAACAGCAGCGATTTGAGCAAGCGATCGCCCAATTAGAAAATTTAGGTTTAAAAGTACCCAAACTCCACCTAGCTAATTCTGCGGGAACCCTAGCCGATAAATCCCTCCATTACGACATGGTGCGTCCGGGGTTAGCCATTTACGGTTATTATCCCGCACCCCATTTCCAAGGACGAATCCACCTCCAACCAGTGTTGGGAGTAAAAGCGAGAATTACCCACATCAAAGAGATTCAAGGGGGAACAGGTGTCAGTTACGGATATAGCTTTATTGCTCCCCAGGATATGCGAATTGCCGTCGTGGGAATTGGTTACGCAGATGGAGTACCGAGGAATTTGTCCAATAAACTACAAGTCATGTTTCAAGGACAACAAATACCACAAATTGGCACAATTACGATGGATCAGATGATGATTGATATTAGTCACGTCCCCACCATTCAAGTCGGTGATGTGGTAACATTATTAGGACGCGATCGCCACACAGAAATTACCGCCGAAGATTGGGCTACACAGCTAGGAACCATATCCTGGGAAATTCTCTGTGGGTTTAAACATCGACTCCCCCGCGTCACGGTAAATTATTAAGGCTATGGGATGCAGGGGAAGAAAATAGGGGCAAAATTTTCGCGATAATGATATTACTCCCGTCTCCTGCTCCCTATTTACAAGCAAGATAAGAACATTTTCTAGACGAAATTAAATTCTGTATGGTATAATATGGTAAGTTTTGCGGATGTGGCGGAATTGGCAGACGCGCTAGATTTAGGTTCTAGTGTCGTAAGACGTGAAGGTTCAAGTCCTTTCATCCGCATCATTTCGATTTGAACTGGACTAGAGCTTACAGGCTTTTAGCCTTGAGTAGCTTACAATACCCTGATTAGATGCATATTCGTATACAGCTCGGTTCTATTCAGAATCGAGCTATTTTTCTGCGAGATTGAATCCGTAAATCACCCTAATAACAAAAGGCTGTAGGAAGTGGTGAGTTGGGAGTGGGAAAAAATCAATATTGGTTCTGGTGTAAGCATTAAATCTATGCTACTCCCTATTCCTTACCCTGGCGAAAAGACTTTTACAGCAGACCCTAAAGTATTTGCCCAAAAACACCAAGGACAATGGGTGTGCTGTCAGTGTCATCCGGTTGATTTGTATAAACTTAAACTATATATTTGCTCAATTATTAGCATAATATTCAAGATAAATATAAATATCCACCGATATTTTCTTGGTTATGTAAAGCTAGTTTAAACCCCAACCCCCATGACTTTGTTCCGGATGGGGCAGGATTTATTTACGGGTTATTTTGTCTCCTTTTTAACTCGTAGAGCATCTCCTGACTCTGCACAGGATTAGGAATAATTGGTCAAACTAGTGTTGACAATGTTTTCAGTAATTGTATAAATATTTATTTTAATATTTATCGTACATCGAAAATTATTGTAAATTTATCTTGTACCATTGATTCATACTATACTTAAGTATGAATACTGAACAGAAAAAGGTATTACCTTGCAAATAACTAGTCAAAAAACAAACAAATGATTGTTAGTTTACTAAAAAAAATGATTTTACCGACTCTTTACATTTCACCGAATATGTCAACTAAAAATTTTTGGTAGTCTTAGTATATATCAATACTTACTGGCATTTTCATCTTGATGTTTTAACTGCTTTTAAGAGAAAAAGTAATTGCTGCCGTTGGGTTTCGCTGTTTGAATGCTTTCCGAAGCTAAGTAGCATATAATACAACAGTCTGGGAATCGCGAACTTGAAATTAGGGTCTGCATCACCAAAGTTCCCTAGGTCGCCGATTGAGTCGAGGTAACAGCAATAATGAGTACAACTCCTCTAGGTAGCTATAAAATTCTGCAAAAAATCCATCCCCTATCATTACTAGCCCAGTTGACAGGAAGGCGTGCGACTGGTCGGTTAAGAGTTTCGACGGGTTCGATTTACTGGTCCCTCTATTTACAGGAGGGAAAACTGGTTTATGCCTCCTATTCGGATCAGCTTTTTGATTGGCTAGATGGACATTTAGAACGATTGGAACGTCGAGTTGAGGGCTTAAATCAGTCGATTCGAGCGCAAATGCGGGTCATTTTTGAAGCCAAACATGATGATTTTGCCAGTACTCAAGCTGACTATCAAGCTATTTGTTGGTTAGTTAATCGTAACTATATCAGTTCTGGACAGGCTGGTGAATTAATCGAAGAGATGGCCAAGGAGGTATTAGTATCGTTTTTGCGATTAAAGGAGGGGAATTACGATTTTAGTCGGGAAACGAGTTTAGACGAAATGCCCAAGTTTTGTCATTTAGATATGCGGGTGTTAGTGGAATATTGTCAGCAGCAGTTGCGATCGCAATATTATCAAACCACGGAACAGGGGGGAACTCGACGAGAAAGCAGTATGGTGCAGGTGTTTGAGCGGGATAGTAACCCAACCACAGCACAACAGGAGTCAACGCATCTGCTCGAAAAGTCCCATGAAGCAAGTCTCGCAGATGAAGGGAGTGGAGAAGTCGCAGGGGAGAAAGTTGTCAGCAAGAAGCATTATGTGATTGCTTGCATTGACGATAGTCCAACGGTTTTGAACTCGATTCAACATTTTTTAGATGAGTCCGTATTTACGGTAGTGAAAATTAATGACCCAGTTAAGGCGTTGATGCAAATTCTCCGTAACAAACCCAATTTAATTTTATTAGACGTAGAGATGCCGAATCTTGACGGATATGAATTATGTTCTTTGTTGCGGCGACATTCAATGTTTAAAGATACACCAATTGTCATGGTGACTGGACGCACCGGTTTTATTGACCGAGCCAAGGCGAAAATGGTGCGTGCATCGGGTTACTTAACCAAGCCATTTACCCAGGCAGATTTACTTAAAATCGTCTACAAGCATCTGAATTGACAGGAAATAAAAAGCTAATTTTCTCATCGTTTGATCAGGAGAATTGACGTGAGCATCACATTAACAGGAACCGTATTGATTGTCGAAGACTCTCCCAGTGAATTGGAATTAATGAGTCATTATCTGCAAGAAAGCGGGTATAACGTGATTCAAGCAATGGCGGGGAAAGAGGCTCTGGAAAAAGCTGCCCAGGAACAGCCTGATGTGGTAATTACTGATGTGGTAATGCCAGGGATGAGTGGGTTTGAACTGTGTCGTGCCCTCAAGCGTAACCCAAACACCCAGAAATTGCCAATAGTGATTTGTAGTTCCAAAAATCAGGAAATCGATCGGCTATGGGCAATGCGTCAAGGAGCAGATGCCTATGTTACTAAACCCTATACCCGTGAACAACTAGTACGAGCGATCAAATCTGTAGCGGTGTGAATCTATGAACAAATCCCAACTAGCGATCGCCAACCAGGCAAATCTGGCCAATACCACCGATGGTTATCTCAAATTTATGCTTAATCGGCATACCCCAGCCGTTTTGTCAATGCGCCATACCCAAGAGGCAATCGTAATTCCCGTCGAATCAGTGACAGCAATGCCGGGAATGCCTGCTTGTGTTTTAGGGTTAATGAACTGGCGAAGTCGAATTATTTGGGCAATTGATTTGCCCCAACTATTGAACATAGAATCCCTAGAAACACGTTTACGCCAGTACAGCGTGGTAATTGTGCGCGTCGATACAACTTTATTGGGTTTAGTAGTCGATGACATTATTGGCACTACGAAATTTCTCGTCGAGGAAATACGTTCCCCCATTGGCCAGGTAGCCAGTAGTCTTGTTCCCTATCTGCGGGGATGTATTAACCACGACAATGAAATTTTGCTGGCTTTAGATGCCCATGCCATTGTTCACTCCTCGGTTCTGCGTCAAAATTAATACATTTTTTTAGGGAGTCGGGGAGACGACCCCACGGGTCGTCTGTACTAGAGGTCAGGGTCTGAGGTGAATTTATCTTCTCGTAGGATAGTTCCGTATTATTTCTACCGAATTTACCTCAAAGTAATCCAAAAGCTATAGACACGTAGCGGTGAGGAAGTCACGGTCTTGGATGTTGCTTGATAGCAGAGTTCTGCTTCCTGTTACGATTGCTTTCCTCCCATTGCTGCGCGTAGCCATAAGGGTAATCTAAAATCCAAAATCCAAAATCAGGGTGTTTTTACTACCACAAACGGCGTTGTGTTCTCTTTCCCAAAACAGGGCAATTAATTTATGTTTAATAAGACAGACGCGGCTGACGCGAAAGAAAAGCAGCAAACAGCTTTACAGCCAGCCATACCAGCAGACAAACACAATACTAGCTTGGTATTAGCTTCGGAGTCATCCCCTTTGGCAACCCGGACATCACCATTGCAAGTGGTATCAAACGGTTTCAAACGGATGAAAATCCGTACCAAAGCCACAATTATGGCGATCGCCATTGGCACAATTCCCGTTTTAGCCCTGGGTGTGGTTGCCAATGCGATCGCCAGTGGAAGTATTACAAATAAAATCGCGAAGATTCAGGCTTCCCATACGGAAGAGTTGGCTGATAAGATTAATCGCTTCATGTTTGAGCGCTATGGCGATATTCAGGTGATGGCTAGTTTACCTATCTTTGCCAATCGGCGGATTCGCGATTTTGGTACACAGTCTGAAAAACAAGCCGTTCTCGACGAATATGTCGATATCTACAAGGTGTATGATAACATCGCCGTTTTTGACTTGAATGGGGATGTAATTGCCCAATCCACGCCAAAACCAGGAGAAGCAGCAATTAGTAATCACCGAGAATCTGATTATTTTCAGAAGGTGTTGCAAGACCAAAAACCCTTAATTACCCAGCCACGGGTATCAAAGACCAATGGTAAAAACAGTATTTTTGTGGTTGCTCCGATTCAGGAAACTGGTTCCGGTCAGTTGGTAGGAGTTATTCGTGCGCGGATGCCAGTTACATCCGTTGAAAGCTTACTCAAACTCCATTCTCAACACGATGATCACAAGGAAGAATATTTTCTCGGCGATGCCACTGGTAAGATTTTTTTCAGTAGTATTAGCAACAAGGTTGGTCGGGAAATAAAAGCGGAGTTTCCCAATCTCCAAAAACCTGCAACCACTGAAAGCATCACCTTTACTGGCAAGATTAATAACCAGGAGAAACTATTCAGCTACGCATCTACCCCCAGCGATTTACCTGGTTTCCCCAGCCTACAGTGGGCTGTATTAGTAGCAAATGATGCTGCAACTGCCTTTGAAGCCCGTAATCAATTGGCTCTGGCTACCCTACTAGGTACAGCTGTAATTGCCACAGTTGTAGGACTGATTGCCTATTGGTTAGCAAAACGTGCCACAGATCCGCTTTTGAATGCCACCGAAACCGTGGAACGAATTGGACGGGGGGATTTAAGCACCCGGATACAAGTTCAAAGTGACGATGAATTGGGTGATTTAGGGACAAATATTAATCAGATGGCGGAACAATTACAAGCCCTGATTAAAAAACAAGAAATTGACACCGAACGGGCTAAAAATCTTACCGACATCACGTTAAAAATGCGGCGTACCCTGGAAACGGAGGATATCCTCAAAACCGCAGTCAGGGAAATTCGCCAAGGCTTGAAAACAGACCGGGTAGTATTTTACAAGTTTAATCCCGAAACTTGGGATGGGGTGGTGGTTGCGGAATCAGTAGCTGCTGGTTTCCCGAAAATGATGGGAGTACACATTGATGACCCTTGTTTTCGAGAACGCCATGTGGAAACCTATAAAGATGGCAGAATTCGGGCGATTAGTAATATTTACCAAGATACCAGCCTCCAAAATGCAACTTGCTATGTGCAAATGCTAGAAAAATTTGCCGTTAAAGCCAATTTAATTGCACCAATCGTCACCAAAGAGCAATTAATTGGTTTATTGATTGCCCACCACTGCGATTCTCCCAGGGTGTGGCAACCTGCGGATCTTGAGTTTTTCCGGCAGATATCCACCCAAATGGGTTTTGCCTTGGAACACGGATATCTACTGGAGGAAATTGAACAGGGTCGCAGGATGGCTGAAGCCAGTTCGATGTCGGAACGGCAACAAAAAGAAGCATTACAAATGCAGTTATTGGAGTTATTGAGTGAAGTTGAAGGTGCAGCCAGTGGGGATTTAACGGTGAGGGCAGATGTGACTACCGGAGAAATTGGTACGGTTGCCGACTTTTTTAACTCCATCGTTGAAAGCTTGCGGGGGATTGTCACCCAGGTAAAACAAACGGCTACCCAGGTAAATGCATCCATTGCCGATAATTCCAGTGCCATCGACCGATTAGCGATTGAAGCTTTGAATCAAGCGGAAGAAATCAATCGTACCCTGGATGCGGTTGATAATATGACCCGTTCCATGCAAACGGTGGCACTGAGCGCCCAAAAAGCGGCAGCTGTTGCCAATGAAGCTCGGAATACTGCTACCAATAGTGGTACGGCGATGGAACGCACCGTGAAAAGCATTCTCAGTATGCGGGAAACCGTCGGTGAAACGGCGAAGAAGGTGAAACGGTTAGGTGAATCTACTCAGCAAATTTCCCGGGTTGTGGCATTAATTAACCAGATTTCCATGCAGACCAACCTCCTCGCGATTAACGCGGGGATTGAGGCTGCACGTGCAGGAGAGGAAGCCCAAGGATTTGTGGTGGTAGCCGAAGAAGTGGGAGAATTGGCAGCTCGCTCGGCTGCTGCAACCAAGGAAATTGAACAAATCGTGGAAAATATTCAACGGGAAACCAGCGAGGTGGTACAAGCGATGGAGCAAGGTACTAGCCAGGTAGTGGAGGGAACCCGTGTAGTTGAGGATGCCAAACAAAGTTTGAATCAAATTTTGGACGTATCCCGACAATTGGATGTATTAATCCAATCAATTTCTATGGCCACCTCCTCCCAGTTAGAAACATCCCATCAGGTGAGTCAGTTAATGGAGCAAATCGCCGCGGTTTCCCAACATACTAGCTATTCATCCCGACAGGTGTCAGAATCATTGCAGCAAACTGTGCAAATCTCTCGCCAACTACAGGATACGGTCGGTACGTTTAAAGTGGATTAATTAGATGGGAAGGGAATCTGTTGACAGTTAACTGTTTACCGTTAAATTTTCATAATTCTAGAGGGCATTGCATAAATGCGGGATGAAACAGAGGCTGAAACTATGAGTATTTCGTTCAAAATTAAGCTAAATCATCCCATAAATCAGCAACGCCTTCTAGAGCTAACAGACTGTTAATTTCGGTTCCCTATCCAAGAAATGTGTGGTTCGCTGTTAGTTAGGCTACAACAAAAGAATACCAATTAGCAAAATCATCAATTGCAGCAGGTAAATAGAGTTTAAGTCAGGCGAGACTTGAATAAATTGTGAACTGGTACAAGTGAACCCTAACTAATTTAATTAACGACTAGAGACTAGGGAATAGGGCATGGCACAGGATAAAGAGTATGAAATCCAGATGCAATTTCTGGAGGAAGCAACGGATTACATTGATACCTTGGAAAGGGTGTTATTAGAGATTGATAGCACAGGTCGAATTGAGGTGGAAAAAATCAATGGAGCGATGCGTGCAGCTCACTCAATTAAGGGTGGAGCGGGAATGATGGGTTTTCGCACCTTGAGTGATTTTGCCCACCGTCTCGAAGATTCCTTCAAGGTATTAAAAACCAAACGTTATACTATTGATGCCCAGGTGCAGAGTTTACTTTTGTCTGGGGTTGATTGTCTGCGCCAAATTGTGGAATTGCACGGTCAAGGTTATGAACCTAGTCCCCAATGGCTAGAACAGCAATGCAATCCGATTTTTCGCGAGTTGCACACTCAACTGGGTGACCCGACCCCTGAAGATGCTTCGACGCTGTTATCTCCAGAGGATGAGCAAGATATTATTCCTCTGTTGTTTGAAACGGAGGTGGAAGGGTGTCTGCAACGTCTGGAGTCTGTGCTGAATGATACTCAACAGCCCTGCCTGAAGGAAGAGGTGGCAATTATGGCGGCTGAATTGGGTGGATTGGGGGAAATGTTGCAGTTAGGGGCGTTTACCGATTTGTGTGGGGCGGTGGCACGTTACTTGGAGGTGGTGGAGGCAAGTCAAGTTGAGGAATTAGCCCGTGTTGCTTTAGATACTTGGCGGCGGGTACAGGCGTTAGTGCTAACAAACCAACTGGATCAAATACCCCGTGATTTGGATTGGCAAGGGTTATCTTTACCCCAGATTCAGGATGATTCAGAACATCTGACTACAAATAATTTCCCGGAAAGTGTTTTTGTTGAGGAGTCACCCCTTGTTGATGATGAAAATCAGTCTTGGTTTGATCCGGATTTGATTTCCACTGACTTTGCCGCTTTAGAAGCAGCCTTCGCCGAACAGGAGGAAACAACAGAGTTCCAGGTGGAATTACCGGAATTTACTGTCGAAGCCATATCTACGGAAAGTTTTGCCAATCCGGAATTGAGTATAACACCAGTTGGGGAGGTCTCAAAGACCGAGTTGGAGGAATCCACGGTTGTAGAGAAAGTGGTTCCCCAGGAGTTGGTAGCTGCATCCCTACCTACGGTTGATAATATTGCCAGTGCAGAATATACCCCCGTTACCGATTTATCCTACCAATCCAGTCAACCGATTAAGGAACGGGAAAGCGCAGAAAATACGGTACGGGTGTCCAGTCGGCAATTGGAACAAATTAATGACCTATTTGGGGAGTTAATTGTTCAGCGCAACGGCTTAAACTTGCAGCTGGAAAGGATGCGCAAACTGATCCGCAATTTAAGTGATCGGGTGCAAACCCTGGAGCGGGAAAACCAACAGTTACGTACCAGCTACGATAAAATTGCTACTCAAGCCATCTCCTTCCAAACGGAATTATCGGAAATCAATCCGGGTAGTGGTGCATTATTTAGTGACTTTCATGCAGAAACTAGTTCCCACGGATTTGACAGTTTGGAAATGGATCGTTACAACGATTTAAACCTGCTGTCCCAGGAAGTGATGGAAACAATTGTCCAGGTACAGGAAGTCACCACCGATTTGCAATTAAGTTTAGATGACACCGATAATATTGCTCGCAAATTAAATAAGACCTCTAAACAAATTCAACGCAAATTAACCCAGGTGCGGATGCGTCCCCTTTCCGATGTGGTGGATCGATTCCCCCGCGCTTTACGGGATTTGGGGGTTGAATACGGCAAATCAGTACAACTTCAGGTGGAAGGTAGTTCTATTTTAATTGAGCGTAACATCCTGGAAGCCTTAAATGACCCATTAATGCACTTGTTGCGGAATGCCTTTGACCACGGAATTGAAGACCCGCAAACACGTCGTCGTCTCGGTAAACCGGAACAGGGATTAATTGAAATCAAAGCATCACACCAAGGAAACCGTACCGTTATTCGTGTACGGGACGATGGTCGAGGTATTTCCCTGGACAAAATTCGCGATCGCGCTCTCAAAATGGGTTTAGATGCTTCCCTTCTTGCTCAAGCTACCGATGATGAATTATTATCATTAATCTTTGAACCGGGATTTACCACCTCCGAACAAGTAACTTCCCTATCGGGACGGGGTGTGGGGATGGATGTGGTGCGTAATAACCTGAAAAATATCCGCGGGGATATCAAAGTGGAAACCGTTCCTGGAAAGGGAACAACCTTCACCCTTTCCGTACCCTTTACCCTCTCGGTTGCACGGGTATTACTAGTAGAAAGCAATATGATGCTACTCGCTTTACCCACCGATGTGGTATCGGAGATATTTTTATTACAACCAGAACAAGTTGTACCAATGGGTAGCGGTGAGGTAATTCCTTGGCAAGGGACGACTATTCCCCTAATTCGCTTGCACAAATACTTAGAATTTAACTGTCCCCGTTACGACAACCCCAACCTGGAAACCTCCGCAGCGATTAACGCCGAATCTGTATTATTAATCTACAACAATAATCAACCTGTGGGTTTACTTGTCGATCGAACCTGGGGTGAACAAGAAGTTGCGGTGAGGGTTGTGGAAGGAACTATTAGCCTTCCCCCCGGATTCAACAATTGCACAATCTTGGGTGATGGTCGGGTTGTCCCCTTGGTAAACGCGACTGAATTGTTGTATGCGATCGCTACCCAGGACCGTACTCCCCGCAACCAACAGTTACCATCCGCCAAGTTACAACACGCTTTCCTTGGTGCAATTCCCAATCAAACCAAGGAAACACCCAAAAATCAAAAAGGTACTATTCTCATTGTCGATGACTCAATTAATGTACGTCGCTTCCTCGCACTAACTTTGGAAAAAGCTGGTTATCTAGTTGAACAAGCCAAAGATGGACAGGATGCCATTGAAAAGTTGCAAAATGGTTTACAGGTTCAAGCTGTGATTTGCGATATTGAAATGCCAAGGGTGGACGGTTACGGATTTTTAGGAAGGGTGAAAGCGAATACGGATTTACGGGATATCCCTGTTGCCATGTTAACTTCCCGTAGCAGCGACAAGCACCGACAGCTAGCTATGCAATTGGGTGCGCGAGCTTATTTCTCTAAACCCTATAATGAACAAGAGTTAGTTCGCACCCTGGAGGAAATTATTTTCCCCCTAGCTGGTGTTAGTAAATAATACCAGTAAACCACAAACTTGGCAAAACTAACGTTAACGTCAAAATTAGAATTTCAGCTTTCATGAACAGGTAGGTAAACAGCATTCCGAATAGAGCGATCGCTCTATTCGGAAATAATACTACATGTGATTAATTTTGATGGGTTCGTAGTTGCGATTTATCGCTCAATAAGAGGGCTAAAGCCCAACTACAAACATTTAAATTTAATCACATAGACTACTGGGGGTATCGTCTAAAATGCTCAATTTCACAAGGTAAATATAAATAAAAGTCTCTGATATTTTGGGTAATAGCTCATAGTCTCTGACCAATCGCCGACATCCCATTACCCAACTAAAAGCACGCTCGAACAGCCAACATTTTTTGAGTAACACACTGAGAGAGGTTTTGAGAAACTTTCCGATTTTTTAACATTCTCTCAGAGGTTACTTTGAACCTGAATTTCCAAAATCTTTGACTCAAGAAGATTACAGCGTTTAAAATCCGTTGATTTCACCTGAAGTTAGGGACTTAAATACCACAAGTTTCATCCCTATCTCCTGTATTATCTATCCTGTATTCTCACCTAAAACTTCCGATTATAAACTGGTAAATTATATAAGTTATAAGCTTGTTCATCCTTCTTGCTTTCTAAACCCTTCTGCACAAATTGAAGTGTGGAATTAAATTCAGCCAACCCACCAATATTACTATCCACATCCATAACAGCAATGAAATCAGATACCCGTAATGCAAATTGGGGATTTTGGGTGGCAATAATAATAGTTAAATCCTGTCTTAGACAATGAATCAGTTCTTCTATACGGATACTTTTAACCATACCAATACTCATACAAGGTTCATCCATAATGAGAACTTTGGGTTGTAAGGCTAAAGCTCTAGCAATGCACAACAATTGTTGCTGTAGTAAGGATAAATCATTGGCAGGTTGATGCAATCTATTTTTGACTTCATCCCACAAACCTACTCGACGTAAGGCTACTTCAACAATCAAATTTAATTCCTGTTTGGGATACCAACCGATTAATTTGACTCCATATATGACATTATCATAAATACTCATGGGAAAAGTATTTGGTGTAGGAAAAATCATTCCTATTTGCCGACGTAAGCGGTTGATATTAGTTCTCCGCGTCAGAATGTTTTGCCCAAAAAATTCTATTTTACCCTCATATCTTACCGATGTTTCTAACTCAATCAATCGATTTAATGCTTTTAATAAAGTTGATTTACCAGAGTTGGTATACCCAAATAGGACAGTTACTTGATTTTCATAAAAGTCTAGGGAAACATTCTGGAGAATTTGTCTTTCTCCATAGAAAACACTTAGATTTTCAACTTTTAAAGCAATTTTTAAGTTGTTCATTTTGGCTATAAAGAATGAAAATTATCTAAAAAAACTGCGGTTTATTTATTTTGAATACAGCCACATAAACTGCATCGAGACAGATGTAATTTTGTTTTCGATATTACATTTTGTCTGATAATCATGATTCACTAACTCATCCATCTTTGCGAAGATGAATTAATTAGTACATCCAGCGACAATTTCTAATCAAATTGTTATCACGCAATCACAAATTAACGGATATATAAATTTAAAACAACTAGGTTTTATTGCATTTTGTCGGAAAAATTGGAAAATCAACTGGAGAAACAGCTTAACCTGTAATTAACCATATTATAAGCATTTTTTAGCTAAAAGTTTAAGTATGGTAGTTAAAAAAATAATTAATTCTTAACCAAATACGGAGATTCTAGGGGTGGTGTGATTGCGCGGAAACGAAAAGTCTCAACTAGGAGTATCCTTGTGAACAGTTTGAAAGTAAAATTATTAGGTACAGCTGCCGCAGTTGCAGCTAGCATCTCCATTGCGGTTCCTGCTGCCCTGTCTCAAAGCGTTGTGAAAGTAGATGGTTCCAGCACCGTTTTCCCCTTGACCGAAGCAGCAGCAGAGGGATTCACCAAGACTACCGGTGGTAAAACCCGCGTTACCGTGGGTGTTTCCGGCACTGGTGGTGGTTTCAAGAAATTCTGCCGTGGGGAAACTGACATTTCCAACGCTTCTCGTCCCATTCTTGCCAAAGAAATTGCCGATTGTGAAAAAGCTGGTATCAAATTTATCGAGCTTCCTGTTGCTTACGATGGTTTGACAGTTGTTATTAACCCTCAAAATACTTGGGCTAAAAACTTGACCGTTGCCGAACTCAAGAAAATTTGGGAACCCGCAGCTCAAGGTAAAATCACTAACTGGAGCCAAGTTCGCGCTGGTTTCCCCAATGTTCCCCTGAGATTATTTGGTGCTGGAACCAACTCTGGAACCTTCGATTACTTCACCGAAGCCATTGTTGGTAAATCCAAATCGAGTCGTGGTGACTATACTGCAACCGAAGACGACAACGTGACTGTAAACGGTGTTGCTCGTGATCGCGGTGGTTTAGGTTACTTTGGTGTTGCTTACTACGAAGAAAACAAGAGCAAGCTCAGATATGTAACCATTGACGGTGTGGCTCCTACCGAAGCTAACATTAGAAGTGGTAAGTATACTCCATTATCTCGTCCCATCTTCATCTACGTTAACCTAAAATCTGCTGACAAACCAGGAGTCAAGGATTTTGTAACTTATTATCTCAAAAACGCTGTTGCCATCAACAAGAAAGTTAAATACGTAGCCCTACCTAGCACTGCTTACGCCACCATTTTAAACCGTTTCAATCAGAAGCAAACCGGTACAGTCTTCGGTGGTAAAGAGAAAATCGGTGTGAAAATTCAGGAATTGTTAGTGCGTCCCAAAAACTAATTTTCGGGATAGTTTTTGTGTGTGTTTATAGACAAATTTTCCCGACTGAATGTAATGGGTGCATTTTACCTCGGCTATCAGTCCATCAAAAATTACGGCTACCCCCCTTTTTTCTTGCACATACGGGAAAGAGGGGGGTTCCGTCCAAGAGGAGAATAACTCCAGGGGAAAAATTTTTGATGATTTTGGATTCCGGGAAAAGTCGGGAGGAGGTTTTTGACCTCTAACTTTTCCAGGTAGGTTTGGGGAATCCAACAAATAAATAGTTTTGTTGAGATTTTTCAGTCAACCGTTAACAGCCAACTGTTAAATCAAGCAAATACTAACTATTCGCATCATATTAAGGAAGAATAGTGGCTAGAACATCTGTAAAAAAACCTCAAACAACTGCACTGTCTCCCAAGGCATTGCGGGATATCCGGGAAAAAGGGATTGAATTTATTTTATTTCTCGCAGCTTTTTCATCCGTAGCAATTACGATCGGGATTCTCTCTATCTTAGTTTACGAAACTTTCCAGTTTTTCTACCAACATGCCGACGAAGTCAGCATTTGGCAGTTTTTCACAGATACCCAGTGGACACCTTTATTTGAGGATAAACACTTCGGGATCATTACGTTGATTTCTGGGACTTTAGTGACTACTTTTGTCGCTTTGTGTGTGGCTATTCCCTTGGGAACAATTGCAGCTGTTTACTTGAGTGAATTTGCCCCAGTCACAGTACGGGAAGTAGTTAAACCAGCTTTAGAATTGTTAGCTGGTGTTCCTACGGTTGTTTACGGTTACTTTGCCTTACTGTTTGTCACCCCATTGTTACAGGTGATCTTACCTGAGTTACCCTTCTCAAATATGTTGAGTGCAGGAGTTGTGATGGGAATCATGATTATTCCCTATATTAGCTCCTTGAGTGAAGATGCAATGCGTTCCGTTCCTGATTATTTGCGGGAAGGTTCCTATGCAACCGGTGCAACCCGCTTCCAAACAGCAATCAATGTGATTTTACCTTCTGCAATTTCCGGGATCTCAGCAGCCTATATTTTGGGAATTTCCCGCGCTATTGGTGAGACAATGGTGGTAGCGATCGCAGCTGGTGGACAACCAAATTTGACCTGGAATCCAATGGACCCAGCTCAAACCATGACTGCTTATATCGTTTCCGTTAGTAAGGGGGATATTCCCTATGGCAGTTTGGAGTATCAAACCATTTTCGCGGTTGGTCTCACTCTGCTGTTAATGACATTGATTTTTAACATTGTCGGCCATATCCTCACCAAGCGTTATCGGGAGGCTTATTGAGATGACAAGTCTAGATATTCAAAAAATTCGCCAAACGATTGCTCGTAACAAGCAATCAGATCATCTTTTTAGTATCGTTGGTTTGGTGTCGATGCTGATTGCGATTAGTACTCTACTAGTATTGATGGTCGATTTATTTTTCGATGGTCTACCCCGTCTCAATTGGCAATTTTTAACTTCCTATCCCAGTAGCGACCCCCTCGAAGCTGGTATTTTAGCTGCTTGGGTGGGAAGCATCTCCGTAATTTTTGTCACCGCTCTAGCAGCAATTCCCCTGGGAATCGCTGCAGGTATCTACCTGGAAGAATACGCACCTAAAAACTGGTTTACCGATTTAATCGAAATCAACGTCGCTAATTTAGCTGGGATACCCTCAATTATTTATGGTCTTTTAGGCTTGGGTTTATTTGTTTACGGTTTGCAGTTTGACCGTAGTATCCTCTCGGCTGGTTTAACCCTAGCTTTACTAATTCTACCTGTTATTATCGTTGCTACCCGTGAGGCCATTCGAGCTATCCCCGGTAGCGTTCGTGAAGCATCCTATGCTTGCGGTGCTTCTAAATGGCAAACAGTTTGGGATCACATTCTTCCTTACTCCTTGAGCACGATTCTCACCGGGATTATTATTGCCCTTGCACGAGCATTTGGTGAAACTGCTCCCCTAATTGTAGTTGGTGCGGTTGGTTTTATCGCCTTCTTACCAACTAAACTGTTTGACCCCTACACGGTTTTACCCATCCAAATGTTCAACTGGACTGACCGTCCCCAGATCGAGTTCCAGACTGCTGCTGCTGCTGCTGGTTTTGTGCTTGTGGTTATGACCTTGGCTATGAACGGTATCGCTATTTATCTTCGCTATCGTCTACGGAAGAACATCAAATGGTAGAAACTAAAGACTCATCACAACAATTACCCCTGAAGGCTGAAGTTAATTACCTCAATTTCTACTACGGTGGTAAGGTACATGCCCTCAAGGATATCATGATGCCCATTTACGATAAAAAAGTAACGGCGTTAATTGGTCCTTCTGGTTGCGGTAAAACCACCTTGCTACGCTGCTTTAATCGGATGCACGATTTGTATCCTGGTAACAAGTATAAGGGAGAAATTGCCCTCCAACCCGACGGAGTAAATCTTCTCAGTCCGAAAATCGACCCGATTGAAGTCAGAATGCGGGTCAGTATGGTTTTTCAAAGGCCAAATCCTTTCCCCAAATCCATCTTTGAAAATGTTGCCTACGGGTTACGGGTACGGGGAGAAAAAAGAAAGGCTGTAGTCTATGAAAAAGTTGAGAAGGCTTTACGTGGTGCTGCGTTGTGGGATGAAGTGAAAGACCGTTTACAGGAACCCGGTACTGCTCTTTCCGGTGGACAACAGCAACGTTTGTGTATTGCTCGTGCTTTGGCTGCTGACCCAGAAATCGTTTTGTTTGACGAACCAACTTCTGCTCTTGACCCCATTGCTACGGGTAGCATTGAAGAGTTGATTGGTGAATTGAAAAACCATGTGACAATTTTGATCGTCACCCATAGTATGCAACAAGCGGCTCGTGTGTCTGATTTTACCGCTTTTATGTATTTGGGTGAGTTAGTCGAGTTTGATAAAACAGAGATTATTTTCAATAACCCCTCGAAACAACAAACAGCTGATTACATCGGTGGACGTTTCGGTTAATTTACCCTTTAGCAGGGAAGGGTCGTATTTCTACCTAATTTTCGTCAAATCTTACTACCCGCATTTCTCACAAAACCCTAAAACTCACAGGGTATAGGGAGTAGAAGAAAAATCAACCTCTCACTCCAGGCTTACAACTTACTCGTGAGAAATCCAGGATTAGTCTAATTTAATTGGAAACAGGCTATTTCGGTCTCTTCAAAAAAGCCGGTCGTCTTCAAAAGACAGTTATAAACTGTTGATGCTCATGATGTCTAGTTTTTTTTACTTACCGTGAATACTTAGGGCTTCTTACCACATTATTCACCCTTGAATCTAGCTATACTTGGATTCAGGGGGTTTCTCTTTTATAATGTTGGATGAAGTAGGTTCTTCTAAAATAGGTGTGCCTTATAGTGAACTAGAAGATACACCCCCTACTCTAATACAAATTTCCATTTTGGAGTTACTACTTTCGATATATATTTTTTTTCAAGTGTGTTCAAGAGTCAAAATGGGGATATCAGGGGTTTTCTGAAATTATCAGAATTTGAGTAAAAGTCTTCGGCTAAATATTAAGATTTTGTAATTTTACTTTGTAATTTCCCAAGCCGTAATTAGGTTGGCACAAATAAAGCTAGCTAAGTCACGAAAACGTCAGCATCCAAAATCCTTAAAATTGCTTTATTATACCTCCTGACAATTACAAAGGTATAGTTATGTTTTTTCTGACCCACCTACTTAGCTAGAAGACGGGTTTTAAGAACAAATATCTCCATGAACACATAATCATGGAAAAACGCGATTTTTGTGAATTTCAAATTTCATCGTAGTGAGCTTACCCGTGTAAGTAAACTACGACGAAATTGCTGATCAATTATTTTCACTTGAAGAAAATATCAACTGATGGGATTGGGTGTAGCTACCGTTAGATTTGGCTGTTGAATATCTATCTATTTTTTACACCCAAGATGAATATATTAAAAAACTTTTCCATTTCCCGTTTGTATCCAATAAAGCGTAAAATTATCTTAATAATGTCGTTGATAATGTTGACATCAATTACTATTCATACCGTTTCGTCATTTATTCCTTTTTTTGGTGATCAACATAATTTTCAATCAGAAAATTCAAATCCCTCTCCCCAACCAGTTGAAGTTATCCCCAAATCACCTAAATGGGAAATATATGCTCAACAGGAAAAAAAGACACCTGCAAAACTAATTGTTGGGGATAATGTTTCTGCTTCCCTCCCATCCATCCCCACTGGAGCAAAAGTAATCATTAGTTCCCAGGTTCCAGTTCCCCAACCAGTAGTCACTCCACCGGTCCCCACACCAATAATATCTCCAACTACAACAGTGAAAAAAGTAGGGAAAATCGAGAAAAAAACCGAACCTACAGTTAAACCAGTAGTTACTCCCAAACCAGCTCCCACATCAGCAAAACCAAAACCCACACCAACATCTACACCACAACCAACTCCCACAGCAGCAAAACCAAAACCCACACCAACATCTACACCAGTGGCGATCGCTAAACCTTCTCCATCTCCCAGCAAACCCAATCCCGTTAATTTCAGCAGTTTGGAATTTTCCGGATATCCAGATTTTCCCAAATATCCCCGTAGTCAAATATCCCGTGTTGCGATCGCACCTACACAGACCGCAAAAACCAATGACAAAATTAGTATTCTGCAAACACCGGATTCTGTTGACCAAGTGATGGCATTTTACACTAAAACCCTCACTGAACAGGGATATTCCTGGGAGTTAATTGGGGATGAAACTGATACTAAAATCTATGAAATTAACAAAAATACCGCAAAATTATTTCTGCACCTATTTACCCAAACCCAAACCCCAGAAGTAACTATGGTACTTGCACCACAGCAACTTAATCGTCAAATATTACAGGAGAAAAGAGAGTCTATCTCCCAATAACATATTAGTCAAATTGATAATACCGATCGATTCAGTGAAATAGTCTAATTCAAAACCTGACTTCTGTGTTTGCTAAAATACAGAATCTGAAGTAGTTGTGATTGAGGAGAAAATCAGGGTGACACCAACACTTGGGGTCAATATTGACCATATTGCCACGATTCGTCAAGCTCGCAGAACGGTTGAACCAGACCCAGTTGCAGCAGCAGTTTTAGCCGAGTTAGCGGGTGCAGATGGAATTACTGTCCATCTCCGGGAAGACCGACGACATATCCAAGACCGGGATGTGCGGATTTTGCGACAAACGGTGCGTACCCATTTAAACTTGGAGATGGCAGCAACTCCAGAAATGGTGGCGATCGCACTGGATATTAAACCAGATTATGTCACCCTTGTACCGGAAAAACGTGAGGAAATAACGACTGAAGGTGGGTTGGATGTGGCTGGACAGCTTGCTAAAATGAAGGAGGTTGTGGGACAGTTACAAGATGTCGGTATCCCTGTCAGCCTATTTATCGATGCGGAACCTTCACAAATTGAAGCCTCTGCCATCACACAAGCTAAGTTTATTGAACTCCATACCGGTAAGTATGCGGAAGCAAGGGACGAAATTAGTCGTCAACAGGAACTAGATTATCTGGCTAATGGGTGTAATTTAGCTATTAAGGCAGGTTTACGCATCAATGCAGGGCATGGTTTAACCTACTGGAATGTTTATCCCATTGCTAGTTTACCAGGTATGGAGGAGTTAAATATTGGTCACACGATTATTAGTCGCGCTGCACTTGTCGGGATGGAACGTGCTGTACGAGAAATGAAAGATGCTATTCGTGGTCAATTTTAATTGGTTAACGGTTGACTGTTAACAAAAAAAGGGAATCTGTGCGCAAATCTCGATCCACATACTTTGAAATCGAGTTTTTGTATGAGTACGAACAACACCAATAATTTGCCGCTTTGGGTTCAAGACCGTGATACGGTAATTAAATATAGTGCCCAAGCAAATGTGGAATGGCGTAATGGTAAAGTTCCTGACTATACCCGTTCCAAAGAAAATTTAGCGAAGGAAAGTATTTGTAGCCATGGGGAAGGTTCCCTAGAAGCTTTGGTACAAAATCTGGTACGCACTTTTGAAATGGAGGTATCTTTTAAAACTAACCCCCAACAGTGGCTTTCGGTTGTCAACGAGCAATTTCGGATTAGTACCAATGGGGGAAGAGAATACACTGCAACGGAAGTGGGACAAAAGGGAACCTACAATGTGTTTATGGGTGATTCGGAGTTTTATAAGTCTTCAGAAGAAACTTTTGAGTCTTCCCACGAGCTATTCCATTCTTGCTTTCCTCAAGGTTTTCCCTGGGAGGTGTTAGAAGTCTATTCTGGACCACCAATTGTCACCTTTAAATGGCGACATTGGGGACATTTTCAGGGGGAGTACAAGGGTTTTGCCCCTACTGGTGAGGTGGTGGAAATTATTGGTACAACTGTTGCCCATGTGACGGATAATTTGAAAATTACCAAAATGGAACATTATTTTGATAATGGTCTCTTTTTGGATAAACTGACTGCTGGTGGTAAAGTCAATGGTGCAGCAGATACAAAACGCTGTCCCTTTGCTCCTGTCACCCAAACCGGAAAAAAATTGGGAATTGGTTTATTTAATATTTTCAAACGGTTAAAGCAGGAAGTAGATAATCGTCAATATTAGGGTATCCAAGCGGTTCCGTGTAGAACTCAAATTATACAAATTATACAACTCTTCTCCAAACCTCTCCCTGTCTTGAGAAAGATCCGGTTGACGAATAACCCCATAAACGGGGAGAGGATTAAGAGGATGTTTGAAAAGTATCTGCTTAAGCCTTAAGTGATACTCAGGGATGGGAATCGCAAATCCAAAAACCCGATTCTCTCCTAGCAGTTTTTCAGTAGATGAGTCGTGAAAGATACGCTGTAGAGCTTTTAAAACAACCTCTAATAAAAGTTTATGCGATCGCAATCAAAAGTTAAATGGATACACCGATTTAGTGGCGTTGCATAATCAAGGGATGATTTTAGTCTATGGGCAGAAATTCTTCTTGATTTAACACAAGTTTCAGCCTATGCAAATTGGATTATCATCCCGCAACAATGTAATGCCGATTTAGTTGCTCAATCCTATCGTGCTATTTTCACTTTTAAGCAAGTATCGAGCTAAAAAAGATGAGTTTGGTAAGCCATTTAGCTAGCACACTTATGCTATAACCCCTTAAATGCAATGGACGGTACAAGACTCGAACTTGTGACAGCCTGCTTGTAAGGCAGGAGCTCTACCAACTGAGCTAACCGTCCGTTTGTTTCGCCGCTTTAGTTAACTGCTCAACGATTATTTAATATAGCAGAACTTTGCTAATCGCGCTACTATTTTTGGAAAAAAATTTTTCCTATAATTAGGCACTAGCTTTTATACTGAACTTTATACCTATTCGCGACTGAGGGCGCAAGACTCAGCTTTTACTCCTATGCCCCTAGGCCGTACCCACGACCGGATTACCCTTTGGACATTGCCAATTGTAGCGGGATTGAGCCTTTGGTACACTCGCAGCACCAAATTAACATTGCTGGTTGCGGCTGGTTTTTTGTTTGGTGGGTTGATGTTTGGCCCCGATTTGGATATATATTCGATTCAATATAAACGCTGGGGAATATTGCGCTGGATTTGGTTGCCCTACCAAAGAAGTTTACGCCATCGTTCGATTTTGTCTCATGGACCGTTGATTGGGACGACGGTGAGGATTCTCTATTTTGCGACGATTGTGTGTGTGTTTGTCTTCTTGGCGCTGCTGGTAGCGGAAAAGTTTGCTAATTGGGAGTTAAAGTGGCGTGAAGTGGGGAATATGGCTTTGTTGCTCATGGATAGCTATCGTTGGGAAATTCTAGCCGGATTTTGGGGGTTAGAATTTGGGGCAATGAGTCATTACGTTAGCGATTGGACTAGTTCAGCGATTAAACGGTTGCAAAAAAAGGGTATAAAAGGACTATTACCGGATAAAAATAAGCAAAAACGGGTGACAGGAAGACTTACAAGTAGGAAAACCCTAACCAGCACAAAGTATTCCCGTTTGAAGCCACCAAACCGAAAGTAAAACCATTTTAGATTGTGGATTGATTTAGTGGGTCGTCTCCAGGGGAGTCGAAAATGTGTCAAAATTTTCATGAAATCGTATAAACCATGATTCTGCTTCCACCTGGAGCAGAGTTATGAGGGGTTTGTAGTTGTGGCTCTAGCTCCAAACTTATACTGTATAGGCGCTATACCCACAGGTTTGTCGTAGACTAGCGCTACTACGTGCCTTTCTTCACCCATCAAAATTAATGGGACAAAGCAGGAGTCCCAGAGCAACAAAAAAAGCCCACTGATGCAGGCTCTAATTAGGTAGTTACAATCCCGATAACCAGGATTTTTAAGAAGTGATTACAGATTCTGGTGATACCACCCCGTTACTACCTCCATTGGGACTATTAATAATTTCGCTAACGCGTTTAACTTTAGCCCCTAGCTGTTGTAACTTCAAATCAAGACGGTCATATCCTCGGTCGAGAAAGCGTAAGCCTTGAATTGTCGTTGTTCCACTTGCTGCTAAACCCGCTACAACTAATGCCGCAGCCGCACGCAAATCCGTTCCTAAAACTGGCGCACCAGATAAATGGGATACTCCCTTGACAAAGGCTGTATTACCCTTAACACGAATATCCGCACCTAAGCGGTTTAACTCCGATGCGTGACGCAAACGATTTTCAAACACCGTCTCGTTAATAATGCTGTCACCTTCCGCTAAGGTTAGTAGAGACATAAACGGTGCTTGCATATCCGTCGGAAAGCCTGGATGGGGCAAAGTATCTATATTGGTTGCACGTAGATGTTCTGCTGGCAGAACCCGCAAACAATCAGCAGTTTCTTCAGTAATTGATACTCCGACTTCCTGCAACTTGGCAATCACAGGAATCAAGTGGTCTGGTGCAACCGGGGATAACAATAATTCGGAGCGGGTAATGGCAGCCGCAATCATAAAAGTTCCAGTTTCAATCCGGTCGGGAATGATTGTATAATCTGTACCGTGAAGTTGGGTAACACCATTAATTGTAATTGTACTGCTACCTGCCCCTTGAATTTTTGCTCCCATGGAAATACAGAAGTTGGCTAAATCGACCACTTCTGGTTCTCGGGCTGCGTTTTCAATAATTGTTTCGCCTTCAGCTAAAACTGCTGCCATCATTAGGGTTTCCGTTGCACCCACACTTGGCATATCCAAGTAGATTTTTGCCCCTTTGAGTCGTCGGCTAATACCGGGGACAAATGCATTACAAATTCCATGTTCGATTTGTACCTCTGCCCCCATTGCCTGTAGTCCACGTACATGCAGGTCTACGGGACGCGCTCCAATTGCACAACCACCTGGTAAAGGCATTTGTGCCACCCCTAACCGGGCTAAAATTGGACCAATGGCGAAAAAACTTGCCCGTAGTTGTGTCACCAATTCGTATGGTGCTTTGGAACTGCAAAAATCCTTGGCGTTAATATCGAGAGTTTCCCCGTGGCGTTCTATGTGAACCCCCAGGGAACTCAGTACCTGTCCCATCTTCTCCACATCTGCCAGTAAGGGCACATTGCGGATGCGACAATCATCACCACATAATAGGGCACCAGCCATAATAACCAGTGCGGAATTTTTTGCCCCACTGATTCTGACGTGACCGTGCAATGGATGCCCTCCCGAAATTTGCAAGACCTCGGAGTCTGCATCGGGTGTCAGCTTGGCATCTGCTAAACTGCTCACAGGATTAATAAGCCTACCCCCCAAAAATAAGTATTTTATACGTTGGAAGTTGGTTTTGATTCTACAGTAAAGATTTCATTTGTCTACAAGTTTTTAATACATCTAGGTGGAAAATGGGGAATTGGGAATGGGAATACTCAATAATGCGTAAATACTGAGATATATAATTATAAAGCTCCGCATACGATTCTCTGACTTGAAAGTGTAGACGCTACGCGTCTAGTCTACGACAATGCTGCGCGTACCCGAAGGGCGTAGGGAGTGGGGGAAAACAACTTTCATCCGTCCTAGTGTACACAGTACATGACGGCTACTCCCCTATTATTTTCCATCCCAGCAACTCACAATTACAGTTAAACCGATGAAAGCACTAATTCTATCTGGTGGTAAAGGTACAAGATTACGCCCACTTACTTATACTGGAGCGAAACAGCTTGTTCCAGTTGCAAATAAGCCAATTTTATGGTATGGAATTGAAGAAATGGTGGCGGCAGGAATTACCGATATTGGGATTGTAATTAGTCCGGAAACTGGGGAAGAGGTGCGAAATAAGACCGGTAATGGAAGTTTATTTGGTGCGAAAATAACGTATATTTTGCAGGATGAACCAGCTGGACTTGCTCACGCGGTGAAGGTTGCTCGTCCTTTTTTGGGGGATTCGCCGTTTGTGATGTATTTAGGGGATAATTTGATTCAGCAAGGGGATTTAAAGTTATTTTTAGCTCAGTTTATTGAAAAGCAACCGGATGCATTGATTTTGTTGCGCTATGTGGAAAATCCCACTGCTTTTGGTGTTGCGCAAATCGATGGGGATGGAAATGTAATTAATTTGGTAGAAAAGCCGAAACATCCTCCATCTAATTTGGCTTTGGTGGGTGTTTACTTTTTTGCCGCAACGATACATGATGCGATCGCGCAAATTAAGCCTTCTTTACGGGGTGAGCTGGAAATCACCGATGCAATCCAATGTTTGATTGATAATCAGAAGCAGGTGACAGCTTGTCAGTTAGAGGGATGGTGGTTAGATACGGGGAAAAAGGATGATTTATTGGAAGCGAACCGTTTGATTTTGGATACCTATTTAGAGAAGCAGGTGGAAGTACAAACGGATTCCCGGAGTCAAATTATTGGTCGGGTGAGTATTGGTGAAGGTTCCCAGATTATTAATTCGACAATTCGGGGTCCGGTGGTGATTGGCAAAAATTGTTATTTAGAGAATTGCTTTATTGGTCCTTATACAAGTATTGCCGATAATGTGGTTTTAATTGAAACTGATTTAGAACATAGTGTGATTTTAGAATCGGCAAAAATTTCTCGTATCCATCAACGTATTATAGATAGTGTAGTTGGTCAAAGGGCTATATTAGGTGCTGCATCTCGTCGTCCGAAAGCATTAAGGTTTATGATTGGTGATGATTGTCAAATTGAATTAACGTGATGGTATATTTTGATTTTAATTATTTGTCATTTTTTCAATGGTTTATTTTTTAATTGTTAATTACTATGCTAGTGAATATATTCAGAATTTAATTAACTCTTTCCACAAATTTGTTAATGGGGACTATCAAGTTGTAGTTGTCAATAATTCTCCTCAGGATAATGGCATGAAGCAATTATCTACACATCATGCAATTATCCTGCTAGAATCACCAGGAAATTTAGGCTTTGGCGGTGGTTGTAATATAGGTTTGGAATATATTTATAAGCGAGAAAATAAGGCAATTGTCTGGATAATTAACCCTGATACCTATGTTCAGGATAATGTTGTGCATATAATTAAAAGTTTTTTTGATTTACATCCTGACATATCAATTTTGGGAACAATGACGGAGACAACAAATCAGGAAATATGGTTTGCTGGAGGTCTCTTTAATTCCCAGACAGGTGCAATTTCTCATGGGAATTTGTTGAAGGATATGGATCTGGCAGAATGTGACTGGGTATCGGGATGTAGTTTGATTATTAATTTACGGAATTTTCATCAATGTCCCCAGTTTGATCCAGCATATTTTTTGTATTACGAAGATTTTGATTTTTGCCGACGTTATGCTCTTGCTGGATATAAAATTTATGTCACAAAAAAAATAGTGATTTATCATCGTCCATCCTCAATTACCAATAAATATATTTTTCGGAAAATTCACCATAGTACCTATGGATATTTATTAACTTTAAAAAGATATGCTCCGACTTATATTTTATTGTTGAGATTAATTCGTTTATTAATTTATGCTTTGGTGTTGATGCCAATCAAGCCGCAAACTGCCTTGGGAAAGCTGTATGGTGTTTTGAGATATTTTTATATTTTTATCATCAGATTTTAGAGATTGTTTCAAATGTCTTGTTTAATTCTTGAATTATCGTTTTTAGGAATGGGGACAGACGCGACATGTCGCGTCTGTACTCTCGAAGGAAAATCAGCTTTATAACCCCATGTCCCAAAATAGTGATAATTAATGCTTGACAAACATCTTCTTATATCAATTCTCTTGTACTTTGAAATAAATGAAACTAGAATAATCAACGGTTACAGCCCCTAATATGTAGCAAGTATTAG
>CALJJQ010000010.1 GCA_937973965.1 uncultured Calothrix sp. | reverse complement strand
TTATTAGCTTCAATTTATTATTAATCCCTTCTACTACCCCATTAGTAGTTTTTCTTTCAAAATATCCAGCTATTTCTCCAAACCATCGCTTAATCGTCTTCACACTTTTCTGATAATAAGGTTCAGCTTTTTTTAACCAATCGAGTAGTCCTAATATTCCTGTTCCTGAATCTTCACTTGTATCGAATAGATTGCAAGATTCTTCTTTTAATGAATGCATCATTGCTATTAAAGGAGATGCTTCTCTAATTGTGTCTAATTTTTCTTTTTGTTTATCTGTCAACTTATCTTCTGCTCTGAAAATCGTAAATTTATTACCTTTTAAACTATCAAACTTCTTTCTCTATCCTTAACTTTTAACTCTAATGCTGTTTTCTTTTCTACTATTCTAGCTTGGTTTAATTCTTCATGTACTATTTTGGTAACATGGAACCTATCGACCGTAACGACAGCGTTTGGACAAATCTTAGCGACTAAACTTTTATAATTTCCGGTCATATCAATACTAACTTCTTCTATTCGTTCTAGAACTTCTTCTCCCCACTTTTTCATAACATTTTCTATTTCAATTTTTTTCTTTCTTTTAATAACCCTATTAATTTTCCTGAATCTATATCTACAAGTACAACAATCAATTTACCTTGACCTTTAACCAAACTAATTTTATCTATTCCTAACCTTCTTAAATTGCTCACATCTATTGGTAGCAAACTTTGAGCTACGTCTTCAATCATTGAATTAACCTCTTCATCACTTAATCCATTATTTTCTGCAACATTACTTACATTACTACCAATAACTTGTTTAATAATATTTTCTGCGTATCGATGCGTAAATCCCTTTTTCGTTCCCAAAAAATCAAGCTGCTCGCTGAAAGTTTTTCGACAAGTTTTACACTTAAATCTTCGTCTATTTAAATTTAGTATTACTTCTTTATCCCCTATCGGTAAATCTTTTACTAAATGGTTTTGATTCTGGTGTAGATGTCTTGACTTTGTACCACAATGCGGGCATTCAGCACTTTTCCCTTTTTACTTACTGATAAAATTAGAACTAAACCCTCTTGTATACTTGATTCCACCACTACGTCTGGCAAGTTTAATAGTTGAGTAAGGATTCTTCTAGTCCTCTGTCTGTTGTAGCTGTTCTAGTAGATTCATTTCTTCCCTAGCTGTAGATGTCTAAATACACTCAACAGGTGTTATCATTTTTCCCTGGGGGTATGAAACCACCCTGCTATTTGCAGAACGGAGAGGGGCAGAAAATCCGTAGTTTTGACCAAATATAAATGTTTTCCAAGCTTCTCTCCAAAAGTTAAGAGAGGGGTTATTTGAATCCGTCGAATTTTACGTTAAGTAAGCACAAGTGATTTTTTCTAATTCGTGGCGATTAACTTTACCTTGGGGATTACAGGGTATTGTGGAGACGGGTATCCAGTGCTTGGGAATTTTATATTTGCTGAGTTGAATTTGAAGTTGAGATTTTATTTTGTCAATTGTATTTTGTTGTAAATAATCGTGGGGATGGGGTACATAGATTGCGGTGACAGCTTCTCCCCATTCGGGGTCGGGAATACTGATAATTTTTATGTCAGCAACTAAACCTGTGGAGCGAATTATGGCTTCAATTTCTGCGGGAAAGACGTTTTCTCCCCCGGTAATAATTTTATCGCTATTGCGTCCGATAATATGGAGATTTTTTTCGCTGTCAAAAAAGCCTAAATCGTCGGGTTGGAAGTTATTTTGGAAATTATGATTAATTTGATCGCGGTTGTAATATCCTGCCATTAGGGAAGCGGATTGAATTTGGATTTGACCAATGGATTGATTTGGTAACGGATTGCCATTTTCGTCGATAATTTGAATTTGGGCATGGGGAAGAACTTGGCCGCAGTGATTTGCTCCTTGAAGAAATTCCTGGGGTAGAAGGGTAGCTATCTGAGATGCGGTTTCGGTCATACCATAGGTTAAAGCTAGGGGAAGATGGTGGAAACGGGCTAAATTGAGTAAATCGATTCCTGGGGATGCACCACCTAGTAGTATGGCTTGCATTTGGGATAACCAGGGTATGAGGGGGGGGTGTTGTAATAAACGCCTAAGTTGGGTGGGTACGAGGGAGATAAAAAAATCTTGGGGGTGAATGGTGGGAAGGATGGCTGATTCGATTTGTTTGTAATCGGTAATGACTAATTTTCCTCCACTGAGGAAAGTACGCAGGAATTGCATTAATCCACTGACGTGATATAGGGGAAGGGTGCAAATAAAATTGGCTGAGGATAGCTGGAAATGCTGTAAAAAACCGGATACGGAAGCTGAGAGGGTTTCCCAGGTGTGGACAGCGAATTTAATCTGACCAGAGGTTCCTCCGGTGGGAATCATGATTTGGGAGGATGTCTGGAAATGGGGAGGATGGAGGGGAAGGGGAATGGGAGTGGAAATGGGGGGGTATGAACCAATAATTAAATCCGGTTGGGTGAGGTGAAAAACCTGTTCCCATTCATTTTGACCCCAGTGGGGATTACATAGAAAAATATGAGAGTTGGTGGTGGATGCGGCTAAAAATAGACTGATGAATTGAATCGGTTCGGGTTCAATAATCAGGATACGGGGAGGATAGGGAAGGGATAGGTCGGCTAAACTTTGGTTTAACTGGGTGGAAGCGGTTTGGATTTTTCCCAGTAAAACTTGGTTTTCGTAACCGATAATTACCTGATGGGGGTGATGGTGAAGATATTGAGAATATGTGTCTAAGGATGGATGATTTAATTTTGCCATAGGGATTTTAGCCAGAGGTACTCATCATCAGCAAACCATTGTTGTACCCCAAAACCGAGCGATCGCATTTTTTGGGTGGTTCCGAGGGGGTCTAATCCTAGAGATGACATGTTACTTGCTAGTTGGATAGCTGCACTACGACCAATCACCGTTTCTAAACAGGAGGAAAACACCGTATCTAGGCGATATTCACTGCAAATTTGTTGTAAACGGCGAGGTGAACCGATAATCCCCGGTTTAATCACGTATACCCCACGCCAACCCTGTTCATAGCAGGATTGAAGTTGCTGGAGACTAGCAATAGATTCATCTAATGCAATTGGGGTTGCATAGGAATCGCTTAGTGTTTGCATTGCTGCAAATTCATTCGGGGGCAAGGGTTGCTCGACAAATTCTACTTTAGCCTGATTTGGGTGCATACAGGAATGCATATCACAGGTATATAGCCAACAACTAGCACTGTCAAAGTCTAAACCGCCATTGGCATCTAAACGTAGTTTGGCTTCAGCAGGTAAAGTTTGCAACAGTTGCTGGCAAATTGATAATTCATCAGCAAGGGGATAGACATCGATTTTCCACTTGAAAGTCCGATATCCCTGCTGCCATAGATTTGACCACGTACTTAGAGCCTTCTCCCCCGCAGGTAGCAAAGCGCTCAACCGAAATAGGGGTAAAATCGGAGGAACTAGGCTAATTAAGGGTAAATCACCCTTAACCATTGCCAAAGCCGACTCAAACCCAAATTGACAAGCAGGTAAGCGATCGCTAATCTGAAAAATCCTTTCCCCATCGATGACTGGTGGTAACTGTTCACAAAATTCCCGCGCTGCGGTAAAGCTCTCTGAACCAAACCAGCTAATCGGGGCTATTTCCCCCCAACCAACTTTCCCCTGGTCATCCCTGAGTTTGACGATAATACCTTCACGTATCTCCCAAACTCCATGACTAGTGTGCAAAGGTTGGATGAATTTTCTTTGATAGGGTATGTGGGTAAATTCGTACATAGGTGGGAAGGTAGCAACAGAAGAAGGGGGAGATTAGGATCTGAATATACTTCGCACGCTGATATATTTCCCTTTTCCTTTGTTGACAGTTGACTGATGACAGTTTACCTTTAAGCCTTAACCATCTCAAGGGAAAGCTCTCTTTTGAACTGTGTAAAGTCCTACTTGATTTTGGAAAAAATAATTTGCTTAGAGGCTTACTATACAAAGGTGTCTTTTTCTGTAAGTAGGTGGGTGGTAAAAATTGTCGTTGAGATCAGGGAGCAGGGATTAGGGAGAAGTGAGAGACGCGATATATCGCATCTATACGGGAGTAAGGCTTTGAGACAAATGATCGGTTACGTTGTGCTTTTATGTTTAATTGCACCTACCTACTTATACTTAGCAAGGTTCAAGTTGGGTTCCCAATACAAGTACTCTTAAATAACTACTTTTCTCCCACTCCCTATATCTCCACCCCCTTTTTAAGTATAAATTATGAGATTTTTTTGCCGGAGATAGCATATAATTTGGCGATAATCTTGAATATATGGGGAATATTGGTAGTTTATCACCGTATTTCTGGGCAAATATATTGGCATAAAATACGCATAGAATATATGTATGATAGATAACTTAACTGACACAAACTTTTTTGTCTCTAATTATACTGATTGCACGTAAGGAGAGGCGACGTAAAATGTAATATTCGTAACTTAGACAATGATTTGAATCAGTAAAATTTACTTGGGGTTGTTAATGTCACTCCGAGATTGGGAATCATAGATACGTGGCTATGGGGAACACCACAAGACCTGCGTTCCTCACAAGTTCCAAAAACTTGCAGTCAGTGGGGTGTGCTGGGAAAATCAACCCGTTACTCAACGCTTATCGCTCACTGCTCTGTAAGGAGTGTACGCTGCACTTTGCGTTGTCACAGAAAACGTCATGCGTAGCTGGTCTACGCAAAATGCAGGGAGATAAACTAAGTGATTGGGTTTTAGTTCTGTTGGCGGTCAACTGTCAACAATGGCAATGGGTTAATCACTGTGAATTATTTCGATATTTTAAAATTACTAACTCTAAAATTGCTTTTATTTTTTTGGTCTGTCGTCAATCAGGTCGAAGCAGATCGGACTCCAAACTATTTTGAATCATTACATTTGTTCTTTACACAACTGCGAGTGCAGCAGGAAAACGGTGCATGAAATCTTCAGGAAATAGTAAGCCAAAAATCTTAGTTGTCGATGATGAACCCGACAATCTTGACTTGCTTTACCGCACCTTTTACCGTGAGTATAAGGTGCTAAGAGCGACTTCAGGCCCAGCTGCGCTTGATTTATTGTCTGAAGAGGGAGAGGTGGCTGTAATCATCTCTGACCAGAGAATGCCAATGATGAGCGGGACTGAATTTTTAAGTTTAACGGCAACCCAATACCCTGATATCATTCGGATTATATTAACTGGTTATACGGATGTTGAGGACTTGGTGGAAGCGATTAACTCCGGTAAGGTATTTAAATATGTGACTAAGCCGTGGGAAGCGGAAGAGTTGAAAGTGGTGGTTCGTCAAGCTCTGGATACCCATAATGTTCTCAAAGCTCGTACCCGTGAGTTAACCCGTACTTTGCGACAGGAGTCCCTGTTAAATACAGTCACGAATACGATTCGCAGTGCGCTGGATTATCGGCAAATTTTGCAAACAATTGTCGATACGGTAGGTCAGATGTTGGAGGTGGATATCTGTTTATTGCGTCCTTGTCAAGATGGACAACTAAGTGATAAAGGATTTATTTACCAGCAGGGAATGGAGACCTTGGGGGGGGATGGGAATAACTGGGTAGAGGTGTCCCAGTTAGCTCAGACAATCTGGGAAACCCACGAAGTCCAAGTGATTAACGATATCGTTAGCGATGAGCGCATACAAGGGGAAACCCCCCAATTACAAATTCGCTCCCAGGCTTTCGCAAAGGCTGGTATTTGCTCAAGTTTAATTGTCCCTTTGATTTTGCGTCAGGAATTGATGGCGGTGTTAGCCTTACACCAATGTCGTCAACCTCGAACATGGAGCGAGGACGAGGTACAATTGGTGATGATGGTAGCAGACCAAGCTGCCCTAGCATTATCTCAAGCCTATGCCTATGAGCAAGTGCGATCGCTTGCTCAACGGGAAGCTTTGGTGAACACCATTACCAGTACGATTCGTTCCAGTTTAAATCCCCAGGATATTTTTGCGGCAATTACCCAGCAACTTGGTCATGCTTTACAGGTGGATGGATGTGTGTTGTCCCTGTGGACGGAAGAAGATGAATACGTCCAATGTGTGGGATTATACGATGCCACCGATGGGGCGAAGGTGATTGATCACCAATTTTTGCCCCAATCCCAAGCACCGATTCGGGGTAATCTGATTCTACAAGAGATGTTACGCACTCAGGAGCCAGTTATTATTGCGGATATGCAAAATTGTCCGCCAGAGTTTAGTGGTTTCGAGTTACCCTTGAGGGGGCGATCGCGTTCATTGATGGTTGTACCCCTATTGGCTGATGGTAAAAGCATTGGTAGTATAACTTTGCGGGAGGAATCACGACCTCGCCAATGGCAAGTGGCTGAAATTGAACTTGCAAAAACAGTCGCAGCCCAAGCCGCGATCGCCGTGCAACAGTCCCGTTTGTATCAAAAAACCCGCGAACAGGCAGAACGGTTACTGGAACTAGACCGGCAAAAAACAGAATTTTTCCAAAATATTTCCCACGAATTTCGCACTCCGATTACCCTGATTCAAGGACCATTGGAATCGGCTGTTGCCAATCAACAGGGATTATCCTACGAGCAAAGTGCGATCGCCCTACGTAATTCCCGTCGTTTATTACGTTTGGTTAATCAGTTACTAGATTTACAACGAATTGATGCAGGGAGGATGCAACCGAGTTTCCGTCCTTGCGATTTAGTGGAATTCGTGGGTCAAATTGTCGAATCTTTCCGTCCCTACTGTGAGAAAAAAGGATTACAGGTGATTAGCGAATTTAGTCCCTGTCCTAGGGTGTATTTGGATATGGAAAAGTTCGACAAGGTGGTTTACAATCTGCTTTCCAACGCCATGAAATTTACTCCCGATGGGGGTAAAATTACGGTGACAGTAAGGAATGAAAATGGTAGTTGCTGCTTGCAAGTCAAAGATACGGGAATTGGTATACTTCCAGAACAAATACCCCACCTATTTGAGCGTTTTCGACAAGCGGAAGGGTCAGAAAGTCGTTCCTATGAGGGTACGGGATTAGGATTGGCTTTAGTGAAAGAATTAACAGAAGTACATGGTGGTAAAGTCACTGTTGATTCTATCTATGGTTCCGGGACAACTTTCAGTGTTTACTTACAACCCGGTCATGAGCATCTTCCCCCCGAACAGGTGCTAGATACCCCCAGCGAAGTGAATTTGAGCCGTGCTCATGTGGAGTTAGCAGATTTAGAGTTACTTGAGACCACCGATAGTTTTGAGCGTGAGCTAGAAGAATTACCAGTTACAAATCCGGAAAGTAATGGTCATGGAATATCAGCGATCGCAAAGGAACAAGTTATCCTAGTTGTTGATGATAATGCTGATTTACGGACTTACGTTTCTAGTATCCTCAAAAACAGTGGCTACCAAGTGCAAACCGCTCGCAACGGAGCCGAAGGTTTCCATAAAGCACAGGAAATCAAACCCCATTTGATTGTCACCGATTTAATGATGCCTTTGGTGACGGGTTTAGAAATGATTCGGATGATTCGCAGTGATCAAATCCTCAAGGGAACACCAATTATTTTGCTGACAGCCAAGGTGGACGAGGAAACCCGAATTGAGGGAACAGAACGGGGTGCGGATGCTTACCTCGCTAAACCCTTTAATGACCGCGAACTTTTAGCTGAAACCCGTAATTTGTTAGCCTTAAAAGCAACAGAACGTCAGGTTTTGGAATTAAATAATTATTTAACCGAATCCGTTTTAAAACGGTTTTTACCTAGTGCTTTAGTTCAAAAAGCAGCTCGCGGTGAATTAGTATTAGATTTGCGTCCCGAACCTCGTTTAATTACGGTTTTATTTAGCGATATTGTCGGTTTTACCCAACTTTCTAATACCCTCCGCTCTCGTAAAGTGGCAGAAATTCTGAATGAATATTTAGAAGTGATGACCAAAGCCGTATTTGATAACGGAGGTACGGTGGATAAGTTTATGGGGGATGCAATTTTAGCCCTGTATGGAGCACCAGAAGAACTTACTCCCAACGAACAGGTACGACGGGCTATTAATACCGCCAGGGCCATGTTACACGGTTTAGAAGGATTAAACAAAAAATGGCGAGAGCAGGGTATTTTTGAAACTGATGGGCGTCATGGCTTACAATTTCGTTGCGGTATCCACCAAGGTACAGCAGTGGTCGGTATGTTTGGCTGTTCAGAACGGGCAGACTACACAGCAGTTGGTCCAAGTGTGAATATTGCTTCCCGTCTTCAACAAGCAGCTAAACCGGGAACAATTTTAGTGTCCGCAGCCGTCGCTGATTACTTGCAAGACGAGGAAATTATCAAGGGTAGTTCCTTAGAACTCAAAGGAGTTGATGAAACCGTGTTGACCTTTGTGGTGACACCGGAAGTTACGGTTAATCATTAAAGGTTGTGGGAAAGGTTGTTTGAACGTGAGTCCGATGAACTTTAAGCGATGAAAGTCTTACCCAGTAATGCTTTAGAGGGCTATATTTATTAACAGTTTTTACCTGTTGCTGCTTCTTTCCCTAGACTAAAGTGTAAATTAACAACTTGACCAATTACAACAATTGCCGGAGCAGTAAACCCTGATGATTCCACCAGGGAAACAATTGTTCCTACCTTACCGATTAATTCCTCCTGTTCGGAACGGGTTCCCCAACGTACCAATGCAATCGGTGTATCTTGACTTAATCCTGCATTCAACAGATTTTCTATAATCGTTGGCAGATTATGAATTCCCATATAGATTACAATTGTTTCTGAACCCTGGGCGATCGCTTGCCATTGAATTTGTGGACGATATTTCCTCACCGATTCATGTCCCGTCACAAAGGTGACAGACGAGCTGTATAATCGATGGGTGAGGGGAATACCTGCGTAGGCGGGAGCGGCAATCCCAGAGGTAATACCCGGTACAACTTCCACCGGAATCCCTGCATTTACAAGTGCTTCCATTTCCTCACCCCCACGACCAAAAATAAACGGATCGCCACCCTTGAGCCTAACCACAACAGCTTGAGTGCGGGCCTTTTCAATTAGTAATTGAGTCGTTTCCTCCTGTAATAGCGAATGCCGACCCATCCGCTTTCCGGCATTAATTTTCTCTGCTTGCGAATTAATCATCGCTAAAATTTCTGGACTAACTAAGGCATCATAAATCACTACATCTGCACATTCGAGTATGGCTTTCCCCTTGAGGGTGAATAAACCAGGGTCTCCAGGTCCTGCACCCACTAAATACACCTTACCCAAAAATTCTCCCTCTACTGGACTATTTTCGTTCATCGACTAACCAATCCCAAATCAAATCGGCGAAGCCTTCATTTACACCCAACGGTTGCGCCTGGTATATTTTTATTGTTGGAAACTGTAATTTTAGCGCGTCGATCGATGCTGCGATCGCATCCGTAATCTTACCTGCAAATAAAAAGTATGGTACAACAACTACTTTTGCAACTGAAGTATCTTCTTGATTTAATTTCGCCAATCTAGATTCTAAATTCGGTGTCAAAGACCAATATGCGGTCAATCCATTTAAATTTGTTGCTAAAGCTTCAACAGCAGTATTTCCATCTACTCTTCGACTACCGTGAGCAAGTAAAATCACTAGTTGCTGGGAAATATTCTTGGGGTACAAATTATCATCCACAAAACGTTGACAGATTCTCCTCAAAAAACCTTCCACACCAGAATATGCACCCAAATAGGTTTTTACTTCTATCTCAACTTTTCCAGCTAACCCAGCTTGAGCTATTTCCACCTGCATCGGAATATCTTCCATCAAATGTACCCCCGCAAGCAAAAACAACGGTGCAATCACCACCCGCTTATAACCCAAACTCCAAGCATACTCAGCAAAATCTTGAATTTGCTCAGATAATGGATGTGATGCTAATTCTAAACTCGCTACATCTACACAAGGGACACCGCGACTTTGTAATTCAGTCACCAATTCCTGCATCACCAAACCCGGTCGCGAATCTCGACTTCCATGGGTAACCAGCAAATATGCGGACACAACCACTTCCCCCAAACCACAAACACCCTAACTAATTTTCCCTAGCACTAAAAGTATAGAAATTATTAAATGCTCCTAAAGTTTCAAACTGATAACCAGGAAGCCATCGACTCACCTTTAAATCCGTTGTGTATAAACTGAAAAACACAAAATCACGCCTTTGTGTCGTCGCACTCAGCAAACCACGAATCGTTGGTTGTGCTTCCTGAATCAAGCGATCGCAATTTTCTTGCAAAAACTTTTCTAACGGATTTTTCCCTTCTCCACAGGCATTCTCCTTCAAGTACAACCCAAAACGTTGCGCAGCATACTCCTCGTACTCCACCTGTCCCGGATTGCTCTTCGCCATCACCACACCTAACCCCAATAAACCCGCAGTCCCAAAAACTGCAAGAACACTTAACAGTTTCATTTTGTGATCAACATCCTTATCTCATAAATTTAACTTATTGAAGCGACGAACAACACCTTTAATTTTCTGAGCAAAAAAACTTGGCTAAGTTGAACACCACATGATATAATGACTATTGCAAATGAACGGCGAGCGTAGCCAAGTGGTTAAGGCAGTGGATTGTGGTTCCACCATTCGTGGGTTCGAGTCCCATCGTTCGCCCTTATTTTATCAACTACAGTTGCGTTTCCAGTGTATCTAACAGCATAATTCGTTAACTCTTCAAATTCATCTTCAAAATATTTGAAATATTCAAACACCTGGAGATTAACGCCTCAAATTCTCACAGTTCCAGAAAACTGAACAGTTTGTACTTTGTACCTAGTCAACGGAAATCAAAAACAAATTTAAACCTTACCTGGTTGACAGTTTCCTATTTTTTGCTGAGGGATGAGTTCAGTCTACCTATCCAAATAGGGACTACGGAAAAAGTCTTTTAGCTGAGGGGGTGACAAGGTTGATGTAACCTAGGTAGAGCAGACCTTTCGTCTTCACGGCTGCTGAAAAGATGAAAATTAATTTTCGCGATCGCTCAACGGGAGAATGGGAGTTTTAACCACTGGTGGATAGAAAAACATCAGTGTTGGCTTTTGATCTTTTCAGTATCTATCG